>NZ_CDBR01000024.1 GCF_000819685.1 Aeromonas allosaccharophila | reverse complement strand
GACGTGCCGACGGCGCGTGCGGACACCGACAGCGTGACAGAAGGTGCGGACACGACCGGCAACGTGCTGACCGGTGTTGGCACGACCAGCGGTGCGGCCGGTGTCGACACGGCGGGGGCGGACGGCTTCGGTTCGCCGCAGGTGGTTGGCGTCGCAGCCGGCAACAACACATCTTCGCCGGTTTCCGGCGGCGTCGGCACGGTCAGTGGTATTGCTGGCTCCTACGGTACCTTGTACCTGAATGTCGATGGCACCTACACCTACGATGCCAACCCGAATGCGGTCACCACCAACCAGACCGACACCTTCGTCTATACCGTGCAGGATGGCGACGGCGACCTGTCGACCACGACGCTGACGATCAACGTCAATAACGTCTCGGTAACGGCCAGCGACTCCGAAGCCCTGGTCAACGAAGCCGGCCTGCCGAGCGGCAGCGACGCCGGGGCTAACAGCGAAGCCTTCAACGGTGCGATCACCCCGGCCGGCGGTACGGGTCCTTACACCTACACGCTGACCAGCAACGGCAATGGCAACTATGGCAACCTGGTGCTGAACGCCGATGGTACCTACACCTACACGCTCGACACGACCTACGATGGCGCTACCAATAACAACGGAGTCACCACCGAGCCGAATGTTGAGGGCTTCAACTACACGGTTACCGATGCCAACGGCAACACCACCACCGGCACCATCAACGTCAGCATCGTCGATGACGTGCCGAGCATTGGCATTGTCCAACCTGCTTTGAATGTCACGAATGTGGCGGGAACGGTGTTCACTGGTACTTTCGATCTTACATCGGGGGCTGATCAGCCAGTTATTGCGAGCTTGCTCGGTAATACGGTTCCCGCTGGGTTGAGTTCTGGTGGGCAACTGGTTAGCTATTATGTTGACCCTGGCAATCCGGGGGTATTGGTGGCCTATACCGGCAGCGACCGAACTGCCAGCGGCGCCAAGGTATTCACTCTGACCATTATCCCTGATTCGGACCAATATAAGGTTGAGGTATTCAAGCCACTTGATGGCATGACCACAACCGTGCCGATTGATGGATCGAGCGCCTTCGGATCCGGCCCACAACCTTGGCAGATCCTGACCAACACTACGTCTGGCCAATTGTCTGTGTTGACAGGTTGGCAGGCCACAGGTGGCTTCAACTTGGCTGCTTGGAAGGCGGGGGCTGTAGCAACCGGACTCGCGTTTGATTCGGTTAATGGTTCGACGGCCGGATGGGGGGTTGGCAACAATAACTTTACCGCTAATGAGTTTATGCGCTTCGACTTTGCCGATGTGGATGACTTTGATGGTCCAGGCGGCTATACCCCCCCCGCTTTTTCGGGGCCGAATGTGACAGTAGCTACGATTAGCTTCAACGGATATAGCGGCAATACAATTGATTATGTCGTGCGCTATACCGATGGCACTTGGTCAAGCGGACAGGTCACGCCAACTAGCGGAGCATTTGAGGTGATGATCCCGTCTGGGGCGAATGCCAAATTTATCGACTACATCGAGTTGTACACCCCCAATGCTAACGGTGAAGCAAAAGTAGATTTGGTTAGCCTTGGTGTGACCAATGTGGGTGATCCACAGGATCTTGGATTCAATGTGACGGTCACCGATGCGGATGGCGATCAGGATCAGGCTTCGTTGACCCTTGACCTCCGCAACCCGGACCCGGTGCTCGTGGTCGGTACCAATGTCAGCGATGCCGGTGTGAGCACTACTGATCACTTCATTGCGAACCCGAACCTTGCTGATGTAGATGGCAATATCGCAGGGAGTGCTGGAGCTGATGTTTTGGTCGGTGACCTCGGGGGAGTTGCATCGGGTTCGTACAACCTGACATTCATTATTGATACCTCTGGCAGTATACACTACACCGAGCTGGGGCAGATGAAGACTGCGTTGAAAACGCTTTTGGACAAATTTATCGGCGTGACCGATTTGCAGATCGAGATCGGCACGTTTGCAACAAACAGTCAGATTGTGGGGAGTTATTCCACAGTGTCTGATGCCAAGGCGGCAATCGATGCCCTTACCAGGACGCCGGGCGGATCTAATACCAATTATCAAGCGGCGTTGACCATGGCGAACACGCTAGTCGCCAACGACACGGCTGCCGATAACAAGATCGTCCTTTTTGTGACCGATGGCGATCCGACGACCGGTAACTGGATCTCAACCACGCAGATCCAGGCGGGGATGAACGGACTATCGCATCTTTCGGACTCCGCCACTGCAGTCAACAACATCCAGATCAACGCCATCGGCATCGACCTTGGCTCTACGAGCGGGCCCGATACGTCCGCAACCAGATTGAATGCGATTGACAATACGACTGACGGTTACGTCCCGATCGCCAACTTCAGCGATCTGACGAATGGCTTGGGCTCGATCTTCATGCCGGTGGCTGTCGGCAGTGATGCCCTTGTCGGTGGCAACGGTAACGACATTCTGTTTGGCGATAGTATCCATGCCGATGGCAGCGATGGTGGCTGGGCCAAGTTGGTCGCGGATAATCCCGGCCTGTCAAATGCCCAACTGCGCACCTTGGTTGCCAACAGTCACTCCTTGTTCGGGCAAGACAGTTCACAGGGAGGCGACGACAGCCTTGATGGCGGCTCAGGCAATGACATTCTGTACGGTCAGAAAGGTAACGATATCCTGACCGGGGGGACTGGTGATGATTTACTGATCGGTGGCTCGGGCCGCGACACCTTTAAGTGGCAGGCGGGTGATGCTGATGGCGGTATCGACCGTATTACCGATTTCGCCAAAGGAAGCGGTGGCGATATTCTCGATATATCCGCAGTGCTGGATGTGTCTACGGGAGCCCCTGCTAACACATTGGCGACTTATTTAAACTTTACGTTTGACAGTGCCAATAATCGAACTGTATTGACCATAGACAGCAATGGTACGACGGGTGGCAGTCAGGTTAATCAGACGGTTTACTTTGATGGCGTTGATCTGACGGGAGGAGGCACAGATCAACAGGCCATAATTAATAGTTTGCTGGCTAACTTGAACTTGAAGGTTGATGATTAACCTGTTTGGGCCGGGCTTGCCTGGCCCCTGTTTTTTCCTCAAGGGGATGGATAAGATAGCGGCAGTAGAGGAGAGGGGTAATCATGCAGTCATTCAACTGGGTCGACATTGATGGCATCCGTTATAGCTGGGATGGGCAGGGGAACATTACCTGCGCCGGTCAGTTTGGCTATCAGGCCTCGATCGCGGGTGATCGGCTGGATGGGATGGAGATTGAGAATGATGCCGGTGATGTAGCGGGCTCGCTCTATGTTGACTTTGCTGCGGCGTCTATCACCTATGTGCCGGCCATGGATACCGAGTCTGCCCATAACATGATTCTGGTGGGCCATGAGCAGGGGCAGCAGGAGTATCCGCTGGCCAGTTTTCACTCCCCGTTGTTGCACGATTTGCTGGGACCGTCTGATATCATCGCCTGGTCTCCGATGGAAGAGGCGAGTGGTGGCACTGATATCGGACAGGCGGTGCAAGGACACGTTCTGTCGTGGGACTCGTTCCATTTCGATGATGAGGTATTGGTCTGTGGCACACCTCCGGCGCTGGATATGGCAAGCCAGAGCCAGGATCCCGGCAGCATGGTCACCATCAGCCTCGATCTGACCAATCAGATACTGGATCAGATCCCTCCCTTGCACGATATATGAATCCCTTAGCGGCACGGGCATAATGACCTCAATCTTTCCGATTGAGGTTTTTTTCTATGTGGCGTCCCCTTCTTACTCTTTCCGCTCTGGTTGTCAGTGCTCCGCTGCTGGCGATTGAAGTGCCGCAAGCGCCCCATCTGGTGGTGAGCGGTTATGCCGAGCAAAAGACCGAACCCGATATGCTCACTCTCAATGTGGCGGTGACTGCACTGGATAAGCAGAGCCTCAAGGCCAAGCAGCAGGTTGATACCAAGGTCGCGGCCTTTTTCAGCCAACTGGAGGGGTTGGGGATCAAGCGCAGCGATGTTGAGGCTGGCAACCTGATGGTCTCTCCGGAATATCAGTATGGTGAGAACAAGAAGCCAGTATTGCTGGGATACCGTGCCCAGCGGCAATTGGCGGTCAAACTCTATCAACTGGATAAATTGAGCCCCTTGATGGATACCGCTCTCAAAGCCGGGCTTGAGTCCGTATCCCAGATTGAATACGGGTTGAAGTCACCGCTGGTCATCAAGGAGCAGGCCCGTCTGAATGCCGTTGAGGACGCCAAAACCAAGGCTGAATCTCTGGCCAAGGCGTTCGGGATGAAGCTTGGCAAGGTGTACAGTGTGGAGTACCGCAACGCTTCGCCCATCACCGCCTATAGTCGCAATCTGAAGGCGGTGCAGGCCATGGCGATGGCTGCTCCCGCGCCGGATATGGCGGATAACAGCTATCAACAACAGCAGATCACGGTAAGCGATAATATCGAGGCTGTTTTCTTGCTGGAGTGATGCCCGTCGTTTAAGCCCAGTCATGAACAACCCCGCCATTTGCTGCGGGGTTTTTATTGCGCATCGATGCAGATGTAAAAAAGCCGACGCTCATGTTTACTTCATCGGGCGTCGGCTTTTTGTTGGCGGGGTTTATCAGGCGGTCACAGCGTCAGCCTTGATCGCTTCCGGCGCAGGGTTGCGGATGAGGTAATCAAACGCACCCAGTGCGGCGGTGGCGCCGGCACCCATGGAGATGATGATCTGCTTGAACGGTACCGTGGTGGCATCCCCTGCGGCGTAGACGCCGGGCAGGGAGGTCGCGCCCTTGGTATCGATCTCGATCTCGCCAAAGCGGGTCAGGGCAATCTCGCTCCCTTTGAGGAACTCGGTATTCGGCACCAGACCGATCTGGACGAAGATGCCAGCTACCGCCAGGTGCTTGATCTCACCGGTGGTGCGATCTTCGTAATCCATGCCGACCACCTTGCTGCCATCACCGATCACTTCGGTGGTGCGAGCGCTCATGATGATGTCGATATTGCCCATGGAGCGAGCCTTCTTCTGCAGCACTTCATCGGCACGCAGGGTATCGGCGAACTCCACCACGGTCACATGCTCGACGATGCCAGCCAGGTCGATGGCTGCCTCGATGCCGGAGTTACCACCCCCGATCACCGCCACTCGCTTGCCCTTGAAGAAGGGGCCATCGCAGTGCGGGCAGTAGGCCACGCCCTTGGTGCGGTACTCGAGCTCGCCCGGCACGTTCAGATCGCGCCAACGGGCACCGGTTGCCAGGATCACGGCTCGGCTCTTCAAGGTTGCGCCGGAGGCGAGATCCACGTTCACATAGCCATCTTTGCTGATGGCGGCGGCACGCTGCTCGGTGATCACTTCCACGCCGTACTGCTTGACGTGCTGCTCCAGGCTCGCGGCCAGCTTGGGGCCTTCGGTGTAGGGCACGGAGATGAAGTTCTCGATGCCGACGGTATCCATCACCTGACCACCGAAGCGCTCGGCAACGATGGCTGTGCGAATGCCTTTGCGAGCAGCATAGATGGCCGCTGCGGCGCCAGCCGGGCCACCGCCCACCACCAGCACGTCGTAGGGATCTTTCTCATTCAGCTCGGCGGCTTTGCGATCGCTGGCACCGGTGTCGAGCTTGGCGACGATCTCTTCCAGCGAGATGCGGCCCTGGCTGAACGGTTGACCGTTCAGGTAAACATTCGGTACTGCCATGATTTGACGTTCAGCGACCTCTTCCTGGAACAGGGCGCCGTCAATCATGGTGTGAGTGATGCCGGGGTTCAGGGTGGCCATCAGGTTCAGCGCCTGCACCACGTCCGGGCAGTTGTGGCAGGAGAGGGAGATATAGGTCTCGAAGTGGAACTCGCCCTTGAGATTGCGGATCTGTTCCTGTACGGCCGCATCGGCCTTGGATGGGTGGCCGCCGCTTTGCAGCAGGGCGAGCACCAGAGAGGTAAATTCATGACCCATGGGGATGCCGGCAAAGTGAACGCGCGGGGCTTGGCCCTGCGGTGCGACACTCATGGAAGGCTTGCGCGCGGCAGTGCCAGAGGTCTGGGTGATCTTGGGGGACATCTCGGCGATCTCGCTGGCCAGTGCCAGCAGCTCTGCAGATTTGTCGCTGTCGTTGCCGGACACGCTGATCTCGATGGGATTGACGATGTACTGCAGATAGGTGTTCAGCTGTTGTTTGAGGTTGGTATCCAACATCTTCGAATTCCTTCTTGTGATTGCGGGTCGGCGTGAAATTTGAGCCGGAAAGATGACCGGCACATTTAACGCAGGCCAGAGCGCTGACCGGCGCATTTAACCGGGCCGGAAAGCAGACCGGCCCTGAAGCGGGCCGGTCTTGGAAGCGGGAGGCTTAGATCTTGCCTACCAGATCCAGGGACGGGGCCAGAGTGGCGTCGCCTTCTTTCCATTTAGCCGGGCACACTTCACCCGGGTGAGCGGCAACGTACTGAGCGGCTTTGACCTTGCGCAGCAGTTCCAGAGCGTCACGACCGATGCCGCCAGCGTTGATCTCGACGATCTGGATGATGCCCTGCGGGTCAATCACGAAGGTACCGCGGTCAGCCAGACCAGCTTCTTCGATCATCACACCGAAGTTGCGGGTGATGGTACCAGTCGGGTCACCAATCATCGGGTACTGGATCTTCTGGATGGTGTCAGAAGTGTCGTGCCACGCTTTGTGGGTGAAGTGGGTGTCGGTAGAGACAGAGTAGATCTCGACGCCCAGCTTCTGGAATTCAGCGTAGTTGTCAGCAAGGTCGCCCAGCTCGGTCGGGCAGACGAAGGTGAAGTCAGCCGGGTAGAAGAACACCACAGACCACTTGCCTTTCAGGTCAGCGTCAGAGACCTGAACGAATTTGCCATTGTGGTAGGCGGTAGCATTGAACGGCTTGATTTCAGTGTTGATGTAGGTAGACATGTAATTGCTCCTTGGTGATGTACATATGCCGGTCTGGTGTTGAAGAGTCTTGCCAGACGAGGCGCTTAACTTTCGATGGATTCATCATAGGGGCTTTGGTTAATCGATAAAAGCCGCAATTTTGAATCGCTTAAATCTACTTATTAGATAGCTCACTATGGCTGTACCTAACATGAATATCTCTGGCGTACAGAGATAACTCCTTGTCGTGGTTCAATATCTGTGCGGTACATCGCCTTTTCAAGGCATGGCAAGCCGTGTGCAGCCGCGATGAGATAAACGGTGGCGCAAACAGGTGGCGCAGGAGGTTGAGGGAACTGGTCGCAGCGATGGGGATGTGCTGACAAGGGGGAGCAGAAAACACGGATAAAAAAATCCCGGCGCTATCGTAACGACAGGGCCGGGTCATCAAACAAGGAATGGCTATATAAACAAATGCTTTACAGCAAAGACTAACTACGGGGTGTGCAAACTTGCAGACATATGAGAGGAAGATAATGGGTGCACAATCCCTCGTCTCCCCCTCGGCAACTATTGCATGAGGGGGATAATAGTGTGACATAGATCACAAGGCAAGCATTTGGTGTAATTTTTCAATCAAAATGAAAGTGTTTCATAATTTCAGCCTATTTTGACGGCTGAAAACGCTTTTATTGTAATTTAATTACAGGAATAACAATCAAAAGTCGGTGGGTGGCTCCTGCTCTTCCATCAATTCCAGCAAGTTGATGGCCACGGCAATAAAGTCTGACTCGGTGACAATGCCGATCAGCTTGCGTCCTTTGAGTACCGGCAGGCAGCCATATTTGTGCCGCTGCAGGTAGAGTGCCGCCTCCTTGATACCGGCGTGGGGATCCACACTCGCTACCTGGCGGGTCATGATCTCGTCGAGTTGCACGCTGTCGGTGAACTCGGCTTCCCGCTCCGGATTGATCAGCAACAGCTTGGATTCGCGGGTGGCCAGGATATCGGTAAGGGTCACCAGCCCCAACAAGTGGTGCTGCTCGTCGACGATGGGAATGTGGCGGATCCGCTCCTGCTGCATCAGGTCCATCGCCTGTTTGACACTGTTTTCCGGACCCAGAGTGAAGGGATGTTCGGTCATGATTTCGGATAGGGTCATCATGGTGGACCTCCTTGTGTATCTGCTTTCACCCTAGCCCAGCCACCACTGGCAAAACATGATCAGGGTCAATACAGATCATTAAAGAATCATTAACCCGAGGCGTGTCTCAATATTGCTCGCTATCCCTTGTCTCTCTTGGGTTTTTGGTCTTTTGGGTTGCCTTGGAAGATGGGGATAACTAGACTAGCCGCCGATTCCCCCCGAGGTGAAAGATGCAAGTATCCGATTTTCATTTTGATCTGCCAGACGAGCTGATTGCCCGCTATCCGATGGCAGAGCGTACCGCCAGCCGCCTGTTGCAGCTCGATGGTCAAACTGGCGCTCTGCGCCACGGTCAATTTGTCGATGTGCTGGACCAGCTCAACCCCGGTGACCTGCTGGTATTCAACAACACCCGTGTCATTCCGGCGCGCATGTTTGGCCAGAAGGCCAGCGGCGGCAAGCTGGAGGTACTGGTGGAGCGCATTCTGGACCCGCACAGCGTGCTGGCCCATGTCCGTGCCTCCAAGGCGCCCAAACCGGGCACCCGGATGATCATGGATGGTGGCCCCGATGGAGTGAAAGTGGAAGCCGAGATGCGCGCCCGCCATGATGCCCTGTTCGAGATCCACTTCCTCGACCCGCGTCCGGTGCTGGAGATTTTGGAGGCCATCGGCCACATGCCGCTGCCCCCCTATATCGACCGTCCCGACGAGGATGCCGACAAGGAGCGCTACCAGACCGTTTACAATCAAAAGCCGGGCGCTGTCGCTGCGCCGACCGCCGGCCTGCACTTTGATGAGCCGCTGCTTGAGAAAATTCGGGCCAAAGGGGTTGAAACGGCCTTCGTCACCCTGCATGTAGGGGCGGGGACCTTCCAGCCGGTGCGGGTTGATAAGATTGAAGATCACCATATGCACTCCGAGTATGCGGAAGTGCCGCAAGAAGTGGTGGATGCCATCGCGGCCACCCGTGCCCGTGGTGGTCGGGTGATCGCGGTGGGGACCACGTCGGTCCGTTCGCTGGAGAGCGCGGCCAAGGTCACCCTGGCGCAGGGCAAACCGCTGGCGCCCTTCTTTAGTGACACCGATATCTTCATCTTCCCTGGTTACCAGTTCCAGATTGTCGATGCCATGGTCACCAACTTCCATCTGCCGGAGTCGACCCTGATCATGCTGGTCAGCGCCTTTGCCGGTTATGACAACGTGATGGCGGCCTATCAGGCTGCCGTGGTCGAAAATTACCGTTTCTTCAGCTACGGGGATGCCATGTTCGTTACCCGTCGCCAGGCTGAGGCATAAGCTTCAGCGTATTTACCGGGCCGTGAGCGGCCCTCCTATTGTCAGACTGTTTATCTGACGCAGCCGAGGTAGCAATGAAATTTGAACTGAAAACCACCGACGGCCGTGCCCGTCGCGGTCAACTGGTGTTCGAACGTGGCGTGGTACAGACGCCGGCCTTTATGCCGGTCGGCACCTACGGCACCGTCAAGGGGATGACCCCTGAAGAGGTGCGTGAGTCCGGTGCCCAGATCCTGCTGGGTAACACCTTCCACCTCTGGCTGCGCCCGGGTCAGGAAGTGATGCGCGCTCACGGCGATCTGCACGACTTCATGAACTGGCAGGGCCCGATCCTGACCGACTCCGGTGGTTTCCAGGTATTCAGCCTGGGCGACATTCGCAAGATCACCGAAGCGGGCGTCCACTTCCGTCACCCCATCAATGGCGAGAAGATTTTCCTCGACCCCGAGAAGTCCATGGAGATCCAGTACGATCTGGGCTCCGACATCGTGATGATCTTCGACGAGTGCACGCCTTATCCGGCGACTTACGAAGAAGCACGCAAGTCGATGGAGATGTCCCTGCGCTGGGGCAAGCGTTCGCGCGACAAGTTTGATGCGCTGGGCAACAAGAACGCCCTGTTCGGCATCATTCAGGGCTCGGTCTACGAAGATCTGCGGGATGTCTCCCTCAACGGCCTGCTGGAGATCGGCTTCGACGGTTATGCGGTCGGCGGTCTGGCGGTGGGTGAGCCCAAAGAGGATATGCACCGCATCCTCGAGCACGTCTGCCCGAAAATTCCGGCCGACAAGCCACGTTACCTGATGGGTGTCGGCAAGCCGGAAGATCTGGTGGAAGGGGTGCGCCGCGGTATCGACATGTTCGACTGCGTGATGCCGACCCGCAACGCCCGCAATGGTCACCTGTTCACCACAGATGGCGTAGTGAAGATCCGCAACGCCAAGTATCGCAACGACACCAGCACCCTGGATGCGGATTGCGATTGCTACACCTGCAAGAACTACACCCGCAGCTATCTGTATCATCTGGACAAGTGCAACGAGATCCTCGGTGCCCGTCTGAATACGATTCATAACCTGCGTTACTACCAGCGTGTAATGCAAGGTTTGCGGGACGCGATCGAGCAGGGTAAATTAGACGACTTTGTAACAGAGTTTTATCGTCGGCAAGGGAAGCCTGTGCCTCCGCTAGCTGAAAAAGACGTGAAATAACAACGACATATAAGTTTTTATCAAATCTACATCAAAACAAGAGGTTGTTAAATGAGCATTATCTCCAAGGCGTATGCAGAAGGCGCAGTTCCGGGTGCACAGGGTGGTGGTATGGAAATGATCATCATGCTGGCCGTGTTTGGCCTGATCTTCTACTTCATGATCTATCGTCCCCAGGCCAAACGCGCCAAGGATCACCGCAATCTGATGACCTCCTTGTCCAAGGGTGACGAAGTGCTCACTTCCGGTGGCCTGGTTGGCAAGATTGCCAAAGTGGCTGCCGATAGCGATTACCTGGTGATCGCCCTGAACGACCAGACTCAAGTCACCATCAAGAAAGACTTCGTCTCCGCCGTTCTGCCCAAGGGTTCTATCCAGTCCCTTTAATCTCCCAAGGAGCACAGCGTGTTGAATCGCTATCCGCTGTGGAAATACCTGATGGTGGTCTTCGTGATCGCCATCGGTTTTCTATATGCAGCCCCCAATCTTTACGGCGAAGATCCGGCCTTGCAGGTGTCTGCCAGCCGTGGTGCCGAGGTCAAGCTAGATACCCTTGACTTGGTGAAAGAGACCCTTGAAACGGCCAAGATCCCGGTCAAACATGCTGCATTCGAGCACGGTTTTATCCTGATCCGTTTCAAGAACACCGAAGACCAGCTCAAGGCGCGCGATATTGTTGCCAGCAAGCTGGGCGACAACTTCATTACCGCACTCAACCTGGCACCTTCCACTCCCGCCTGGCTCGAAGCCATCGGTGCGGCGCCTCTGAAGCTGGGTCTTGATCTGCGCGGTGGTGTGCACTTCCTGATGGAAGTGGACATGGCCGAAGCACTGACCAAGCAGCAAGAGCAGATGGTGCAGGATTTCCGCACCGAGCTGCGCAACCAGAAGATCCGTTACTCCGGCGTGCGCCGGACCGGCGATCAGGTGCAGGTGATCTTCCGTGACGAAGCCGATCAGGAACGTGCTGTTTCTCATCTGCGTCGTCAGAACCCTGATTTGACCTTCACCACCGAGCAGAAGGGGGATGAGTTCATCCTGCTGGCGGGTCTGAGCGAAGCCAAGATCAAGGAAGTGAAGAAGTACGCCCTCGAGCAGAACATCACCATCATCCGTAACCGGGTCAACGAACTGGGTGTGGCCGAGCCGCTGGTACAACAGCAAGGCGCCGAGCGCATTGTCGTTGAACTGCCCGGTATTCAGGATACCGCCCGCGCCAAGGAGATCCTGGGTGCCACCGCGACCCTGGAATTCCACATGGTGGATGAGGCGGCTGATATTCAAGCCGCTGCCGATGGTCGTGTCCCGCCCAGCTCCAAGCTCTACAACGATCGCAACGGTCGTCCTGTGGTGCTGCAAAAGCGGGTGATCCTGACCGGTGACCACATCGTGGGTGCCCAGTCCGGTTTCGACGAGTACAGCCGTCCCCAGGTCAACATCAAGCTTGATGGCCAGGGTGGCAACAAGATGGCCAACTTTACCAAGGACAACGTCGGTAAAGGGATGGCGACCGTCTTCATCGAGTACAAACCGGTCGGTCAGCCGGGTCCGGATGGCAAGCGCAAGTTCCGCAAGCAGGAGGAGGTGATCAACGTCGCCACCATCCAGTCGCGCCTTGGCAGCCAGTTCCGTATCACCGGTATCGACAACGCCAACGAAGCCCACAACCTGGCGCTGCTGCTGCGTGCCGGTGCGTTGATCGCCCCGATCCAGATCGTGGAAGAGCGCACCATTGGCCCGAGCCTGGGGCAACAGAACATCGACAGCGGTATGGAAGCCATCGGCTGGGCCATGCTGGTGATCGTGCTGTTCATGGGGATCTACTACCGCGCGTTCGGTTGGGTCGCCAACCTGGCGCTCTGTATGAACCTGGTGTTGATTGTCGGCATCATGTCGATGATCCCGGGGGCCACCATGACGCTGCCGGGTATCGCCGGTATCGTGCTGACGCTGGGTATGGCGGTGGATGCCAACGTGTTGATCTACGAGCGTATTCGTGAAGAGATCCGCAACGGTCGCGGTGTTCAGCAAGCCATCCATCTGGGCTTTGATCGTGCATTCTCCACCATCGCCGACTCGAACGTTACCTCGCTGATCACGTGCGTGATCCTGTTTGGTATCGGTACTGGCGCCATCAAGGGCTTTGCCCTGACGCTGGGCATTGGTCTGACCGCCTCCATGTTTACTGCCATCACAGTTTCCCGTGCCATTATCAACCTGGCTTGGGGTGGACGGCGCATCGACAAGCTGCCCATCTGAGGATAGAGAGATGTTTCAGATTCTACATTTTGAAAAACCGATCCCGTTTATGCGCTATGCCAAGCCGGGTGTGGTTTTCTCTTCCGTGCTGATGGTGATTGCCCTGTTTTTCCTGTTTGATCGGGGTCTGAACTGGGGTCTGGACTTTACCGGTGGTACCACCATCGAGGTGGGGTTCCAGCAGTCGGTGAGCCTGGACAAGATCCACGACGCACTGGAAGAGCAGAAGATTGAAGGGGCAACCCTGCAACACTTTGGCTCCAGCCGTGACGTGCTGTTCCGCCTGACCCCGAAAGAGGGGGTCAAGGTAGAACAACAGGGTAACGAAGTGCTGGCGGCGGCCAAGCTGCTTGACGAGGGCGCTGTGCTCAAACGCGTCGAGTTTGTCGGCCCTTCCGTGGGTGATGAACTGGCGACAGACGGTGCGCTGGCCATGTTGGCCTCCATCCTCTGTATCCTGGCCTATGTGGCGGTGCGCTTCGAATGGCGTCTGGCACTGGGGGGCATTCTCTCTCTGGTGCACGACGTGGTGATCACCCTGGGCGTGTTCGCCTACTTCCAGTACGAGTTCGACCTGACCGTGCTGGCGGCGTTGATGACCTTGGTGGGTTACTCCCTGAACGATACCATAGTGGTGTTCGACCGCCTGCGGGAGAACTTCCGCAAGGTGCGTAAAGGGGATACCGACTACATTCTCGATCTCTCCATGACCGAGACCCTGAGCCGTACCATCATTACCTCCGGCCTCACCTTTATCGTGGTGCTGGCACTGCTGCTCAAGGGCGGTGCGCTGATCCACGGCTTTGCCGTGGCCATGGTGATCGGTGTGGCGTTCGGTACCTACTCCTCCATCTATGTGGCGAGTTCGTTTGCCATGTTCCTCGGCGTCAAGCGCGAGCACATGCTGCCGACCCAGGTAGAGAAAGAGGGTGCGGACCAACAGGAAATCCTGCCGTAACAGTGAAGAGCGCCTCATGGCGCTCTTTTCTTATCTCTGCGTGTCGTTTGCTGACGCACATGATTCAAGCAACAGGAGTTTGTCATGCATCACAATCCCCGTTTTTTGGCACTGGTTGACGGGATCCGCTCCCGCATCACCGAAACTGATGTTCATCAGGTCAAGCGCTGGCAGGATGAAGGGCGCACATTTCACCTGATTGACGTGCGGGAAGAGAGCGAGTGGGCCAAGGGCCACCTGCCCGGCGCCCGTTATCTTGGCCGTGGGGTGATCGAGCGGGATATCGAGACCCTGTTCCCGGCTCCCGAGACCGAGCTCTACCTCTATTGTGGCGGTGGTTTTCGCTCCATTCTGGCGGCGGACAACCTGCAACAGATGGGTTATCGCAAGGTGATCAGCGTAGACGGCGGTTTTCGCGGTTGGCTGGAGGCCGGATACCCTGTCGAATCCTGATTTATTTGAGGTAGAGGGGCACAGCTACATGACAAAGTGGCAGTTGACCTTTACCATATGCGGGGTCAAGCGTAAGCGTCGGAGTGTTCATTGAACGTCAGGAAAGGGATTGGATACCTCCTTGGTATCCTGTTGTTGCTTCCCATGTGGGGTTGCAGCAGTAGCAGTCAGGTTAACACCCCCAAGGTTCCCAAGCCGCAGCCTGCTTCACTGGTTTTGGCGACCCCCCTGCAGGTCTCCTACCAAAGCGAGCTGGCGTTGGCGCGACTCGGGCAGATGCTCAGTGAAATGGAACTGACCACTGAACAACGGGCAGAGTTGTTCTATGAGCGTGCCGTGGTGTTTGATCGGGTTGGCCTGCGTTCCCTCGCGCGGCTCGATTTCAACCGTGCCCTGCGGGAGAAGCCGGATTTCGCCGAAGCCTACAACTTCATCGGCGTCTATCTGGTACAGCAGCAGAATTACGACGAAGCCTATGATGCGTTCGATTCCGCCCTCGAACTGGCGCCGGACTATGACTATGCCTATCTCAACCGTGGCATCGCCCTCTATTACGGCAATCGTCCCGAGCTGGCCGCGGCCGACATGAAGCGTTTCTATGAGGCGCAGCCGGAAGATCCCTATCGGGTGATCTGGCTCTATCTGGCCGAGCAGAAACTCGACCCGTCGGCAGCCATGAGCCGGATGCGCGAGCGTCTCAACAAGTACGATGACGATGCCTGGAACTGGGATCTGGTGCGCCTTTATACCGGTGAAATCAACGCTTCCCAGCTGATGGGCAACGTGGTGAAAGGGGTGAAGGATAACCGGGAGCTCGCCGAGCGCCTGTGCGAAACCTACTTCTATCTGGGCAAGTTCGAGCTGGGTAAAGGCAACCGCAAGGAAGCCATCAGTTACTTCAAGCTGGCGCTCTCCAACAACGTCTACGACTTTATCGAGCACCGCTATGCGCTGCTGGAGCTGGAGTTGATGGCGCGAAAACCCTTGCCGCCAGGCGCCCAGAGTGCCCGCAGCAAGAGTGACCAGCCCTCCTGATCCACTGCGTTATCGTTGTAAAAAAGGCCTCGCGATGAGTAATGCCGATCAGTTAAGGATCCATTGACCGATCCTCCTGATGTGTAAAAATCCGAAACCTGTTGATTGGTTTCGGATTTTTTA
>NZ_CDBR01000023.1 GCF_000819685.1 Aeromonas allosaccharophila | reverse complement strand
TGCTGAAATAAACTGTTCGGCTTGTTATTGCTAACAAGTCGTTTTGGTCACTTCACCAGACATTGAAAATCAACAAAATTGTTTGATGTTCGATGCTGTGAGTGCCCACACAGATTGCTTGATTCAAATTGTTAAAGAGCGACGCAACAGTTCGTTGCTGCGGGAGTGGAATTCTACTCAACCGCCTTCTCGAGTCAAGCCTTATTTTCAAAGGCTTTTCGAGGTTATCGACTCAGGCTTTCTGCGTTGCCGCTTGCCCTGTCGATGGAGGCGCATTATAGGGAGTTGAATCTTTCTGGCAAGGGTAAATTGCATATTTTTTTGATAAAACCGCACAACCGTTCAAACAACAAACAACACGAGGAAAATTTGAACCGAATCACACATTCCGGAGGCAGATGACAGCCAAGTAATCCCCCCTTCAACTCATATAAGCCATTTCAGATTGTTGACGCGCCAGCCAAAGCTCCTCCATTTCCAGCAAGGTTTGATAGATTTTCTCCGCCTGCTCTGGCCGGCTGAACAGATACCCCTGCCCATAAAGATGGATATCGGTCAGGGATCGCAGCACATCCAGCTGGGCCTGAGTCTCAATCCCTTCACACACCAGACTCTTGCCCAGCATGGACCCCATCCGGCAGATATTGGCGACCAGCTCGGATGCCTCCATTGAGGTGTCAATGCCCTGTATAAAGGAGCGATCGATCTTCACCTTACTGACCGGCAGTTTTTGCAGGTAGCTCAGAGAGGAATAACCGGTACCAAAATCGTCCAGAGCCAACAGCACTCCCTGCTGATTGAGATCCTGCATCAGTTGCAGCGAGTTCTTCACTTCGCGCATGGTGGTATCTTCCGTGACCTCCAGGACCAGACTGCTGGCAGGCAGGTGATGCTCCATCAATGCTTTGGCCACCAGTTTGAGCAAATTCCGCTGGTACATGCCTGGCGAGATATTCACGCACATCTGCAGATCGACCATACCAAGCTGGTGCCACTGATAGAGCTGCTCGCAGGCGGTGTTCAGCACCCAGCTGCCAACCCGTTCGGCAAGCTGGAACTCTTCTGCAACCATGATCACTTCGTTTGGCGGAATAAAACCGAGCTCCGGATGCCGCCAGCGCAACAATGCCTCGACAGCTTCGCAGCGGCCACTCTCGAGATTGACGATGGGTTGGTAATAGAGCTCCAGCGCATTGTGCTCCAGCGCCATGATCATGTCCGAGGCCAGATGCTTGCGCCGAGCCGTCTCGTTGAGCAGGGAGTTATCGTAAATCACATAGGGAACGTGGGTCTTGCGACTATGAAACAGGGCCTGTTCCGCACGGCTTAACAACTCCTGGGTCTTGTCACTGTCCATCGGATAGAAGGCAATGCCGATCCCGACTTCCAGCCGGAAGGGATAGTCGTCATAGACGATATCCTGCTTCAGCGCGTGCAGCAGGCGCGCGACCAGCTCCCTGACCTGACGCAGATCACTGCTGCCTCGCTGAATAATGGCAAATTGATCACCCCCCAAGCGCCCACTCCACTCGCCCTCCTCACAGAGCACCTTGATCCGTTTGGCAAACTCGCTGAGCAGATGATCACCGGTGTCATAGCCGAACTTGCTGTTGATATCCCTGAAGTCATTGATGTCGACCAGCACCAGTCCGAACGGTACTTCCTGAGTGGCATACAACTCCATCCGCTCCAGCAAGGCAACCCGATTGGACAACCCGGTCAACGGATCCCGTCTGGCCGCCCTGAAATGACGACGCCCTTCATATATAAGCAGCATGCTGAGCAGCAGCACCGAAATGACCAGACCAGAGACCATCAGCAACAAGGCATTGCGCAGCTGGCCAAAATGGCGATCGTTCTCGGAGTAGACGTTGATGTTCTTCTGCATCACAGAAGCGAGGGAGTAAGAGAGCGGCTCTTGCAGCGGGGCAAGGCGCATCATGATCTGCTGATAATCGGGCGCCCCGCTCTGCAACTTGGTGATATCAGACTCTATTTGGCGAATATTGGTTTCAATCAGCTGCACCAGACGCAAGGTTTTCTGCTTGTCCTGCATGCTTTTGCGCAGCTGACCGCTCAACAGGATGGGCGTTCTACTCCAGAGAATGTCATAACGCAGCATCAAGGTGTCATGATCAATCCCGCCATAGTGATAGACCTCTACCGCATTGAGGAAACGCCCGAGCTCCAGCTGCAACTGCATCAGCGCCCAGGAGACATCGTAGGTGTATTTCTCCATCGCTCTGGTCGCATTCTGGATCTGCATCAGGCAATAGAGGGTGCTCCCGGTAAACGACAGGATGGATACATACAGAATGACGAGCAGTGGCCACGCCCTGGTCTTTCCTTTCACCCCATGCTCCCGTGCAGTTTTTATCAGTGCTGAATGTCTATCAAATCAAGTTGCCAGATCATCATGTCGGTATATTCGGATCGCTTCAATTCCGGATATTGATCAAGAGGCAGCATAAACCAGAGCGGTCCCTTGTCACGCACCCGCATGACAGCGCCATTGTCTTCCCATGCAAGGATAGGGTCATATTTGGCGACCTTGTCCCATTCAATACGGATCTGGAAGCTGTTCAGCGCCGTCAACGTAATGGTCTTGCCATCCGCGCCGACCGCAGCCAATACATCGGCCAGTTTGGGGCCTCTGTATTTGTGAGGTTTATCGACCCAGGGATTGCCGGTCACTATCTCATGTTGCGGCAGTGCCTGCAGTTTGGCCAGATCAAACAATACCTTGCCATCAACTTCATCTGTCGAGCTGATGTTGCCACCCACTTTCAGGATCACCGGCCCGGTCAATGCCTCAGCAGCCATAACTGGCATGATGACCAATGAGCACAGTAGCGTCAGCCAACCAAACATCTTCATATCGCCCCCAAATTTGCTGTCTCAACAGACTCAGTTTAGTCAGATATAAAAAAACGGCTCGCCTTGGGCGAGCCGTTTCTCAAACAGAGCAAGGGTAATGATTACATCATGCCCATGCCACCCATGCCGCCCATGTCAGGCATGGCAGGGGTATCTTTCTTCGGCAGTTCGGTGACCATGCACTCGGTGGTGATCATCAGACCGGCGATGGAAGAGGCAAACTGCAGGGCAGAACGGGTCACCTTGGTCGGATCCAGGATACCCATGGCCAGCATGTCGCCATACTGCTCGGTGTAAGCGTTGTAACCGAAGTTGCCTTCGCCGTTCTTCACTGCGTTGGCAATGACAGAGGCTTCTTCACCCGCGTTGATCACGATCTGACGCAGCGGGGCTTCCATGGCGCGCAGTGCAACCTTGATACCCACGTTCTGGTCTTCGTTATCACCACGCAGGCCAGTCAGCTTGGCAGCTACGCGCACCAGCGCTACACCACCACCGGCAACCACACCTTCTTCGACAGCGGCGCGGGTAGCGTGCAGGGCATCTTCCACGCGTGCTTTTTTCTCTTTCATCTCGACTTCGGTGGCAGCGCCAACCTTGATAACGGCAACACCGCCAGCCAACTTGGCTACGCGCTCTTGCAGCTTCTCACGGTCGTAATCGGAAGAAGTATCTTCAATCTGCTGACGGATCTGGGCAACACGGCCTTCGATCACAGCGGCATCACCCACGCCATCAATGATGGTGGTGTTCTCTTTGGTGATAACGATGCGCTTGGCACGACCCAGATCTTCCAGCGTCGCTTTTTCCAGCTCCATGCCCACTTCTTCAGAGATGACGGTACCGCCAGTCAGTACGGCGATATCCTGCAGCATGGCCTTGCGACGGTCACCGAAGCCCGGTGCCTTGACTGCAGCCACTTTCACGATACCGCGCATGGTGTTGACCACCAGAGTCGCCAGCGCTTCGCCTTCTACGTCTTCGGCAACGATCAGCAGCGGCTTGCCAGCTTTGGCAACGCCTTCCAGCACCGGCAGCATTTCGCGGATGTTGGAGACTTTCTTGTCAACCAGCAGGATGAACGGGTCGTCCAGTTCAACGGAACCGGTCTCTTGCTTGTTGATGAAGTAGGGGGACAGGTAGCCACGGTCGAACTGCATACCTTCGACAACCGCCAGCTCGTCTTCCAGACCTTGGCCATCTTCTACAGTGATGACGCCATCGCGACCCACTTTGTCCATGGCTTCAGCAATCAGCTTGCCCACTTTCTCGTCGGAGTTGGCGGAGATAGTGCCCACCTGAGCGATGGCATTGCTGTCAGCACACGGCTGGGACAGCGCTTGCAGCTCGGCAACAGCAGCCACAACGGCTTTGTCGATACCGCGCTTCAGATCCATCGGGTTCATACCGGCGGCAACGGCTTTCAGACCTTCGTTGACGATCGCCTGAGCCAGAACGGTTGCAGTAGTGGTACCGTCGCCCGCTGCATCGTTAGCCTTGGAAGCCACTTCCTTGACCATCTGGGCGCCCATGTTCTGGAACTTGTCTTCCAGCTCGATTTCGCGCGCAACAGACACACCATCCTTGGTGATGGTCGGGGCGCCGAAGGACTTGTCCAGCACCACGTTGCGGCCTTTCGGGCCCAGAGTCACCTTGACGGCATCAGCCAGGATGTTTACGCCTTCCAGCATCTTGATGCGGGCTTCGTTACCAAACTTAACGTCTTTAGCTGCCATTTTCTTCAATCCTTAAATCAATTCGGGGAAAAGGAGGATGGATTACTCTTCGACAATCGCCAGGATGTCGGTTTCGGACAGGATCAGGACGTCCTGACCATCCAGCTTCTCGGTTTTCACACCGTAGCCTTCGTTGAAGATAACCTTGTCACCAACCTTCACGGCCAGCGCTTTGACTTCGCCATTATCCAGGATGCGACCAGTCCCCACGGCAAGCACTTCACCACGGGTGGACTTCTGGGCCGCAGTACCAGTCAAGACGATACCGCCGGCAGATTTGGCTTCAGCTTCGATGCGCTTGATGATGACGCGGTCGTGCAGTGGACGAATTTTCATCGATAACTCTCCCAAAATGAGTCTCATTGTTGCTTTGAGGAATGGCCGTTCCAGGCCAAATTAGATATGTCCCTGATGTGGGGCAGAGTTGCTAACCCTTCAAGGGCAAATACAAAAAAAATTTTTTCACGTACTATGAATATCTTCGATGGTTCACCCATGTCCGCACCCTGGTGCAAGGTCGGTTCACGCCGCCCGTTTTCCATGCCAGAACCTTCAAAGCCAGCTGTAGAGACGAGCCCTTGACCCGCACCAACCCCATGCTGACAGCCCCTATTCCGGTCGTATTGCGCCAGATGACGGGCCCCATGATCTTCGGCATCATCGCCATTCTGGCCTTCAATCTGGTCGACACCTTTTTTATCGGCATGCTGGGCACCCAGGCACTGGCCGCCATCAGCTTTACCTTTCCGGTCACCTTTGTGGTCACCTCACTGGCGATGGGATTGGGCGCCGGATTGTCAGCGGTGATCGGTCACACCCTGGGACAGGGCAAACACGATGAGGCGGCCCACCTCACCACCGACAGCCTGTTTCTGGCGGTGATCATGGTGGCCATGCTCTCCACGGGCGGCGCCCTCACCATCACACCGCTGTTTACCCTGCTGGGCGCCAGTGCCGAGCTGATCTCCCTCATCCATGACTACATGCTGATCTGGTATCTCACCGTCCCCATGCTGGTACTACCCATGGTGGGAAATGCCGCCATCCGGGCGACCGGCGATACCAAAACCCCCAGTCTGGTGATGGCGGTAGCCGGGCTGGTCAACGGGGTGCTGGATCCTCTGTTGATCTTCGGGATCGGCCCCTTTCCCGAATGGGGGATCCGCGGGGCCGCCATCGCGACCTCTATCTCCTGGTTGATGGCGATGCTGGTCAGCCTCTATATCCTGCGCCATCGGGAAGGCTTGCTGCTCTGGCGCCTCTCGCCGCGAGCGCGGTTGCTATACCACTGGCGATCGCTGCTCCATGTCGCCGTCCCCGCCTCTTTTACCAATATGCTCAACCCCCTGGCCAACGCGGTGCTGATGACAATTTTTGCGGGCCTGGGTACCGAAGTGGTAGCCGCTTATGGTGCCGCGTCGCGGGTCGAGGCGCTGCTGCTGATCGTGATGATGGCGCTCGCCTCCGTGCTGGCCCCGTTCATTTCGCAAAACTGCGGGGCAGGCAATCCGGCACGCGCCAAGGCTGCGCTGCAAAGCTGCATGGGTTTCGCCCTGCTGTTCCAGCTCGCCATCTATGGCCTGACCTGGCTGCTTGCCCCGCTGATCGCCAATCTGTTCAGCGATCATCCGCAGGTCATTCGCCTGATTATTCTCTATCTGCATCTGGTGCCGATCGGTTACGGCTTTCAGGGCATGGTGATGCTGCTGGCCTCGGCACTCAATGGCGTGCGAGCATCCAGTATTTCGTTCTTGTTCAATGGATTGCGACTATTCGGTTTTCTGTTGCCAGGAGCCTGGCTGGGGGCACAGCTGGGGGGAGAACAGGGGATATATCTGGGGATACTGCTGGCCAATCTGGCGGCGGGCACCCTCGCGTGGTGGTATGCCCGACACCGCTTCGAGGCGCTGTGCCATCAGGGCAAACCCTGATTAGTCACTCGCCTCGGGTTTTCGTCTCGTCGATTACTCTTTACGCTCACTCTTTGCGCTCAAATTCGCCTTCGATGGTGGTACCGCCCTGCTTGGCGTGACCCAGATGATCATCTGACGGCGCGTTGCCAAACGGCGATTGTGTTCCCTGCTGGAAACCACCCATCTGCATCCGGAACTGGCTGCTGCCGATCAGCTTGTCGGCCAGTTTGTTGCGCAGCCAGGGTTGCAGCAACAGCACACCGAAAATGTCGGTCACGAAACCCGGGATAATCAGCAGCAAACCAGCCAACGCCAGCATCATGCCCCCCATCACCTCGCGGCCCGGCATCTCGCCCATCTGCATTTTTTGCTGGGCACTGAACAGGGTTTTGATCCCTTCACTGCGCACCAGCGAGGAGCCCAATACCGCGGTCAGTATGAGCAAGCCGACTGTCGGCAGCGCCCCAATCACTGAGCCGACCTCGATCATCACGGTGAGCTCCAGTACCACCAGACCCACCAACAACAGAAACAACTTGCCCATATCCACTCCAGCACCGGTAAATTGAGAAAAAGTGGCAACCTTCACAGGGCGGCCCATGCGCGATGCGTCTGTCGCATCATCACCACTTTTACCCTGAATAAGTGGGGTCTTCCCTGCCCTTTTCAAGCCTCTCAAATGACACCTACGTCAGCAACCATCTAAAAAACCGGCAAAAATTCACAAAAATTTATAATAATCATCATGATAAAAGCGTCATAACATATGTGTACTTTCCTCAAAGTAATTTGAAAATGTCTCAAATTTAGTGATCCACCTCTAATAACCGATACCTCAATTGGAGTAGTATATTGATTAGTTTTTCGGGAGGTCATTCTCCCTACCGCCCCACTCGATGTGTGGTGCTTCAGGATGAGCTGTGCGCAAGGAACTCGCGACCACTCGGTGAGGATTTTTCCATTTATCTGATTTCTGAGGCATTACAATGAGCGACATCAAGAACGTCCGCATTGAAGAAGACCTGCTGGGCACCAAAGAAGTTTCCAATGATCTCTACTACGGTGTGCACACCCTGCGCGCTGTCGAGAACTTCAAGATCAGCTCTCAGAAGATTTCTGACGTTCCGGAATTCGTCCGCGGTATGGTTCTGACCAAGAAAGCGGCTGCGCTGGCAAACGGCGAACTGGGTACCATCCGTCCTGAAATTGCTGACAAGATCGTAGAAGCCTGCGACCTGATGCTGAACACCGGCAAATGCTTCGACCAGTTCCCAGTCGACGTTTACCAGGGTGGTGCCGGCACCTCCGTCAACATGAACACCAACGAAGTACTGGCCAACATCGCCCTGGAAATCATGGGTCTGGAGAAAGGCCGTTACGACGTCATCAACCCGAACGACCACGTCAACAAGTGCCAGTCCACCAACGATGCCTACCCAACCGGTTTCCGCGTAGCGGTAGTGAACAGCACCGATGTGACCCTGCACGCGCTGGAGCACCTGATCGCGGCATTCGATGCCAAGGCTGAAGAGTTCAAAAACATCCTGAAGATGGGCCGTACCCAGCTGCAAGATGCGGTTCCGATGACCCTGGGTCAGGAGTTCCACGCGTTCGCCGTCACCCTGCGTGAAGAGATCAAGTCCATCAAGCGTTGCCAGGAGCTGCTGCTGGAAGTGAACCTGGGCGCTACCGCTATCGGTACCGGTCTGAACACTCCGCCCGAGTACTCCGAGCTGGCCATCAAGCGTCTGGCCGAGATCACCGGTCGTGCCTATGTGCCGGCAGAAGATCTGATCGAAGCTACCTCCGACTGTGGCGCCTACGTCATGCTGCACGGCGCCATCAAGCGTCTGGCCATGAAAATGTCCAAGATCTGTAATGACCTGCGTCTGCTCTCCTCCGGCCCGCGCACTGCACTGAAAGAGATCAACCTGCCGGAAATGCAGGCGGGTTCCTCCATCATGCCAGCCAAGGTCAACCCGGTTATCCCGGAAGTGGTCAACCAGTCCTGCTTCAAGGTATTCGGTAACGACATCACCATCACCTTCGCCGCCGAAGCCGGTCAGCTGCAGCTGAACGTCATGGAGCCGGTGATTGGTCAGGCGATGTTCGAATCCCTGAGCCTGATGGAAAAAGCCTGTATCTCCCTGCGCGAGAAGTGCGTGGAAGGTATCACTGCCAACCCGGAAATCTGCATGAACCACGTGCTGAACTCCATCGGTATCGTGACCTACCTGAACCCCTTCATCGGCCACCACGAAGGTGACATCGTCGGCAAGATCTGTGCCCAGACCGGCAAGAACGTCCGCGAAGTCGTTCTGGAGCGCGGCCTGCTGAGCGCCGAGCAACTGGACGAAATTCTCTCCATCGAGAACCTGATGAACCCGCAATACAAAGCCAAGCGTTTCACCCGCGAAGCTGCCGTATAAGCGAGTGTGGGCCGGGATCTTCCCGGCCCATAAAGTCAGTTCCCGATTGGTCTTTATCCCCAGCCCGATCGGGAATTGGCTTTTTGCCAAATAAAAACCAAAAAACTAAAAAATGGAGTTATCGCTATGATTGGAATCGAGTTACTTGTCGTGCTCGCCGCTATCTATCTGGGGGCCCGGATAGGCAGCATCGGCATCGGCTTTGCCGGTGGTCTGGGGGTACTGGTACTGACGTGGGGTCTGGGCATGCCCATCCCGAGCGACCAACTGGTCACTTACATCCCCTGGGATGTAATCATGATCATCGCGTCCGTCATCTGCGCCATCGCCTGTATGCAACTGGCTGGCGGGATGGACTACCTGGTCTCCCTGGCAGAGAAAGCGCTGCGCAAGAACCCCAAATACATCACCTTCGCCGCCCCGGTCGTCACCTATCTGATGACCATGCTGGCCGGTACCGGTCATACCGCCTTCTCCACCCTGCCGGTTATCGCTGAAGTGGCCAAAGAGCAAGGGATCCGCCCATCCCGTCCGCTCTCCATCGCGGTTGTTGCCTCCCAGATTGCCATCACAGCCTCCCCGATCTCTGCCGCTGTGGTTGCCTTCTCCGGCATGCTCGAGCCGTTCGGTGTTGACTACCTGACCCTGCTGGCCATCTGCATCCCCTCTACCTTCCTGGCCTGTATCCTGGGCGCCTTCATTGCCAACATGATGGGCAAGCCGCTGGATCAGGACGAAGTCTATCTGGAGCGTAAAGCCAAGGGCCTGATCAAACTGCGTGGCACTACCAAGCTTGAGCTGAAACCTTACGCCAAGGTTTCTGTCTGGATCTTCATCGCTGCCATCGTAGCTGTCATGGCCTATGCCACTGCCATCTCCGGTAAAGTGGGTCTGATCACCAACCCGCCGATCCCCCGTGACGGCGCCATCATGGGCATTATGCTGGCTGCTGCCACCATCATGACCCTGGTGTGCAAACTGGACGCCACCCAGGTCACCAACATGCCGACCTTCAAGTCCGGTATGTCCGCCTGTATCTGCGTACTGGGTGTCGCCTGGCTGGGTAACGTCTTCGTCAAAGGCAACATGGACACCATCCAGCTGATCGCTGGCGACCTGCTGAACCAGTACTCCTGGCTGCTGGCCGTGGTGCTGTTCTTCGCCGCCATGCTGCTCTATTCACAAGGTGCCACCACCAAAGCGCTGATGCCTGCCGCACTGGCACTGGGTGTCAGCCCGCTGACTGCGATTGCCTCCTTCGCAGCCGTAAGCGCCCTGTTCGTACTGCCAACCTACCCGACCCTGCTGGCTGCGGTAGAGATGGACGACACCGGTTCCACCCGTATCGGTAAGGCGGTATTCAACCACCCCTTCTTCGTACCGGGCACCGCTACCATCGCCATCGCCGTGGCACTGGGCTTCTTCTTCGGCGGCATCCTGCTGTAATCCCATCGCCTGCCGATAGCCAAACAAAATCCCCGCCAACTGGCGGGGATTTTTTTATCTCGTCTTTCAGAGCGTTGAGTTCTGCCACCATGTAAAACCATTGATGGTAAGGAGCCCTCATAAGCCCCCTCAATGGCCGTGACAGCCTTTTGGCTGTCCCAGAAAGGCCATCCCCTCCCCAACCATCGCCATCACTTTATAAGACGCCTTTGGCGCGATCTGACTTATCGCGTCATGCAAGATCGGGCTGTCGCTGTTAGACAGGTATCGCTGTTAAGCAGATATAGAAAACCCAGGAAGAGCGGCAGATAGAAGAACGAACAGCCATAAGCCGAGATTGGGGCACATCGGCAAAATCCAGAAAATTCAGTTTATAGCGAACAATTGGCACCCCAAACAGGCTTCGGGATGTTGCAGCAGGCCTGGCTGAGCCGCTGCCGATGTGAAGGGAAACATGTCGAAAAACAGGCAATAAAAATGCCTCGAACAGGCTCCCGCATTATCGGGAGCATGCCCAAGGCATATCAGACCATCCGCCCGACAAGGGGCAGGATCCTCTGGATCAGACCGGATCCAGAGTATCCAGCGGCCAGCGCGGCACGGCCTTGACCGTCAGCGGCTCGAATACACCGGCTTTGAGGCGCTGCATGCCCGCATAGGCGATCATGGCGCCATTATCGGTGCAATATTCGGTGCGTGGATAGAACACCTCACCCTTGAGACTCTCCATCAGCTCGGCCAGCTGGGCACGCAGATGACGGTTGGCACTGACACCGCCGGCGACCACCAGACGCTTGAGACCGGTCTCTTTCAGCGCACGGCGGCATTTGATGGCCAGAGTATCGACCACCGCATCTTCAAACGCCCGGGCGATATCGGCACGGGTCTGCTCATCATCACCGTTGGCGGCAATGGTGTTGGCAGCAAAGGTCTTGAGGCCAGAGAAGCTCATGTCGAGCCCCGGGCGATCGGTCATCGGACGGGGGAAGTGGAAACGTCCGGTGGTGCCCTTCTCGGCCAGACGGGAGAGCTGCGGGCCGCCCGGGTAGTCCAGCCCCATCAGCTTGGCGGTCTTGTCGAACGCTTCGCCCGCGGCATCATCGATGGATTCCCCCAGCAACTGATAGCTGCCAATGCCGTCAACCCGTACCAGCATGGAGTGACCACCGGAGACCAGCAGCGCTACGAAGGGGAACTCGGGGGCCTTCTCCTCCAGCATGGGGGCCAGCAGGTGGCCTTCCATATGATGGACGGCGATGGCCGGTTTGTTCCACGCCATCGCCAGCGAGCGGCCGATGGTCGCCCCGACCAGAATGGCGCCAACCAGACCCGGGCCCGCGGTATACGCGATGCCGTCGATGTCATCTTTACCCAGTCCCGCCTCTTGCAATGCGGCCTGGATCAACGGGATCGTCTTGCGAACATGATCCCGGCTGGCGAGCTCGGGAACGACGCCACCGTAGTCCGCATGCAGCTTGACCTGGCTGTATAACTGATGGGAAAGGATCCCTTTTTGATCGTCGAAGATCGCGATCCCGGTTTCGTCACAGGATGTCTCTATGCCCAATACACGCATTGCTAAAAAATTTCACTGCTAAAATGAGACGGCTATGGTAACCTTCGCGGGTTTTTTAAACCAGAGCGATCTCTGCGGGTTTACTTTCATTCCCTGTCCAGAGTATAATTTCGCACCATTTTAAGACATGCTGATCGATTGAAGGTCAGCTAACAATTTATCACTGAGGTGAAAGGCACATGCCAGTAATCAAAGTCCGTGAAAATGAGCCGTTTGACGTTGCTCTGCGTCGTTTCAAGCGTTCTTGCGAAAAAGCCGGTATCCTGTCCGAAGTTCGTAGCCGTGAGTTCTACGAGAAGCCGACTACCATTCGTAAGCGCGCCAAAGCGTCTGCTGTCAAGCGTCACGCCAAGAAGCTGTCTCGCGAAAACGCACGTCGTATCCGCCTGTACTAATCGGGAGATATTGCCGTGTCTCTGAAGGATCAACTCAAGGATCAGCAAAAACTCGCCATGCTTGCCAAAAATAAGGCACGTCTGGGAGCGATCCGCCTGTTGATGGCAGAAATCAAGCAACGTGAAGTCGATACCCGTATCGAGCTGAATGATGAGGATATCCTCGCTGTCGTGACCAAAATGGTCAAACAGCGCCGCGATTCCATCAGCCAATTTGAAGCTGCCGGTCGCCAGGATCTCGCCGACAAAGAGTCCGCCGAGATCGTTGTGTTGCAGGAATTCCTGCCGCAACAGCTGACCGCAGATGAAATTGCCGCTCTGATCGAGCAAGCCATCACTGAGAGTGGTGCTGCCGTCATGGCTGATATGGGCAAGGTCATGGCTGTCTTGAAGCCGAAAATTCAGGGGCGTGCCGATGTCGGCGCCGTCAGTGTTCAGGTGAAAACCCGCTTGGCGTAACAGGCAACTCTCTTGTTTGGTCGAAGAAGCCGTGCTTCCCTTGGAATGCGCGGCTTTTTTATTTTCTCCGCAATGAAACAGGACGGTTATGGCAGGCAGGATCCCCCAATCCTTTATCGACGATCTGCTCGTACGCACAGACATAGTCGAGCTGATCGACTCGCGAGTGCGGCTGAAAAAAGCCGGTAAGAACTACCAGGCTTGCTGCCCTTTTCATAACGAAAAAAGCCCCTCTTTTACCGTCAGCCAGGAGAAGCAGTTCTACCACTGTTTCGGTTGTGGCGCCCACGGCAACGCCATCGGCTTTGTCATGGAATATGACGGCCTCGAATTTCCCGATGCCATCGAAGAGCTTGCCAGCATGCAGGGCATGCAGGTGCCTCGCGAGCAGAGCATAGGTGGTTCGGCCAGCTCCCAACCCGCCGTCAGCAAGGATCTGTTCGAGCTGATGAACCAGATCGCCCGCTTCTACGAGAGCAATCTCAAGAGCGCTCCCCATGCGGTGGAGTACCTCAAAGGGCGCGGTCTGACCGGCGAAGTGGTCAAGCGCTTCAACATCGGCTACGCCCCCAGCGACTGGGATCAGGTGCGCCGCCGCTTTGGCGCCAGCCGGGATCACGAGCAGCTGCTCGTCTCGGGTGGCATGCTGATCACCCGTGAAAATGGTGGGGGCAGCTACGATCGTTTCCGCGATCGCATCATGTTCCCGATCCGTGACAAGCGTGGCCGGGTCATCGGCTTCGGTGGTCGGGTGCTGGGTGATGGTACGCCCAAGTACCTGAACTCGCCGGAGACCCCCATCTTCCATAAAGGGCGGGAGCTGTTCGGTCTCTACGAGGTGAAGCAGGCACACAAGGATCCTCGTCGGATCCTGGTGGTAGAAGGCTACATGGATGTGGTGGCACTCGGTCAGTACGACATCGACTATGCGGTGGCGGCACTGGGTACCGCGACAACCAGCGACCATATCCACACCCTGTTTCGCACCACCGCTGAGGTAGTCTGCTGCTATGACGGTGACAACGCCGGTCGTGAAGCCGCCTGGCGAGCACTGGATAATGCCCTCCCCCATCTGCAGGATGGCCGCGAGCTGAAGTTCGTGTTCCTGCCCGATGGCGAGGATCCCGACTCGCTGGTACGCCAGATTGGCAAGGAGGGCTTCGAAGCTCTGCTCGATGAAGCCCAGCCGTTCGCCGACTTCATGTTCCAGCGCCTAAGGCGGGACGCGATACTACTAGGTGAAGCAGGCAAGCATGAGATAGCCCATGAGGCTGCTGAACTCATCCGCCGCGTACCGGAAGGATTTACCCGAGAAGGATTGATCACCCGCCTCTCCAGCATGATGCGCTGGGGCGAGAACAAACAGCGTATCGCCGAACTGTTTGCCCGCAACAATCAGCCCAAGGCCGAGGTCAACAAACCAAAAGCTATCAAGTTGACTCCACTGCGGCGGGCGCTGGCGCTGATGGTGCAATATCCGGCGGTAGCAGCCAAACTGCCTTCCATGCCGGAATTGGCCGGACTACGCGTACAGGGCATCAAGTTCCTGCTGCAATTGCACCAGCAGATCCTGGCACAGCCCGGTATTACCACTGGTATCCTGCTGGAACATTGGCGCGGCACCAAGGAGGGAGAGATCCTCGCACAACTGGCAATGTATTACCCGTTTGAAGAGATCAATCCGGATCAAGCTCCAGACATTCAGAGGGAACTGGAAGACACTTTTTTTGGCTTTACCAGTCAGGTTTTGAATCAGCGTATAGAAGAGTTACAAAACAAGGAAAGACCAAGCCAAGCGGAGATGCAGGAGTTAATGATGCTACTCAGGGAGATGAAGACTGAGAAAAGAAATGAGTGTGGGGCTTGATATTTGAGTGAATAGTCCCAATATGAATAACGTTGCCCGAATCGACGGGATGAAAAGCAAAATTTATATAACCGCCTGGCCCCGACAATACTGCGGGCAGGGGTTTCTCATGACCGACGCCGCAACCAGACATAGCATGTCTGGCGGTTTTCTATTAGAATTGGCTATTTGCGCAGCAGCGCACTGTACGCGCAACCTAGCAACACCAACCGGATGAGTTCTATGGAGCAAACCCCGCAGTCTCAGCTTAAACTCCTCGTTGCCAAAGGTAAAGAACAGGGCTACCTGACCTATGCCGAGGTGAACGATCACCTCCCGCAAGACATTGTCGATTCAGACCAGATCGAAGACATCATTCAGATGATCAACGATATGGGCATTCAAGTGGTTGAAAACGCTCCGGATGCCGATGACCTTATCATGGCTGAAGGTGGTACCGCCGATGAGGACGCTGCCGAAGCAGCGGCCCAGGCTCTGGCATCTGTTGAATCTGAGATTGGTCGCACGACCGATCCCGTCCGCATGTACATGCGGGAAATGGGTACCGTCGAACTGCTGACCCGTGAAGGCGAAATCGACATCGCCAAGCGGATCGAAGACGGTATCAACCAGGTACAAAGCTCCGTAGCCGAGTACCCTGAAGCAATTACTTACCTGCTCGAACAGTACGACAAGTACGAAGCCGAGCAGCTGCGTCTCTCTGACATCATCTCTGGCTTTATTGATCCGAACGAAACCGAAGACATGGCCCCTACCGCCACGCACATCGGTTCCGAACTCGGCGAAGACGATCTGGCCGACGAAGATGAAGAAGACGAAGAAGACGAAGACGAAGATGGCGACAGCTCTGACGACGACGGTGACGGTGGCCCGGATCCGGAAGTCGCTCGCGAGAAGTTTGGCGAACTGCGTGCCCAGTATGAGGTGACCCGCCTCTCCATTCAGAAGAATGGTCGTGCGCACGAAGATACCCAGGCCGCCATCGCCCAGCTGGCTGATGTATTCCGTCAATTCCGCCTGATGCCCAAGCAGTTTGATCGCCTGGTCAACAACATGCGCGAAATGATGGAGCGCGTCCGCGTGCAGGAACGCATCATCATGAAGCTCTGCGTTGAGCAGGCCAAGATGCCGAAGAAAACCTTCGTCGCGGCCTTCACCAACAACGAGTGTGAAACTGCCTGGTTTGAATACCAGAAGCAGGCTGGCAAAGCTTGGTCTCCCCGTCTGGTTGAAATGGACGAGGATATTCAGCGCGCCATCGGCAAGCTGCAGCAAATCGAAGAAGAGACCGGTCTGTCGATTGCCCAGATCAAGGATATCAACCGTCGCATGAGCATCGGTGAGGCCAAGGCCCGCCGTGCGAAGAAAGAGATGGTTGAGGCCAACTTGCGTCTGGTTATCTCTATCGCCAAGAAATACACCAACCGCGGTCTGCAGTTCCTGGATCTGATCCAGGAGGGCAACATCGGTCTGATGAAGGCGGTAGACAAGTTTGAATACCGTCGTGGCTACAAGTTCTCGACCTATGCAACCTGGTGGATCCGTCAGGCCATTACCCGCTCCATCGCGGATCAGGCCCGTACCATCCGTATCCCGGTACACATGATCGAGACCATCAACAAGCTCAACCGTATCTCCCGTCAGATGCTGCAGGAGATGGGTCGTGAACCGAACCCGGAAGAGCTGGCCATGCGCATGGGCATGCCGGAAGACAAGATCCGCAAGGTACTGAAAATCGCCAAAGAGCCTATCTCCATGGAGACGCCCATCGGTGATGATGAAGATTCCCACTTGGGCGACTTCATCGAAGATACCACCCTGGCTCTGCCAGCGGATGCAGCGACCAGCGAAAGCCTGCGCAACGCTACCCGCGAAGTGCTGGCTGGCCTGACCGCCCGCGAAGCCAAGGTACTGCGGATGCGTTTCGGTATCGACATGAACACTGACCACACCCTCGAAGAAGTGGGCAAGCAGTTCGATGTTACCCGTGAGCGTATTCGTCAGATCGAAGCCAAGGCACTGCGCAAACTGCGCCATCCGAGCCGCTCGGAAGTGCTGCGCAGCTTCCTGGACGAATAGTCCTGACACTGTGTCAAACTGCTCTGCCAAAGCCCCGTCATGCGGGGCTTTGTTTTGTCTGGCATTTACCCTTGCGACCCACTTTGCACCCTCTATCAAGCTGGACAATTAGTCGCCAAGTGGTTGATATGCCTATAGACTGCTCTTTCCTCTTCCCCTATAATCCACGCCGCTAAACGCACAATTTGGCCCCTTAGCTCAGTTGGTCAGAGCAGTCGACTCATAATCGATTGGTCGTGGGTTCAAGTCCCCCAGGGGCCACCACATTCAGAAAGGCGTAGCAGGTTAGTAACTGCTGCGCCTTTTCTATTTCTGGCGTTTTGAAGTGTACTTGTGAGTGTACTTAGCTAACTGCTAGGGGCGGAATGATGACGGCATTCCAAGCCCTATCAATTGCCCAGTGATGGGTTGACACAATGACAGTGGGTTAGGGGACAGGAAGAAAAAGCTGTGTGGGGAGTGCATAGAGGCATCGTCGATTTGCTGGGGGGATTGCATGGAGGGGGGCAGGGGGTAAGGGGTGCTCTTATATATATGCAATGCAGCTTGAAAAAATCTCACAGAAATTTTTACAAATTTAGTTGCATTGGGTAGGCTGTTTGCTGTAGTGTCTTTTGGAACCTTAACAATGCTTGCGCTGCTAGGCGGCTAGCATTTAAACAATGTCTTTAAGTTGGTGAGTGCATGGGCTGTATGCCCTTACGTGTGAAGTAATTACATCTATCTGCTAGTGCGTTCCTTGGTGTCTATCACCATTGTAACTATTTAAAATAGAATACCTCTGCAAGAGTACCTCTTGATTGTCCTCGCAACCCTTGAAGTAACTCCTTGTGCAGAGGCTAGTTGAAATCAGTCAACTAGATGGCCTGTGTATGTCAACTTGACACAAGGGGTTAATGCGCCTCTCCTCTATCACCGGATTACTTCATCTTTCACGGCTTCATAGTAGGAATAGTGGGAGTGTCGAGCGCATAAGGGGCAAGAAATCCGCTCCTCTTGCCAATCTCTCTTCTGAATGAGCGTTACGCCCTTACAAGCTGGACACCGATGGTTGATATTCAGCGCTCTTAGTTCTTCTTGGCGTTCACTGTCAACATTCAGAAAGGCCAAATCAAGCGCCCCTTGTAGCGAACGAGTATCGGTATAGACACCATCACACAAAGCCATATCAAAGCCTTTAAGTTTGGGTGGCGTAATACGGTAAGTGTTCTTGTTACGCTCAATGATAACGCCCTTGTAAGAGAATCTAGTAATTTCTGATTTGTATTCATGGAAGCGGACAGGCTTATCAGCCTGCCCTCCGAACTTGTAATTTGCAGCCTTTGGCGTCTTGATGAGGGACATTAACCACCTCTATGTTTCTTGAAGAAGTCAGCAGCGTCTTGGCTGTTGGTGAGTGGGCTAGGCTTGTAACCAGCTTTCACACGTCTAGCACGCTCCCATTGATTCCATTGCTTGGTTGTCCAATTGGGATTAGCTAATTCATCCCCTGTAAACTCCGTTTGTTGAATAGGATCTGAGAAACCATGCTTGCGCATAGCATCATTCTTCAATGACTGCATATAAGCAATGTGCTCTTTAGAGCCAGCACCAATACCAAGGGCTTTCATGCTCTTGCTCACCCTAGAGGCGTCGCCTTGAGCCTCTTGGATGATGGCTGCAAGCTGATCATCATTGATTGATTCATCTTGAAACAGGTCTTTGATTTGTTCATTCATCTTTAGTTTCTCCGAAAGGGGTTAGGTGCCCAGGTGAAAGGGGCATCAATGTCATAGTTCTTGAATTTTGAATAATCGCGGTAGTGGTCACAGTGGGTTACCGCAACCCGTTTGCGTGTGTTAAGAAAACACCACATAGTAGAGTCCTACTTTGCTAAAAATGGCTGTTTTAAGCCTTGATATACAAGGGCTAGAGAGGATGTGGCACAGGGGGGAGGTACTACCCTACAGGGTAGGGGGAGTGGCACTGATAAGCTCGTTACGCAATCGGTGATAGGTACGTTTAGAGATGCCGTATTTGGTATGTAATACGGAATGAGAACAACCTAGCTTGATTTCTTGCTCTAACTCGGGGGTACGCTGGTAACGCATCCCTTTCGATTTATTCAGTTGCTCTTGCTTGGTGAACAAGGCTTCATCGATTGCCTCTGAGAGAGTAAAAGTATCGGTGACTAGCATTCTGCTGTAAAGGCTGGTCGGCCTGATGCCTGCAATAATCTTGATGATACCATTTGCGCTTTGGCGCTCTACGCATACCGCCCTATCTTGTTGGTTGTAATAGACATGATAAAGGTTCATAAAGTAACAACCTCCTCGCCAACTACAACCGTGACGCCTTGGGACGAGACGGTATTGCTAATCTCTCGCATAGCCAAGCTTATGCATTTTTCTGGGAGCTCTTTGTAACTCACCGCGTTGTCTAAGCTCCCTACTAGGAGAATTAATTCACCTGCTCGCTCTCGTTCTACAGCACAACAGCGACCATATTGATCGAGGTGCGCTATTATTGTTCTTTGCATTCTTGTTCTTCTGCTCCCACTGTAGAAAGCCCTAAGTTATTTAGCAGGGTGCGTACACTCTCACGAGTGAAGGGCTTACCTCGTTGGGTTAGATAACCCTTCGCATTAAGAGCTGAGGCAAGGGAGACATACCCGAAACCAAACGCCAATAGCTCTTCGACTGGTTCACGCAACTTATCGAAGTACGTCGCGTTAGCAGCAGCTCTAGCTAGCATAAATTGGTCATGAGTTGAGTTGTATCGTTGCATTGTCGTTACCTATTGGATTATAAAAATTGAAATCATGTGGGTTAAATAGACTACAAGGGGATATAAAAATAGGATTTTACCAATCATCTAGATCATCCTCCCAAGCATCCCCTTTAGCTTCTGGCTCTGCCGATACTGGCGTCAGCTTGTCTAGGTTAAGGATTAAAATTCGGGTCTTCTTGTTAGCGCCAGCATCGTACTTTGTAATACGTTGTAGGTATCCACGCTCTTCAAGATTGGAAATGGAATTGCGTACAGACCGATCACACAAGCTAGTTAAGGCTACTAACTGAGCGTTTGTAGGCCATGCACGTAAATCACCGTCACGTAGGGGGTTGATAAAGGATGAGAGGGTTAGGAGCAAGTGTTTATCGTTGCTCGAAAGGTCAGACAGGTTTGCCCTACACAGGGCTGTTGTTATTTCCAGTTGAGTTTTCATCACGTTTGTCGCGATCCTTTTTCTTGATAGCCAAATCCTTTAGGATTAGGTCTACGATGTAGCGAGTTGCCTTTACACCTTCTGGTAAATGCTTGACCAACTCATTGGCGCAAAAGGCAGGTATCTTGACCCGAAGGCCATTTTCTTGGGAATACACCATCATCTCATTACCTCAATCTTGACTTGGAACGGGCAAGAGCCCACTTACTTGCGTAAGCAGGCTAATTTCAATAGCTTCTATATATACTTATACTGTTAGTTGTATGTTTTCTTAGACAAATATTTTCATGGATGTTTGTTAAGTGTGTGTGCTCTCTAGGTAAGGGATATGCCTACCCTCCAATTAGGAGTAGCTCTAGGATATGGCTGGATTGAAGGGCTACAAGAAGAGGAGGATGATACCATTTGTAATGAGGGAGCATCCTCTAGGTGCAAGAGGGGTGGCACTATTTGCCAGGGGGGGTGGCACTATTTGCCCAATAACATATAATATAACAAATAAATTAAGTAATTATTATGCGGCACGTAGTGCCACCCCTTGTGCCGAAGGCGTTATAGAGGATTACTGGAGATATGTGCCTCAGGCCGGCAGGGCCAAGCTAAAGAAGACGCCTAAAGGAAAGAGAGAAAAGACAAACCCCTTCCCCTGTCCTTGTAGCCCTTGGCTACTAGCTACTTACTGTGTGGATTTCTTCCCTTTTTTTGGCGTGTCTTTTACTCTTTGCCGAAGGCGTTGGTCTACTCACTTATGCTATATAGTGTCACTAGGCGTAGCCTAGGGATTCTACACGTAAGCCTCTCAACCTCGTTAGGGACGATCCTAGACGCCTTCCTGTATGTTTATCTAATCAGCGTTACTTTCTTCAATTACACACAACCGTCCTTTAGTTTGGATCAAAATGTGTCTGGGTTTACCACTATCCAATATTCCCCAGACACCGACCAATTCGATTCTATCACCATAAACCTTGATGTTCCTCCCTTCAAAGCTAACATGCCCTCCTTGTGATTCACACATAACTTTTCCCTTTTCAAAGTTTGGATAGAACTTGAATAGGAATGGCCCTGCCACTAAGGTCAGTAACACTACAATGATCGCTATGAAGGAAGCCTTTCTATAGAAATCCATACAATCCCTACACTAATGTAAAACTAGCTTTGGCGGTTCCCTTGTGCCATCACTGTCAAGATACTCTTCATATTCGGCCATAAAGACAGAGAGGTTTTGGTTGAATCTGCGCAGGTCGTACCCCCGTAATTCAATACCACCTAGTAGTGACTGTGCGATACTTAACGCATGCGTATCTGTACTGATCTGATCAATCAAAAATCCCTGTTTTGCTAGATGTTGGTGCATCCAATTGATGTCACCAGCACTCTTATACAAACACCAATGGAAGAAAAATATTAGTGCGCCACATTCATAGATGAAGCGGAAAGGATCAGTTGCACTCCCCTCCGTTTTTGCAATCATCAGCCCTAGTTCGTTACCACACTCAGGCCCAAGATCCCCCATCATACGTGATACCAATGATGGGTTAACCCCTAGAGTACGTGACAATATGTCCACTGCCTTTCTTACTGTTTTTGCTTCGGTGAATAGTTGAGAAATGAGCTTGAGCATTTTTTTAAGTACTCCAAGTGCATTGCTGACGATTTTGTGAGCTAAGTTAGCACGCTGTTATTGCAAAGAGCTATTGTCACCCTTTATTGAGTAACGCCATTAGGGCTCACATTACTATTCATCGTCGCTAAAGCAATGCCTTTGGCGTCAGGAAGATAACCCACGTCCCCCAAAGTTAACGGAAACCACGGTATCCGCTGCCAGATCCAATAACCGCCGTTCCCATAGCTCCAAGGCTCGGCGCTTCTCTGGCAGGTACTCATATCGGTCATAGTGTTTACTGGATACGTCATTCAGGGCGTGATTCTGTAGGCGGTCGCGCAGATCTTTAGCTATGCCAAGCTCACCCATCAGGGTCTTACAGGTGCGGCGAAAATCGCGGGGGATAAAGTGTGCCATCTCGGTGCGTTTACGGTAACGGTCAATCGCTTGGCTAAGTGAGGCCATCGGCATCGGCTCGTTTGGCTTGGTGGCGTGAGCAAAGATAAAGGGGCTACCCGCCGTTTCCTCTTGCTGCTCTCTCAATACTCGCAAGGCGCTATCAGTAAGGGGGATCAGGTGGGGGCGGCCATTCTTGGAAGTATCGGCGGTAATGGTCAGGGTCTTGGCTTGCCAATCGATATTGGCCCAGCGTGAGACGGCGAGTTCATAGGGACGCTGGCCACCAGTAAAGAAGCAAAGCCGGATCAAGCTACGCAGGGTCAAGCCTAAGCTAGTGGGTTGCTCCATATCATCAAGCAATTGGCGAGCCTCTGCCCACGTCAGGAAACGTTCCCCAACGCGTTCGGCGGCCTTCTGCTTGGGTATGGCAGCCACCGGATTAATCACCAAACCAAATTTGGCATCGTCTATGAAGTTGGCGGGGTCGTTGTCATGCTTTAGCCCGTAATTGAATGCGGCCATTAGATAGCTTCTGACTCGATTGGATTGGGTAGCAGCACCACGGTGGATCATGTGTGCCAGAATGATTTTGATATCGTGTGCGGTCACGTCCTTAGCTTTGGTCGTGGGTTTGATTACTGGGTAGGTCTCTTTCTCCAAGGCCACCAATACGGCCTCATAGGTGCGCTTGCCATCCTTATTCATCTGCTCGGTGTAGCTTTTGAATAGCTGCTCAATGGTTCCTTGCTGCTCATGCTCCCGCTTTTCTTGCTCCCGCTCCTTTGCTTGACGGGCCAGTTCGTCTTTGGGGTCTAGACCATCGCGGATCATCTGACCAAACGCCTTGGCCTTCTCGCGGGCATCGGCAAGGGTGAGGTTTGGGAAGCTGCCAAGCGGTATAAATGCCCACTTCCCCTCGCGCCTGTAGCGAAACGTCAGGGTCTTTGTGCCACTCGGGAATACCTGCACACCTAACCTCCCTTCTCCTCGGGTGCGATTGTCGTCAGTCTGAAAATATGGGTTCTTTTTCGCGGGTAGCGCGTTTACTTCACTGTGAGTCAATGGCATTGGATGGCAACCTCGCTAAGTGCACTTCAATATCTTCAAAGTGTACTTGTAAGTGTACTTGGAGTGAAGCTACCGGATATGACTTGAGGCAAGATAATACGGTCACAAAACACAAGTGATTGATATTGTGGGGATAATATAATCCACGCCGCAAAACCAACATCATGGCCCCTTAGCTCAGTTGGTCAGAGCAGTCGACTCATAATCGATTGGTCGTGGGTTCAAGTCCCCCAGGGCCACCAAATTGAAAAAGGCCGCTCATCAGGAGCGGCCTTTTTGCATCTGCCGAACGGGCAATATCCAGTGATGAGCTCGATGAGGTCATAGAAAAGACCCGCCAGGGGCGGGTCTGGGCAGGGTCCGGATCAGGCGCCTCACTCAGAGACAAGGAGCCTAATGCTGAGCCTCAGGTCTGCTCGTTGCTGCCGCTCTGGATGGATGAGCGACGCCCGATGGCAGGCAGCATCCGGGTGACCAAATTGCTGCGCTGACGCCAGGAGGTAAACACAATGGCCAGCAGATGCAGACCAATCAACCCCTGCAACGCCACCACGCACCACTCATGCCACTCGTCAGCGCCCAGTTCAAAACCCATCTCGGTATTTTGAAACCAGCCGCTGCCAGCGGTGGCCAGCACGACCAGCCAGAGCGCCCACACGGCCAGCTTGCCGCTGCCATGGTGACCCGGTGCCGGAGGCTGGCGCTCACGCATCTCGCGCGCCTGCTGACGAAAATCCTCACCGCTGGGGATGAGGGCGCCAAGGCGGGCGTAGCCACGGGCGAAGGTGAGCCCCCAGAGCAGACGCAAGGAGACCAGCCCAATGGCGCCGTAACCCAGCCACTCGTGCCACTCCTCGCCCGCTTCGTTAACCCAGAGGTTGCCGATGCAGACCGCCGCCAAGCCCCAGTGGGTCAGGCGAACCAGCGGATCCCAGCGAAAGGGCTCACCCTTTTTGCTTGGCATATTTGTGGTACTCCTTCTTCAGGTCGTTGACCTTGGCCAGATGTTCGCGCGCCTTGGCCTCATCACCCGCCTTGAGTGCGGCCAGGCTGGCATCCAGCTCGGTCTGTACCTCGTTCATCCCTTCAAGGAATTTCTCTTTCTTGGCGGCCGGCATGTTCTTCTGCTTGGCCACATCCAGCTGGGCCTTCATCTCGTTGATGTGCTGCTCCATGGTGGCTGCATCATCAGCCTTGACGGCCTGCTTGTAGTTGAAGCCAATCTTCTTCATCGGCTGTTCCAGATCACCCGCCACGGCAGGCAGGGTCATCAGGCCAAACATCAGAGGCAGCAGCAGGGGGCGGACGGTTTTCAACATGGGATTTCCTTATATAACGACATGCTCGAATTGTTAGGGGTACTTATGAATCCCAGCAAGAATTCATCAGGGCATGATGCCATGACTCAGGGTGAAATGTTTGTGAAAAATGCTGTTTTTTTGTGGCAAATAGTGACAGCTATGCCGTGCTTGTTTGCACTTGGTAACTGATTAAGCACTGGTGACGCGCGGCAAGAGGATGGTGGAAAGCGGTAAACAGGGACAAAAAACCCCGCCGTAGCGGGGTCTGGATCAGCGGGCCAATGGCTTGCGTCAGTTACTCCTGTTCGCGAGCAATGGCGCGCCAGCCGATATCCTTGCGGTAGAAGACGCCATCCCACTTGATGCGGCCAGCGAGCTGATAGGCACGCTGCTGAGCCTCTGCAACCGTATGGCCCAGCGCTGTGGCGCATAGTACACGGCCACCTTGGGTCAGGCTGGTATCGCCTTCCAGACGGGTACCGGCATGGAACACCTTCTCGCCCGCCACCTCATCCACCGGCAAGCCGCTGATGGGGTGATTGGTGCTGTAATCGCCGGGATAGCCTCCCGCCGCCAGTACCACGCCGATGGCGGCACGGGGATCATAGATGGCCTCTTTCTGATCCAGCTTGCCTGCGCAAGCGGCCAGACAGAGTTCCACCAGATCGGACTGCATCCGCAGCATGATGGGCTGGGTCTCGGGATCGCCAAAGCGGCAGTTGAACTCGATCACCTTGGGATTGCCTGCACCGTCGATCATCAGACCGGCGTAGAGAAAACCGGTGTAGACGTTGCCCTCGGCCGCCATGCCGCGCACGGTCGGCATGATCACCTGCTCCATCACCTTTTTATGCACGTCGGCAGTCACTACCGGTGCCGGCGAGTAAGCCCCCATACCACCGGTGTTGAGGCCGGTATCACCGTCGCCAACCCGCTTGTGATCCTGACTGGTGGCCATCGGCAGCACGTGCTCGCCATCGACCATGACGATAAAGCTCGCCTCTTCCCCCTCCAGAAACTCCTCAATCACCACCCGGGAGCCCGCTTCGCCAAAGGCATTGCCGGAGAGCATGTCGCGCACCGCGTCTTCCGCCTCCTGCAAGGTCATGGCGACAATCACCCCCTTGCCCGCCGCCAGACCATCGGCCTTGATGACGATGGGGGCGCCCTTCTCGCGCAGGTAGGCGAGTGCTGGCTCCACTTCGGTGAAGTTCTGGTACTCGGCAGTCGGGATGGCGTGACGGGCCAGGAAATCCTTGGTGAAAGCCTTGGAGCCTTCCAGCTGGGCAGCGGCAGCGGTCGGGCCAAAGATCGGCTGGCCGGCGGCGCGGAAAGCATCCACCACCCCTTTCACCAGTGGCGCTTCCGGCCCGACGATGGTGAGGCCGACCTGCTTCTCTTTGGCAAAGGCCAGCAGCCCTTCGATATCGGTCGCCTCGATGGCAACGTTCTCGACCCCCGGCTCAAGCTGGGTACCTGCGTTGCCCGGCGCTACAAAAACGTGGCGCACCAGCGGGGAGTGTTTGGCCTTCCAGGCCAGGGCGTGTTCGCGGCCACCGTTGCCAATGATCAGTACTTTCATCGTATCGCTCGCTTCTATTTGTGGTCACTGGACGGCCACCCGGGCCGTCAGTCAGTGGAAATAGTCAGTTGAAAAGAGACAACAAAAGGGCCGCCATCGGCAGCCCCTGACCCATCAATGACGGAAATGGCGCATGTTGGTGAACACCATGCACATGCCGTGCTCGTCGGCGGCGTCGATCACCTCCTGATCGCGCATCGAGCCACCCGGCTGGATCACGCAGGAGATACCGGCCTGCGCGGCAGCATCGATACCGTCGCGGAACGGGAAGAAGGCATCGGAGGCCATCACGGAGCCCGCCACGGTCAGCCCTTCATCCGCCGCCTTGATACCGGCGATTTTGGCCGAATAAACACGGCTCATCTGGCCTGCACCGACGCCGATGGTCTGGCCATCTTTGGCGTAGACGATGGCGTTGGATTTGACGAACTTGGCCACTCTCCAGCAGAACAGCAGATCCTGCAGCTCGGCCTCGGTCGGCTGGCGCTTGCTGACCACAGTCAGGTCACTCAGCGTCACCATGCCGAGATCCCGCTCCTGTACCAGCAGGCCGCCGTTGACGCGCTTGAGGTCAAACCCTTGCGCCGGAGCCGTCCACTGCCCGCATTCGAGCAGACGCACGTTCTGCTTGGCGGCGACCGCATCGCGGGCCTCCTGGCTGACGGTCGGGGCGATGATCACCTCAACAAACTGGCGGGCAACGATGGCAGCGGCAGTGGCGCCATCCAGCTCGCGGTTGAAGGCGATGATGCCGCCAAAGGCGGAGGTGGGGTCGGTCTGGTAGGCACGATCGTAGGCACTCAGCAGGTCGCTACCAATAGCCACACCGCAGGGGTTGGCATGCTTGACGATGACGCAGGCCGGCTCGTCGAACTCCTTAACACACTCCAGCGCCGCATCGGTATCGGCGATGTTGTTGTAGGAGAGCGCCTTGCCCTGCAGCTGGATAGCGCTGGAGACAGAACCCGGAGCGGCATGCTCTTCGGCGTAGAAGGCGGCTGCCTGATGGCTGTTTTCGCCGTAACGCATGTCCTGCTTCTTGATGAACTGGCTGTTGAAGGTGCGCGGGAAACGGGACTCCTCGTCACCCTCCTTGTTGTCACCGTAGGAAGGAACCATGGTGCCGAAGTAGTTGGCGATCATGCCGTCGTAGGCAGCAGTGTGCTCGAAGGCGGCGATGGCAAGATCGAAACGGGTCGCCAGTTTCAGGCTGTTGCCGTTAGCATCCATCTCGCGAATAACCCGATCATAGTCGGCAGCTTTGACGACGATAGCGACATCTTTATGGTTTTTGGCGGCAGAACGCACCATGGTCGGACCGCCGATGTCGATGTTCTCGACCGCATCGGCCAGAGTGCAGCCCGCTTTGGCCACGGTTGCAGCAAAGGGGTAAAGGTTGACGACAACCATGTCGATGGGGGAGATAGCGTGCTGGGCCATGATGGCGTCATCCTGATCCCGACGGCCGAGGATGCCGCCATGAACCTTGGGATGCAGGGTCTTGACCCGGCCATCCATCATTTCAGGGAAACCCGTGTAGTCGGAGACCTCGGTCACCGGCAGACCCGCCTCGCCAAGCAGCTTGGCGGTACCGCCCGTGGAGAGCAGGGCAACACCACGCTCGTTGAGTGCCTTGGCAAATTCCAGAATGCCAGTTTTGTCAGACACACTCAGCAGTGCACGGCGAATGGGTCGAGCTTGTTCCATCACACTATCGTCCTCAACATAACGGGGACCGTTCCATGGGAGGCGAGGCTCAACACAGAGAGTCCCCAAATAAATGGAAGTGGGGGATTTCGCAAACCACTCTCGCCCCGACATCCGGCAAAAGCGTTTTAGGAAATGCCCGCTTGGTGCGGCGCTCTGTTATGGGCGCGTATTCTACACAAAAAATGTGACCTGTGGTGGATTTTTTGAAACAGCAAAGCCTTATTTGGCGCGGCGTTAAACGTTTTCCACTTGATTTTCTCGAAACGTTTGCACTTTCAGTGTTTTATGGGAAAAAGGGTCGCCAGGAGATGTTTATCTGCCCCTTTTATGCCCTTGGCTGGCAATCCATGGGCAAAGGGGTGATAGTGGATTCCGTTTTTTATTGCGGCATACCTTCAAGGGGAGAGAGAGCATGTATCGGATCGGTGAACTGGCCAAGGCGTGCGGGGTCAAGGCAGATACCCTGCGTTTTTACGAGAAGAACGGGCTTATCTCACCGGGGATCCGCAACGAATCCGGCTACCGTCTCTACAGCGAACAGGACAAGCGGCGGCTGGAGTTTATTATCCGCGCCAAGTCGGTCGGATTCTCGCTGGCCGATATTGGCGAGCTGCTCGACCTCGATACCAACAAGGCCAAAGTCACCTGTCAGGAGGTGAAAGCAGTAGCCGACACCAAGCTGGCCCAGGTGGAGCAGAAGATCATCGAACTGACCCGCTTTCGCGACAACCTGCGCGAACTCTCCAATATCTGCTGCGGCGGGCCGCGCTCGGCGGAGCACTGCGCCATCCTCGGGACGCTGGAATCTGGCGCCCCGGCCCATCACGAGCATCACAGCCACGACCAGCATGACCCGGTTCACGGCTGACATGGCATGCCTGACTGAGCGTGCCTGGCTCAGTGTGACTGACTCGGCTCCCGACACATTGCTCCGGCGGCGATTTGGTGACAAAATCGCCGCGTTTTTAACCGGTGCCAGAGCATCCGGTTGCCGGGCGCTAGCCTGAACAGGCGCCCGCAGCGAAAACCGCCATCCAGACACAAGAATCAACACACCAAGAGAAAAGAAGAGGAGCCATCATGGCCAAAATTCGGGTCGACCAACCCGCCCTCCCCCGTGAGGAAAATGCACAAGGGGGCAACTATGCCCATCAGCGCGGCGAGATAAAGGATAACCATCTGCACGCCCTGCTCTCCGATCCCCTGTTTCGCAGCCGGGTCGAGCGCAACAAGAAGGGCAAGGGGAGTTACCAGCGCAAGGCCAAATTTGGCAAGCGGTGGGAGCCTGGCCAACAGCAGATGATCCGCGTCTGCTGCTGAGCGGGTTTCTACCGACCAAAACAATCAGGGCGCCAATGGCACCCTGATTGTTTTGACAGAAGAAGCGATTTGGCAACGCCAACTCACTGCCTCAACAGCGCGTCTCAACAGGCCACTCACTCATCCATAAAGAGTTCGAGCAGCACGTTGAGATAGCGATGGCCGAGAGAAGTGAGCTGCCAGCTATCCCCCAGATCCTCGATAAGCTCCTTGCTCTGTGCGATGGCGAGCACCGTCTCGACCCGCTCCAGCGGCAAGCCGGTATAGACCTCGAACTCTGCCTTGGGGGCCGGTTCAAACAGCCGGAAGCGGTTCATAAAGTATTCGAGCGGCAGATCGTCTGCCGTCACCTGCCACTGCTCGTCCAGATAGGGGCGGCTCTTGTCCAGATACCCTTTCGGATGCTTCACCTTGGCGGTGCGCAGGATCTGTTTGTTCGCGAGATCGGTCACCTTGCCGTGGGCGCCACAGCCAATCCCCAGATAGTCACCAAAGCGCCAGTAGTTGAGGTTGTGATGGCACTGGTAGCCCTCTTTGGCATAAGCCGAGATCTCGTACTGGCGATAACCGCTGGCGGAGAGCATGGCGTGGCCCTGCTCATAGATGTCCCACAGGGTGTCATCTTCCGGCAGTTTGGGCGGCTTGGAGGCAAACGCCGTATTCGGCTCTATGGTGAGCTGATACCAGGAGAGGTGCGGCGGGGCGCAGTCGATCGCCTGCTGCAGGTCATAAAGGGCGTCATCCAGACTCTGATCCGGCAGACCATGCATCAGATCCAGATTGAAGGTAGGCAACTTGATGGCATGGGCCAGTTCGGCGGCCTTGCGCGCCTCTTCCGGGCCGTGAATGCGGCCGAGGCGGGTCAGCTTCTCCTGCTGGAAGCTCTGCACCCCGATAGAGATACGGTTGATACCGGCGCGCTGGAAACCGGCGAACTTGTCCGCCTCCACCGTGCCCGGGTTGGCCTCCATGGTGATCTCGCAATCTGCGGTGAGCGGAATGCGGGCCCGCACCCCGTCCAGCAAGGCTTGCATCGCCTCTACCGTCAGCAGGCTGGGGGTGCCGCCGCCGATAAAGATGGAGGAGAGCGGCCGTCCCTGCGCCCACTGCAGATCCTGATCCAGATCCTCCAGCAGGGCAGCGACATATTCGAGGTGAGGCAACTCCCCCTTCTGGGCATGGGAGTTGAAGTCACAGTAAGGGCACTTCTGGACGCACCAGGGCACATGAATATAGAGAGAGAGCGGCGGCAGTTGCAGCATGGGGCTTCCAATAAAACGGGGGCTCAAGGCCCCCATTGTAGATGACTATGTGTAATTGACCGTGTGTAACCAACAAGGTGGCGAAGTGACTCAGTGCGCCGCAGCCAGCGCCGCTTTGAGCTTGGCCAGCGCCTGGCCGCGATGGCTCAGCTGGTTTTTCAGCTCGGCTGGCATCTGGGCGGCGGTGCAGTCGTGATCCGGCACGAAGAAGACCGGGTCATAGCCAAAGCCATGTTGACCGCGCGGCTCATCGATGATCATCCCTTCCCAGCTCGCCTGACAGATGATGGGGGTGGGATCGTCGGCGTGGCGCATATAGACCAGCACACACCAGAAGCGGGCGCTCTTCAGGTACTCGGGGGCACCTTGCAGCTCGCCGAGCAGCTTCTCGATGTTGGCCTTGTCACCGGCACCCACACCGGCAAAACGGGCGGAGTAGACGCCGGGGCGCCCTTGCAGCAGATCGACTTCCAGACCGGAGTCATCGGCCACGGCGGGCAGACCGGTAATGCGGGCGGCGTGGCGGGCCTTGATGATGGCATTCTCGACGAAGGTGGTGCCGGTCTCATCGGCATCGGAGACCGCAAACTCGCTCTGTGGGATCACCTGGATCTTCATATCGGCCAGCATGGCGGCCAATTCCTTCACCTTTTTCTGGTTACCTGTTGCCAGGACAAGCTTGTTCATCGAGCACCTCCGCAAAAATAATCTGCGCATTCTATGCGGCGCAAGCGTTTAGTAAAAGCGTCAATTACACCCGCTGTGATGGGGTTACGGGGGATTTGCCGCCATCGAATAACCAGCTTTTTAATACATGTTTCCATAATGGAATAACCAAAGTGATTAAATACCATTTCTATTCATTACTGTGAGTCAGTAGACTCGCGCCCCAATTCATTAACCTGGCTGACTAAAGAGGTGACAGATGCCATTGATACTTTTGCTCGTACTACTGGTGCTGTTCAGTCCGCTGGCTATCGACATCTACCTGCCCGCCATTCCGCAGATGGCCGAGCAGCTGGGCGCCGAAGTAACTCTGATGCAGGGCACCATCACCTGGTTCCTGTTCAGCATGGGGCTGGGGCAACTGCTAGTCGGACCGCTGGCCGATCGCTACGGTCGCAAGCCCATCGCGCTGGGCGGCGTGCTGCTCTACGGCCTGAGCGCGCTGGGGGCCGGTTTTGCCGCCAGCCTCGGCGAATTGATGCTGGCGCGAGTGCTGCAGGGCTTCGGCGCCTGCGCCACCTCGGTCGCCGCCTTCTCGGTGGTACGTGACAGCTACGGCCCGAAAAAGAGCGGTCAGATGATCTCCTATCTCAATGGCGCCATCTGCTTTATTCCTGCGCTGGCCCCCCTGCTCGGTGGCTGGCTCACCGCCAAGGCAGGCTGGTCTGCCAACTTCTGGTTTATGGCCGGTTATGCGCTCATCGTCGGCAGCTGGCTGATGTGGCGGATGCCGGAGACCCGCCCGGAGGAGACCCGCAGCGAAGGGGCCCTCATCAGCTGGTCTCGCTACAGCCCGGTGCTGCGCTCCCCCAGCTTCCTGTTCAACGCGGCGCTGTGCATGCTGGCGATGGCGGTGATCCTCGCTTATGTCACCGCCGCACCGGTACAGCTGATGGTGAAGCTGGGGCTGGATATGAGCGGCTTTAGCTACTGGTTTACCGCCAACGCCGCCCTCAACATCCTGGCCTGCTTTATGGCGCCGCGCTTTATCGCCAAGGTGGGGCCAAGACGCACCCTTCGCATCGGCCTGCTGGTGTTGATGCTTTCGGCCATCACCCTGACTTTGGCCATGCACATCGAACATCCGCTGGCGATGATGGGGCCGGTATTCCTCTCCAGCATCGGCTTTGCCATGATCCTGGGCTCGGCCGCCGGGATGGCGCTGGCACCGTTCGGCCACTGCGCCGGTACGGCCGCCGCCCTGCTCGGCCTGTTCCAGATGAGCGGCTCAGGCGCCCTGGTTGGCCTGACCGGCGCCCTGATGCACGACCCGCTGAGCCAGCTGGCTCTGCATATGTGGTTGCTGCTGCCGCCCCTGGTGATGCTGATGACCCGTCGCGGCCGCCGCTTGTGTTTGCAATAAATCTTGTGCTCTGATGCACACTCAGGGGGCCATCGGCCCCCTTCTCGTTTGTATCGCCTTTACAGCGTATGGCCATCCGGCAGCCCGGCTGCGATGGCAACCCCACTCACTCGATGTCAGCGGAGAACTCCCGATGAGCCACACTCTCAACGCAGCCCTGGTGGGCTATGGCTTTGCAGGCAAGACCTTCCACGCCCCCTTTCTCTCCACCACGCCAGGCTTGTCCCTGAGCTGGGTGGTGAGCCGCGATGCCGCCAAGGTGCAGGCCGATCTGCCCGGCAGCCGGGTCGGTTCGCTGGAACAGGTGCTGAGCGATGAGACCGTCGATCTGGTGGTGATCGCCACCCCCAACGACACCCATGCCCCCCTCGCCCGCCAGGCGCTGCTGGCAGGCAAGCATGTGGTGATCGACAAGCCGTTTGCACTGGATCTGGCCGAGGCGCAAGCACTGGTCGAGCTGGCCGAAAAACAGCATCGACTGCTCAGCATCTTCCACAACCGCCGCTGGGACGGGGATTTTCTCACCGTGCGCAGTTTGATTGCCGAGGGGACTCTGGGGCAGATCGCCCAGTTCGAATCCCACTTCGATCGCTATCGCCCCGAGGTGCGCCAGCGCTGGCGCGAAGCGGGTGGCCCGGGCTCCGGCCTCTGGTTCGATCTCGGCCCCCACGTACTGGATCAGGCGCTGCAGCTGTTTGGTCAGCCGGACTGGCTGCAGGCCGATCTGGCCGAGCAGCGCCCCGGCGCACTGGCGGACGACTACTTCCACGTAGTGCTGGGCTATGGTGAACGGCGTGGCGAGCTGCGGGTCGTTCTGCACGGCAGCTGTCTGGTCTCGGCCACCATGCCGCGTTTCATCGTCCACGGCAGCCAGGGCTCGTTCGTGAAATTCGGTATGGATGTGCAGGAAGAGCAGCTCAAGCTGGGCAAGCGACCACCGGCGGCGGATTGGGGCGTGGATGGGGAGCCCGGTCAGCTCAGCCGGATCGTGGAGGGTCAGTTACAGCAGCAGAGCGTGGTGGGTGAAGCGGGCGATTATGGCGCCTACTATCGCGGTGTCTGCGCCACCATCAAGGGCGAAGGAAGCAACCCGGTGCCCGCATGCGAAGCGCTGGCGGTGATGGCACTGCTGGATCTCGCCCGTCAGAGCCACCTTGAGGGAAAACGGCTGCCCTGTCAGAAGCTGTCTGACTAAGGCGCTGGCCATCGGCCTCTTTTACCCAGAGTAAATCTTGTTAAACTGCCAAGAGACAACACAAATGTGGTCATTTGTTGTGCAGATTGCGCCATTTGAGCGCATCTTGTATTGATATCAGTCGTTGCAGTAGTGCTTTTCATCCACGGCACGAAAAAATGTTATTGTGATATCCGTTTTCATCGGCAACTAATGGGGCTATATTGCGCCCGCCTGCTGCCTCCCGGCTTCTTGTTTCAATACCGGGCAACGGTGGGCGCTGTGATGGTTGCACAGACCATCTCTCCATCTTTTTTTGAGGGTATGCACATGAACAAAGTACTGGTAGCCGGTATCCTGGGTCTGATGTTGACCGCTTGCGGTCAGAAAGAAGAAAAAGCTGCCGCGCCTGCTGCTGCTCCGGCCGCCGAAGTTGCTGCAACTGTAGAAAAAGCCGCTAGCGAAGCCACCTCTACCGTAGAGAAGGCCACCTCCGAAGCGACTGCAACCGTTGAGAAAGCTGCTGACGAAGTGGCTACCAAGGTTGAAGCTGCAGTGAGCGATGCCAAGGCCAACTAAGCCTGTACCTCATTCGAAGACGGGTCCGAAGGCAACTTCGGGCCCGTTTTTTTATCTGTCGCTCAGGGGGCCGGATTAATCAGCGAGGTGAGGATGTGATCCTCCCAGCGGCCATTGATCATCAGATACTCCCGCGCGAATCCCTCCCGCTTGAAACCGAGCCGATCCAGCAGGGCGCCACTACGCTGATTGGCAGGCATGTAGCAAGCCATGATGCGATGCAGGTCGTGCTCCCGAAACAGGTAGTCGATGGCGGCAGACAACGCCTCTCGCATCACCCCCTGCCCCTGATGCTGCTGGTCGATGGCATAGCCCAGATGACAGGCCTTGAAGACCCCCATCAGGATATTGCTGAAATTGCAGGTGGCGATCACCCGCTCACCAGCCGGATCCAGCGCCACCAGATTGACGCCGGTGCCGTTGAAGAACTGGCTGTAACTGTCCTGCAACCGGGCATGCCAGTAAGAGAGGGTGTAAAAGTGCTCGTCACGCAACGGCTCCCAGGGGGCGAGATGGGCGCGGTTGCGCCGGTAGAAGTCGAGCATCATGGGGGCGTGATCCGGCGACAATATGGTCAGATGGGTTCGGGCCGTCTTGATATGCGGCAGTGCCATCAGGACTCCCTCTGTCTTAGCCACTCGTCGCGCAGCAGGCTGTAGTGGGCATGGTCCACAATCCGGTTGCCCAGCCGCTCAGCGCGCCGGGTCACCCCCTCCTGCTGCATCCCGAGCCGTTCACAAACGGCTCTGCTGGGCTCATTATCGGTGGCGGCAGTGATCTCCACCTTCTCCATCCCCATCTCCTCAAAGGCGTGATGGATCAACGCATGACAAGCCCGGGTAATGATCCCATTGCCCTGCCAGCGCTCCGCCAGCCAGTAACCGATGACCACCTTGCCAAGGTCGTGATCGATGCTGTTGTAACCGATAACCCCCACCACCTCCCCCTGATACTCGATGGCAGTGGTGAGCCCCTCGCCGCGGGCGAACTTCTCGATGGCACTGCGAATGAAGAGGGCACTGTCGACGGGGCGCTGGATCAGTGGCGGCCAGGGCAGCCATTGGGAAAGGTACTCCCGGTTGTCATTGCAGAGGGCAAACAGTTCGCTCGCCATATCGGGCTGCAAGAAGAGCAGCGCAAGCTCGTCGTCCAACTGCCATGAAAACATGGGATTCTCCTTTCAAATCAGTGATCAAATAGCGAAGCAGCCACCCAATGTAGCCAATCGCCACTGGCCGCGCCAACCCTTTTACACTGCTGCCCCCCTCTTCCCATTCACCCCTCGTTGCGCCACCGTTTCGCCAGTGTGCGGGCGGTGGCGAGCACCGCTTCGCGTGCCGGATTGGGCCGCTTGCCACCGCGCCACGCCATCATCACATCCCAATGCTCCTGCGGCAGATTGCGCACATCGAGCCTGACCAGCCGCCCCACCTCCAGATCCCGCTTGATGGCCAGCTCCGGCATCAGGGTGATAAACCCGTGCTCCAGCGCCAGATCCCGCGCCGCACTGGCGGGCTGTACCGCATGCAATGGGCTGGCCGCCCGCCGCAGCCGTCGCAACTGCTGGATAAAGACGTCACACCCTGGCCCCCACACCTGAGGTGCCAGCCGCTGGTCGGCGATATCCTGCAGGGTCAGGCCATGGCATCCCGCCAACGGATGCAGCGGCGAGGCGATGGCAATGATGGGGGAGCAGCAGAGCAGCTCCATCTGCAGGCCTGCCACCGGTGGACACTTGAGCACAAAGCCGATATCGGTCACCCCGGTCAGCAACTCCTGCATGATGACCCCGGAGTGATCCGTGGTGCAGCGGATCTCGAAGGGCTCATCCACCAGCTCCATCAACAAGGAACCGAATACCACAGCCGTCAGAGAGGGCAGGCTGGCAAGACGGATGCAAGGCAAGGCTGGCGCCCCCTGCAGTGCCAACCGTCCCTCACTCAGGGTGGCCAGTGCCGAACGGGCTGATGGCAGAAACTGCTCGCAGGCACGGGTCGGCGTCACCCCGCGCCGATGGCGCTGAAACAGCGGCGCACCGAGACTGAGTTCGAGCTGAGCTATGCGCTGGCTCACCAGCGGCTGCGACCAGCCACGAATGGCCGCCGCCTGACTGAAACTGCCCAGCTCGGCGACATCCAGCAGCAGTTGCAGATCGTCCAGATCCATAGACATAAATAATCCTGATATGAAATATAGGTAGTTGTCGTCTACCACTATATCTAAACCCTCTCCAGAATGAAGTTATCTATGAGTGAGAGGGTGTTATGGTCGATAGGGCGAGGTTTTGGGGACGCTGGTTTCTGGCGCTGGATACCACACTGGTGATCCTGGGTTTCTTTGTGGTGATGCCGATGATCAGCCTGCGCTTCGTCGATCAACTCGGCTGGGCGGCGGGTCTGGTGGGGCTGGCCCTCGGCCTGCGCCAGCTGACCCAGCAGGGGCTGGGGATCTTCGGCGGCTCGCTGGCCGACCGTTTCGGCGCCCGCCCGCTCATCGTCACCGGCATGCTGTTGCGCGCCGTCGGGTTCGCCACCCTGGCCTGGGCCGACAGCGGCGCCATGCTGATCTTCTCCTGTTTTCTCTCGGGCCTGGGTGGCTGCCTGTTTGACCCGCCACGGGCCGCACTGGTGATCAAATTTACCCGTCCCCATGAGCGGGGCCGCTTTATCTCCCTGCTGATGATGCTGGAGAGCGCGGGAGCCGTCACCGGTGCCCTGCTCGGCAGCTGGCTGCTGCGTTTCGACTTCACCTACGTCTGCCTGCTGGGCGCCGGGCTCTTCACTCTGGCGGCGCTCTGCAACTGGACCCTGCTGCCCGCCTATCGCCTCTCGGTCAAACCGACGCCGATGCGGGAAGGGATGGGGCAGGTACTGGCGGATCGCGCCTTCTGTCGGCTGGTGCTGATCCTGAGCGGTTACTACATGCTGTGGGTGCAGGTGATGCTGATTTTCCCCATTCTGGTCAAGCAACTGGCGGGCACAACCACGGCGGTGGGCTGGATGTACAGCCTCGAGACGGCGCTGTCGCTGGCGCTGCTCTACCCCATCGCCCGCTTCAGTGAACGACGCTACCGGCTGGAGAGCCGACTGATGGCGGGTATCCTGCTGATGACGGTGGGGATTGGGCTGGTTGCGTTTGTCAGCACCCTCTCCGGCATCTTCGTGCTGTTGGCCTGCTTCTATCTGGGGATCATCATCTGCGAACCGGCGCGGGAGACCCTGATGACCAAGCTCGCCAACCCCAATGCCCGTGGCAGCTACATGGGCTTCAGCCGCCTTGGGCTGGCACTGGGCGGCATGACCGGCTACGTGGGCGGCGGTTCTCTCTATGACTTCTCGCTGCAACAGGGGCAACCGGCCCTCCCCTGGCTGGTGCTGGGCACCATAGGCGTGGCCACCATGCTGCTGCTCGCCCGCTGCTTCTCCCGCCGCCCGGAACTGGCCATCAGAGCCGCCGCCTGACGCCCCTCCTTGCCTGCGGCAGCCCCGTCAACGGGGCTGCCGTTCGTCCTTTCCCGCCATAATCGCGGCCAGCACTGACAGATAGCGCCGCCTCGCCATGGAATACTCTTCCCGACACCTTGCCAAGGGGATAGCACACCATGTCACACCACCATGCTTATCACTGGATCGCACGCCTCTCCGGTACGCAGGCTACCGCTGCTCCGGATGGGAAAAACCGGATGTTTCTATTGCTCGACCAGCAGGACAGGGAGTGGTGGCTGGAGGTCGATCCCGATGAGAGCGTGCTGCTCATCACCACCCCGATGACAGGCCAGCTGGATGCCAATAGCCTGACCCCCGCCAACCTGCAGCACTGGCTAAGCCTCAATAGCGAGGTCAACCGGATGGGCGGTACCTGGCTTGGACTGGAGGGGGATCTACCCACCCTCACCCTCTACGCCCAGATTTTTCTCGCCCACTGCGATGAACCCTTGCTCGACAACCTGATGGGTCAGCTTGCCGAACTGGCCCACGACCTCACGCCCCGACTCTACGCAGAGCCGCAGTAAGCAAGGAGCCCACCATGAAAATCGACCCCACCGCCCCACTCGCGACTGTCGCAACGCCCTCCCGCCCCCGGAGCAATCCCGGCAGTCGCTTTGTGAACGCGTGTCGCAACCTGACCGCACCTACCACCGATCGCCCCGAACTGGCGCTGCCGACCCCGCCAGCGCTGGCCCCCGATAGCCAGCAGCAGTTGAATCGCGAACTGCGCAAGGGGCTCTCTGTCTATGTGCAACACCACCCCGAACAGCAAACCGCACTCGATGACTTGCTGAGAGCCGGACAGATGCGCAATGAACTCGGCAAGCCGACGCTGGCGACCGCAGATCCCCTGACCCATCTGGTCACCCTGCTCAACCGGCTGAAAAAACTGCCGGATGGCAAGGCGCTCACCAACGCGCTGGTCAAGGATCCTGCCGGTGAGATCGGACGCTATGTCACCCTCAAGGGATCCTTTGGCAGCAAATCCTGCCAATTACGCAGTCAGCCCCTTCCGCCGAGATCCTTGGAAGAAACCGAACTGCGGCAACTGGCGCTGGAGCTGAAACAGGTGTTGCAGCACTATCTGGATGCCAACCCGGCCAAGCGTGAGCGCCATACGGCGTATCTGCGCGACTACCTGCAACAACCCGAGATCGGCCGCTATCTTGGCTTGCTCGACACGCCCGACGGCGCACAGGTCAAGATCAACGCCCTTCCCTCCCGCAAGGAGGAGATTGCAAACGTGATGAACCGCCTGCTGGCCGGTCATAGCCATGGTGCGCTCTATCACGCCTTCGCCCAAGAGAGCGGACGGGCAGGCATGCTGGGCCGCCACTTCAAACTCGAAGGCATACTGGCGTTCAGCTTCACGGTGCGAGCCGAACCACTGCCGCCAGCAGCCGTTGCCACCCCATCCACAGCCGAGCGCACTGACCCCCAAGCAAAAACGGCAGATCCGGCGCTGGCACAACGGCAGGCGGAACAGCTACGCCGCCTCGAGGCGGAAGAACATCTCAATCTGGAAAAGGAGATCACCCGCCAGCTGGGCAACCGACCTGCCTGCCAAATCCTGGCAAAGCTGACCAGATCGGCCGCCAATCTGCAGGCAGAACTGGATGGAAAACACCTGCCATCCGCCGAATCCATTCCGGTAACCCATATCGATATGGCGACCCTGGCAGCACTCACCCTGCCGCAGGTACGCGAGTTGGCTGCCCAGCTGACAGAGGAGAACAACCGCTACCTGCGACGGGTCGAGGAGCATACCGTGCATCTGCCGACCCACGCCGATGCGGATCGGTTTTCCCCTCATACCCTCGACATGTTGGGCATAACGTTCACCCAGCCCTACCTCAAGGTGCTGGACGATGGCATCCAGGCACTGCGGCAACCGGCCACCAGCCGCACCGGCCGCTTGCTGGGCTGGTTACTGCCCGCTCAGGCCAGGGGGTAATCCCCCCATTTTTAGGGGCATTCAAAAGTAGAGGTCATGCAGCCTTTGTCAGATGCTGCTTTGGGGTATAACCATCCAGCGCCATATTGGGCCGCTCATGGTTATAAACCCATAGCCATTGTGTTGCAAACTCTTGGAGCTCCTCCAGTGTGCCAAACAGATGATGAGCCAACCAATCGTAACGTACCGTTCTGTTAAACCGCTCTATGTACGCGTTCTGCTGAGGATTGCCTGGTTGGATATACCCCAAGGTGATCTCCTGTTTCGCCGCCCACGCCTTGAGCACTTCGCTGATATATTCTGGTCCATTATCGCACCGGATCATCGCCGGTTTGCCACGCCACTCAATCACCTGCTCCAGTGCGCGCTTGACCCGTGAAGCGGGCAATGAAAAATCGACCTCAATGCACAGCGCCTCGCGGTTAAAATCATCGATCACATTAAACAGTCGCACTGACCGACCATCGCTCAGTTGATCGTGCATAAAATCCATCGACCAGCAGTGGTTAGGCTGGGCAGGTACGGCCAGAGCCTGCGGCTTTTCACGTACCAGTCGCTTCTTGGGCTTGATGCGCAAGTTCAGTTCAAGCTCCCGATAGATCCGGTAGACCCGCTTGTGGTTCCAAGCAAACCCTTTGACGTTACGCAGGTAGAGGAAGCAGAGGCCAAAGCCCCAGTTCCGCTGGCTGTTGGTGATACGCAGCAACCAATCCGCAATAAGCTGGTTTTCATCGGCGAGCATGGGTTGATAGCGATAACAGCCTTCGCTGACCTTGAAGATGTTGCAGGCTAGCCGGATAGAAATGGCAAAGAGTGACACGGCTTTGGTAGCCATCTCCCTGCGGGCAGATGGCGTCACCACTTTTTTGCTATGGCCTCGGGGATAATCTCGGCTTTGAGGCGCTCCTCGGCATACATCTTCTTGAGGCGGCGGTTTTCCTCCTCCAGCTCTTTGAGGCGAGCCATGAGAGAGGCATCCATGCCACCGAATTTGGTGCGCCACTTGTAAAAGGTCGCGGAACTGATGCCATGCTCGCGGCAGAGTTCAGGGACGGGTGAGCCAGACTCGGCCTGTTTGAGGATGGCGATGATTTGGGCATCGCTAAAGCGTGATGTTTTCATGTAGAACCTCCTGCGTTCAAGATACGAGAAAATTCTACTTATGAGCACCCCAGGTTTTCGGGGGGATTACCAGGGTACGCCAGCTCAAACAAGAGCAGAGCATCGGCAAATTGCACGAGCTGCGGCAGGTCATCACCCTGTTGCAGTTACAGGGTGGCAGCTGGCAGGGGATCGACCGCGCAGGCTGGGCCAAACAGCTGCTGGCCCGCACGCTGGAGCAAGCCATGCCAACACCATGGCAACTCGGGCCATTTCGAATCAATGAAGGGCGCCCACAGTGGCAGGCCAGATTGAGCGAGTGGGGGATTTTGAACGAATGGGGCATTCCGGTAGCCAAAGGCTGATATCGGGTAATCACGGCAGCCCACCCTGAGCCGACCCCATGGCACAGGGTTGGCCTGACCCGCCTCCCCCGGACCAACATGACGGAGAAAAAGGTTGCGAATTACAACTTTTACGCTACTTTAGTTGTTATGCACAACTAAAAAGGAAACCACGATATGGATCCCCGTCCCCTGCGCGCCCTGTCGCGCGATCTGGTTCGCGAACTCGGCATGCTCTCCCAGCAGTGCGGCAATCTGGCCCTCACCCCCATCGAGGCTCACCTGCTGATCGAGCTGGAAAACGCCCCCGCCACCAACCAGCAACTGGCGGAAAAACTGCACATCGACAAATCCAATGCCAGCCGCCCGCTGGCTCGCCTCGCCGAACGGGAGCTGATCAGCTGGCACCCGCACCCCTCCGACGGGCGCAGCAAGGAGGCCCGTCTCACTGCCGAGGGGCAAACGATGCTGCTAGAGTTGCACCGGGAGATGAACGGGGCGATGGAGGAGATGCTGGCGCAGTTGAGCCAGCCCGAGCGTGAACAGTTGTGGAGCGGCCTGCTGCTCTACCGCAGCGCCCTCTCCCGCGCCCGCCGCCAGCAGGGTTACCGCATTCGCCCCATCACGGCGGCAGATGATCCCCGGATCGCCACGGTGATCCGCGCCGTGTCGGCCGAATATGGCCTCACCGCCGACAAGGGTTATGGGGTCTCCGATCCCAATATCGATACCCTCTCCCGAAGCTATCAGGGGGAGAAGAGCCGCTACTGGGTGATCGAAGGGCCGGACGGTGCCATCCTCGGCGGTGGCGGTATAGCGCCGCTGGCGGGGGAAGAGGGGGTCTGCGAGCTGCAGAAGATGTACTTTATGCCCGCCCTGCGCGGACTGGGCCTTGGCAAGCGGCTGGTGTTGCAGGCGCTGGATGCCGCTCGTGACTTGGGCTATCAACGCTGCTATCTGGAGACAACCGAAGTACTTCGCGAAGCCACCAGCCTCTATGAATCCCTCGGCTTTGAACACCTTCCCGGCCCCCTCGGCTGCACCGGTCACGGGGATTGCGAGATCTGCATGGTCTATCAAATCACTAAAATTGCAGATTAATCGATTGATATTAAAGATTTTTGATTATAGGGTTCGAAACCAATTTGTATGATGAGAAACGAATATGAAGCGGTTACTTCTCACCTTTCTGCTAACTATCTATATCCAACACCCCGCACACGCATCAAACTCGTTCGAAACATACGGCAATCTTGGTCAATATGCGATTCCAACCATAGCTGCTGGCATCTCTTGGTATCAGGATGACATTGATGGACTGAAACAATTTGGTTATTCCCTTGCAGCGACAGGGGCTAGCGTATGGGCCTTAAAAAATACTGTTGATTCCCAGCGACCTAATGGCGAGGAAAAGAGTTTTCCTTCCGGCCACAGCGCCTTGGCATTTAGTGGCGCCAGTTATTTACAGATGCGTTATGGCTGGACATACGGTATCCCAGCTTACACAGCTGCGGGATTAGTTGGTTGGTCTAGAGTCGATGCAGAACAACATTACTGGAGAGATGTGATCGCAGGGGCAGTTATTGCAACCAGTTTTAGCTATCTTTTTACTGATGCTAAAGAACAACAAGTGGCCTTCTACCCAACCTTCATGGGTTCAGATGCGAAAGGAATAGCGATCAGCTATTACTTCTAACACATGATGTAGCGCTCAAATAAAGGCCCCCTCACTACAGCGAGGGGGCCTTTGTAGAGCGAAGAAAATCCTTGTATCAGTGCTCGCGAGTCTGGCGGAAGTGAACGTCGGGATGACGCTCCTGGGCCAGGCGCAAGTTAACCATGGTCGGCGCGATATAGGTGAGGTTGTCACCGCCATCGAGGGCCAGGTTGACCTCGTTCTTGCGCTTGAACTCTTCGAACTTCTTGACGTCGGTCCCTTCCACCCAGCGGGCGGTGGAGACGTTGACCGCCTCGTACAGGGCTTCAACGTTGTATTCGCTCTTCAGGCGCGATACCACCACATCAAACTGCAGCACACCGACCGCACCCACGATCAGATCGTTGCTGATCAGCGGACGGAACACCTGCACCGCGCCCTCTTCGGAGAGCTGTACCAACCCCTTGAGCAGCTGCTTCTGCTTGAGCGGATCGCGCAGGCGGATGCGGCGGAACAGTTCCGGTGCGAAGTTCGGAATACCGGTGAACTTGAGATCTTCACCCTGGGTGAAGGTGTCGCCGATCTGGATGGTGCCGTGGTTGTGCAGACCGATGATGTCACCGGCGAAGGCGTCTTCCGCCTGCTCACGGTCACCGGCCATGAAGGTCACGGCGTCGGAGATGTTCACATCCTTGCCGATACGCACGTGGCGCATCTTCATGCCCTTGCTGTAAGTGCCTGACACGATACGCATAAAGGCAATACGGTCGCGGTGTTTCGGATCCATGTTCGCCTGGATCTTGAACACGAAGCCGGAGAATTTCTCCTCGGTCGCTTCGACTTCGCGGCTCTCGGCCTTGCGTGGCATGGGAGACGGAGCCCAGTCGGTCAGGCCGTCCAGCATGTGGTCGACACCGAAGTTACCGAGTGCAGTACCGAAGAACACCGGGGTCATCTCGCCAGCGATAAAGGCCTCGTGGTCGAACTCGGGAGAGGCGCCCTGCACCAGCTCCAGCTCGCCGCGCAGTTGGGCAGCGAGATCCTCGCCGATGGAGGCATCGAGGTCCGGGTTGTTCAACCCCTTGACCACCCGCTTCTCCTGGATGGTGTGGCCCTGACCGGTCTGATACAGATAGGTCTCATCCTTGTAGAGGTGATAGACACCCTTGAAGGATTTGCCACAGCCGATCGGCCAGGTGATGGGCGCGCACATGATCTTCAGCTCGCGCTCCACCTCGTCCATCACTTCCATCGGGTCGCGCACTTCGCGGTCCAGCTTGTTCATGAAGGTGAGGATGGGGGTATCGCGCAGACGGGTCACTTCCATCAGCTTGCGGGTCCGGTCTTCAACACCCTTGGCGGCATCGATGACCATCAGGCAGCAGTCGACTGCCGTAAGGGTACGGTAGGTATCTTCGGAGAAGTCCTCGTGACCCGGGGTGTCGAGCAGGTTGACCAGACAATCGGCATAGGGGAACTGCATCACCGAGGTGGTGATGGAGATACCACGCTGCTTCTCCATCTCCATCCAGTCGGATTTGGCGTGCTGACCTGAGCCACGGCCCTTGACGGTACCGGCGCGCTGAATGGCCTGTCCGAACAGCAGGACTTTTTCGGTGATGGTGGTTTTACCCGCATCCGGGTGCGAAATGATCGCAAAAGTGCGTCTCTTGGAGACTTCACTCAGAAATTCAGCTGACATAATTCAACGTTCTTCTATTGAGCGGTAGCATCAGCCACCGTGGGAATAAATCCGGAATGCCGCTCACGGCACATGTATACGCAACGAAAGCCACGCCAGCTGGCGTGTTGCCAACCTGGTGGAGAGAGGGAGGAGGGTTGCGTTACATGGGTCTTCTCGCCTGAGTCAAAGCAAAATTGCGCGACATTATACCCGCGCGAGTGAAAAATACCCAGCCCGTCACTCGTCTGTTTCCACCCGGTTGCGACCAGCCCCTTTCGCACGGTACAGCGCACTGTCGGCACGCTGGATCAGGGCAGCCAGATCCGGATCATCGTCTCGCAGACATGCGCATCCAATGCTGATGGTCACCGGGTGCGACATGCCAGGCAGCGCCCGGTTGGCCACCATGTAGCGGATCCGCTCCGCTACCCGGCGCGCCTCTTCGAGGCTGGTATCCGGCAGCAGGATCAAAAACTCCTCTCCGCCGGTGCGCCCGAGCTGATCCTGACGCCGCAATTGGCATACTGCCAGTTGTGAAATCCACTGCAGAACCCGGTCTCCCTGATGATGCCCCAATGTATCGTTGATCCGCTTGAAATAATCGATATCGAACACCAGCAGACAAAATGGCGTGCCCTGCTTACGGGCCAGCGCAAACATCTGGCTGCCATAACGCAACACCCGACGCCGGTTGTTGATGCCGGTCAGCTCATCGGTAAAGGCCAGCCGATGCATCCGACGATTGCGCTCAAGCAGCCACCCCATGGTCAGCAGAGCCAATCCCCCGCAGAGTACCATCACCACCAACAGCCAGAAACGACGCTCCTTGACTCGCGCCAACTCCTGCTGCTGTAACTGTTGTTCAGCCCGTAACCGTCGGTTTTCAGCCTCCTGGCGGGCCAGTTCAAACTCGCCACGCACCCAGGCGGTGCTCTGCTCCCGTTGCAGTTGATCGAGACGCTGCTCCTGTACCAGATGTTCACGCAGCGCCGCCAGTGCCGCAGGATAGTTGCTCAACTGCTCCAGTGCGTCACTGCGCAAGCCATAGAGTGTTTTCAGGAAAAGAACATGGTCTTCAGCCTTAAGAATGGGCTCTGCTATTGCCAGCGACCTAAGCGCCTGCTCGGGCTGCTGCACACTGTTCTGCCACTTGGCCAGCACCAGTTCGATATGGGCATGAAGCACCGGATCCACGTCTGGCAACAACACCTTCGCAGCAGTATCCAGCAACACCTTGGCCTCATCGAGGCGAGCCAGCACCAATAGCGCTTCGGCCTTCATCACCTGACGCTCGGCATATTCAATGTGATACCGGATCCGCAAATAGTAGGCGGCGCTCTGTTCAAGCTCTGTCAGGGCATCCTGATAACGGTCGGTCTGCAGGTAAATCATTGCCAGCTGATCGCTTAGTCTTGCCGTGCCATAACTGTCATGGCTGTCGATAAAATGCTGGCGCAGGCTCTCCAGCGCGGCAAGCGCCTCGGTATAAAGACCCATGCGGCGAAAGGCGGCGGCAATATCGAGCTGCGCCTGCTGGTACCAAGAGATAAGTCCTAGCCGCTCGTAAATGGTGTGAGCCCTGGTCAGGTCAACGAGCCCCTGCCCGGATGCCCCCTGAAACGACAACATTGCGCCGCGACGAGCCAGCGCCAGCGCCTCCAGCTTTTCGAGACCAGCCTGCTTGGCCCGCACTAACCCCTCATCGTAATCACGGCGAGCATGGACAACATCCCCTATTAACTGATGAAACCAGCCACGACAGAGGGTCAGATCGACAACTGCAGCCTCATCGCCCCCTTTTTGCACCCACTTCAGTTGGCTATCTGCATAGGCGATGGCAGCACGGGACTTTTCCATGTCATCGGCCGATTGTGACCAGCAGGAGAGCCGCCGGATCCGCATCTGTTGCGACATCGGATAAACGTCCGCCTCCTGAAGCAGGTAGCCAATGCGATCTCGCAACAACTCGATCGGCTGATAGACCCGTTCCATATCATCCAGTTCGCTCTCCAGCTGGGCGGGTGACAAGGGTTGGGCCGCCAGCCCGAACACCGCCAGCAACAGCAGTAAAGCAAGGTGACGCATAAAGACTCCGGGTGAATGGGAGAGGTCATCGGGCAGTGGATGCCGGAAAATCACTATCTTTTCCCCTGCAACAAGGGTTGTAAAGACCTGAGTCCCGCGCTGCCGCCCGAATGGCTGTCTGGTCACATTTTACAGCGACATCATTGACTTGGACGCTCGCGGGACAATCACGGCGGCAAGAGGGCACAACGTAACGTAGAGCCCTCCCGGTTACTAGTGATGCTGCCAGCGCCGCAACAACCGACCACGCAAGCCGCAATCGAGCAGCCAGCTGTTGTCGAACACCCGCAGCAAGGCCGGTTTGGCATGACGGGACATGGCGACGGCGTGAAAACGGGTCTGGCGCTGACGATAGCGATTCATCTGATCGAGCAGGGGATGGGGCAGGCTCTGGGCAATAAAGTCGGAGATGACCAGCACATCGGCCTTGGCAAAGGCGGGATCATCGAGCTTGGCCAGCGCTTTTTCCAGGCAAGGCACCAGGTCGGTACCACCGTGAAAACTCATGGAGAGAAAGCGCTCCGCCTTCTCCAGACCGGTATCTGCGGTGATCTCGAGGGTCGCCACCTCGGTGGAGAAGAGCATCAGGTAGCAGCCACGCTTCTCATCCATCGCCACCTTGAGCAACGCCAGAAACAGCGCCTTGGCACACTCCTCCGGATATCCGCCCATGGAGCCGGAGGTATCGACACAGACGATGAAAGGGCCACGCTGCTGCAGTTGCTTGCCGCCCTGCTCGGGGGTGCGCAGCATGATGCGCTGGCGCGGCAACGTGCCGCGCGACTGGTAACTGAGCAGGCGCCGCTCCAGATAGCGGCGATAGAACTCCAGCTCCAGCTCCGGCAGCCCCAGCATCACCGCCTCGCTTGGCAATAGCCGCATCAGATCGCTGGCCTGATGAATGCCCACCAGATCGTCCGGCACATCATCGCTGGGGGCGGGCTCCAGCTCCAGCACCTCGACCGGCGGCACCGGTTGTTCCTGCGCTCGCCGATCCCGCTCGCTGCGCCCGAGCAGACCCGCGATCTCCGCCAGCAAGGGCTCGCGCTGCAACATGCGGGCATATTGCTTGATCAGCACCAGACTGCGCTTGTGCCAGTGTCCCTGCGCCAGATCCCAAAGGCCGCCAGCGGAAATCTGGTTGGGATCGAGGGCATCGGCCAAGGTGCGGCTCGCCAGCAGCTGATCTTCAATCTCCTGACGCTGCTTCTCCCGCTCCGCCTCGGCGATCTGCTGCTGCAACTGCAACAGGCTCCCCACCAGACTGGCTCGCCACTTGTCGATAAAGAGCTGGCGCAGCCCCTCGGTGGGGTGAGCCATCAGCTGGCGCACCAAGGATCGGGCCTCACCGGCGAAGGGGCTGTACTGCTCCAGCGACTCCAGCAGGCCGGGCAGGCGACCAATCAACTCGGTCATCGGCAGTTGCCGGTGCGCCTGATAGAGCAGGTACTCCTGCTCCAGCGCCACCGGCACCGGCTTGTGACGGATCTCCTCGCCAAGCTGCTCGCCCCAGCTCTGCAGGCGCTTTTTCAGCAGCTTGCCCTGCAGCGGAGAGCGCCGGATAAATTCGGAAATCTTGGGAGAGGCCGCCAGCAGCGCCACCACCTCTCCCGCCAGCTCCCCTTCGCCCATCAGGAGCCCCAGATCCAGCATGCCGATCTCAAGCATGAGCGCTCCTTACTCGTCCAGCCTTGGCAACCGTTCGCGCCACTGCACCAACTCGCTGCGCAACAGTTCGAGATCCCGGTTCAGCACGAAGAAACTGTCTTCCACCTGCTGCAGCCAGCGTGAGGCGATAAAGAGGTGTTGTTGATGACGCTCGAACAGGCTGCGCTGCTGTTTGAGTTCCTGCATCACCTTGCCGACCTGGACCAGTTGCTCGTCGAGCGCCTGCAACCAGGGCTCCAGCACCACTTCGGGAATGGCGTTGCGCTCCATCAATACCAGCGGGATCTGCTGGCGCTGGATATCGAGCACCTGCAGCCGCAGTTCATCATCGAGCACCAGCTCGTAGTGCCCCTCTTTCGGGTTGCCGAACTGATAGCCGACCAGCGCCTCGCCGGTGGGGCGCCAGTGGGAGAGCAGGGTGCGATCGAACACCAGTGTGCGAGTGAGGCGCTCGGGATCGCTGCCATCCAGCGGCGCCGGAGTGAGCAGATGAAAGTGCACCTGCTTGCCAAAGGGTCTGGCATTGGCGAGCGGGATCTCGATGCCCCGGGCGCGGCGGCCAAACCACTGCTTGCGCTGGCGCGCTTTGGTGCAGAGCCGCTGGGCCACGCTCTGTTTCAGCTGTTTGAACTGATCGCGCAGCGCCAGCAGCTGGCGGGTCATCGCCAGTTGCTGATAACCATAGAGACGGGAGAACTCGGTCATCATCTCCATCAGGGTGGTGCGGGACTCCTCGTCATGCCAGAGGCAATCCTTGAACAGCAGCAGGTCGAGGGGGGCCACCTCGTCGCGGCCATTGAAGAAGGCACTCGCCTTGATAAGCCGTACCGCCTTCTTCCAGCGGCGATCCGACACATAACAGCGGTGGGCCAGCTGGCTATCGAGCTGCTGGCGCAGTTGATAGATCAGCTCGAAACAGGCATCAGGCAGGCGCACCTGCTCAATCTGGCTCTGCCACTGCTCGTACTCATCCCCCCGGATCTGCAAGGATTCCGGCAAGTTCTGGTGGGCATGGCCATCACTGGCCAGCATCGCCTGAAAATTCGACTTCTCCTGCACCCGGTCCATCCAGATCCGCACCAGCATCCGGTCGTAGAGCGCCTCCAGCCCGCTATCCGGCGCCGGCAGCTCGTTGGAGGCGGTCACCAGCAAGCGCATCGGGATGGGGTGCTGGCTGTCGCCATTGCGGAACTGCCGCTCGTTGATGGCGGTGAGCAGGGTGTTGAGGATGGCGGGGCCCGCCTTCCAGATCTCGTCGAGGAACACCACCTCGGCCTCCGGCAGATAACCGGCGGTGAGGCGCAGGTATTTGCCATCCTCCTTCAACGCCTGAATGGAGAGAGGGCCAAACACCTCCTCCGGCGTACTGAAACGGGTCATCAGGTATTCAAAATGGCGAGCGTCGTGAAATGCCAGCTTGAGGCGGCGGGCAATCAGGCTCTTGGCGATGCCGGGCGGGCCCAGCAAGAAGAGGCTCTCGCCACTGAGGGCGGCCAGCAGACCGAGGCGCAGGGCATCCTGCCGTTCGTAGAGCCCCTCGCCAAGGGCCGCCAGCAGCCGGGGCAGCCGCTCCTGGATGGGAATAAGACGCGCGGGGTTCTGGGCTTGAGCTAAAGACGACATAGAGACTGTTCCGAAGCTGGGATGATGATAGCCCCAAGGTGCGATATCCATTTGTTCGACCTTGGGTTTTGTCTTGTTATGATGTTTATTCTGGTATCTCTTGCCGCAGAATACCCGACTCTGGCAGGAAAAAACGCCAAGGCGGTGCGATACCGTTGCAGCGCCCATACGTGGCCAGAGTGGTTATCAGCATCATGGCCAGCGTGTCATACCCGCATGCGCCAGATGATACGTTGCAAAGGGTGCAGCAAAACCGGTTCGAGTGTACCCTGCGCAACACGATTTTCCCCAATGCAGATCAAGAGTGAGTCGCCCCAGATGCAAGATCCCGTTCGTCAGAGCATGTTGGCCCGCATGGGCATTCAAAGCTGGCAGCTGCGTCGTCCGGCATTGCTGGGCGCAGAACCTGCTCCCGAACTTGAGCAACATACCGGCCAGACGGCCCCGGCCAGCAGCGCACCGCTGCCCAGCGGCAAACTCTGGCTGCTGGCACCTAGCCTGCCTGCCACCACGCTGCTGGCGGATATCTGCCAGCTGCTCGGTATGACGCCCGATGAGGTCTCCCTGCTCAGCGAGCTGCCGCCCGCCGACCTGCAAAGGGCGGACGCCTCACCGCTGCTCTGGCTGACGGAGGCCAACCCCGCGCGGCCGGATGCGCTAATCTGCCCGCTCGCCCCCAGCGCCGCGCAAAAGCGCGCCCTGTGGCAACAACTGCGCCAGCACCTTGCGGCCAGCGCGGCGTGATCCTGCATCATGCCGCCAAGCCCCACCGTGATGCTGCTCTTTTTACCTGATTTTACACACGCTGCCCCTGCCGCCGCCTCTGCCAACCCTGGTGCCCACAATGCTGCCATCCGGAGCCCCCATGCCTGAGTTTCGTCCCCTGCTCGAGAGCGATTTCGACCTTGTCTACCCCATCGAGCAAGCCGCTCACAAGGAGCCGTGGAGTCAGGCCAACCTGCTCTCCTGCTTCGGCCCTCGCTATCTCAACGGCTTGATGCTGGTAGATGGCCGCCCGGCGGGCTTCTATATCTCGGATCTGGTGGCCGGTGACAGCTCGCTGATGAACATCTGCGTGCATCCGGCGTTTCAGGGCAAGGGGTTGGGACGGGCGCTGTTGCAGGCCTATCTGGCACGCAGCAAGCAAGCCGGCGCAGAGGCCTGGTTTCTCGAGGTGCGGGCCGGTAACCAGACCGCCATCAACCTCTACGAGAGCGCCGGTTTTGCCGAATATTGCCGCCGCGCCGACTACTACGGCACTGGCAACGATCGGGAAGATGCAGTGCTAATGTCGCGGCTGTTCGATTTCGGCTGATACAGCCTGTTCGCCGCACTCCGGCACCTTGTTCCCCTTCAATCGAGGGGGGCGTTATCCAGCGCAGGATCCTGCAAGGAGAGGGTTGTGTGCACCACCGCCTCGAATCCGGCGGCAGAGAGCGGCATATAGAAGCCCCGCTGCCAGGTTTTTCCCGGCATCCAGATCTGGTCGATATCCACCACGACCTTGATGGGCCTGAGGGGCTGCCCCGGCTGCTGGATATAGATACCGGGCGGTGTGGCGACCTTGGGAAAGCGGCGCAGGATCTGCTCGCTGCCATCCCCCTTGCCCGGGTTGAGCCGCACCTTCACCAGCCGGGCGAGCGGGCCTGCCATCTCCTTGCTCTGCCAGAATTTCTTCTCCAGATCGCCGCAGCGGCGGCACTTGGGGGTCTCCAGCACATAGAGCAGCGGATAACCCAACGCCAGCGCCTGTTGCTGGGCCTGATGATACCCCTCGGCTCCCTGATACCAGGGATTGGCGGGCCCCTGTGCCCCCTTGCCAAAAAAGAACCAGGCTGCACAGCCCCCCACCACCATGAGCCCGACTGCAGCCAACGCCCCTTTCACCCACAGATTCATATCGTTAACCCTCTTTGCACTCCCTTGCAGTATCGGCCAGCCTGCCCGAAGGCGTAGCTATTTGCACTCTTTGTGATCCAAGACAAACGGCGAACACTTGTAAGCTGTAATGTTGGAGTTTAAACTCTAGCCCGATTTTTAGTGCCCTCGCGGGCGTACAACTGTAATTAAAGGATGTTTGACTGATGCCGAAGCTTCATCTGGTTCGACTGATGCGTGAACGTATTGCCCAGCTTGGCAACAAGGCTGTCCTGCGGGTTCAGCAAGATGGCCAGTGGCGCGCCATCGGCTGGCGTACTCTGGGCCAGGCCATGGACTACTGCGCCCAGGCGCTGATCCGTGCCGGCCACCAGCCAACCGAAATGGTCGGCATCTACGCCCGCAACATGCCGGAGTGGACCCAGGCCGATCTCGGCATCCTTGCCGCCCGCGGCGTCAGTGTCCCAATCTACCCCACCAGCACCCTCGAACAGCTGCGCTATATCGTGCGCGATGCCAACATCGGCCTGCTGTTCGTCGGGGAACAGCCCCAGTTCGATCAGGCGCTTAACTTGTTAGAGGATGGCGAAATCCGCCAGATCGTCGCCCTCGATGGCAGCGTCAACCTGCGCGGCTGTCCGCAAGCGAGCCACTTCCAGGAGTTTCTGGTCTCCGGCAACCATCAGCCAAGTGAACAGGTGCTGCACGAGCGCGAGAGTCAGTACCGGATGGACGACCTGCTGACCCTGATCTACACCTCCGGCACCACCGGCGAACCCAAGGGGGTGATGCTCGATTTTGCCAACGTTGCCGCCTGTTTCGAAATGCACAACAGCCGCCTCGACCTTAATCCGCAGGATGTGTCGCTCTGCATGCTGCCGCTCAGCCATGTGTTCGAGCGGGTCTGGAGTTTCTACGTGCTCTACTGCGGTGGCGAAAACGTCTATATCCGCGACCCGCAGAAAGTGATGGATGTGATTGGCGAAGTACAACCGACCGTGATGTGCGCCGTGCCGCGCCTCTACGAGAAGGCCTACGCCATGATCCAGGCCAAGGTGGCTCAGGCGCCGGCCCTGCGTCGCGCCCTGTTTGGCTGGGCGACCAAGGTAGGCAAGCAGATGGTTGCTACCCGTCAGGCGGGCAAATCCGCCTCCCCGCAACTCTATGCCCAGCTCTGGCTGGCGGAGCGACTGGTGTTTCGCAAGCTGCGTGCCCGCTTTGGCGGCCGTACCCGCTTCCTGCCGGTGGCAGGCGCCCGTCTCGCCGACGATGTAAACCTCTTCTTCCAGGCGATGGGGCTCAATCTCAAGTACGGCTACGGCATGACCGAAACCACCGCCACCGTCTGCTGCTATGAAGACAGCCAGTTCAAGCTCGGCTCCATCGGCACGGCTCTGAACGGCATCGAAGTGAAGCTGGGTGAGAACAACGAGCTGCTGGTGCGCTCCCCCACCGTGATGCGCGGCTACTACAACAAGCCGGACGCCACCGCCGAGGTGATGACCGAAGATGGCTTCCTGCGTACCGGCGATGCCGGTGAGCTCGATAGCCAGGGCAATATCTACTTCACCGAGCGCCTCAAGGAGCTAATGAAGACCTCCAACGGCAAATATGTGGCCCCGCAACTGGTGGAAGGGACCATCGGCAAGGATCGCTTTATCGAGCAGATCGCCATCGTCGCCGATGCCCGCCACTTCGTCTCGGCACTGATCGTCCCCTGCTTCGAGTCGCTGGAAGAGTACGCCCGCTCCATCAACCTGCAGTACCAGTGCAAGAGCGAGCTGCTGCGCAACTCCCGGGTGAAGGAGTTCTTCGAGGCCCGCATCGCCGACTTGCAAAAAGAGCTGGCCAAGTTCGAGCAGGTGAAGAAGTTCACCCTGCTGCCGAGCGCCTTCTCCATGGAGCTGGGTGAACTCACCCCCACCATGAAGCTGCGCCGCAAGATCATCGAGGCCAAGTACCAGAGCGAAATCGAGGCCATGTATAACCACGTCTGATATCGCTCAGGTTCCAAGCAATAAAAAAGCCGCTCATCGAGCGGCTTTTTACTGTCTGACAAGAGATCAGGGGAGCTTGACCAGTGGCAACTCGCGCATCTCGGTGGGACGCCCCCCCTGGATCTTGTCCACCTCTGCCAGCGCCTGCTTCACCTCATCCCCATTGCGCAGCAGACGATAAGTCAGATCGAAGGTCTTGGTCTCGCCCGGCTGGATCTTGGGCACCAGCCCCAGCGGACGCTGGTACTTGGTGCTGTAGGCATAGCTGGTGCCAGGCTCGATACCCGTCACATACCCCTGGGCCCGGGTGTCGGTGTTCTTCCACAGCGTCAGCACAGGTAACTGTTTGGTGTTGTAACCCACCGCCACCCCGGCGCTGCCAGCTTTGTTGTTCAGCACCGCCAGGGTGTTGCCATTGGCATCGCTGTAAGGCACCAGGTTGAACACCATCTCGTCGAAGCCCTTGGTCGGCCCCAGATAAGTTTGCCAGCTCTTCAGGCCTGCCTTGGCGTAGTCGTTGAACGGGGAAATCTGCTTCACCGGCGTGCTGACTTGCGCTCCCTCTTCCAGGATCGGCGCCCCGAAATTGCTGTGGTAGATGATCTGGTACTCGTTCTCATAATCCGCGTGGTTGGTCAGCTTGTCCTGCAGGGAAAATTCCGCCTGACCGGGCACTACGCTCAGCTGGGTCCAGGTCACCAGCTCGCTCATCTTGAAGGTGCGCTCATCCACTCTACCCAGCACATGAATGGCATAGGGCGGCTCCTCATCGATAGTCACGCTGACCACGGATGCCGGTATGTTCTGCACCCGGCCATGCAGGCTCTTGAGTCGACCGTCATCGTCCACCCCGGGGTGACCTGTCCACTCGTAACCGCAGCGCACCAACATCTCATTGAAGCCATCGAGCCAACCGAGACCGGCGCGGCTCTCCAGATCGATGAAGGCCGGGTTGACCACCTCCTTGACGGGAGAATCCCAACCGAGGCGCAGATCGGCGCCCTTGACCTCCTTGATCCCCATGCCTCGGGTCGGCACCAGGGTAATTTTCATCACGCCGTTGTCGACGATCAACAGATCCACTCCCTCCTGCCGTCCGCCGTGCAGCCGCTTCTTCTCGATGGAGAAAGGAACCTGACTCTTGATACCCAGCTTGTCGCTGCTTATCTTCCAATCCCCCACATCCAGCCCCTGCTGGGAGTCGGTCAACAGGAATTCGGCGGCCTGGCCTGAGCTCGCGCCCAGGGCGAGCAGAACGGCAATGGAGAGTTTCTTCAACATGGATTTATCCTCGTGTCTCTTGTTCTTGTGAATGGTTTTCGTGAAAGCTGAATCGTTTCAGTGATCGAGAAATTAGGCGGCAAGCCCATCAGGCTCAAGCTGAAAAAGAGGGATATGTGAGCGGATTGGCAATAAAACCGCCAATCGCTCTGCTGAAGTGAAGGCTGACTCACAGTTATTTTCGGGCCCGTGACAGGCCGACGGCCCACTGCAAACCGCCAATAAAAAAGCCGCTCCAAAGAGCGGCTTGCAGCAGCGGATCCCGTCAGGCCAGGGTCTTGCTGGTCCCGAAGTAGTCGGCCAGGAAGTCATCAAACGACAGGCTATCGCTGCGCTCGCGCTCCCGCTGCTTGGCCAGCGAATCCTTCGCCTCACCGGCAAAGTAGGCCTCATCCCAGTACTGCAGCTCCCCTGCCAGCAACTCCTCGCGATAGCGGGTCGCCAGCTTGTCGCCGTAGCAGCCGTTGTCCTTGCCACTCTCCAGCAGCTCCTTGAGCATGCGGGCGGAGTAGGTGAGCTCGGGGTTGAGCAGCTTCTCGCGATGCATCGCCAGCGTCTCGCGGTAGCGGTTGCGGCCACAGCAGCGATCCAGCAGCTCGGCCACCTGAGCCAGCTCGTCGAACAGCTTGAGGCCGTACTCTTTGAGGCCAATGGCATTGCCCTGCTCATCTTCAAGCGTCAGGCCGGGACGACGCCCTTCCAGCACTACCTTGTTCTGGTTGCGACGGTTGCGGGCAATCTCCTCGTCACTCAGCACCGCAGACGGGCGCAGCAGGCACCAGACCAGGAACAGATCGAAGAAGCGGATCTGGTCGGCGTCGATGCCGAGCGGGGTGAAGGGGTTGACGTCCACGGTGCGCAGCTCGATGTATTCGATACCGCGCTGATCCAGCGCATCCGAGGGCTTCTCGCCGCTGCGTGGGGTCCGCTTGGGGCGTATCGGGGCGTAGAGCTCGTTCTCCAGCTGCAGCACGTTGTCGTTGAGCTGACGGTACTCCCCATTCACCTTGACTCCGATCTTGGCGAACTCGGGGTCATGGGTATTGATGGCACGGCGCAGGCTGCTGACATAGGCTGGCAGGCTGTCGTGGCTGATCTTGAGCCCTGCCTGGGAACTGTTGGTGTAGCCGAGATCGGAGAGACGCAGCGCGGTGGCGTAAGGTAGATAGAGAGTCCCCTTGCCGGTCTTCTCGAACGGCAGGTTGCTCTTGCGCCCTTTGAGGAAGGATTCGCAGATGGCCGGGGAGGCACCAAACAGATAGGGCACCAGCCAGCCGAAGCGGTAGACGTTGCGAATAAGTCCCATGTACTTGTCGGAGATAAAGCGCTGGCTGCAGCAGCCGACACACTCCAGATCCTGCCACTCGCACCAGAAGCTGTCGGGCATGGAGAAGTTGAAGTGCACCCCGGCGATCACCTGCATCAGGCTGCCGTAGCGGTTCTTCAAGCCCTGACGGTAGAGGGTCTTCATCTTGCCGATGTTGGAGCTGCCGTATTGGGCCAGCCGGATGCTCTCTTCCCCGCCGACGAAGCAGGGCATGGAGAGCGGCCAAATCCGCTCGTCACCCAGATGCTGAATCACATGGTGATGGATGTCGCCGAGCTGCTCCATCAGGCTGTCGATGGAGTCGGTGGCCGGGGTGATGAACTCCAGCAGGCTCTCCGAGTAGTCGGTGGTGATATTGGGATGGGTCAGGGCCGAGCCCAGCGCCCGGGGATGGTCACTCTGGGCGAGTCGGCCATCCGGCGTGATGCGCAGGCATTCACGTTCGATCCCGCGCCGGATCCCCTTGAGCGCGGTGCGGCGCTCCGGTGATCCCAACGCATTCAGCAACTCGGTGAGCGACAAGCTTGTTGTAGTCATATTCACGGCTCATGTGAGGCCGCCCCATCCGGGGCGGCTCTTGATTTTTATAAAGCGTCAGTTACGGCAACTGCAGCGGATAGATGGGAAGATGAAGCTCCTGCAGGGGTTTTTCAAGCTTTTGCTTGTCTCCCACCACCACGATCACCATGTCGGCCGGATTGAGCCAACGGGCGGCACTGGCCTTCAGCGCCTCGGGCGACACTGTCTTGATCAGCTTGTTCTGCTCCTGCACATAGTCCGGCTTCAGGTCATACATCACCATCTGCAGCAGGAAGCCCGCCTTCTGGCCGAGGGTCTCGTAAGAGAGCGCATCCTGCTGGGAAACCGCACTGCGCATATAGGCCAGCTCGACCGGCGTCGGGCCGCTCTTGCGGTAGTTGTCCATCTCCTTGAGGAACTGGCGGATGGCATCCACGGTCGCATCGGCCCGCACATTGGCGCCGGTGGCGAAGGTGCCCACCTCGCGATTGGCGGAGAAGCCCGAGCTGGCCCCGTAGGTGTAGCCCTTGTCTTCGCGCAGGTTGAGGTTGATGCGGCTGTTGAAGTTGCCCCCCAGGTTGAAGTTCATCAGCCCGGCGGTGAAGTAATCCCCCGTGGTATCAAACGCCATGGCGCGACGACCGATGCGGATCACCGACTGGGGCGCCCCCGGCTTGTCCACCAGATAGATGCCCGGCTTGGCCTGCTCACCCTTGGGCTTGAGATCCCCCAGGGTCGGCGTGGCCCCCTTCCACTCGGTCAGGAAGCCCAGTTGCTCCTCGATCTGCTTCTGGCCCACATCACCGACCACCACCACTTTGGCATTGGTGGGGTTGTAGTAGGCCTGATAGAAGTGCTTCACATCCGCCAGCGTCAGCTTGGCCACATCGGCCGGCACCCCGTCGGTAGGTTGACCGAGGCGGTTCTGCTTGCCGTAGACCAGCTCGCGGAACGCCTGCCCAGCCAGCCACTCGGGCTGTTGCTGCGCTTGTTGCATCCCTTGCAGCAGCTGCGCCTTGACCCGCTCGAAGTCCGCCTCCCGCATGCCCGGGCGCTCCAGCACCTCGCGCACCAGCGCCAGCGTCTGGGGCAACTTGTCCGCCAGCGAGCTGACGGTGATCAGGTTGTTGTACTGGGCACTGGAGACATCGATGGAAGAACCCAGCTTTTGCAGCTCGTCACTGAGCTGAGCCTCGGTCAGGCGCACCGTGCCCTGCCCCATCATGGCGGCGGTCAGATTGGCCAGCCCCAGTTGCCCCTTATCTTCGGCACGAATGCCGCCCGGCAAGGCGATCATGATGGAGACCGCGGGGATCTCGTCACTCTTGGTGCCGATAATTTCGATGTTCTTGTCGAGCTTGCCGTGCCAGATGGCGGGCACCTTGACGCTCACCACCTCGCTTGCCTTGGGCTGCACGCTGCGATCGAAATTGTCTTTCACCGGTCGTTCGGCCAGCGCTTCGCCATGCTTGCTGTAATCCGGCAGCTCGCGCTTGGCGGGGGTAAAGTTCGGGGTGGCGACCTGCCACTCTGTCTTACCCTTGGGCACCACGCTCAGCACTACCGCCGGCTTGCCGGCGATGAACTGGTCGTAGGCGGCCTTCACCTGCTCCGGTGTCACCTTGCCGATGGCATCGAGAGTCTTGAACACATAGTTGGGATCCTGGGTAAACACCTGGCCCATGGCGAGCTGGCTCACCTTGCCGGAGACGCTATCGAGCCCCCAGATGGCGGAGGCACGGTACTTGGCGATCGCCTTCTCCAGATCTTCCGGCTTGAGACCGCGCTGGGCGAACTCGCCGATCACCTTGTCCACCTCTCCCTTGAGGGTCTTGAGGCTGCCATCCTGCGACGGGTTGGGGTAGGCGTAGACGGTGAGGGTACAGGCCAGCTCTTCGCAGTAGTGGGACGCCCCCACATCGATCGCCTTGCCGGTTTTCACCAGCGACTGGTAAAGCATGGAGCTGGCGGAACCGCCCAGTACGTCGGCAAACATGTCGAGCGCAGGCTCCTGCGGGTCACCAAGGGATACGGTGGGGTAGCTGATATAGAGCAGCGGCAGGTGCACCTTGTCCTGCAGCGTCACGTAGCGGGTCTCGGGCAGAGTCACCGGCTTCGGCGTCGGCTCGGCCACGTCCGGGCCGCGCGGGATGGAGCCGAAGTACTTCTCGATCCACTCGAGGGCCTGCTTGCTGTCAAAGTCGCCGCCCAGAGTCAGGGTGGCGTTGTTGGGGCCATACCAGCGCAGGAAGAACTGCTTGAGGTCGTTCACATCGACCCGGTCGAGATCTTCCACGTAACCGATAGGCTGCCAGGAGTAAGGGTGAGTACGCGGATAGAGCGCCTCCCCCACCTTCTCGCTCACCAGCCCGTACGGCTGGTTATCGACCCGCTGGGCCCGTTCGTTCTTGACGGTGGCGCGCTGGATCTCGAACTTCTTCTGGCTCACCGCATCGAGCAGGAAGCCCATCCGATCCGCCTCCAGCCAGAGCACTTTTTCCAGCTGGTTGGCAGGCACTGTCTCGTAGTAGTTGGTGCGGTCCTTGTTGGTGGTGCCATTCATGTCGCCACCGGCTTCGTTGATGATCCGCATATGCTCCTGATCACCGACGTGTTTCGAGCCCTGGAACATCATGTGCTCGAAGAAGTGGGCGAAACCGGACTTGCCGACCGTCTCGCGGGATGAGCCGACGTGATAGGTCACATCGAGGTGCACCAGCGGATCGGAGCGATCGGGGGCCAGGATCACGGTCAGGCCGTTGTCCAGCTTGTACATCTGGTAGGGGATGGCGAGCTTGCCCTCCTCCTTGCCCTGTTCGGCGATCAGGGTCGGTGCCGCCAGCACCGGCAGGGTGAAGCCCAGCAGAATCGTTAAAGGTATGACTTTGTTCACGGTAACCTCGTGAGTGACAAAAACAGGCTAGAAAATGTGACTGGCCAGCAGAAAAACCAGGGCATAACGGAACAATTTGCCGAGCCCGATCAAAATGAGAGAGCGCCAGAAGGAGAGGCGCAGCCAACCGGCCAACAGACAGAGACCATCACCGACCACCGGCGTCCAGGCAAGCAGCAGACACCAGTGACCATGTTGTTTGAGCCAGCCTAAGGCTTTTTGTTCCCCACGGCCTTGAAAATCTTCCGGTTTTTTCTTGAAGGTGGCGAGCCAGCCGAGCCACCAGGTGGTCATGGAGCCGAGGGTATTGCCCAGCGTCGCCCACAGTAGCAGGCTCGCCATGCTCCACTCCCCCTTGGCCACCATGGCCCCCAGCAGCACTTCGGAGCTGCCGGGCAGCAGGGTGGCGGAGGTAAAGGCGCTTAAAAAGAGCCACCCCAGCCCCATCTCCATCATCTCGCTCATCCGGGATAGCCGTCGGCCGCAGGCATCCGCAGCAGCAGCTTGCCGCGCACATGGCCCCCTTCGATAGCCTGATGGGCCAGCGCCCCCTCAGCCAGAGCGAACTCACCGGCGAGGGTGACCTTCACCTCCCCCTGACGCAGCAGCACCAACATCTGGCTCAACTGCTTCTGGTCAGGGTGAACCAGCATGCCGACCACCTCGATACCCGCCGCAGCCCCTGCATCCTTGATCTGCTGGGCGGTAATGGTGGGCACCGTCACCAGGCGGCCACCCGACTTGACGCACGCCAGCGCCGCCTTGCCGCTCTCACCGCCTACCAGATCCAGCACCAGATCGACCTGGCCGACCTCTGCCACCACCCGTGCTGGCCAGTTCGCGTCGTGGTAATCCACCATCCAGCGCGCCCCCAGAGCATGGAGGAAGCCATGGTTGTCGGGGCTGGCGGTAGCCACCACCTCGGCGCCATAGGCGCTGGCAAACTGCACCGCCAGATGGCCGACACCACCGGCACCGGCGAGGATCAATACCCGCTGACCGCTCTGGAGGCCGCCGTGCTCAAGCAGCCCCTGCCAGGCGGTGAGACCGGCCAGTGGCAGCGCCGCCCCCTGCTGCAGGCTCACTCCGTCGAGCTTGACCAGCTCGCCTTCGCTTGCCACCACAGACTCCCCGTAGCCACCTGCGGTAAGGGGAAAACCGACCATGCCGCACACCAAATCCCCCTCGACCAGCGAGGTCACCCCGAGGCCCACCTTCTCCACCACGCCGGAGACGTCATAACCCGGCGTCCAGGGTAGCTTGTCCTTGTTCTGGGCAGCCGCCCAGCCAAGACCGGCACGGGTTTTGGCATCGATGGGGTTGACCCCCGCAAAGCAGATGCGCACCCGCACTTCGCCATCGGCAGGCACCTTGTCGAGGGAAGGGTTGAGCTTGAGTACCGAGGGGTCACCGAATGCGGTAATCTGTAGTTGCGTCATTGCACAATCCATCCTGTTGATTGATCAAGGGTCAACAGAATAACAGCGAGGACACCATGGCTCGAATGTTTCTTATTCCTCTGTTGCTGGCACTGGGGTGGTGGGCGTTTCTGCTCTACTTCCGCATCCCGCTCAAACAGGGGGCCAAGGGATTTTACTGGATCATCGGCATCGGTGGCGGACTGGCCGCTTTCCTCAGCCTGATGATGGTGCTGACTCACTGAGTGCTACCGCCACTCGATAACGACAAAGGCCACCGCGTTCCGGTGGCCTTCTCATTATCCGGGTTGCTGCTCCAGCGCCGGATTGAGGTAGTAGTGGCGATTACTCCCCTGCCCCAGTACCCCTTGCGACAGCAGATGGTGGAACACCCGATCCACCTCCTCCAGCGAGAGTGACAGCGCCTGCGCCACCGAGCGCTTGCTGCACTTGAGCTCACCGCTCACCAGCGCACCGCGCACCTGTGCCAGCATCTCGGGAGCAGGCTCTGGGGGCATCATGGGCTCGTGCTGGGCCGCCATCGCCAGTGCTTCCTGCGCCTCAAGGCGGGCTTGCTCCCGCTGCCAGCGCCACATCCGGCGAAAGCGGTTCTCCTCGCCGATCAAGCTGACGAAGAAGGCGCCAAACACGTCGAGCAGCACCGAGAGGAAGCAGACCAACAGGAACTGCACCTGACTGATGCTCATCCCCACCCCGTCCGCCAGACTGCTCATCAGTCCCAGCATGGAGGATTGTTCGTTGACCGGCTTGGCATCGCGCTGCTGGCGCAGCTCATCCTGCTGCAAGCGCAGCTTGGTGTTGGCGTGCTGCAACGAGGAGACGCCGCTAGAGATGCGCTCCAGCTCGATATATTTGCGGGCCGCCTCCTCGTTGAGCTGGATCTGCCGCTCGATGCTGGCGATCTGCTCGTCGAAGCGGGCAAGCTCCCGCTCGTGGCGCGCTTGCTGGCTCAGTACCGTGTTGGTGGCGCTGTTGATGCCGCCGATACTGCCGCCGATGGAGATGGCCGCCAGCACGCTGTAGAACAGCAACGACCAGAAGGCGCCGCCCAGATCCCGCCGCGCCTTGCGCTCACCGTACTCGTACCAGACGTAAAACTTGCCCAGTTCGAAAATGATGGCCAGCCCGCCAAACAGCCACTTCATCAGCGGATTGTCATCGATGGAGAGGAACAGCAGCAGGGAGAAGATGATGGAAGCCAGAATGGCCAACCCGGTGAAACTGTATACCGTCGTCAGAGCAAACCACCCCTTGGGGTAGCGCAGCGCGGAGGAGTCCTGTGTGGTCATGATGAAGGGGTGTGCTGTGCAGGAAAAGTTGGCTGCCGATTATAGTCGTCGAGCCCGCGTAGAGAAGGGCAAATGACTGAATTCCTTCAGATTGACAACCAGCTGCCCAGAGTGCGACCAAAACGGACAAATCGGCAGCAGAAACGCGATACAATCCCCTCCTGACTTAATCGAATGGTGAGATGCACTACGGTTCCGCTCGGGTTCAGCCCCGATCAGTAGACTCATCCACCGTTGCAATTATCCGAGGCCATCATGAACAGTAAGACCACTTTGCTACTCTCCCTTCTTCTGATTAGCGGCAGCGCCGCTGCGACACAGCAATATCAAGAGAGCAGTGGCTCCGAATTCTCCGTCGATGAGCTTAAATTCAATCTGGACTGGGATGACAAGCAGTTCGGCTGGACCCAGAACGACTGCCTCGATCTGGGGATCGGCGAAACCGCTCCAGCCGACTGCAAGGCGGTCAAATTCAATCTGGAAGATGAAGAGAACCGCAATCAGCCACCCAGCACCAACCAGCTCTCCGCCCCTCAGGGTAATAACCAGTAATGTCATGGAGTATTGCAATATGAGCGCACCGACCAGAACCATGCTGAACAAAAACGCCCTGCTGCTCTCCCTGCTGATGGCGCACGGCATCGCTGTTGCAGCCCCGCCCAACAAGAGTGGTGATGGCATCAAGATCTCCGGCGATGACATCAAGCTCAATCTCGACTGGGATGACAAAGAGTACGACTGGTGGCAGGACAACTGCCTGGATCTTGGCATCGGCGACAGCCGGATCAAGCTCAACTGCGACAAGATGGATGGCAAGTACCGGGATCACTACAACCGCAGTATCCACAGCGGCAATAACCCGGGACAGGGTCACGACAAACACCATGACAAGAACAAGGGCAACGGCAAGAAGAACTGACCCCGGTTCCTTATGCAGCAGGGGCTTGATGCCCCTGTGCTTGTTGTTTTACCAGTAATTCTCCGCACTGATATTGCCCGGCGCCCGCCGCAGATTCTTGGCCAACCCCAGCGCCAGCAAGGTCTGCTGGGTCTCTTTCACCATCTCCGGATTACCGCAGATCAGCACCTGGCTCTGCTCGGGTGAAAAGCCCAACCCTACTCGCGCCTGCAATCGACCTTCGGCGATGGCAGCCGGGATCCGCCCTGCCATCGCCTCGGGCCATGGCTCGCGGCTGACAAAGGGAACATAACGAAAGCGTTCGCCATATTGCCCGGCAAAACTGGCGATAAGTGGCTGATAACTGAGCTCCTCGCCTTTGCGCACCCCGTGTACCAGCACCAGATTCTCGAAACGGTTAAAGGCCTCGCCATCGGCCAGCATGGAGAGGAACGGACCGATGGCAGTACCGGTCGAGAGCAGCCAGAGATCGCGCCCGGCGGGCACCTCATCGAGCGTCAGGAAGCCGGTCGCCTGGGATTGCACCAGCAGGGTATCACCGGCTTGCAGCGAGCCGAGCGAGGGGGTCAGTTCACCACTGGGGATCTCGACTAGATAGAACTCGTGGTATGGCGCAGAGGGAGGATTGACGAAGGAGTAGGCGCGCTGAATGCGGCGATCGCCCTGCTCGAGGGCCAGCTTGGTGAATTGACCTGCCTTGTAGGGGGCCAGATCGGCCGCTACGCGCAGGGAGAACAGGGTGGGTGTCCACTCGATGCGTTCGATGACGCGACCCTCGACCCAGGCTGCCATAAAGATCTCCTCCAACAGAACAGACCTTCACTCTACCCCCGGGCCCCAAAATAAAAAACCCGCGCAAGAGCGCGGGTTTTTTCTGCAAAAGCGAATCGCTATTACAGGGCAACAACCTGGATCTGTACGGTTGCTTTAACGTCAGCGTGCAGCTGAACGGCAACTTCGTACTCACCGGTGTTACGCAGAACGTTGCCCATACGGACTTCGCTCTTGGCAACAGCAACACCAGCAGCAGTGATGGCTTCAGCCACGTCACGGGTACCGATGGAACCGAACAGCTTGCCTTCGTCGCCAGATTTGGAGGCGATAACAACGGCAGCCAGTTCGGCCAGCTTGGCAGCGCGCTCTTCAGCGGCAGCTTTACCGGCAGCCAGTTTGGCTTCCAGTTCAGCACGGCGAGCATCGAAAGATTCGATGTTAGCCTTGGTAGCCATAACAGCTTTGCCTTGCGGGATCAGATAGTTACGGGCGTAGCCAGCTTTAACAGCGACTTGATCACCCAGACCGCCCAGTTTGGCGATTTTGTCGAGCAGGATAACTTGCATTACCTTTCCTCTATAAATTTCGTTGAGTTAGGCTTAAGTGCCGGACCGATTCTTACTTGTTGTGCAGATCGGTGTACGGCAGCAGAGCCAGGTAACGAGCACGCTTGATGGCGCGTGCCAGCTGACGCTGATACTTGGCGCGGGTACCGGTGATACGGCTCGGTACGATCTTGCCAGATTCAGTGACGTAGTTTTTCAGAGTAACGATATCTTTGTAGTCGATCTCGGTAACGTTCTCGGCGGTGAAGCGGCAGAACTTACGACGACGGAAATAACGTGCCATGGCCTTTATCCTCTATTCAGTGATCCAGAATTACTCTTCGGAAGCAGCTTCAGTAGCTTCTTCACGGCGCTCGTCGTCACGACGGACAAAACGCTCTTCCTTGGCCTTGGCCATCGGAGAAACTTCAGTCACAGCGTGCTTGGTGCGCATGATCATGTTGCGGATAACGGCATCGTTGAAGCGGAAGTTGGTTTCCAGCTCATCGATAACGGCTTGCTCTGCTTCTACGTTCATCAGAACGTAGTGGGCTTTGTGCAGTTTGTCGATCGGGTAAGCCAGCTGACGACGGCCCCAATCTTCCAGGCGATGAATGGTGCCACCGGAGGTGGTGATAGCGCCGGTGTAACGCTCGATCATGCCGGGTACTTGCTCGCTCTGGTCCGGATGAACCATGAAGACGATTTCGTAATGACGCATTTTAGCTCCTTACGGATTAATTCAGCCTCCGCCCAGGTGCAGCCAGACCTCGGAGGCAAGGAACATAAAGGTGTTTAGTCGCTGCTTTTCTAGGGCGGCATATTGTACAAAATCACATCCTTCACTGCAACTGACTGCCTCAAATGTTTTCCCCGATGGAAATGATACAAAAGACCAATTGATAATAGTTATCATTTAGATCTATTCTCTCTCCATATCCTTATGGAGGGTGATGCCATGCAACCCGCACTGACGACAACGATCCCGGCCCGCAAATTCAAACTGACCCTGCTCGGGCCTGCCTTTATCGCCGCCATCGGTTACATCGATCCGGGCAACTTCGCCACCAATATCCAGGCGGGCTCGACCTTCGGCTACCAGCTGCTGTGGGTGGTGGTGTGGGCCAACCTGATGGCCATGGTGGTGCAGACCCTCTCGGCCAAGCTCGGCATCGTCACCGGCAAGAATCTGGCGGAGCACATTCGCGACCGACTGCCGAAACCGGCGGTGTGGGCCTACTGGGTGCAGGCAGAGATCATCGCCATGGCCACCGATCTCGCGGAATTTATCGGCGCAGCGGTCGGCTTCAAGCTGCTGCTTGGTGTCACCTTGCTGGAGGGGGCCTGTATCACCGCCGTGGTGACCTGGGGGATCCTGATGTTGCAATCTCGCGGCCAGAAACCGCTGGAGTTGGTGGTCGGCGGCCTGCTGCTGTTAGTCGCAGCGGCCTACATCGTTGAGCTGATCTTCTCCCGCCCCCACCTGCCGAGCCTGCTGGAGGGCGCGCTCTTCCCCGGTCTGCCCAACAGCGATGCCGTTTATCTGGCTGCCGGCGTGCTCGGTGCCACCGTGATGCCCCACGTCATCTACCTGCACTCGGCGCTGACCCAACACACGCAGGATCAGGGCTCGGTCAGCCAGCGGCTGCACACCACCCGTGTCGATGTGGCCATCGCCATGACCATCGCCGGCTTCGTCAATCTGGCGATGATGGCGATGGCGGCCGCCGCGTTTCATAGCTCGGGCCACCAGCAGGTGGCGGAGCTGGAGTCCGCCTACCAGACCCTCACCCCGCTGCTGGGTCAGGCGGCGGCGACGCTGTTTGGCCTCTCGCTGGTCGCCTCCGGCATCAGCTCTACTGTGGTGGGTACCCTGGCCGGGCAAGTGGTGATGCAGGGCTTTGTCCGCTTTACCATCCCGCTCTGGCTGCGTCGCGCCATCACCATGGCTCCCGCCTTCGTGGTGATCGCCATGGGGCTCAACACCACCGAAATTCTGGTGCTGAGTCAGGTGATCCTGAGCTTTGGCATCGCGCTGGCCCTGATCCCGCTGTTGATGCTGACCGGCGATCGGGCGCTGATGGGGGAACATCGCAACCACCCCGTCACCCAGGCAGTAGGCCGTCTTATCGTCGCGCTGGTGATCGGCCTCAACGCCTACCTGCTGGTTGCCATGATCTAGCAAACCGTCAAGCAACAGAAGGGCTCATTAACGCTGGTTAATGAGCCCCTTCGCACTTTGGCGTATGCTGCCGCTTTCTCTTCTTATTTATCGTTGCGGGAGCCTTGCCATGGAACATACCCGAGCCAGCTTCGTGCTGGGCCATCATCAGGAACAGGCCAGCGTAGTCTGCTGCCAGCACGGTGACACCACGCTGCTGGTCACCGACCTCACCCCCTTTCATCCCCAAAGCCATCTCTGGCCCGATCAGCCGGGGGATGTGGGCCATGTTCGCTGGGAAGGGGACGAAGCCGCCATTGGCCCTTGCCGGATGGGAGCCATTAGCCCGGATGGCGAGCTGTTTGTCGATACTGCCATTCCGGTCAAGCGGGGGGTTGAAGGGTGGCTGTTCGTGGTGGTGCATCCGCTGAGTGGTGACCACGCACTGGCCGTCGGCAGCCAGGTAGAGTTGCAAGTTGATAGCACCGCCCGCCACGCCTTGAGTCTGGGCCACAGTGGCTGCCATCTGGCCGCGCTCGCCCTCAATCGGATACTCACTCCCTACTGGCGCAAGGAGGTAAGCGAGCGTGATGCGCTGGGTCAGCCCGACTTCGACCGCCTTGCCATCCAGAGTTCACGGGTCGAGCCCATGGGCTCACGCGAGCAGTACCGCATCGGCAAGAGCCTGCGCAAGAAAGGGGTCAACAGCGAGGCGCTGCTGACGGATCTGGCGCTGATTGAAGAGCAAGTCAATCAGCAACTGGCCGACTGGATTGCAGCCGGGGGCGAGATCAGCCGCAGCTGCGCTGGCGAGGCGATCATCGATTCGCGCTACTGGCACTGCACGCTGGAAGGCCAGGAGGTGACCATCCCCTGTGGCGGCACCCATGTCGCCTCGCTCGCCGAGTTGGGAGAAGTCAAGGTAGAGCTCACTCAAGTGGAAGAGGGCTTTGCCATGCTGACCCGGGTCACACCAACCGGCGCCTGAGTCGCAGGTTTGACCACCCGGGGTCACGCCCAGAGTTGGCAATAGAGAAGTATCGTAAAGAGGGGGCATCATCATGCCCCCTCAACGCCAGCCATGACGGGCCAGGGTGCTTCTCTTTTAACCACGCCCTAATTAGAATGCGCCTCCCACAGGAGGCACATCTCATGAGTAGTACCCAACTGCGCACCACCCCGGATCGACTTCGCTATCTGGTTCTCTACGAAGGCATCGGGCTGGCGCTGGTCGCACCGCTGATCAGCCAGCTGTTCGGTCAGGGCGTCGCAGAGGTCGGTTCGCTGGCGATCTTCTTCTCCATCGTCGCCACCGCCTGGACCTACGGCTGGAACCTGTTGTTCGACAAGGGGTTGCTCAAACTTTGCGGGCACACCAACAAGCGACCACTCGACCGCTTCCTGCACACTTTTGGCTATGAGGCGAGCTTTATGCTGCTCTCCCTCCCCTGTGTCATGTTCTGGCTCGATCTGGGACTGTGGGACGCCCTGATGCTGGATCTCGGCTTTGTCGCCTTCTACCTCGTCTACATCATGCTCTTTATCTGGGCCTATGAGCGGATCTGGCCGCTGCCATCCAGCCCACAGACGGCATGAATCCTCAGCCACAGCAAGGCTGACAGAAGGAACTGGCACAGCAATAAAAGTCAGGAAGAACTAGTAGGAAGGATGGGAGAACCCCATAAAAACAATGCCAGTCAGCAAGCTGACTGGCATTGGACAAAACAGACTTTCGGACTTACTTGACGGCGTCTTTCAGAGCCTTGCCAGCCACGAATGAAGGCACGTTGGCAGCAGCAATCTGGATCTCGTTACCAGTTTGCGGGTTACGACCGGTGCGGCCTGCGCGGTGGGTGACCTTGAAGGTGCCAAAACCGACCAGTTGCACAGCATCGCCTTCTTTCAAGCTCTGGGTAATACCATTGATGATCTCTTCCAGAGCCACTTTGGCCTGAGCTTTGCTCAGATCTGCTTTGGCGGCAATCGCATCGACAAGTTGAGCTTTGTTCATAACATTTCCTTTATGATCGGGCATTTAGCGCTGGGTCACTCTATGCAAAAAAAAACGCACAGGCAAAGCCTTTATCGAGCCGAACGCGTCAAACGCTGGGGTTTTCATCAAGATCTGCGGAAATAGTCACATTCCACACCAGAAAAACCGCGGACCGGCCTGAAAGCTGCAGGCATGGGGAAACGAGCGAGAGCCTATTTCTTCGTCACTTAACAATATCCCGGCATGGCTATTGACGCTTGGTCAGATTTTCCCTAGTTATAGGTAATGTCACTGCTCAAACGGCTCGGAAGCCCATCAAACGCCCAGCCTTTGCCCCACGGAGGGATTATGTTGACGAAACTGGAACAGACCAAACAGGCGCTGGCTGGCAAGCATAAGGCTATCGATGACTGGCTGGATGCAAGGCAAGCCTTATTGGTCGAGTATATGAGACTGGCAGGCCTCACCCCGGCCCGCACCAAGCAGCGCAACCTGCCAAAAACGGAAGAGCTGCAGCACTTTTGCGAAAAGCTGGTCGACTATGTCAGCGCCGGTCATTTCGAGATCTACCACCATGTGGTCACCGCCTTCGAGCAAGCCAGCGGCGAAACGCTGGAGCTGGCCAAGCGCATCTATCCCCACATTCGTACCAGCACCGAATTCGCTCTCGAGTTCAACGACAAATACAGTGATGCCGACGAGGCCCAACTGCTGCTGCTGGATGACGATCTCAATGAACTGGGCCCGGTACTGGAAGAGCGCTTCAAACAGGAAGATCGTCTGGTCAAGGCGCTCCATGTGGTGGAATCCTTGACTACCCAACAAGCCTGAACGCCATTTTCGGAGCAAGTTCAAGATACTGGCAACCAAGGTGGATTACACTCAGAGCAATGACCCTAGCGTCCACACTTATTTGCATACAGGAGATGAGCATGTCTGAGCGCCGCCGTTTTGCACGGATCCTCTACTTGACCATGGCAGAACTAACTCAGGGGGAACAGAAGTGGCAGACTCAGCTGGTCGATGTCTCCTTGCAGGGAGCCCTGTTGATCCGCCCCGACGACTGGGAGAGTCGTGACAACAAGGAGTACCAGCTCAGCTTTGTGCTAAGCGGTAGCGATATCGAAATCAAGATGCAGGTCGAGCTGACCCACGAAGCCAGCAAGAAGCTGGGTTTCTATTGCCACCATATCGATATCGATAGCGCCACCCACCTCAAGCGGATGATTGAGCTCAACGTCGGCGACGAAGAGCTGCTCCACCGTGAGCTGGAGCAACTGCTGAGCGAGCATCTGGAACATAGCCAGCCCTGATGACCGGTTCCACCCCGTAAAAAGAGCGCCGAGGCGCTCTTTTTCATTGTTCTGCTCTCTCGATTGCAATGCGGAACGGTTACAGCGCCTCGAGTGCCTCGGACAGCTTCTTGACCGGCACCACATCCATCCCTTCGATGGGGTGCTTGGGGGCATTGGCGTGCGGCACGATGGCGCGACGGAAGCCGTGCTTGGCCGCCTCCTGCAACCGCTCCTGACCGGACGGCACCGGGCGAATTTCACCGGAAAGACCCACTTCACCAAACACCACCAGATCCTTGGGCAGTGCCTGATCCCGGAAGCTGGAGACCATCGCCAGCAGCAGCGCCAGATCCGCACTGGTCTCCTCGACCTTGACCCCGCCGACCACGTTGATGAAGACATCCTGATCCGCCATCTGCAAGCCGCCGTGACGGTGCAGCACCGCCAGCAGCATGGCAAGCCGGTTGTGATCCATACCCACTGCCACCCGGCGCGGGTTGGAGAGCTGGGAGTAGTCCACCAGCGCCTGCAACTCCACCAGCAGCGGTCGGGTGCCCTCCCAAATCACCATGACGATGGAACCGGGCGCCTGCTCCTGCCCCCGACTGAGGAAGATGGCGGAGGGGTTGCTCACTTCGCGCATCCCCTGCTCGGTCATGGCAAAGACTCCCAGCTCGTTGACCGCACCAAAGCGGTTCTTGTGGGAGCGCAGGGTCCGAAAACGGGAGTCATGGCCACCATCGAGCAGTACCGAACAGTCGATACAGTGCTCCAGCACCTTGGGGCCAGCCAGACTGCCATCCTTGGTCACATGACCAACCATAAAGATGGCCACATGATTCTGTTTGGCATAGCGGGTCAGCAGCGCCGCAGCTTCGCGCACCTGTGAGACCGAACCGGGGGACGATTGCACATCCGCCACATGCATCACCTGAATGGAGTCGATCACCATGATCTGCGGCTGCTCCTGCTGGGCAATCAGGCAAATCTGCTCGACGCTGGTCTCGGAGAGCATTCGCAGCTTGTCGGTGGGCAGCCCGAGGCGGTTGGCCCGCATCGCCACCTGCTGGAGCGACTCCTCGCCGGTGACATAGAGGGTTTTCATCCGCTCGGCCAGACCACACATGGTCTGCAGCAGCAGAGTCGACTTGCCCGCCCCCGGGTTGCCGCCGATCAGAATGGCCGAACCGGGCACCACGCCACCGCCAAGCACCCGATCCAGCTCCTTGAACCCTGAGGTAAAACGGGGGATTTCGGTGGTGGCGATCTCTGCCAATGTTTGTACCTGACTGCCGACCGCGCCGGCATAACCGGTGTAACGGGCACTCTTGCCAGCGGGGCTCACCGACCCGAGACGCACCTCGGTGATGGTATTCCACTCCTTGCACTCGCTGCATTGCCCTTGCCAGCGTGTGAAGTCGGCACCACATTCGGAACAAACATAAGCAGTTTTATTTTTGGCCATTGATAACTCGGGGACAGGATGAATTCCTGCTTGATATACTTGTTTGCGACCGACAGATCAAACCCAGAATCGGAAAAGTGACTTTCCGTGGCAGGAACACATGGATTCAGAACACCAGCAACATCTGATTGAACAACTCGTCCCCTTGCTGCGGGAGAAAGATTTCGACGAGATCTTCAACCGCATGACCCAGGAGGAAAACAGCAACAGCCGTTTTCTGATCAAGATGGAGCTCAAGCGCAAGTGCTCACCCTGCCGCAGGGTCATCGACATGCGCGATGAGCTGGGGGATGAGTGCCTGGTGCATGAATTCGACGGCATCACCCACTTCATGCCCGCCGAGGCGATCGGCCTGTTTCAGTCCCAATGCTATCTCTACCGCGATATCTATACTCTCGGCGTCTATGAGGCGCTGCAACAGTGGCAAAAACAGCACCACAACGCTCGTGTGGATGGCCAGCTCTCTCCCCCTGCCAGCCCATTCCGGCAATATGATGTCAACACCATCGCTTTTGCCAGCTACTACGGCCGCCGTCAGGAGCGGATGCACTTCAGCTCGCCGGTGCTGATCAAGTTTCAGGACGGTGAGAAGCTGTTCGCCAAGAGTTCCGATCTCTCGCTTGGGGGCATGCGGGTCTCGGTCCCCTATCTGCCCAACTACCACACCGGCGCCCAGGTGGAGGTCTTCTTTACCGGGTTGGAGCGGGACACCCCCAATCCGGTGCTGCACCAACCGGTCGGCTACCAGATACTCGGTGAAGAGAGCAAAGAGGGGAAATATTGGCTGAGACTGGTGCGCTCCGGCGAGCAGCCCGCCTTCGATGCCTTCCTCAGCGACTTTATCGAGGCCAACAAGATCCGCTATCGGGTCAGCGTTGACTACCTGCTTTCCGCCGCCATCATCAAGGGGTATGAGCAGTTCTACCTGCCGCGGATGACCGGCATGCCGCTCTTCTTCGGCACCGGCGACAGTCCCAACCTCGAGATCGCCCTGCGTACCGAGAACAACCAGCACCTGCTGGAGTATTGGCGCGACGAAAAGAACCGCGATGCCCTCGCGGGCCTCTTCAACGCCGAGCGGATGAAACGGCTCTGCCCGGCCCCCGGCACCACCACCGAGACCATCATCTACTGCTTTACCCACACAGTGCGCAGCCATATCTACTTCTTCTCCGCGACCGCCGAGGAGCTGCGCCAGAGTGGCCTTACCGCCCTCTTCTTCCAGGTGGGCTCGCGCCGCCCCAGCTGGCGCGTCTACAAATTCTCGCTGGAGGCGTGCGATTTGGTCGAGGCAGATGTGGGCCAACTGCAGGGGCAGGACAACCCGCAGTTGCAAGATATCCTGCTGCTCGAGCGGCTCAAGCAGATCGGCTACTGCGGCCTGCTGCAGGAGATAGGCCAGGAGTCCCAGCGGGAAGAGTTCCATCAGGAAGGGGTCAGCAACAATGCCAACGAGCTGCAGCGCTTTGGCCACGAACAGGGCGTCGCCTCGTTCGAGCTCGAAACCCTGCACTATGTCCAGTTGCGCAAGGAGCTGCGCTACATCCACAAGACGGCGGTCGCCATCCACCACAACGGCAAATCCTGGATCGGCTGGACCCGCGACATCTCGACTCACGGCCTGCAAATCGAGCTGGAAGAGGCCTTCGTCGGCGAGAAAAATGATGTGGTGACCATCGCCCTGCCCCGTTTGCAGGAGCTCTCCAAGAGCATGGATCTGCAGCATCTCTCCTACCGGCTGGTCAGCCTCAACATGACCCGCACCGTGCTGCACCTCTGCATCGAGGGGGATTCGGATCGCCACACCGGCCGCCAATTCTTCAGCCTGCTGATCGAGAGCAACCAGAACAAGCTCAAGGCGGCGCAGGAGCAGCGCCGCTATCGTGGGCTGGCGCGGGCACTGCGCAACATCTATACCCACCACCTGTTCAACTCGCCGGTCTACGTCAACAAGCTGAAAGGCGCGCCCAAACCGGCCTCCATCGGCAAGTCTCTGCAACCGCGCAGTCTGCAGCGGCTGCTGCAAGCCTGTGCCGAGCTGCCGGAGCAGGAGAACCTCTACCCGCTGTTTCAGGGGGAGCTGCTCAAAGATCTGCTGATGAACCCGCTGCGCGCCATCGAGCGGGAGGACAAACCGAGAGAAGACGAGGTCTATATCGCCAGCATCCAGACCAAGGCGGGCCTGCCCATCTTCAACAGCCGGCTGGCCAGCAGCTTTGTCAGCAGCAAGGAGAAGCGCCAGTTCATCGAGCTGGCATTGCAACAGGGGGAGTTCTACTCGGTACTGGTCGGCATCTCCCGCACCGGGCGGCCCGACACCAACTTCATCGCCAACGAGCTGGATTACATCGCCAAGTTCGCCATCCACAAGGCCAAAAAGCTGGAAGAGGAGCTGTGGAGCGTGGTGGGTGTCGGCGAGCTGACCGATACCACCCGGGCCACCCTGTTCCGCTTTGGCATCACGCCGCCGCTGAACTGAACATCCCGAAACATCCCCAAATGACACAGGGCGCTCGATGCGCCCTGTTTCTTGTCATGCCGCCTGCGGATTGAGCAGCCAGTCAAGGATCTGGGGGAAGTGATCCTCCTGCGCCTGCGGGGCGGTCAGCATGTTGATGTGGTCATAATCGAGGCGGTTGCCATTATCCCGCCCCAGACGGGTGTGGCGGGTGGCCGAGCCCATCTCGGCGCTGAAACGGCGCACATCGGTCGGGTGACCCAGCACCTTGTCCGCTTTGGCCGAGATCATCCAGAGCGGCGGCCAGTTGACCCGCGCTGCCGCCTCGTCATAGGCAAAACCGTCGTAGGGATCCTGCCAGGGGCCGCACTTGACCCAGGGGATGGTCTCCTGCAGATAGCGCAGCGGCTCGTCGTCAGCACCGATCTTCAGATTGCGAGCCGCCAGAAAACCGCGGCGGCGGGCCAGCCAGGGGGCTAGCCGGTTCCAGATCAGATCCACCTTCAGCCAGCGCTCGGGATTGTGTACCGACACACCGCGCTTGGTGCCAAAGAACAGCAGGCTGGCCACCTGATCTGCCAGCTCGGGGAAACGCACCAGAGTCGAGGCCATGATGACACCACCCCAGGAGTGGGCCACCCAGTGCACCTTGAAGCTGTGATGGCGCGCGGCAATCCAGCGGTGCAGGGCAGGCAGATCCTCGGTGATCAGTTCGTGCTGACCGTGTTCAGCCTGCTCGGCGATGGCCGGGGTGCTGAGCCCCCGCCCCCGCAAATCAGCCACATAGACCTGATAGCCGTGGCGGGCCAGAAAGCAGGCCAGCCCCTTGCCCGATTCGGTGTAGAAGATCCGGCCGTTCTCGATGGCGCCGTGCACCATCAGGATCGGCTCGCCATGCACGGCGACCCGGGGTTTGATGTGGCGAACATGCAGTTGATGGGCGCCACAGGGGATAAACAGAGACTGCTGCAACAATTCCATTTTTATGGGTTTCCTCCTTGAAACACGATCAGCGCTGGTCCCAACGCCGCTCGCTGCAGGCCCGCGCCGCCAACAGGCAGATCACCCCTTCCAGATCGTGATGATTGAGGGTGGCCGCCGCCTGCGCCCGCACCAGCGGTTTGGCGTGAATGGCGATGCCAAGCCCGGCCCCCCCCATCATCTTGAGATCGTTGGCGCCATCGCCGATGGCCACAGTCTGGGCGGCAGCAATGCCGTACTCCTGCGCCAGCTGCTGCAACACCTCGGCCTTGACGCGGGCATCGACGATGCGCCCGCTCACCTCACCGGTCAGCAACGCCCCTTCCACCGCCAGCTCGTTGGCGAAGATAGCATCAAGCCCCAGCGCCTGCTGCAGCTCACCAGCAAAACGGGTAAAACCACCGGAGGCGATGGCCACCTTCCAACCCGCCCCTTTGAGGGTATCGACCATCAACTGCAAACCGGGCATCCACGGCATGTTGGCGGCTACCTCGTCGAGAATGGTGACCGGCGCCCCTGCCAGCAGGGCCACCCGGTTGCGCAGGCTGTCGGAGAACTCCAGCTTGCCCTGCATGGCCGCGGCCGTTACCGCCGCCACCTGCTCCCCCACCCCGGCAAGGCGGGCAATCTCGTCGATACACTCGATGCGGATTGCGGTGGAATCCATGTCCATCACCAGCAGGCCGGGCTCGCTCAGGGTCGGCAGCGCGGGCAGATGACAGAGATCGATCTCCCACTCACCGCTCTTGATCTCGGCAACCAGCGCGGGGGAGAAGCGATCGCAGCCAAGCAGCAGCAGCGGCACGCCCGCCACCTCGGTGGGAGGATAGAGGGTGGCCGCCAGCCCCTGTGCTGCCAACAGTGGCGACAGACGCGCCAGATGGGATGCGCCCAGCCCCTTGCCAAACAGCACCAACCAGCCGCCCGCCTGCGGGGCCTCTGTTGGCTGCAACACATCAACCTTGAGCTGCCAGCAGGGTGCGCCGGACAACAACGCGGGCCAATCGGATAACAGAGGGGGGAGCCGGGACAACAACATAAGGGATACGCCTTCCTTGGTGATCAGGGGGTTAACAATGCTGGCCCAGAGTAGCGTATTGCTTTTTGTACAGGCAAGCGCCAAGATCCCGCCACTCCTTGTCACCATGAGGTCTCACGCTTGCAGCGTCATCTTCCCATCAAACGTGTTCTCAGCCTGGCCGCCGGCATTCTGCTCGGCTGCTGGGTACTCGGCGTGCTCATCCATATGCAGGGTGAAAGCCAGGCGTCACTGCACAGCGAAGCGCGCAACCGGGCGCAGGCGCTGGTCGCCTATGCCGCCCGCGACATGAAGCGCTGGATCAAGGAAGACAAAAGCAGCGAGCTGGAGCGGCTGGCGCGGGATCTGGCGGCCGAACCGGAGATCCTCGATGTCACCCTCTATGACGGACGTGGCATTCCCCTCGCCCAGTCGGAGCAGGCGGTGCCGCTGGAGAGCCTGCTGCCCATCGGCAGCGACAACAAGTCGCTGCCGGATCTGGGCAAGGGGCGGATCCAGTTCGTACAGGAGATCCTCGATGGCGCTCAGACCATCGGCTACCTGCGCATCACCCTGGAAGAGCAAAAGCTGCTGGCAGACAAGGATACCCGGCTCAAAGTTGTGCAGGAGAAACAGCGGCTGATGCTGCTGGTTGCCCTGCTGGCCGGGCTACTCATCTCCTACGGCGTGCGCCGCAACTACATGCGGGTGCGCAAACACAAGAAAAAGAGCAAACCTGCCGATCAGCCGTAGACCGGCGCCGATCCCCCTGCCACCTTGTATATATCCTTGATGGCACAACCAGCAGGAGAGCTGCATGATTGCCCCCACTTTACCCGTGGATGAAGAGAGTCGGCTGGCACGACTGCGGATCCTCGGGCTGCTCGACCGCGAGCCCATCGCCCAGCTGGATCGCCTGACCCGCCTCATCAGCCGCCACTTTGATCTGCCCGTGGCACTGGTCTCCCTGACCGATGTGGATCGCCAGTGGTTTCTCTCCCGCACCGGCATCCCGCTATGCGAAATCAGCCGGGAGCACTCCTTCTGTGGTCACGCCATTTTACAGCCCGGCATCATGCAGGTGCCGGATGCCCGTATCGACCCCCGCTTTGCCGACAATCCGCTGGTGCTCGGCCCGCCCCATGTGGTGTTCTACGCCGGTCGCCCCCTGCGGGCGCTGGACGGAGTGGTGCTCGGCACCCTCTGTCTGGTAGACAGCAAGCCGCGTACCCTCGATGAGGCGCAGCGCCAGGATCTCGATGATTTCGGCCTGCTGGTAGAGAGCACCCTGCACGATCTCGAGCGGCGCCATCAGGTACGCAGCCTCAGCAACGTGCTGGAAGATCAGGAGCATCTCTTCACCCAGACCTTCAACCAGTCGGCGGTCGGCATGGCGCTCTCCTCTATGGAGGGGGTGTGGCTCAAAGCCAATCCGGGACTGCAACAGCTGCTCGGTTATCGCGAACAGGAGATGCTGAATCAAACCTGGCAAGCCATGACCCATCCCGACGATCTGCCGCGGGAACTACCGCTCTTCCAGGCGCTGATCGATGGCCAGCGCCAGCACTACCGGCTGGAGAAGCGGATGTTGCGTGCCGATGGCCGCCACTGTTGGGTACAACTGAGTGTAACCCTGTGCAAGAGCCGCACCGTGGCCCCCCACCTGATCGCCGTGTTTGCCGATCTCACCGAGCGCAAGCTGGCCGAAGAGAAGCTGCTGCAGCTGCAGCTGGGGCTGGCGATGCAGGTGCGAGAACGCACCCGCGAGCAGTCGGCAACCGTCGAGCAACTGCACACCGCGATGGCCGAGGTGGAGCGCAACCGTGCCCGACTGCGCGCCATCACCGACGGCCTGCCGGTTACCATCAGCATGCTCTCGCCAGAGGGGCGCTACCTGTTTGCCAATCAGGCTTACTGCCGCTATTTCGGGCTCGATCCCGAACGCATGCTGGATATGAGCGCGCGGGAAGTGATCGGTGAAGCCGCCTATGCCAATGCCATGACCTATCTGGCCCGGGCACAGGCGGGGGAGCAGGTGAGCTTCGAATACCGCTTCGAGCTGCCCATCGGCCCGCGCGATCTCAAGATCACCATGATCCCGAGCCGGGGCGACGAGGCCGGGATCTATATCCTGGGTGCCGATATCACCCAGTTCAAGGCGCTGCAGAGCCAGCTTGAACATGATGCCAGCCACGACCCGCTCACCACCCTGCCCAACCGGCGCGCGTTCACCCTGCGCCTGACCCGCGAGCTGGAGCGGGTACACCATGACGGGGAGGCGCTCGGCCTGCTGTTTCTCGATCTGGATGGCTTCAAGGAGATCAACGACCGGCTGGGACACCATGTGGGGGATGCCCTGCTGCATCGCTTCGCCAGCGTGCTCTGTGCCGAAGTGCGTCCCGGCGACATGGTGGCCCGCCTCGCAGGCGACGAGTTCACCATCATACTGCCCGACTTGCGCCACCCGGAGCAGGAGCTGCCAGCCCTCTGCCAACGGCTGCTGACCTCCATGGCCGAACCCTGGGATGTGGCTGGCCACCGGCTACCGCTGGCGGGCAGCATTGGCGGTGCGATCTGTCGTCATGGTCAGCACTGCCACATCGACGAGCTGCTGCACCGGGCGGATGCCGCCATGTATCGGGCCAAGCTGGCAGGCAAGGGGCGCTTCGCCCTCGACCTATGACGCCAGCCTCAGAAATGCAAAACGGCGGCCCGAAGGCCGCCGTTTTCATTCCACTTGTCATGCCACTACGACAGATTACTTGTCGCCCAGCAGGACGGAGTCCAGCGCAATCTCGATCATGTCGTTGAAGGTCAGCTGACGCTCTTCGGCAGTGGTCTGCTCGCCGGTACGGATATGATCGGAGACGGTGCAGATGGTCAGTGCCTTGGCACCGTACTCTGCAGCCACGCCGTAGATACCGGCCGCTTCCATCTCGACACCCAGGATGCCGTATTTTTCCATGACGTCGAACATGGAGGGATCCGGGGTGTAGAACAGGTCGGCGGAGAAGATGTTACCAACGCGCACCGGAGTGCCCTTGTTCTTGGCAGCCTGAACAGCATTGGCAACCAGGTCGAAGTCGGCGATGGCAGCGAAGTCATGATCCTTGAAACGCAGGCGGTTTACTTTGGAATCGGTGCAGGCACCCATACCGATCACCACGTCACGCAGTTTCACATCTTCACGCACGGCACCGCAGGAACCCACGCGGATCAGGGTCTTCACACCGTAATCAGTGATCAGCTCTTTTGCGTAGATGGAGCAGGACGGGATACCCATGCCGTGACCCATGACGGAGATACGACGGCCCTTGTAGGTACCGGTAAAACCGAACATGTTGCGCACGTCGCAGATCTGCTCGACGTTCTCCAGGAAAGTTTCAGCGATGTACTTGGCGCGCAGGGGGTCGCCCGGCATCAGCACGGTATCAGCAAAGGCGCCATCTTTCGCATTGATATGAGGAGTTGCCATTCTCTTGATTCCTTCACACAGGTTGAGTTTTATTGTTTTATAAATTGCCCGCCGCCGAAGTGGCGGGCGGGTAAATTACAGGAAGCTGGTACCGTATGCCAGTTTCGGCAGACCGTGGTAAGCCGCGATGCTCTGGCCGATATCGGCAAAGGTCTCGCGACGACCGACGGAGCCAGCCTTGACCGGTTTGCCGAAGAACAGCACCGGAATGTATTCACGGGTGTGGTCAGTGCCACCCCAGGTCGGATCGCAGCCGTGGTCAGCGGTCAGCACCACCACGTCGCCATCCTGCATCTGCTCGAACAGCTCCGGCAGGCGGGAGTCGAAGTACTCCAGCGCATCGGCGTAACCCTTCACGTCACGACGGTGGCCGTAAGAGGAGTCGAAGTCCACAAAGTTGGTGAAGACGATGGTGTTGTCACCGGCGGCTTTCACCTCTTCCAGAGTACGATCCCATAGCTCAACCAGACCTGTACCTTTCACCTTCTTGGTGATGCCCTGCTCGGCATAGATGTCGGCGATCTTGCCGATGGAAACCACCTGGCCACCCGCATCTTTCATGTAGTCCAGCACGGTCGGCGCCGGCGGCAGCACCGAGTAGTCGTGACGGTTGCCGGTACGCTTGAAGTTGCCCTTGCCAGTGCCCACGAACGGACGCGCAATCACGCGGCCGATGTTGTAGGGCTCCAGCAGCTCGCGCACGATGTGGCACAGCTCATAGAGCTTCTCGAGGCCGTAGGTCTCTTCGTGGCAGGCAATCTGGAACACGGAGTCGGCAGAGGTGTAGAGGATCGGCTTGCCGGTCTTCATGTGCTCTTCGCCCAGATCGTCCAGCACCTGGGTACCGGAAGCGTGGCAGTTGCCGAGATAACCCGGCAGACCGGCCTTCTCGACGATGGCGTCCAGCAGCTCCTGCGGGAAGCTGTTATGGTGATCCTTGAAGTAGCCCCACTCGCACAGCACGGGTACACCGGCGATCTCCCAGTGACCGGACGGGGTATCCTTGCCGGAGGAGAGCTCCTGAGCAAAGCCGTAGGCACCGACCACGTCGATATCTTTGTTCAGTCCTTCCGGGAAGTAGCCGGAGGCCTGCTCACAGGCGTGGCCCAAACCCAGCTTGTTGAGGTTCGGCAGATTGAGGGCACCGCGGCCTTCAATGTCACCTGCCGCACACGCCTTGGCGATATGGCCAAGGGTGTTGGCGCCCACATCTCCGAACTTCTCGGCGTCGGCAGCAGCGCCAATACCGAAAGAGTCCATCATCAGAATAAAGGTACGTTTCATGGGTCTTCCCCTTGTTACAAATCAGCCAGGGTGATACGGCGGTACACTTCAGGCAGTGCCTGTGGCCGCTCGCCACCAATCCGGACAGCCGCCTGCACCATGCTGGCAGCCTGAGCATATTGCTCTTCAGTCTGAGCGTGGATCATCGCGATCGGCTTGTCAGCATCGACGCTTTGACCCAGGCGGATAAAGTCGGTCAGACCGACCGCATAATCAAGTTTGTCACCGGCAGCGCGGCGACCACCGCCCATTGCGACCACGGCCAGACCCAGCTCGCGGGTATCCATGGCGGTCACGAAACCGCTGTTGGCCGCAAAGACCGGGCGCACGATGGCCGCTTTCGGCAGGTAAGCGTCATAACGCTCCATGAAATCGGCCGGACCACCGAGGCCAGTCACCATGCGACCGAAGATCTCGGCCGCCTTGCCGTTATCCAGCACCGCCTGCAGTTTGCGGCGGGCATCGCTGTCGTCGCTGGCTAGACCGGCGGAGATCAGCATCTCGGCGCACAGCGCCATGGTCACTTCGTGGATGCGCGGGTTGCGGTATTCACCGGTCAGGTAGCGCACCGCTTCGCGCACTTCCACCGCGTTACCGGCGCTGGAGGCCAGCACCTGGTTCATGTCGGTGAGCAGCGCAGAGGTGCGGCAACCGGCACCGTTGGCCACGGCCACGATGCTCTTGGCCAGCTCTTCGGACGCTTCGAAGGTCGGCATAAAGGCGCCGGAACCCACTTTCACATCCATTACCAGTGCTTCGAGCCCGGAGGCAAGCTTCTTGGAGAGGATGGAGCCGGTGATCATCGCGATGGATTCAACGGTGGCGGTGATGTCCCGTACTGCATAGATACGCTTGTCAGCCGGAGCGAGATCGCCGGTCTGGCCGATGATGGCGACCCCCGCCTCTTTCACCACTTTCAGGAAACGATCGTTATCGACCGAGGTCTGGTAGCCGGGAATGGCATCCAGCTTGTCCAGAGTACCGCCAGTGTGGCCCAGACCGCGGCCGGAGATCATCGGCACGAAACCGCCGCACGCAGCGACCATAGGTCCAAGCATCAGAGAGACCACATCACCCACACCGCCGGTGGAGTGTTTGTCGACAATCGGGCCACCCAGGTTCAGGTGATCCCAGGTCAGTACCATGCCGGAGTCACGCATGGCGCAAGTCAGGGCAACCCGCTCATCCATGGTCATGTCTTTGAAATAGACCGCCATCGCCAGCGCAGCAATCTGCCCCTCGCCGATGGTGTTGTTGGTAATGCCCTGAATGAAGAATTGAATTTCTTGGGTACTGAGCGCTTCACCGTTGCGCTTCTTGCGAATAATTTCTTGAGGCAAAAACATCTTTCATTCCCTCCGCCATTGCTGGCGTCAAACAAGCCTGGATCCTTGCCCGCACACCGCATGGTGGGGGCTAGACAGGGCGGGAGTCCCCCGCCCTGTCATCAACTTATTAGTAACCGCTGGTGTTGGCCGGCTTGTCGCCGTGCCCCAGTGTTGCCAGCAAGCTGGCGAGCAGGCTGGATGCGCCGAAGCGGAAGGTGCGGGCGGATACCCAGTCGTTGCCGAGGATCTCTTCGGCCATGGCCAGGTACTGACCGGCAACGGCTGCATCTTTCACGCCACCAGCAGGCTTGAAGCCGACTTTCGGATTCTTGGCCTTGATCACTTCCATCATGATGCGCGCCGCTTCCGGAGTCGCATTGACCGGCACCTTGCCGGTGGAGGTCTTGATGAAGTCGGCACCGGCATCGATACAGATCTCGGAAGCGCGGCGGATCAGCGCCTCTTCTTTCAGCTCGCCAGTTTCGATGATCACTTTCAACAGCACGTTGGCGCCACAGGCTTCTTTACAAGCTTTGACCAGATCAAAACCGATCTGTTCATTGCCCGCCATGAAGGCACGGTACGGGAATACCACGTCCACTTCGTCGGCACCGTAGGCGACAGCGGCACGGGTTTCGGCCACGGCGATCTCGATGTCGTCGTTGCCGTGAGGGAAGTTGGTCACGGTCGCAATGCGCACGTCGGCAGCGCCGATCTCACGCAGAGTCTTGCGAGCGATAGGGATAAAACGGGGATAGATGCAGACGGCGGCAGTCAGGCCAGCCGGTGACTTGGCCTTGCGGCACAGGTCGATCACCTTCTGATCGGTGTCATCATCGTTCAGGGTGGTCAGGTCCATCAGGTTCAGGGCGCGCTGGGCGGCCACTTTCAGATCAGTCATTCTGTTCTCCAAAGTCTCGATTTAATCCAGATAACCGGGCACAACCAGACCATCCAGCGATGGATGCACAGGCAGTAATCCCCAGCTATACGGGAATGGAATTACAGTGCGAAGGCACCGCCACTATCCGGATGCCATTCAAAGCACCCTGCAGGCACTGCGACTGTAAATAAGGCAAGAGCCCTGTCACTTTCTTACAAAAGTGCGGACTTGGTTCCATGAAGACTTGAGAAAGGCCGACAACATCTGACCCGACTTCCCAATCAATTCCATTTGACCGCCAACACCCGATTTCATCGAGTATTAGTCATTGCCAGCACCCTGCTGGCAATGCCTATTTCAGCCGAGATACCCCCTGTTTGCAAGCCGGATTTGCCAATTTCAGAGGTACCTCACATCTGGCAAATCCAGGTCTAAAAAAGCCTTACGAAAAGAACCGAGTCAGGATCCAGGAGTAGGCCAATCCCCCCAGATAGACCCCGACGATCCCCATTACCCCGGACAAAACGGGTGGTGCCGGGATCGGCAATTTGAGGAAAGAAAACAACAAACCGACTATAAAGCCAGCCACCATCGCCAGTAGCACTTCATTCATATAACCTCCGATTTGACTCATTTTATTATTAGTTTAGATAGGAAAACGGTTGTCACCGATCCATACGCGAACGCCACGGCAGATGCCGTGGCGTTCGTGTTTATACCCTGTCAATCAGGCCGCTATTACATGGCGGAGAGAGCCAGGAAGAAGCCTGCGATAGTGGCAGACATCAGGTTGGACAGAGAGCCAGCCAATACGGCTTTCAGACCAAAACGTGCAATGGTGCCGCGGCGGTTCGGCGCCATGGACCCCAGACCACCCAGCAGGATGGCAACAGAGGAGAGGTTGGCAAAACCACACAGCGCGAAGGAGATGATCGCCTTGGTGTGATCGGACATGGCCACACCGTTGATCAGCACTTCGTCTTTCAGGTACGGAGCGAAGTTCAGGTAAGCCACGAACTCGTTCACTACCAGCTTCTGACCGATGAAGGAACCGGCAACCACTGCTTCATTCCAGGGCACACCGATCAGGAAGGCCAGCGGGGAGAAGATCCAGCCCAGCAGCAGTTCCAGAGAGAGTTGCGGATAACCGAACCAGCCACCCACACCGGAGAAGATGCCGTTGATCATGGCGATCAGACCGATGAAGGCCAGCAGCATGGCGCCGACGTTCAGAGCCAGTTGCATACCGGCAGAGGCGCCAGCAGCAGCAGCGTCAATGACGTTGGCAGGCTTGTCATCCAGCTCGGCATCGGCAGAGCTTTCGTCGTAGTTCGGGGTCTCGGTCTCGGGAACCAGCAGCTTGGCGAACAGCAGACCACCCGGTGCAGCCATGAAGGAGGCAGCAATCAGGTACTCCATCTTCACGCCCATGGAGGCGTAACCTGCCAGTACGGAACCGGCAACGGAAGCCAGACCACCACACATGACGGCGAACAGCTCGGAGTCAGTCATCTTGGCGATGTAAGGACGAACCACCAGCGGCGCTTCGGTCTGACCGACGAAGATGTTGGCAGTTGCAGACAGGGATTCGGTGCGGGAAGTACCCAGTACTTTCTGCAGACCGCCGCCCAGCAACTTGATGACCATCTGCATGATGCCCAGGTAGTAGAGCACTGCAATCAGGGAGGAGAAGAAGATGATGACCGGCAGAACACGGAAGGCAAAAACAAAGCCGCCGCCACCGAACACTTCAAACATCTTGTTGCTGACCAGACCGCCAAACAGGAAGTCGATCCCGTTCTGGCCGTAGCTGATCACGCTGGATACCGCGTCGGACACGCCGACCAGGATATCGCGACCAACCGGAACATAGAGAACAAACGCCCCCAGACCGGCTTGAATTACGAACGCACCGACAACGGTACGCACGTTGATTGCCTTGCGATTGCTGGAGAACAGCACCGCGATAAGGACGAGCGTCGCCATCCCTACCAGACCCATGAACAAATTCATTATTATCTTCCTCTAGTAGCACCTAGCTTGTTAGCGAGTTGTTATTAAACCCAACTAATCAAGGGGAGCGCATTATACTAATTAAAGTCCGATAAAATAGAATGCTGGTCACATTTTATCGTTATCAAAATGTCCAAGTGTCACAAAATTAGACAGCAAACGATTTTTACGCTCGTTTTTTTTCCTGATAACTTAATCATGTGTTGCGGGTTTGTTTCATGGCAATTGAGCATGATGGAAAATGTGTCGGGCAGTTTCAAATAACACCTTTGCAACATCCACCGATGATTCCCCCCGCAACGTCATCAATATTTCCGCTATTTTCGGCAGCGCTTCCGGGGTATTTCGGGTGCCTTGTTCACCTTGCAGCGGCATATCGGGCGAGTCGGTTTCCAGCACCAGGGCCTCAAGCGGCATGGCCCGAAATACCTCTCGCGTCTTGTTCGCCCGCTCAAAACTGATCACCCCGCCCACCCCGAGTCGAAAGCCCAGTTGCCAGAAGGCCTCCGCCTGCTGCAACGAACCGCTGAAGGCGTGGATCACCCCGCCACATGGCGGCTTGAAGCGGCGCAAGACCTTGACCACAGTGTCATTGGCGCGCACCGAGTGGATCATCAAGGGTAGCCCGGCATCGGCGGCCAGCCGGATCTGAGCCTCAAACAGCGCAAATTGCCCTTCCTGCGGCACCTGAGAGCGCAGATCCAGCCCGCACTCGCCAATGGCCACCAACCCGGCAGGCTGGCTCATCACCAGTGTTCGCAGCCGATCCATCACCCCTTCCCGCTGCTCACCGGCATACCAGGGATGAATGCCCAGGCCATAAAAGAGGCCGTCATGCTGATCTGCCAGTGCCATCACACGAGTCCAGTTATCCTCTGCGATGGCAGGAATGATATACTCCATCACCCCCAATGCCCGGCAACGGGCCAGCAGCGCCGCCCTGTCATGGTCAAACACCGGAAAGTCGAGATGGCAATGGGTATCTATCAGCTGCATATCACTCCCACCTGTTTGCGGTCTTTAATGGGTCATTGAACATGATGAACAACAGAAACAACGGCTTTACCCTGATTGAACTGGTGCTGGTGATCATAGTGCTGGGGATCCTGGCCGTCACCGCCCTGCCCCGCTTTATCAATATCAAGGATGATGCCCTGAAAAGCACGGTCTCGGCGACCGCTGGCAGCTTTGCCAGTGCAGTACAGCTGGCTCATGCTGGCTGGGCGGTGAAAGTGCAGGGACAAGACCTCGCACTGTATAACTTCAGCGGGATGGGCAATAAAGATCTGGATATAAACCATTATGGTTGGCCGGTGGGGACCGAGGAGGGTGGTCAAGGAATCGATGAGCCATCGACAGGTGGTGGTAGCGACGAAATATCAGTTAACAGCCCAGAGGACTGCGAGCTCCTCTTCGCGGCAATACTTGATACAGACCAAACTGCCTTCGAGAAGGACAGCACTTCCAGTTATAAGTCTGAGATTATTCGTGCAGACCATCAAACTGAGGCTGGAGGACTGGAACATCGCAACTGCCGCTATATCCTGCGCGACTCGATGGGTCGCTTCCAGACAAGTTCAGAGTATGAAAACGGCCTCGGTTTCGAGTACAACAGTGTTACCGGTGCCGTGACCCGCAATTTTGATTGAGCTCAGCCTCTTCTGCGCAAGCTCGCTCTTTGCTTGAATCATCATCATAACGAACCGGTGTACAGCAGCGCCGGTTCTCCTGAGTGAGCCCCCACTCCTCGCACCATGCATCGTAACGGGCCAGCCAACGTAGTAATACCCCTTTCATCGTCACACCTCCGCCAACAGGTTCAGGTCAAAACCATCCTAATCAGAGTTGGCAAGGGGAGCAAGTCATCCCCATTTTTGCGATCGGGCGAGATAAAAAGAGCCGGTCAGCATGGCTGACCGGCTCTTTAACACTCCCCGCAGAGATTACCCGATGAGCGACAGCTCATCCGCCTCACAGGCTCTTCAGTTTCTCTTCCGGCAGGGCCAGCTCGTCGTTGTGGTTGACGCCGATACCGCGCTCCAGCACATGACGGGCGATGGCGTGCGCCTCTTCCAGCGAGTGCATGCTGTAGGTGCCGCACTGATACTCGTTCAGCTCGGGAATCTTGGCCTGATCCTGCACAGTCAGCACATCGCTCATGGCGGCCTGCCAGGCAGCGCCAACACGGGCTTCGTCCGGCGCACCGATCAGGCTCATGTAGAAGCCGGTACGGCAACCCATGGGGGAGATATCGATGATCTCCACGCCGTTGCCGTTCAGGTGATCACGCATAAAACCGGCGAACAGGTGCTCCAGCGTATGGATACCGCGCTCGGAGAGGATCTCCTGATTCGGTACGCAGAAACGCAGGTCGAACACGGTAATGGTGTCCTTGTTCGGGGTCTGCATGGTCTTGGCCACACGCACCGCTGGCGCTTCCATACGGGTGTGGTCAACGGTAAAACTGTCCAATAACGGCATTTCTGACTCCTGATTTGGTTACCAGAACCAGCCCCCACGGGAGAGCTGATCCTTGCATTGACGGTACTGGGCGCCGTAGCGCTGGGCGCGAGCTTCCACCTTGCGAGAGGTCTTCATCAACCACCCCTTGCTGCGATAGCTGCCACGCCGGTAGCCACCCCACCCTTCGTGATAGTTGAGGTACTGGCCATAGGCATCCCACTTGGAGGTGCCATTGAGCCGCTGGGCTTTGTTAGTGTACCAACCCATAAAATCGATGGCGTCGGCAAAGTCATCGCGGTCACTCCAGCTGTTGCCGGTTTCCCGCTGGTAGTCTGCCCAAGTTTCATCTTTGACCTGAGCATAACCATAAGCCGAACTGGCCCGCCCGGTCGGGATGAAGAGGAAATACTCCATCGGCGGCTGGGCATCATCTACGTAAGAGGACTCCTGATACATCATGGCCATCACCACATGGATCGGCGTCCCCCACTTCTCGTTCATCTTGAGCGCGGCCTTGTGCCACTCCGGCTTCTCGCGAAAGATCTGGCACAGATTCTCCGGCTGAGCAGGTGGTCGGGTACTGCAGGCGGTCAGGCCCGCCAACAGGCTGGCCACCACCACGAAGCGCATCCACCCTATCAAATGAGGCCGCGCTTCGCGCCTCTGGTCAGGTAAAGAGATCGCCAAGGTCAAATCGCGTCTTCGTTCTCTTCGCCGGTACGGATACGAATGACGCGCTCCACCTCGCAGACGAAGATCTTGCCATCACCAATCTTGCCTGTGCGGGCGGTGTTCTGGATCGCTTCCAGACAGGCGTCGAGATCCTCGTCCTGCACCACCAGCTCCACCTTCACTTTCGGCAGGAAGTCGACCATATATTCGGCACCGCGATAAAGCTCGGTATGGCCCTTCTGGCGGCCGAAGCCTTTGACTTCGGATACGGTCATGCCGTTGATGCCGATCTCGGCCAGGGCCTCGCGCACATCGTCCAGCTTGAACGGTTTGATGATGGCTTCAATCTTCTTCATGGTGACTCCTTACCAGTTCTGTTTGCCGAACCCGGATGTAATGGGGTAACGGCGATCCTTACCAAAGTTGCGAGCCGTAATACGGGGCCCGACCGCAGCCTGACGGCGCTTGTATTCGTTGAGATCCACCAGCCGGATCACCTTGCGTACCACTGCCTCTTCGAAGCCCTCCGCCACCATATCGGCGACCGAGGCATCCTCTTCCACATAGCGCTTGAGGATGGCATCGAGGATGTCGTACGGCGGCAGACTGTCCTGATCCACCTGATCCGGCGCCAGCTCTGCTGAAGGCGGGCGGTCGATAACCCGCTGCGGGATCACGTAGTCGACCGAGTTGCGATATTCGCACAACTTGAACACCAGCGTCTTGGGCACATCTTTCAACACGTCAAAACCGCCCGCCATGTCACCGTACAGCGTGGCATAGCCGACCGCCATTTCGCTCTTGTTGCCGGTGGTCAGCACGATGCGACGACGCTTGTTGGAGAGCGCCATCAACAGCACCCCACGGCAGCGTGCCTGCAGGTTCTCTTCGGTAGTATCGCGGGCAGTACCTTCAAACAGCGGCGCCAGCTGGGTCATAAAGCCTTCGAACATCGGCTCGATGGAGATGATGTTGAACTCAACCCCCATCCGCTCGGCCTGCTCCTTGGCATCTTCCACACTCATCTGAGCGGTATAGCGGAACGGCATCATCACCGCCTGCACCTTGTCGGCACCGATGGCATCGGCCGCGATGGCGAGCGTCAGCGCCGAGTCGATCCCACCGGAGAGACCCAGCACGGCGCCCTGGAAGCCGTTTTTGGTGACATAGTCGCGCACCGCCAGCACCAGCGCCTGATAGGTCTCGGCCAACGGCTCGAGCGGCGCAGCCGGTTCCCGCTCTTTCACCGGTTGACCATCGGCAAAACGCACCAGCGCCAGCTCTTCGGCAAACGGTGCCAATTTGTGGGTCAGCTCGCCCTGGCTGTTGAACACCTTGGAGCAGCCGTCGAAAATCAGCTCATCCTGACCGCATACCTGATTGAGGTAGACCAGCGGCAGATCAGTCTGATCGCAGCGCTCCATCATCAGTTCGCGGCGGATCCAGGGTTTCTCCTGATCGTAGGGCGACGCATTGATGGTGAGCAGCAACTCAGCTCCCGCCGCCTTGGCGGCCAGCGCCGGGCCCGGCTGCCACAGATCTTCGCAGATGAGCAATCCCAGCTGATGACCACGGAAGGGGACCACACAGGTCTCGGTTGCCGCGGTGAAGTAGCGCTTCTCGTCGAATACCCCGTAGTTGGGCAAGTCCTGTTTGAAGTAGCGTGCAACCAGCTTGCCGTGCTCATAGAGGGAAGCCGCATTGTAGAGCGCCTCCCCTTCACGCCAGGGGTGACCCACCAGAATGGCGCAAGCCCCCTGCCATGCCGCAATGCGGGCCAGCGCGGCATCAACCCGGATCATCAGATCGGCACGCAACAGCAGATCTTCCGGCGGATAGCCGGTCAGGGCCAGCTCGGAGCAGACCAGCAGATCTGCGCCTTGCTGCTCGGCCTGAGCCGCCGCAGCGAGCACTTTGTCAGTGTTATCTTCGATGGCGCCTACCGTCAGATTCAACTGGGCAAGCATCAGAGAGAGGGCTTTTGCCATGGCGATGCATCTTAAAATCAAAAATGATGGGGAATGATAAAGAAAAGGCGCTGGCTGTGCCAGCGCCTCGGGCTCAAGGGGTACAAGTCAAGCTGGTCGCGTTGGTCACCCCGTTGTCCACCAACAGTGAGCAAGGACCGCTCAGCACCTGATTGTTGGGCTGGGGCGTCATCTGTACGCTGAAAGAGGCTGGCTGCAACATATAGACGGTGCTGCCCTGGTTGGCGTAGGAGAGATTGATGACCAGCGTCGAATTCTCCGGCGCTTCACACAGATAAGCTGCGGGCTGGTTATTCGCCTGCGGTTTGTCAATACGGCAGGTAGCCCCCGAGTTGGAAGTGCTGATACTCAAGTTATTGAAGGCATTTTTGCCACACGCCTCTGGTGGCGGATTGTTGTTCCCCTTGCCACGTTCAAGACACTGTATCCGCCCACTGACCTTCATGGTTGCAGACGGTTGTAGCCCGATATCAATTTTGACCTGCATGTCGGCACTGAGCGCCAATGACTGATCCCGAGGCGAGATCAGCGAGGCAGTAATGCCGGAGTTGCCCTGATAGGCAGTGACCCTGACGATGACGTCACGGAGAGTCTGACTACCGTCCCTGGTCGACTTCTTCGCTGTCATATAACCGCGACTGTAACTGCCGAAATAGTAGTTGTTGAGATCGACGACGGTTTTCACGGGCTCGTTGGTGACCACCGCATAATCGGTGGCGCTGCCAGTCAGGAGGGAAAGCGGCCCCATGGACCACTCAGCCAGCATGGTCAGGTTGATGTCCTGAAACGGTATTTTGGTCAGATAATCCACTGCGCTGGTATCGATATTGGCTAAATAAACGGGATCCAGCACATCCACATAGATGCCTCGCGCAATAAGCTGTGCCGTTCCGGTATTGACTGTAATCCCGGTTGTTAAATCCCCATTCTCTTCAGCGTTAGACGCTAACCAAACAGGGAAGTCAATGATGGTCGGCAACGCAGCAGAGGCCCCCTTAACCCAATTCAGGTTTGATTTTTGCCAGTCAATATAAGTCTTGACGACATACTTGATGTACTTTTGATAGCTTGCCTGATTGGCCGGTTTGGCCAGAAAATCTGCCGTAGTGACCACCACCTTGACCAGGTTCCAGTCAGGCAAGGGTCGGTAAGAACCATCCAGCCGCACAAAACGGCAGGCATCCACATACAGGCCGCTGTTGGCTACATTCAGGACGCTGGTGTACCTGACCCGGCTGGTATTGAGCGGTGCATAAAAGTTAGCGAAACCGGCTTCGCTACCATCAAAGTGATCCTTGCAACAACTCGAGCACAGCGCAGGCTGGCCACTCACGCTGCTATCCAGCGTGCCGGTCTGTTTGCTCACCATGGTCCCGGCTTTCCAATAGAGCTGATTGCTCGCCGAGCTGTAAACCTGCCCAGGCAGATAGGCTGACTGGGTGGAATCATATTTACATGAGCAGGATACAGAGGCCATGTCCTGCAATACCTGCTGGGTATTTCCCCCCGCCATCGGTTTGTAGGTCACCGTCTCGAACTGAACCAGTTTCCCAACCTGCCCATCTTTGGATGTCACTGTAGGCAGCGGTTTGCTGGTTTCCTGCTTGTTACCATCTCCCAGCTCAACCGAAATGACGTCTGGCGCAACCCCTGGCGTATAGTTGACTTTGGGCCCTTGCCTGGCGGCGTTCAAACCGCCGTTCAGCTGGTCTGAACTCAACGACTCCATAGGCGATACGCTACCAACCAGCTGCAGCGAACGTGATACCCCCTCATTGTCAGACCAACCAACAGTGACAGTGATACTCTTTCGCCCCGGATAACCCAGACGATAACCTGACGGCGCCACGTTCTGCCAGCTGGTGCCATTAAGATACTGATTGGTCACAGTCCAACTCACCGCGTAGGGCTCCCCAGCCAGCGTGACAGCCGCGCTGGCCGAGGCTATCTGGTTATACGCGGTCAAGGGTGCCGTTGCCGTGACCACCCCGTTGAAGTTGCGAAACTCATCAAGTTTTGACTCTGCCAAGCGCATTGCGGTCTCGTAACGACGACCATCCTGGGATACTTTCAGCGCCGATTTCGACATAGCCACCAAGCCGACAATCCCTATACCGAGCACCACCAACGTGATCAGAATCTCCAGCAGGCCAAATCCTTTTTGCCTCTTCATCATCATCTTCCTCTACCAGTCCCGCCAGCTACCGGGCACCTGATTGACTATCTGGAAAGAAGCACCGTTCGAAATATTGCTCAATACGTTAGCATCAAACTTCGCATCATAGGTGCCATTCGAGTTACCCAACTGATAATTTGACACCATAGCGCCATGCACTATAGCGCCACCGTTCAGTTTCACATCCGTTGTCGCGGCGGCAGGATCGGATGAATATGCAAACACCAACCCGTACAACACTGTATTGCCGTTTACCGCCAAGTTCCCATTGCGCACGATCAGAATGACTGGTGACGCTGCCGACCCTACATTGGCAGATGGTTTGCAGTCACCATCCACAATGATAAGCCCGGTAGAGGTGGGGCCAAGGGAGCTGCAATCAGTCAACCGCTGGGTGGCTCTGGCCTCCAGATTGGCCCAACCTGTCGCATCATCCTTCTCATTGAACAGATACCAGACCAGATCGGTTGGAAAGGCGGGGTCGTTGTCCTTTATATCCGACTGCTTGTCTCCTTGCTGGCTGATATTGGCCGAGCAGCCCCCACTGTAATCGCCCTGATGGCAGGTTTGTCCCGTTCCTGTTATCAAATCGACGTTGCCGCTGGTCCAGACGGAGAGCGGCACCCCCAACCCACCACCATTGGGATTGGCCACTATGGTGAAGTTGCCTCCCACGGCCATGCCACCGGCTACGGTCAAGGGGGCTGCAGGTGACCCAGCCAGCACACTGAAGCGCACCACCTTGGTTTCGACGGCAGCTTCGGCCTGATCGCTGCTCAATGTTGCCTGAGAACGCACCCTGACCGGAGTGACCACCACAGATCCAACCGTAATAGCGGCATCATCAAAAGACGAAAGTGTGTAACTGCCCGTGGTCATTGTTGTGGTTGCGCCGCTGGTACGCCAGCCGGGATCCAGCGTCAAACGGCCCAAGGCATCGGCCAATCCCTGCTCGGCCATCGCCATCGCTTGCCTATAGAGCACTTCATTGAGAGTGACCCGGCGATCAGCCACCAGCAGCTTGCCAACCAGCAAGGAGATACCAAGCAGGATCAAGACCAGCAACAGAGTGATAGTAAACGTGGTAAAACCGGCATGACGTTTCATGGCATCAATACCCGTCGTTGCGCAGCTTGATATCCCGCTGCAGGTTCAATGTCAGTGTCGGTGCGGACTTGAAGCGCCCGCTGACCGCCAGCTGGATGGCTCGGGCACCGCTGGCCTGACTGCTTGGCAGCAATCTGAAGGTCAAGTTAGTGATTTCGATGGTATTGTCGGTGGAGATAAGGCTGCCGTTGCCACATGTGGTCCCTCCGGGGCCTTGCTTGATCCCCTTATCACCGCTGCTATAGCTGTAAACAAGAGAATCGTCTGCATTCAGCACTCCGTTGTCGTCATTGTCATAACGCACCCTGATACAGGTATACAGCCCGGAACCGGTGGCCGTTTCACTCATCAGATCTAATGCAGTATCAAAATAGAAGCTGGATCGACTACCGGAAGGTGCACCAAGAAACTGGGTAGAACTTGCATCATATCCCGCTCGCTGTATGTCACGAGCCATCATGTCTGTCAGCAGCTGGATCTCCTGATTCAAGCGGCTGGTCTGCATGGCGGTATGGTTGGCCTTGAGAATGGTGGCAAACAGCGAAATGACTGCGGCCACCAGCAGCAAGCCCGCCACCATGGCAACCATCAGTTCAACCAGATTGAATCCCCGCACTCTCAGTCGCATGCAACCTCCCCGACCAGATTGCTCACGGCACAGGTGCGAACTCGCCCAAGATTGTTGGTCACCACCCGCATGCTGGTATCGGATGAACTTATGGTGATATTACCGCTTGGCAAGGTGCCACGGCGGGGTGAGAAACTGATTGGACGGACCTGAGCGGCTGACTCGCTATAGGTCGCGGTCAATAGGATTCCCGGAAACTCCCCGGCATCAACCCCCTTGCGACCCTCTATACTGGAGCATGCGTCACTGCAACTGTTGCAGTTACCGTCAATGCTGATGCGATAGCACCAGTTGTCATCACCACTGTTAAACAAGATCAGTTGCAGATTACGATGACGCTTAAGCGCCTCCGACTTGAGCAACATCATGTCGGTATAGACCGCCATAGTGGCCGCCTTGACCATCTGTTCCTGGCGCAATGACTGGTAACTGGGGATGGCCACGGTCAGTAACAGGGCGACCAAGGCCAGGGCAACCATCAGCTCTATCAGGGTAAAACCGGCGGATCTGCCCTCTGTACTGTCCATCAGCTCAAGACTCCTTTCTTTTTGCATGCCAGTAGAACGTTCTGTCAGTACTATCCTATAGTATCAACCTCTTTCACAAATCATGCTGCTCATGAGAATCAAACAATCTGGTATCACTCTGCTGGAACTGATGGTCGTCATCGCCATCGTGGCTATCATTGCGTCCATTGCTTATCCCAGTTTCACCGATGGGCTACGCAAGTCCCGCCGAGCCGAGGCGTTCAAGGGGTTGCTCAGCATGCAACTCAAACAGGAGGAGTTCCGGATCTCCAACACCACCTACAGCTCCAACCTAAACCAGGTGGGCAGTCCGGCCAGCGATTACTATACCTTCTCCATTTCCGGGGCCAGCGCAACTACCTACACCCTGATTGCCACCAGCAAGGGGGCTCAGATCGGCGACAAGGCAGGCAATACTGCCTGTGATACCCTGACCATCAACAAGGCTGACACCAAGACACCTGCCGATTGCTGGAAGTAGGCTACCAGCAATCTGCTGCCGTCATGCTCGCCATTGATACCCCCTGCTGGCCAGCTTCGTTCAGTATTAACAGACCACAGGGGTCTCCATTCATCACCCCGGTCGGTATCGCCGTCAGGGTATAGCGCCCGCCACTGGCGTTGAGTGCCAGATTGTAATAGGCAGCACCACCATCCCTCGGCAAGGTGGCCAAGCCGGCAGATGCCAGGTTGCCAGCGTCGTAATTGCCATTGGCAGTAAACTCCCGCTCCAGATATTGCGCAGCCTCCAGCAGGGCCGCCTTGGCCTCGGCTCGCTTGGCAACTGCCATGTAGTTGTTGTAACTGGGATATGCGATCGCGGCCAGAATGGCGACCACCACAACCACTATCATCAACTCAATCAGGGTAAACCCACGTTCCATGCCAGCCTCTACTCAAGTTGCAACCAGGACTGACGACCACCCAGATCGCCCGCCCCCTCTTCTAACGTGACAGAGATATTGCCGCTGGAGCCACTGATATATTTGCGCTCCATTTCGGCATCCTCCACCACGCTGGGCGTCGTGGTGAGCTCATCAAACTGCTTCCCACTCACAGGGACCTTGATGTCGTTGCCGGCATCATCTTTGATCGCGACGTAGTCATCATCATTGACCGCTCCATCGCCATTGACGTCGAATACCGAGTAGGTCAGGCGAGCCCCAGAGATGGGGTTCAGCTCCATCAACCAGGATCGACCACCAAAATCACAGGCATCTGCCGAGGGTATCAGGGTGTTAAAGATGAGCCGTTTGTGGCGATACAGCATCTCGGAGACGGCCCGCTCCCCGACCCCCTTGCTCAGTCCGGGTGATTTCAACACCAGATACCAGCCCTTCTGGCTGGTGTAATTGACATCCCGGCTGGAGACCACTCGAACATTGAACTTGATGGTGGTGCCGTTGGCCACGAACTCATGGGTGATGCTCTGCTGCAACAGCTGGCTACTAAGCACGGTAGCCCCCGTATCCCAGATGCCGTAGACGGCATCCAGCCTGGGATTGGTCGGTAACAGCTTGTCATCATTGGTGAAATAGCTGCCAGTGCCCATCAACACCATGATGCCTCCCTTGGGATGGCGGATCGCCAACGGGCGCATGGTTATAGGCTGGCGCGTAGTGGCCGAGCATGTACCATTGCAGGCCTGAAACAGCGGCGTTGGCTTGTTGCCACTCTTGAAGGCGCTTCCCCACTGAGCGCTATTGTTATCGGTCAGATCGAATTTCCAGAGATTGCCCTGCAGATCGCCGGCATAGACATAGTCAACGATCCGATCGCCATCCTCATCCACCGGCAGGGGGGAAGAGAGACCATTGGGCTCGCTGGCTGATCCCACCTGGGTATCGATCGCCTTGATGATGGCACCAGTCGCAAGATCCAGCACAAACAGCCGTGCAGTCTGGCTGGTACTGTTGTAGCCATTTGCTACCAACGCGACCCACTTGTTGTCGGCCTTGACCCGTACCAGCGTCGGGGCGGCCAGTGCGACCCCCATTTCGCTATTGGTGAACTCCCACAGCATCTTGTCAGCAGTGAAGTTGTCAGGTGCCGTCACATCGATGGCAAATACCGCCTTGCCGCCGGCACCGGTCGATCCCAGCAAAATCGTCTTCCAGCTGGAGCCAAGATAGGCATCGCCCACCTTGGGGGTCCCGTCCACATAATAACGGTGGCTGTAATTCGGCTTGGTCAACAGAGGCAGATCCCCCAGCAGGCTGGCGGGAAGATAGCCAAGCCTTTCCACACCATCACTCACCCGAAAGCCATGCAGCATGCCGTCATTGGCGCCGACATAGAGCATGGGCGGGCGGCGGGTGATCGCCGTCGAGCCTAGAAAAGCCTGATAACTCTCCCGCTCGGTCTGAGTCAGGCCGGCAGCGCTGCTGTAACCGTAATCACGCTTGCCCACATAGACGGGATCCGAATTGATGATGTCTCCAAGCAGATCACTACGATTACGAAACGCACCGCCATTGCGTTGCTCACCAGAGCGCTCACCGCGTAGATAGGCGACGCGACTCTCCCCAAGGTTGTCGCCGGCAATATTGAACAGGGCACGGTTGGTCGCATTTAGCGTATCCCAACTAAAGGTGATACCGACTCCGCCTTGCCGGGTAAAGATATTGCGTGCCGAAGGCTCGGGGATCAAGGTAGCGGCATCCCAGGCGATCTCCCCCAAGGAGCCATCGCTGTTAAGCGGGATTGAGACCAGTTGTCCCGACCAGTCGCCGCTGTTGTAGCGGGCCTGATAGATATGGGTATTGCTGTCAAGGCGGGTTGCGTTGGCGGTTACCGAGCTGGCAGAGCTGTTGCGCGCTGCGATCTGGGCAAGGGTACTGCTCAGAGCTGCGGCAAAGGTATCGGGGTCTGCCGCGCTGAAGAAATTCCCTTTGCTGTTGACGGCCGCATGCCATAGATCATCGATCTTGTACTCCGGAATATAAGTCGGGTTTTTATACTCCTTGTCATCTGGATCATGGGGGTTGGGCCAGCGGCTCGGTATACCGTTGGCGGGATTGAGCGACCCGTTGACCCCGAGTCCGACGGTAAAGTTGACCAGATGCTGCCAGTTGGCGGGATCTGCCGTGCTGGTTGGTACCTTATCTGCCAGATCAGGACGCAGATCCGTCTTCCAGTACTGGTAGGCCACGTCGGCCAAGGTATTACTGTAGCCATCCTTGTCCGGATCCCCTACCGATGGAGTAGCGCCGTTCCAATAGCCATCCGTCATCAGGATGTTGTAGCTCTGTCGGCAAGTAAGATGGGGCAAGTTACTGCCTGCGCTACCAACCCAGGGGCCATTGTTGTCGGTGCGGGAAAAGTACTCTCCCACATCCTTCAGACTAGTGCGCAGCGGTGTACCAGCGGCGGGAATGTCACGGCTGTAGAGATCGCTGAAAAAAGCACTGCGGTCAGTGCCGGAGAAAGGCGCCACGCCACGCACAATACTGCCACTGGCGTTAATGGCAGCAAACCCCACTCGCAGGCCCTGCCCCTGGCTGGCAAAGGCACGGCCAACCCCGGCACGGGCCGCCAGGATCCGGGAGCGGTAGTAGGTGTACCAGTTGGCGAAGTTCTGGATCTCCTCCTCATAGGTACAGACGGGTACACCCTTGCAGTCACTACGTTTGGGGCGACCACCATAAGTAGTACCCGACTTGATTTCGACCCGGGTATAACTGCTCGCCTTCTGCACATCACCGCTTCCCTTGTAGGCAAAATAGACGGCAGGCCAGAAGGTCTCGTCATCGTTGTAGTCGGTAGAGGAGAACTCTGTGTAGTAGCGCGGAGCCCATGAGCGATTGTTTTTAGTTAGATCACGGCAACCGGCAGTCGTATTGAAGGGGTTGTGTGGTGCACAACTTTTACTGGCGTTCGCCATCAATGTGCCATCGGCCTTGACCCAGGGGCGATAACTGAGTAACGGGTTGTAGTAGAGGTTGTTGTTATTGCTCGAACGGGTATAAGCATTGCGATCGTTGTTGCTGGCGAATGTTACCGTCCGGTTATCATAATCATCGCTGCCATAGACGTTGTCAGCGCGGGGATAGACATAGCGAGCACTGTTCTCGATCAATCCCTCCGGCATTATTTCAAAATGCATCGAGCCTGAATCATCCAGGGTAAACATGATATTGGGCTCGGCCCGGGTTCCCAGATAGAGGGGCACTTGTGCAATATCCAGCGCTGCCTGTACCGAGGCACAGCAGAGCATCACTGAAAGGCCAAAACCAAGTTTGCCCATACACCGCCTCCTAGCGACTATAGGTCGATTGCAACAGCACCCGGCTCTCGTCAGAGAGGCCAAATCCCCTTGCTGTAATGCGATAGAGACGACGCTCACTGATGGGCTCATCGACCGCCAGACTCTCGCTCCCCCCCTGGGTATAGGGCAATCGTTCGATAAAGTATTCAGGAGCGCGCCCCGCCAAACCGCTGTTGGCATAGGTACGCCAGGCAGTGGAAGGGGATGCAGGATCCACCACGGTGTCGATAAATTCGTACAGGCCCGCGCTGTTGTCATAGGGGCCCGAGTTGCCAGCCTCGATATAGCGCTCAGCGGCGCGCAGGCCCGCTTCTGCCGCCTGCAATGCCTGTAGCGCCTCCTTCTGGTTGCCAGCCATCTTCTCCTGCAACTGGGCCCCCCGCATGCTGGCCATGCCCAACAGGCTTACCATGACCAGAAAGATCAGGCTGATCACCAGCGCCATTCCCTGCTGTCGATGCATCATGACTGGGCTCCTCAAGGTAACCGGTTGCGCAGCGCAACTGTGGTTTCGGCGACCCAGTACCAGTTGCGATCGGTAGCCTGGAAGGTTGTTCCGGCAAAGCTCAGGGCCTGTGGAGCCGACACCACATTGCCCTGGTTACTGCGCATCAGAAGCTGCACTCCAATCCCCAGCACGTTGTCCCAGTTTGGATTGCTGGCGGCACTTACATAGCGATCGGTCGCCCGATCCCGGTTCTGATCCTCTCCGAATGTGAGCTGCATATTGGCCACCCCTTCGATAAGGGGCATGCCTGTGGCCACACCGCTCTTGCGATAGAGAGCGTAAGGGCTGCTGGCCGAGGGGCGGGCGATATAGTAGAGGCGGGTTTCCATCCTGTTCAGTACCGAGCCTGGGCCAAAACGCTCCTCGATCGGGCTACTTGCGCCCCCCCAGGAGCTGGTGTGATTGCCGGGCGTATATTTGTTGTCATTGGAGTGACCGATATTGACCTCGTCCCCTCCACCCACTACCTGGGTCTGGGTGATCTGGAAGATCCTCGCCTTCTGGCAGTCGGAGACCATGACGATATCCCCCTCGCACAAATCGCTATAACCCTGCTTGCCGGTACCGCAATAGTCTGCCTTGCTGGAAAGAGGCTGGACAAACAGCTGCGCTGCGCTGTTGTTGCGCACCACGGGCCCCCCGATGCCGGTAGGCCCCTGCACCAGCAGCACATCGCTACCCGGCATGGGTCTGGGCTCGGAGCCGGTGAAGAGGGCAGAAAGAGGGGCTGGCAAGGTGGCCGTCACATTGTCGTAACCGCGCAGAAAGGTAGTAAAGTTGTAGGGCAGTGCCGTGCTGTTGTTGAGGGTATTAGTGATGTTGACCCCCTGTTTGCTGAGACACCCCTGATAGCCCACCATCCGCAGCTCTTTTTGCAGCAGATTGGTGGCAAACCCGCTGTCTTCCCGTACCCGGGCAATGGCCTCGCCGGTGAGATAGGTTTTGTGGTTGCCGAGAAACACCTGAATGATGACACCCACCGTCACCAGCGAGAGCACCAGGGCGATCATCACCTCGACCAGGCCGACCCCGTGCTGGCGTGGTGGCAGACCAATCCTGCTCATAGGTCGGTCCTCAGGATCATGCTGCGCGACGCGGGGTCAGTCGCCAACCGGCTGCTATCCCACTGAATGGTGATGGTGGCTCTTCCGGCACTGACCGATACGGCACCATCGCCACTGGGCAGACCGGCCACGACCCGCTTCCAGTGCAGCAGATCCTGCACCGCCATGGAGCTACCCGAGACTGCTTCGCCCAACTCGACATTGTATTGCCCATTCAGGGCCGCACTGCGATTGGCCCGCATCATGTCGTTGATCATGTAGGCGTACTGGGTCGCCTCGGTGCGTGTCAGAGCAGACTGGTTACTCTTGAGAGCCTGCAGTTGCAGAGTCGCCATGCCCAGAATACCGATGGAGAGCACCAGCACCGAGATCATGATTTCAAGCAGTGACAAACCCTGTTGTCGCATCATGGGCAGCGAGCCTCGGTAATGGAGGGGCGACCTGCCGCAGTGACGGTGATATCACGGGCAGCCTCGTCCCGACACCCATCCGGACGAAGGGAAAATACCCGAGCCAACTGTGTGCGACCATCGAGAAAACCCTCGCTACTGAAACGCAGCAGGGAGGTATTGCTGCTCAGGGTACCTGTCTCCATATCGGGAAAATCCCGCAACAACTCGCCGTCATCGAGTATGCCGTTGCCGTTGTTATCGACCCAGACCTGCCAGCCGGCCTCCCAGTGGTGCTGGGTCAGGTTATCGGACGAGGCGGAGAGGGTCACTACCGTATTGCGTCGAATGGCTTCGGAGCGGGCAAGGTTGATGGTGGCTACAAAGTTGTTGGCCTGAGTATTGAGGGAAATTGTACGCAACAAAGCGTTGAAGGCAGGAACCCCCAACGTGAGTAACAAGGAGACGAGCACTATGGTCACCATAAGCTCGATAAGGCTAAAACCTGAACGCAAAAACATCCTGTTTCGCTCTGATTTGTTCCGGGAGGACAGACACACTCCATGTGTGTTTAGCCAGAGTAAGGGCTTACAGGCAGTCTATGCCGGGCACTTGGGGTTTCAATCCCGGCAATGCAAAACTTCGAGCTACATCATCAATTTTCGCAGCGATCTGGTTGCGAATATGCGAAAAGGACTCGATGGAACCGAGAATAAAAAGCCACCTCGCTGCGAGGTGGCTCTGGCAATAAACGGGTATCCGGCGGGATAAGACGGGTCAGATGATCCGCAGTTCCGGCGGCACCTCAAAGACTACGTTCTCTTCACGGCCGGGATGCTCGGCAACCACCTTGCCACCCAGCTCGCGCAGGCGAGTGATGACGGATTGCACCAGTACCTCGGGGGCAGAAGCACCGGCAGTGACCCCGATCGCCTTGACCCCATCCAGCCAGCTCGCCTCAATCATCGACGCATCGTCGATAAGATAGGCGCTGGCGCCCACCTTCTCGGCCAGCTCGCGCAGACGGTTGGAGTTGGAGGAGTTGCGAGAACCGACTACCAGCATGGCGTCCACCAGCCCCGCCATCTCCCGCACCGCATCCTGACGGTTCTGGGTGGCGTAGCAGATATCGTCTTTGCGCGGCCCCAGGATCTTGGGGAAGTGCTTGCGCAGTGCATCGATCACGTCAGAAGTTTCATCCACGCTCAGGGTGGTCTGGGTGACGAAGCAGAGGTCATCCGGATTCTTCACCTTGAGTTTGGCCACATCGTCCGGTGTCTCCACCAGATACATGCCGCCTTCGCGATTCTCGTACTGCCCCATGGTGCCAATCACCTCGGGGTGACCGGCGTGGCCGATAAGCACGGCTTCGGAGCCCTTGCGACTGGCGCGATGGACTTCCATGTGAACCTTGGTCACCAGCGGACAGGTGGCATCAAATACCTTGAGGGCGCGGGACTTGGCCATCTCGCGCACTGTCTTGGCCACACCGTGAGCAGAGAAGATGACGATGCTGTCATCCGGCACCTCATCGAGCTCCTCGACGAAGACGGCACCCGCCTCTTTCAGCTTGTTCACCACATAGCGGTTATGCACCACTTCGTGGCGGACATAGATGGGGGCCCCGAACTTCTCCAGCGCGCTCTCGACAATACTGATGGCGCGATCGACACCGGCGCAAAAACCGCGCGGGTTAGCGAGCAGAATATCCATTAATGCACCTTCTCCTCATCATCAACGCCCAGGATCTCCACCTCGAAGGTGACGGTATGACCGGCCAGCGGATGGTTGAAATCGACCGTGACCGACATCCCGGCTACCGCCCGGATAATGCCCGGCAGTTCGCTGCCGTTGGGCTGATCGAACAGGATGATGGTGCCAACTTTTGGCTCCACATCGGCGCCAAATTTGGCACGGTCGAGATGGTAGATGTTGTCGGGATTGGAGAGGCCAAACGCCTGCTCCGGCGCCAGTGTGAAGCTCTTGCTCTCCCCTTCGCACAGGCCCAGCAGGCACTGCTCGAAGGTCGGGGTCAGGCTGCCATCGCCCATCCGCAGGCGGGCCGGTTTGCCGTGCAGCGCCGTGCTGTCGGCAACCGAACCATCTTCCAACTTGATGGAGAAGTGGAACAACACGTTGCTGTTAGCGGTGATCTGCTGGCTCATGCCTGCTCCTTTTTCTCACCACGGAATCCGTCCAACACAATCATGGCGGCCCCGATAAAGATAAAGCTGTCGGCCAGGTTGAATGCCGGCCAGTGGGCACGCTGCCAGTAGAAGTCGAGGAAATCGACCACATGGCCCAGCACCAGCCGGTCAAAGACGTTGCCAAGGGCGCCGCCGATGATGAGGGAATAGGCGATACCGCTCCAACGCTGGGTCACCGACTGCTTGCGCAGCCAGTGGATCAGCAATCCACAGATGGCAAACGCCAGCACCGCGAAGAACCAGCGCTGCCAGCCCCCCTGATCAGCCAGAAAGCTGAATGCGGCGCCCTTGTTGTAGACGTGAACCAGATTGAAGAAGGGGGTGATCTCCACCCCCGGGTAACCAAATGGCAGCAACTTGACCACGGCGAGCTTGCTCGCCTGGTCCAGTACAAAGGCCAGCACTGCCAGCCACAGCCAACGCAGGCCGCTTTTATGTTGAGTCATGTTCATCAGGCAAATTGACGCGTTTCGCCGTCACCCTCGACGTTGGTCACACAGCGACCACAGATCTCTTCGTGACCCGCGATGGTGCCCACGTCTTCCACATGGTGCCAGCAGCGGTCGCACTTGGCGGCGGCAGACTGGGCCACGCTCAGCCACAGGTCATCACGCTCGGTCGCCACAGAGCCTTCCGGCGCAGTGTCGGCCACTACCACCTTGGCCTTTGAGGTGAGCAGCACGAAGCGCAGCTCATCGGCCAGGGCGTTCAGGCGCGCAGCCAGCTCCGGCTTGGCGAACAGGGTCAGTTCGGCCTGCAGGGAGCCGCCGATACGCTTCTCGCCACGGGCCACTTCCAGCGCCTTGTTCACTTCACCACGCACGGTGAGGATCTCGGCCCAGAAATCGTCGTTGAGGGTTTCACCGGCTTCCAGACCGAACAGGCCGTCGTACCACTCTTCGGTGAAGACGAACTCGCCGCGCTCACCCGGCAGCAGTGCCCAGATTTCATCGGCGGTGAAGCTCATGATCGGCGCCATCCAGCGCACCATGGCCTCGGCGATGTGATAGAGCGCGGTCTGGCAGGAGCGACGGGCCAGGCTGTCAGCCTTGGCGGTGTACTGACGATCCTTGATCACGTCCAGATAGAAGGAGCCCATCTCGATGGAGCAGAACTGCATCAGCTTCTGGGTCACGCCGTGGAAGTTGTACTCATCGAACGCTGCCATGATCTCGGCCTGTACCGCTTTGGCACGACCGACAGCCCAGCGATCCACCACCACCATGTCGGCAGGCGCCACCATGTCGGTCGCCGGATTGAAGCCATTCAGGTTGGCCAGCAGGAAGCGGGCGGTGTTGCGAATACGGCGATAAGCATCGGCGGAGCGCTTGAGGATCTCGTCGGAGACGGTCATCTCACCGGTGTAGTCAGTGCTCGCGACCCACAGACGCAGGATGTCGGCGCCCAGCTTGTTCATCACGTCCTGCGGGCTGACCACGTTACCGATGGACTTGGACATCTTGCGACCCTGACCATCCACGGTGAAGCCGTGAGTCAGCACCTGGTTGTACGGGGCCTTGTCTTTCATCGCCACGCCGATCATCAGGGAGGACATGAACCAGCCGCGGTGCTGATCAGAGCCTTCCAGATACATGTCGGCCGGGTTGCCGTTGAACTCGGGACGGGCATCAACCACGGAGGAGTGGGTTGAACCGGAGTCGAACCAGACATCCAGGGTGTCAGGCACCTTGTCGTACATGTCGGCATCGGCACCCAGCAGCTCGGCCTTGTCCAGATCCCACCATGCCTGGATGCCGGACTGCTCGACCCGCTTGGCCACTTCGTGCATCAGGCGCACGGATTCCGGGTGCAGCGCCTGGGTCTCTTTGTGAACGAACAGGGAGATAGGCACACCCCAGGTACGCTGACGGGAGATACACCAGTCAGGACGGTTCTCGACCATCGCCTGAATACGGTTTTTACCCCAGGCCGGTACCCAGCCGCTCTGGCCGTGCTGTTTGATACCGTCCTTCTCGATACGCTCGATCTCTTCCAGCGCACGCTGGCGCAGACCCTTTTGTTCCATGCTGATGAACCACTGCGGGGTGGCACGGAAGATGATCGGGGTCTTGTGACGCCAGCAGTGCGGGTAGGAGTGGTTGAACACCTTGTGATGCAGCAGGGCGCCACGCTCGGTCAGCACTTCGACCACGGAGGCGTTGGCCTTGAACACGTGCTGGCCGGCAAACAGTTCGGTATCTGGCAGATACACGCCGTTGCTGCCAACCGGGTTGGCGACTTCCAGACCGTACTTCTGACCGACCACAAAGTCTTCCTGACCGTGGCCAGGGGCGGTGTGAACGGCGCCGGTACCGGCATCCAGAGTGACGTGATCACCCAGCACCACCGGCACGTCGAAGCTGTAGAAGGGATGGTTGAAGCGCAGCAGCTCGAGCGCGGCACCCTTGGCGTAGCCCAGATTGTGGAACTTCTCGATACCGGCGCGATCCATCACATCCTTGACCAGCTCGGCGGCCAGGATCAGACGCTCGGGGTGCTCGCCTTCAACCTGCACCAGCGCATAGTCGAGGTCGGCGTGCATGGCGATGGCGCGGTTGGCTGGCAGAGTCCACGGAGTGGTGGTCCAGATCACCGCAGAGATCGGGCCCTTGCCGGTGTGGCCTTCGGCGCAGTCAAACTTGGCGGCAACGGTCGCCTCGTCAACGGCTTTGAAACGCACATCGATGGAGGGGGAGTTCTTGTCGTAGTACTCCACTTCGGCTTCAGCCAGCGCGGAGCCACAATCGGTACACCAGTGCACCGGCTTGGAACCTTTGTGCAGGTGGCCGTTTTCAACGATCTTGGCCATGGAGCGGATGATGTTGGCTTCGGTGCCAAAATCCATGGTCAGATAGGGGTGTTCCCAGTCGCCCAGCACACCCAGACGGATGAAGTCGGTCTTCTGCGCTTCGATCTGGGTCTTGGCGTATTTGCGGCACTCGGCGCGGAATTCGGCAGCGGAGACCTTCTCGCCCGGCTTGCCGACCATGCCTTCCACTTTCAGCTCGATAGGCAGACCGTGGCAATCCCAGCCCGGCACATAGGGGGAATCGAAACCGGAGAGGCCCTTGGACTTGATGATGATGTCTTTGAGGATCTTGTTGACCGAGTGACCGATGTGAATGTTGCCGTTCGCATAGGGGGGGCCATCATGCAGAATGAAAGAAGGCTTGCCCGCTTTGGCGCGGCGAATAGCGCCGTAGAGATCCTGATCGTACCAACGTTTCAGCATGTTGGGTTCGCGCTTGGCCAGATCGCCACGCATCGGAAACTCGGTTTCCGGAAGATTCAGGGTGTGTTTATAGTCGCTCATCAGTCCTGGGTTCCCTTCTTTTCTAAAAGAGTGCTGGGTAAATTGAATTGTGGCAGCCCGAACCAGGCTCGGGCCGCCAGGGCATCTCGTTCGATCTGCTCTTTCAAGGCAATGAAAGAGGCAAACTTCTGCTCTTCGCGCAGCTTGTGGCGAAGCAGCACCTTGACCTGCTGACCATATAGATCACCATAAAAATCAAATAGATGTACCTCCAATCTGGCTTGTGTACCGCTCAAGGTCGGCCGTACACCCACATTGGCTACACCGGGGAAGGTCTTGCCGGAACATATCACTTCCACCGCAAACACGCCACCGACCGGGATCACCTGGCGCTTGAGGGCCAGATTGGCGGTGGGAAAACCTATGGTGCGCCCCAGCTTGTCGCCGTGGGCCACCCGGCCGCTGATGGTGTAGGGGCGGCCAAGCATCAGCTCCACTTCCGCCATCCGACCCGCCTTGAGGGCCTCGCGCACCAAGGTGCTGCTGACCCGCTGCCGTTCGAGCTGGAAGCTCTGGGTACTGATTACCTCGAAACCGAAGCGATGACCCGCCTCTTCCAGCAGGTGGAAGTCCCCTTCCCGCCCCTTGCCGAAGCGAAAATCGTCGCCGACCACCAGATAGCGCACCCCGAGCTTCTCCACCAGCAACTGCTCGATGAAGGTCGAGGCCGCTTGCTCGGCAAAGCGATGGCTGAAGCGCACACAGAGCATGCGATCGATATGCAGCCCCCGCAGCGCTTCATACTTCTCCCGCAACCGGCTCAGCCGGGCGGGCGCCGCCGTGCCGGCAAACAGCTCCAGCGGCTGCGGTTCAAACAGCATGACGCAGGCGGGCAATCCCAGCTGGGCCGCTTTCTCCTTGAGACGTGCCAATACCGCATGGTGACCCTGATGAACCCCATCAAAGTTGCCAATGGTCAATACACATCCCCGGTGACGGGGCTTGAGATTGTGAATGCCGCGAATAAGCTCCATCAGTGCCTTGTGCGTTGCTGCCATGGAAATCGGCGGATTATATATCAGGCAGCAGGCAGGGTCAGCCCTCATAGCCTGATTTCAACTATCCGGACCCAATCCCGCCCCCCGTGACGCCATGAGGCACTCTCCCCATGGCGCCGCAGGATCACAGCTACTACTGCCCCGATTTAAGATGACGTGGGCGAATGCCCAGCAGCAGCAACACCACCGCGTAGACCGCGGCCCCCAGCGACAACAGCATGGTCAGCTGCAAACTGGCCTTGCCCATGCTCCATGCGCCCCACTGGGCCAGATCCGGCGACAGGTAGGCGAGCACGCCCCCCATCAGCACACTGGCGACCAGCAGTTTGAGGCAGAATACCCCGGTATGGCGGGAGGGGCGATAGACGCTCTGCTGGTACAACCCCTTGAACAGCAAGGCCGCATTCAGGGTGCCCGAGCAGGCTGTCGAGAGCGCCAGACCCACGTAGCCGAGCGGATAGATGAAGAGGAGGTTGCAGACCATGTTGGCCGCCATCGACATCATCCCGATCCGCACCGGCGTCTTGGTGTCCTGACGGGCGTAATAACCGGGCGCCAACACCTTGATCAGCATCAGGGAGAGCAGCCCAGTGGTGGAGGCCAGCAAGCTGGCGCTCGACATGGCCACTTCATGCAGGCCGAACTCGCCGCGCATAAACAGCACCCGCAAAATGGGCTCGCGCATGACCGCAATGCCGATCATGGCCGGCAGGCCGAGCAGCATCACCATCCGCACCCCCCAATCCATGGTGCGGGAGAAATCGGCTGGATCGGCATCCACATGCTTTTTCGCCAGCGCAGGCAGGATCACGGTACTGATGGCCACCGCAAACAGCCCGAGGGGGAACTCCAGCAGGCGATCCGAGTAGTAGAGGTAGCTGATGGCACCGGTCGCCAGGAAGGAGGCGAGCATGGTGTTGACCAGCAGGTTGATCTGGCTGACCGAGACCCCGAACAGGGCCGGGATCATCAGGGTCCGGATCTTCACCACCCCGGGGTGATGCCATCCCCACTTGGGCCACACCAGCATGTTAATTTGGCGCAAAAAGGGGTACTGGAACAAAAACTGCACCAAACCGCCCAAAAAGACACCAATCGCCAGCGAGATCTCCGGTTTGTCCATCAGCGGCGCAATCCACCAGGCCGCCGCAATCATGGTGATGTTGAGAAACACCGGCGTAAACGACGAGACCGCAAAGCGGCCGAAGGTGTTGAGGATGGCCCCCGCCATGGCGGTAAAGGTGATAAACCAGAGGTAGGGGAAGGTGATCTTGAGCATCAGACTGGCGAGCTCGAACTTCTCGGCAGCAGGGCCGCCGTGCAACCAGTCCCAGAACCAGCCCCAGCCAAACAGCGCGGTCAGCACTCCCGACCCCAGCACCCCGAGCAGGGTAACTACCGTCACTATGCCCCCCAGCGTACCCGCCACCGCGGCCAGCAATTCACGCACTTCCCCCTCGTCGCCATTTTTCTTGTACTCCGTCATTACGGGGACAAAGGCCTGGTTGAAGGCACCTTCGGCGAACAGACGACGCAGAAAGTTGGGAATGCGATTGGCAAAGAAGAAGACGTCTGCGGCCACCCCGGCACCGAGCAGATTGGCGATGACCACATCGCGAACCAAGCCCATTACGCGGGATGCCAGCGTCATTCCGGACACTATCATGCCGGATTTGATCAATTTCTTACTCAAGACGAGGCCTCTGGAACTGTCAGAATGAAAAGAATGCTGCTAGAATCGGCCGACAGTTTAACCGTCTCCCTACTGACACACCACCGGGAGGCGGTGTTTATTTGCACAAATCATTTGACATTATGTGGTTGGAAGGGCATATTTCCGGGCCTTTTCAATACACTCGCTAAGACAGTTTTAGGAGTTTTACCTTGGCTAACATCAAATCTGCTAAGAAGCGCGCTCTTCAGTCAGAAAAACGCCGTCAGCACAACGCCAGCCGTCGTTCAATGACCCGTACCTACCTGAAGAAAGTCATCGCTGCTATCGCCTCTGGCGACAAAGCTGCCGCGACTGCCGCTTTCGCTGTTGCTCAGCCGATCATGGATCGTATGGCGACCAAAGGCCTGATCCACAAGAACAAAGCTGCTCGTCACAAGAGCCGCCTGTCTGCCCAGATCAAAGCTATGGCTTAATCAGCTTCTGCTGATCAAAGCTGAAAAAACCGGCCTTAGTGCCGGTTTTTTATTTATCTGCGCTGCAATAAAGTCGATGCAGCAAACTGATCATTTCACGCACCTCATGGCTGCGCAGCGAATAGTAGACCGTCTGGGCCTCTTTGCGCGTCGTCACCAGCTCATCCCGCCGCAACAGCGCCAGATGCTGTGACAAGGCCGACTGACTCAATCCCAATCGTTCGTTGAGCTCCCCCACCGACAGCTCCCGCTCCAGCAACTGGCACAGAATAAACAGCCGCCGTTCGTTGGCCAGCGCCTTGAGCAAGGCCACCGCTTTACTCGCATTGGCTTCCATCTCTTCAAGTTGCATCACATCTCTCCTCTGCCACTCATCACCGATGATACGTGGTGACGGGCCGTTTTAAAACGACAGGGTGGCCGGCTGGATGGCGGAGAAGTTCTCCTGGCCGGAAAAGAGGAAGGTAAAATCGCTCTCGCAGACCCGCTTCACCGCCGGATGCTGGATCATCCGCTCGGCGAAGATGACGTAATACTCCTCCATCAAATCCTGGGTCTCTCCGATCAGCATCACCCCCTCTCCCTCGAGGATCTCCTCCCGATAGATGGTAGGAGCCATGAAGATGCCCTGATTGAAGAAGCCAAACGCCTTCATCAAGGCGGCATCATCAAACTCGCCAAGAATGCTGGGGGAGACACCCTGCTGCTCGAACCACTGGGTCAGCTGACGCCCCATGGCGGTACGGCGACCGGGGATCAGCAGCTTGCGCTCCTCCAGACAGGCGGGAAAGGGCTTTTCGGGCAACGGCGCCTTGCAGAAGAAGCTGACGCCACAGCCGCCCAGCCGTTTGGAGAGCAGCCCCGCATGCTGGCTGGAGTCCACCGGACAGTCGGAGAGGATCATGTCGAGCTTGTGCTCGCTCAACTGCTCCAGCAGCAGTTCGTGGGTCGATTCGAAGCAGCGCAGGTGAATGGAGCCATCATTGGGGATGACGGAGAGCAGCACGCGGCTGGCAAGGCGCTTGGAGAGGGCATCGGCGATGCCGACGTCGAACAGGATCTGGCTCTCCTTGCGGTAGTTGACGATATCGAGCATCTCGTAGGAGAGGCTGAACATCTTGTCGGCATAGCGAAACACCAACTGGCCCAGCTCGGTCGCCTCAAGGGAGCGCCCCTTGCGTTTGAGCAGCTTGCCGCCGAGGCGCTGCTCCAGCAGCTTGATCTGGCCGGTGACCGTTTGCGGGGTCAAAAAAAGGGCTTCCGCTGCCTGGGTAACGGAGCCCTTCTTCTGAGTCATCCAAAAATAGTAGAGGTGGTTGTAGTTAAGGTGTGACATCCGATGGGGTTCCCGCTTGACGCGGACTCCGGTAGCAGCTGAGTTCAACCGCCAGAATGTCATACATGTCGCTGACCGAGTCAACCTTGTTCGCGCCAAACTGCTCCATCAGGCTGGCCTTGAGGCGTGCCTTGTCCGGCATCCGGTCAGCACAATAACGCTTGTTGGAGTGTTTGACCCGCTCGCCAGCCCGGCTGCTCAGCGCCCGCTCGGAGAAGGTCTCGCCAAAGCGCGCCTTGGCCTGCTTGTCACCCAGCAGCAGGGCGCTATCGACCACTCCGTTCAGATAGGCGGAGCAGTTCGCCGAGGCGGCGTCCTGCTTGCAATCCTCCAGCCCGCCGGCCCATGCCGCGGGGCTCAGCAACAGCATCAACAACCCTGTATGTAGCTTCATAGTCCCTCCGTACTCTGTTCCCCTTCACCCTTGGGAAGGGCCATGCGCAAGGCCAGATAGCCGACTACCGCCGCCATGGTGGAGCCCACCAGGATCCCGAGGCGAGAGTAGCTGCCGTAATCCAGCCCACCGTGCTCGAAGGCGAGCGACGCGATAAACATCGACATGGTAAACCCGATGCCACAGAGGATGCTGACCGCAAAGATCTGCTTGAAGTTGACCCCGGGCGGCAACTGGGCGATGCCCAGTTTGACCGACAGCCAGCTGATGGTGAACACCCCGAGCGGCTTGCCGATAAACAGCCCCAGCATGATCCCCATCGGCACCGGGCTCAGCAGGGCGGAGAGGCCAATCCCCTCCAGCGATACCCCGGCGTTGGCAAACGCAAACAGCGGCAGGATCAGATAGGCACTCCAGGGGTGCAACTTGTACTCCAGATACTTGAGCGGCGAGGCGTAACGCTTGCCGTTAAGCGGAACCATAAAGCCCACCACCACACCCGCAAGGGTCGCATGGACTCCAGACTTGAGTACCGCCACCCAGAGCACCAGACCGACCAGCATGTAGAGACTGATCCTGTCCTCACCGCGGCGATTCATCCAAAGCAGGGTGAGGGTTGCCAGAATACCGATGGCCAGCGCCTCCAGCGACAACTGCTGGGTATAGAAGAGCGCGATGATGATGATGACGCCGAGGTCATCCATGATGGCCAGCGCCAGCAGGAATACCTTGAGGCTCACCGGCACCCGCTTGCCGAGCAGCGCCATCACCCCGAGGGCAAAGGCGATATCGGTCGCGGCCGGAATGGCCCAGCCAGCGCGCGCCACGTCGTCCGAATAGTTGAAAAAGGCGTAGATCAAGGCCGGCGCCAGCATGCCACCCACCGCCGCAATGGCCGGGAAGGTCGCCTGAACCCGGGTAGAAAGCGCCCCTTCCAGCATTTCACGCTTCACTTCCAGACCAACCAGCAGGAAGAAGATCGCCATGAAGCCATCGTTGATCCAGAGCAGCAGCGGCTTGTTGATGTCGAGGGCTGCGATGCGCACCTGCACCGGCGTGTCGAGAAACGCCTGATACCCGCCAGCCAGCGCGGTATTGGCTAAAATCATTGCCAGCATGGCAGCCATGATCAGAATAATTCCGGAGGCGGCCTCCAGCTTCAGGAACTTTTTGATTACGTCACTCATGGTTAAATTTTCCACCGTATTGCTTTGATTTGAGTCTATATCCTGCAACAACCAATGGAAAATCGTTTCTTGCTGCTCAACACAACGAAAAAACCGAAGGCAAAGTAGAACATACCTGCTATAAGCAGGTTTTGCCTCGTCTCAGGCTACCGTCTTATTAATCAATAAAGTGAATTTACAATTATTTAGATGCATAAAGCTGCATAAAAAAGGCGCCCTGAGGCGCCTTGCTATCAGATGGCGACGGGCGCCTTGATACCGGGATGGGGGTCATACCCCTCGATCTCGAAATCCTCGAACTTGTAGTCGAAGATGGAGTCCGGCTTGCGCTTGATCACCAGAGTCGGCAAAGAACGTGGCTCACGGGAAAGCTGCAGCGCAGTCTGCTCCATGTGGTTGGAGTAGAGGTGCACATCACCACCGGTCCAGACGAAGTCACCCACTTCCAGATCGCACTGCTGGGCCATCATGTGGGTCAGCAGGGCATAGCTGGCGATGTTGAACGGCAAGCCGAGGAACACGTCACAGCTGCGCTGGTAGAGCTGGCAGGAGAGCTTGCCGTCCGCCACATAGAACTGGAAGAAGGCGTGGCAAGGGGCCAGCGCCATCTTGTCCAGCTCACCCACGTTCCAGGCGGAGACGATGATGCGGCGCGAATCCGGGTTGTGCTTGATGTCATCCACCGCTTTCTGGATTTGGTCGATGACAGACCCGTCGGCCGCAGGCCAGGAGCGCCACTGCGCGCCATATACAGGCCCCAGATCGCCATTCTCGTCTGCCCACTCATCCCAGATGCTGACGCCATTTTCCTTCAGATAGGCGGTATTGGTATCGCCATTGAGGAACCAGAGCAGCTCGTGAATGATGGAACGCAGGTGGCACTTCTTGGTGGTCACCAGCGGAAAACCTTGTGCCAGATTGAAGCGCATCTGATGGCCGAACAGGGAGACGGTACCGGTGCCGGTACGGTCTGACTTGACGGTGCCCTCATCGAGGATTTTCTGCATCAGGTCGAGATAAGCTCGCATTATTTCGCCTCCTTCACGGCATTACCGAACAACTGCGGACGCTTGTAGGCGACCCAAATCATCAGGGCACCGGCGATAATCATCGGGGTGGAGAGGATCTGGCCCATGCTGATCTCCTGTAAGTAGAGACCAAGCTGGCTGTCCGGCTGGCGCACAAACTCCACCAGGAAGCGGAACAGGCCGTAGAACAGCAGGAACATGCCGGAGATGGCGCCGCGTGGCGGGTTCTTGCGCCAGAACAGGTTGAGAATGATGAACAGTACCACCCCTTCCAGGGCGAACTGGTAGAGCTGGGAGGGATGACGCGGCTCGGGGCCGGCTTCCGGGAAGATGATGGCCCAGGGCACATCGGTGATCCGCCCCCACAACTCGCCGTTGAGGAAGTTGCCGATCCGGCCAACGCCGAGGCCAAACGGAATGAGCGGCGCCACAAAGTCGGCCACGGTGAAGAAGTGGCGCTTGGTCTTGTGAGCAAACCAGATCATCGCGGTGATAACCCCGATCAGGCCACCGTGGAACGACATGCCGCCGGTCCAGATCTTGAACAGGTAGGTGGGATCCGCGAGGAAGAGATCGAAGTTGTAGAACAGCACGTAACCGACACGGCCACCGAGGATCACCCCGAGGAAACCGTAGAACAGCAGATCCGACACCTCGTTGCGGGTCCAGCCGCTGTTTGGTGCATCGGCGCGACGGCCGGCAAGCCACATGGCAAAAGCGAAACCAAACAGGTACATGAGACCATACCAGCGTACCGATAGTGGTCCCAAACTGAATGCTACGGGATCAATCTGCGAGAAAACCCAATATCCATCGTGCTGCATAAGCGGCCCCAGTCATAAGAAAAGCCGCATTTTCCGATCATTCGTCAGCAGGGACAAGGCATGATTATCAATCACTCTGTTTCGATTTATGACCGGCTCGCAGCAAACCGCCCAAACCATGCTCCTCAAGATAGCGGGCAAACAGGCCGCGCAGTATGTGGGGATTGTCATGCTTGAGGCCATCGGCCATCAGTTCGGTCAACTCGCTCAGGGTGGATTGACGCAGCACGTACTTGATCCGGGCGATGTTGTGGGTGTTCATACTGAAGCGGCGATAGCCCATGGCAAGCAGCAGCAGTACACCGACCGGATCACCGGCCAGCTCGCCACAGACCGACACCGGCTTCTGGTAGCGATGGGAGGCATCAACCAGCTGTTGCAGGGCGCGGATCACCGCAGGATGGAAGGCATCGTAGATGTTGGCAACCCGGGAGTTGTTGCGATCCACTGCCAGCAGGTACTGGGTCAGGTCATTGCTGCCCACCGACCAGAAATCGATGAGCGGCGCCATCTCCGGCAAGATAAAGAGGGCTGAAGGCACCTCGATCATCACCCCGAGGCTGGGGTAGCGGATCACAGCATCGCGGCTGGCCGCCTCTTCCGACACTTCCCGCCACGCCTGATCCAGCAGGCGACGGGAGGCTTTGATTTCGCTGACGCTGCTGATCATCGGCAGCATGATGGCCAGATTGTCGAGTCCTTCGCTGGCCCGCAGCATCGCCTTGAGCTGCACCAGAAACAGTTCGGGGTGATCCAGGGTGATCCGGATCCCCCGCCAGCCAAGGAAGGGGTTTCCCTCGACGATGGGGAAATAGGGCAACGGCTTGTCGCCGCCCACATCCAGCGTCCGCATGCAGACCGGCCGGTTGCGGTAGGTCTCCAGAATGCCGCGATAACGGGCAGTCTGTTCCCACTCTGAGGGGAAGCTCTCCTGCAGCATAAAGGGGATCTCGGTGCGATAGAGGCCCACCCCGTCCGCCAGCTGGTTGAGGGAGATCTCGGTATCGGCGCTGAGACCGGCGTTGAGCAGCAGGGAGACCTTGGTGCCGTCGGCCGTCTCGGATGGCAGGTTGTCGACGCTGCGCACCAGGGTATCGAGGGCCCGCTCTTCGCTCAGCAGCTGACGATACTCGGTCAGGATCACCTGATTGGGTTCGATGAAGAGATCGCCGCTGTAGCCATCGACGACCAGCATGCGACCACCGATGTCACCAAGGGGCAGATCAACCCCCATGATGGCGGCCACCCCCATGGCACGGGCCAGAATGGCGGCGTGGGAGTTGGTCCCCCCCTTGAGCGAGACCACCCCGGTCAGATACTCGCGGGGCACTTCCGCCAGAATGGTGGCGGTCACTTCATCGGCAACCAGCACAACCGGCTCGCCGATGGAGATATGTTCAGGTTCATTCTGCACCAGCCGGCTGATCAGCCGCTGGGCAATATCCTTCACGTCGGTGGAGCGCTCCTGCAGGTAGGGATCCTTCATCCCCTTGAACTGCTCGATCAAGCGATCGCTGATCAGCTTGACTGCAGAGACCGCAGTCCAGTGCTCCTTGCTCACCTTGTTGCGAATGGGCTTGATGTAGCCGGGATCGTTCAGCAGATGGAGGTAGATATCGAAGATCGCCACCGAATCCTGGCTGTAGCTCTCGCGAAAACGCAGCGCCAGACTCTCCAGATCGTGACGAACCTCCTCCACGGCCAGCTCCAGCCGCGCCAGCTGGCTGGCATGGTCTTCATCCTTGCGCGGGGTAATGGACGAGAGCGCCTTGCGGGGCCGCCACACCCAGGCCTTGGCCATGGCGATGCCGCTGGCACCGGCAATACCGCGCAGCGGTTTGCTCCAGTCGGTCTTCTGCAACCACCCCTTGGCCTGCGCCTGAGCGATCCGCGCCGCCAGCTGGGCCGCCAGTGTGACCATGAAGGACTCTTCCCCCTCATCGAAGCGGCGACTCTCCTTCTGCTGCACCACCAGAATGCCAACCACCTGACGCTGGTGCATGATGGGGGCACCGAGGAAGGAGCGGAACGCCTCTTCGGCCACATCGGGCAGGAATTTGAAACTGGGGTGCGCGGGGGCATCAGCCAGGTTGATCAGCTCTTCCCGCTGACCCACCAGACCGACGATGCCCTGCTCGTAGGGCAGGGTCACCTTGCCGACTGCGGACGGGGCCAAGCCGTCGGTAGCCGCCAAGCGATAGCGGCGCACCTCGGGTTCCGAGACATAGACGGAGCAGCAGTCCACTGCCATGGCGTGCCGGGTCTGGCTCACCAATGCCTGCAAGGCCTGCTCGAGGGTATTGGCCTCGGCCATGCTCTCGACGATACGTCTCAGTTCCGTTAACAACTAATCTGTGCTCCTTAACGGGCGCGATTGCGTCGCCCATCCTTCTTGTTGACCTGCACTGCCGGCACTGGCATCGCCAGCGGGGCAAACTCTTTCATGACCCGGCGGTAAACCTCCCGCTTGAACGAGACGACCTGACGCACCGGGTACCAGAAGCTGACCCAACGCCAGTCGTCAAATTCGGGATGGCCATGACAGCCGAACTGGATCCGCGATTCCCTGCCCGGACCAAGTTGTAACAGGAACCATTTTTGCTTTTGGCCAATACAGACCGGTGAACTGTCCCAGCGGACAAGACGTTTGGGTAAACGGTACTTTAGCCAGTTACGACTGGTGGCCATGATGGTCACATCTTCGGGCTTGAGGCCAATCTCCTCATACAGCTCTCGATACATGGCCTGCTCTGGCGTTTCACCATCATCAACCCCCCCCTGCGGAAACTGCCAGGAGTGCTGCCCATAGCGTTTAGCCCACAACACTTGTCCTTCACGGTTACAGATCACGATACCGACATTGGGACGAAATCCGTCGCCATCAATCACGTGATCACCTTATAAAGGCTGAATCTATAAGGAGATTGTTCCACATTCACTCCGTGGCAGCAAACAAGGAGTGAATCCCCTGTTTCATGAATAACTTTCAATTTCAAACATACTTATAAACAAATCCAAGGATCCGCGCCCCCAAGTTGCCCACCCAGGCTGTGCATAAAGCTGTTAGCAAACGGGTATATACAGTACTTTTTAACTGTACGCAAAAAGCGACTTTTCGCGCAACCTCGCAGATGAAAAGATAAAAAAACATTATTATACATGCAGTTGAATCAAAACAACTGGATCTAGATCCATGTCAATCAAAGAGCCAGATTCATGATCCGGATTGTGAACAAGTTCAACTGTTCAAAGATCCACCGCGGCGAAATTATCCACAGGAGTGGCACAATATCTACCCCGTTTACCCGATAAAAATGGGGTGGCATTCACAATTTTTTGTAACATATCAGCGACTCCACCCACTTTCATCCACTTATCCAAGATTTCTGTGGATAACTGTGTGTAACATCATGCACAAACCCTTGGACAACTATTTCGAGGTCAAACCAGACCTGGATCACTGCTCGATAAAATAGACAAAACCCTTTAAAATCATCACGATGAGCTGATAGTCCCCAAATTCTCTGCATTTGATCTTATCCACTCAGGATCGGTCATAAAAACAGCGATCCTTCTCGGGATCCTCCCCTGTTAGAATATGGCGAGCAAGATGGAGCCAACTATGCCAAGCAATCCCCAATCCGAGCAGGAGTTATTGAGCCGCGCCTATGCCATAGCTGGCTTCACCCTGGCGCAGCTGGCCGCCGAGGCTGGCGTCGCGGTGCCCAGCGATCTGCGCCGTGACAAGGGGTGGGTCGGTCAGTTGATCGAGCTGCAACTGGGGGCCAGCGCAGGGAGCAAGCCGGAACAGGACTTCCCGGAGCTGGGGATCGAACTCAAGACGATCCCCGTGGATCCTCAGGGCAAACCGCTGGAGACCACCTTCGTCTGTGTCGCCCCACTGATCGGCGTCAGCGGCCAGCGCTGGGAGGAGTCAAACGTGCGCAACAAGCTCTCCCGGGTACTCTGGATCCCGGTGGAAGGCAGTCGCGAGATCCCGGTTGGCGAGCGGCGGGTCGGTATGCCGCTGATGTGGAGCCCGAATCAAGAGGACGATCGGCTACTGCGTCAGGACTGGGAGGAGCTGATGGACATGATTGTGCTGGGGGAAGTGGAGCAGATCAGCGCGCGCCACGGCCAGGTGATGCAACTGCGGCCCAAGGCCGCCAACAACAAGGCACTGACAAGAGCCATCGGTCGTGATGGTCAACCCATCATGACCCTACCGCGCGGCTTCTATCTCAAGATCGACTTCACCCACAGCCTGCTGCAACGCTATTTTGCCCTGCCGACTTGATCTGCCTTATCAACATCTTTGTCATATGATGGTATAAAAATAGACAGGAGCCATTTTTAACTCACAGACAAGGAGGCGTCATGCCACTGATCAAACAGTTTTTAAAGTCCAAGCCCGAGGTCAAGGTGACCTTCGCCGTAGAGAAGGAGGCCGCCGCAGGCGCGGAGCAGGTGATGCTGATCGGTGAGTTCACCCAGTGGCAACCGGTCGAGCTGAAGCGCATGAAGAGCGGTGAGTTCAAAGCCACCCTCAATCTGCCGACCGACGGCCCGGGTTACTTCGAATATTGCTACCAGCTCATCACCCCGGAAGGTGAGACCCTCTACGAGAATGACTGGGCAGCAGATGACTATGTACCAGGCCCCTTCGGGCGCGACAACTCGGTAGTACGGGTCATCCAGTAACGGCACCCAGATAGCCAATAGACGGATACAAAAAAGGCTCGCCATTGGCGAGCCTTTTCACTACCTGTCGAGCTATTTGCCGACATACCGACACCAATTCGAATCGAATTAGTTGAGCTTCTCTTTGATACGAGCAGCTTTGCCGGACAGGTTGCGCAGGTAGTACAGTTTGGCGCGGCGAACATCACCACGACGCTTCAGTTCTACACTGTGGATCAGCGGAGAGTGAGTCTGGAATACACGCTCAACACCTTCGCCGTTGGAGATCTTGCGAACGGTGAAAGCAGAGTGCAGACCGCGGTTACGCTTGGCAATAACGATGCCTTCGAAAGCCTGCAGACGCTCTTTACCACCTTCTTTAACACGAACTTGAACACGTACAGTGTCGCCCTGGGCAAAAGCCGGGATGTCGGTACGCAGTTGCTCTTGTTCAAGCTGCTGAATAATCTTGCTCATTGTCTTTCCTTACCTAGGATAAACTGAAAACTCTACTTAACGCTGTCACGCACTTCGCGGACATACTCGGCAAGAAGTGATTCTTGCTCGTCAGTCAGAGCTAGGTTGTTAATAAGTTCCGGCCTTCTTTGCCAGGTTCGTCCGAGCGACTGTTTGAGACGCCAGCGTCGAATCACTTCGTGATTGCCGCTTGTCAGCGCCTCGGGCACCGCCAATCCATCCAACACCTCCGGCCGAGTGTAGTGGGGATGATCCAGCAAGCCACCCATAAAGGAGTCTTGCTCGGCACTGGCCTGATCACCCAAAACCCCCGGGACCAGACGCGAAACCGCATCGATCAGGGTCATGGCAGGCAACTCGCCACCACTTAACACGTAATCCCCGATAGACCACTCTTCGTCGACTTCGGTTTGTATCACGCGTTCATCGATACCTTCGTATCGACCGGCTACCAGAATCAGTTTCTGATTCGTCGCCAACTCGGTTACGCCCGCTTGAGTCAGCTTGCGTCCCTGAGGAGAGAGATAGATGACTTTCGCCCCGTCTCCCGCCGCTTGCTTGGCTGCATGAATCGCGTCACGCAGCGGCTGAACCATCATTAACATGCCGGGCCCACCACCATAAGGACGATCATCGACCGTACGGTGTTTATCGTGGGTAAACTCCCGGGGGTTCCAGCACTCAATCTGCAGCAGGCCACTCTTGACGGCCCGACCCGTTACCCCGTGCTCGGTAATGGCTCGGAACATTTCAGGGAAGAGGCTAATGACCCCAATCCACATAAGAAACCTCCGGCACCCGTGTTAGCGCGGGAAACTAGAAACCAGGATCCCAATCAACTTCGATTGTTCGAGCAGTCAGATCAATATTCTTGATCACCTGCTCTTCCAGGAACGGAATCAACCGCTCCTTTGCACCAAAGGCATCTTTTACATTGGCCTCAACCACCAACACATCGTTGGAGCCGGTTTCCATCAATTCGGTCACCTTGCCCAGGTCGTATCCCTTGGTGGTCACCACGGAGCAACCAATCAGGTCACGCCAGTAGAACTCACCTTCAGGCAACGCAGGCAACAGATCGGCGGGTACACCAATCTCGACATTGGTCAATGCCAGGGCATCTTCGCGCACATCGATACCATCGAGTTTGCAGATCAGACCCTTGTTGTGACGTTTCCAGGATGAAACTCGAATTTCACGCCACGCCCCGTTCTGATTAATCAGCCAGGGGTTGTAATCGAAAATCGCTTCGGCAACATCGGTGAAGGAGTTCACTTTAAGCCAGCCCTTGATGCCATAAACGGTACCCAGGGTGCCCAGAACTATAGGTTTTTCCACCTTAACTCCTTACCGTTTGGCTGATTAAGCAGCTTTTTTAGCGTCTTTGATCAGCTTGGCAACGCGGTCAGAAACAGCGGCACCAGTAGCAACCCAATGCTCGATACGAGCCAGGTCCAGGTTCAGCTTTTCAGCAGAACCAGCAGCAACCGGGTTGAAGAAACCAACGCGCTCGATGAAGCGACCGTCACGGGCGCAACGGCTGTCAGAAACTACTACCTGGTAAAACGGACGCTTTTTCGCGCCACCACGTTGTAAACGAATGGTTACCATATCGTCCTCATTAACATCTAATGAACAAGGCCCGCAAACACGCGGACCCTAGCTTAAAATAAGCCGCGTAATTCTACTTGGATTCGTAATAATTGCAACCAAGCCAGCCATTTTTTGCGCAGAACAGCAATGAAAAGGGGCCTGCCGCTGCAGACCCCCATCAACACGCGGGCCGGATCAGAACGGGCCGCGACCGCCACCGAAACCGGGGGGCATCATGTTCTTCATCTGGCTCATCATCTTGCGCATGCCGCCCTTGCCGGACATTTTTTTCATCATGCGCTGCATCTCGGTGAACTGCTTGAGCAGCTTGTTCACGTCCTGCACCTGCATGCCGGAGCCTGCGGCGATACGGCGTTTGCGGGAACCCTTGATGAGATCAGGATGAGCGCGCTCTTTCGGCGTCATGGAGCTGATGATCGCTTCCATCCGCACGGTGAGCTTGTCATCCATCTGATCTTTCACGTTATCCGGCAAACCAGACATGCCGGGCAGCTTGTCGAGCATCCCCATCATGCCGCCCATGTTGCGCATCTGGGCCAGTTGCTCGCGGAAGTCCTCGAGATCGAAGCCTTTACCGCTCTTGACCTTACTGGCCAGCTTGGCCGCTTTCTCTTTATCGACGTTGCGCTCGACCTCTTCGATAAGAGAGAGCACATCGCCCATGCCGAGGATGCGGGAGGCGAGACGATCCGGGTGGAATGGCTCCAGCGCGTCAGTCTTCTCACCCATACCGATAAACTTGACCGGCTTGCCAGTGATGTGACGCACCGACAGCGCGGCACCACCACGGGCGTCGCCGTCCGCCTTGGTGAGGATTACACCGGTAAGCGGCAACGCTTCGTTGAATGCCTTGGCGGTGTTGGCGGCATCCTGACCAGTCATGGCATCGACCACGAACAGGGTTTCGACCGGCTTGATGGTGGCGTGCAGATGCTGGATCTCGGCCATCATCTCGCTGTCGACGTGCAGACGACCGGCGGTATCGACGATCACCACGTCATAAAACTTCTTGCGCGCCTGATCGATGGCGGCGGTGGCGATGTCGACCGGCTTCTGGCTGGCGTCGCTCGGGAAGAAGTCAACCCCGATGTCGCTGGCCAGGGTCTCCAGCTGCTTGATCGCCGCAGGGCGATAGACGTCAGCACTGACCACCAGCACTTTCTTCTTGCTGCGCTCTTTGAGCAGTTTGGCCAGTTTGCCGACCGTGGTGGTCTTACCGGCACCCTGCAGACCGGCCATCAGGATGATCGCAGGCGGCTGGGCAGCCAGGTTGAGCTGTTCGTTGGCCTCCCCCATCACGGTGACCAGTTCACCGTGCACAATCTTGATGAATGCCTGGCCAGGGCTCAGGGATTTGGCCACTTCCTGCCCGACTGCGCGCTCTTTGACGCGTGCCACGAAATCACGCACTACCGGCAGGGCGACATCCGCCTCGAGCAGCGCCATGCGGACTTCGCGCAGGGTTTCCTTGATGTTCTCTTCGGTCAGACGACCACGGCCACTGACATTGCGCAAGGTGCGCGAGAGTCGTTCAGTCAAATTCTCAAACATGACGGATTCCGGTTCTTGGCGTAATAAATTGGGGGCATTATAACCCAGAGCGGGCGCGAGGACGATTATTCACCGCACCGCAGCAGCAGGGACCTTCTCCCTATATATGGGCAGATCGACTGTTGCACAACTGGCGAGCACTTCTCGTGCAAGGTATACTGCCCCTCTTACCCTCAAAAGCTTGTGCAACAACGACCTGGTTATGATCGTAATCTCTGTTCTGGCCCTGGCGTTTTATCTGCTGGCCATCATCGCCTCCCTGCATCTGTTACTGAGCGCCAAGCCGGTGGGACAGCGCTCCCTGTTTGCCTGTATCGGATTGGCCCTGATCGCCCATGCCAGCGCCCTCGGTTCAGAGGTATTGCAGAGTTCCGGCCAGAACCTGAGCATGCTCAACGTCGCCTCGCTGGTCAGTCTCATCATCAGTTGCTTCATGACCTGCGTCACCCGCCGCTTCAACGGCTGGATCCTGCTGCCGGTGGTCTACAGCTTCTCGGCCCTGCTGCTGGCGGCCAGCGCCCTGATCCCAGGTCGCTACATCACCCATCTGGAGGCCCATCCCCAGCTGTTGCTGCACATCGGCCTCGCGCTGATGGCCTACTCGGTATTGATGATCGCCTGTCTGTTTGCACTGCAGCTCGCCTGTCTGGACAAGCAACTTAAGTCTAGAAAAATCAGTAACCTGCCAGCCATGCCACCATTGATGACGGTGGAGAAACGGCTGTTCCAGCTGATCTCTGCGGGGGTGCTGCTGCTGACCCTCTCCATCGCCTCCGGCCTCTTCTTCCTCGAAGACATGTTCGCCCAGGGCAAATCCCACAAGGCGGTGCTCTCCATTCTTGCCTGGTGTGTCTACGTGTTGTTGCTGTGGGGTCATCACACCTATGGCTGGCGCGGCCGTAAAGTCATCACGCTCAGTCTGATTGGCAGCGTCATCCTGACCCTTGCCTACTTTGGCAGCCGCTTCGTCAAAGAAGTGTTGCTGAGCTGACCCCTACTTTTTTCGTCACACCATCCAACAGGAGCCCTTTTTGGACAGCATCTCAACGAGCACATTACTGATTGTCCTCGTTATCTTGATCCTTCTATCCGCTTTTTTCTCCAGTTCCGAAACCGGCTTGATGTCCATCAACCGCTACAAGCTGCGGCATCTGGCACAGACCAAACACAAAGCAGCACGCCGCGTCGAGCAACTGCTCGCCCGCCCCGATCGCCTGCTGGGGCTGATCCTGATCGGCAACAATCTGGTCAATATCCTTGCCTCCGCCATCGCCACCATCGTTTGTATCCGACTGTTTGGTGATCTCGGCGTCGCCATCGCCACCTTCGGCCTGACCCTGGTGGTGCTGGTGTTTGGTGAAGTGACCCCCAAGACCCTGGCCGCCATGTTCCCGGAGAAGATCGCCTATCCCGCCTCCTGGATCCTGAAAGGATTGATGGTGCCGCTCTCGCCGCTGGTCTGGCTGATCAACGGCATCACCAGCGGCCTGCTCAAGATGCTGAAGATTAATCCCAACAAGGATGACTCCCTCAACACCGAGGAGCTGCGCACCATCGTCAACGAGGCAGGCAACCTGATCCCCAAGCGTCATCAGGAGATGCTGCTCAGCATCCTGGATCTCGACAAGATGCTGGTCGAGGACATCATGGTGCCACGCAGCGATATCTACGCCATCGACATCAACGATGACTGGAAGAGCATCCAGCGTCAGCTGGCTCACTGCGCCCACACCAAGATCCTGCTCTATCGTGACAATATCGACGACGTTGTCGGCTTTTTACACGCGCGCGATGCCCTGAGACTGGTAGCTCGGGATCTGTTCAACAAATCGAGTCTGTTGCGGGAAGTGGACGAGATCTACTTCATTCCGGAAGGCACCCCGCTCAACGTGCAGCTGGCCAAGTTCCAGCGCAACAAGGAGCGGATCGGCCTGATTGTCGATGAGTATGGCGATATTCAGGGGCTGATCACCCTGGACGACATTCTGGAAGAGATCGTGGGCGACTTCACCACCTCCATGACGCCCGCGCCGAGCGACGAGATCCACCCCCAGCCGGACGGCACGTTTCTGGTGGAAGGCTCGGCCAGTGTGCGCGAGCTGAACAAGGAGATGAACTGGCACCTGCCCATCGACGGCCCGCGCACCCTCAACGGTCTGATCCTCGAATATCTGGAGGAGATCCCCCAGCCCAACATCGGGATCCGACTGGCCGGTTATCCTATCGAGATCCTCGATGTGGAGAACAACATGGTGAAGATGGCGCGGATCATGCCGGCATCTTACCGGGCCGATACGGATTCACAACATTGAAAAAGGGCTGCCAGTGGCAGCCCTTTTCTATTGCTCATTTTCATTGTTCGTCTTCGTCATCCGGCTCCAACACCAGCGTCGGGATCAACTCACCGAAGACCCGCTGCAACTCGTCACGGTTGGCCAGCAGGTCTTGCAGCGTATAGCTGTCCATCACCGCCAAAAATGCATCCATCGCCTCTCGCAGCGCACTCTTGAGCAGGCAGACCGAGACGATGTGGCAAACGGGCGAGCCGCAGTCGATCCCGTCCAGATTGCCTTCCAGCGCCCGGATAACCTGCCCGATATTGATGGTGGCCGGATCGCAAGCCATGCGAATACCGCCATTCTTGCCCCGCTGGGACTGCAGATAGCCCAGCTTCACCAGCTGATTGACCACCTTCACCATGTGGTTGCGGGAAACGCCATACAGGGCCGATACCTTGGCGACGCTCGACAACTCCCCTTCCGGCAGGGTGGCAAGATAGAGCAGGGCTCTCAATCCGAAATCTGTATAACTGGTTAGTCTCATAAAACCTGATTAGCGCAATGCGAAAAGTGGAGTATTGATTCAAATCAAATAAACATCTAGGATGCCACTTATTAAATGACATTTTATATGTTCAATTAGAACGAGGCCCCTATGCTAGATCAAACCACCGTTGCCGTCATCAAAAGCACCATTCCGCTGCTCGAATCGGCAGGTCCGGCCCTTACCCAGCACTTCTATCAGCGGATGTTCAGCCATAACCCGGAGCTGAAAGATATCTTCAACCTGGCCCATCAACGCAGTGGCGGCCAGCCGCTGGCCCTGTTCAATGCGGTCGCGGCTTACGCCAGGAATATCGACAATCTGGGGACACTCGCCGGCGCGGTCGAGCGGATTGCGCACAAACATACCGGATTCCTGATCCAGCCAGAACAATATCACATTGTAGGTAGTCATCTCTTGGCCACGCTCAAAGAATTGGGCGGAAGTGCTGTCACCGACGAGGTGCTGGAGGCATGGGGCAAGGCGTATGGCGTGCTGGCCGACATCTTTATCGGCCGCGAGCGGGAGATCTATCAGGAGAAGGCCAATCAGGATGGCGGCTGGCAAGGTACCCGCAGCTTCATCATCAAGGAGAAGCGGGCCGAGAGCGCCCTCATCACCTCCTTCCTGCTGGCGCCTGAAGATGGCAAGCCGGTACTGGCCTTCAAGCCGGGCCAATACCTCAGCGTCAAGCTGGCTCACTCCGAGCTCGAATATCAGGAGATCCGTCAGTACTCCCTCTCCGATGCGCCCAACGGGCAGAATTACCGCATCAGCGTCAAACGCGAGCCACAGGGTCAGGTCTCCAACCTGCTGCACGATCACCTGCAGGTGGGTGACAAGATCGAGGTGATGCCCCCCACTGGTGATTTTTACCTGAAAGCCGACAGCCATACCCCGGTCGTACTGCTCTCCGCCGGTGTCGGTGTGACGCCGATGATGAGCATGCTCAACCAACTGCTGGCAAGCGGCCATCAGGCTGATATCACCTGGCTGCACGCCTGCGAGCAGGGCGCTGTACACGCCTTCCGGGAGGATATTCAGCAAAAATCCCGCCAGCATCCCAACTTGCTGAGCCGGACCTGGTATCGGGAGCCGGAGGCCAGTAATGTGCAGGGTCAAGATTACGACCTTTCCGGCACCATGGTTCTGACTGAAGTAAAGGAGCGCATAACGCCACAGGCCCACTACTACTTCTGTGGCCCCGTGAGCTTCATGCAGGCAATCAAGCGGCAGCTGCTGGCGGCGGGGGTGCCGGCCGATCAGCTTCATTACGAAGTTTTTGGCCCCCATCAAGATCTCTAAGACGCGGGCAACCATATAACGGAGGGAGGCTCCGGCCTGTCATGGCACGGCGGCTGGAACCGGACCCACAGGTGCAGACCTGTGGGTCATTTTTTGGATCAGTGCATCGCCTTGGCGCGGGCCACCACGTTGGCCGGCATCCGGTTGCCAAGACGGTTGAGTAGACTCGCCGCCTTCTGGTGCAGCGCCTTGTCACCGATGACTGCGCCATGGAGCCAGCGGTAGGCGTCCTCATAATCGAGCGGGCTGCCCATCCCCTGCAACAGCATCTCGACCCACTCGATGCGGGCGCGCAGAAAACCGAGGCTGGCCGCCTCGCGCATCAGGGTCTCGGCACGCACCAGATCCTTCTGCACCAGGGTTCCCTTCCAGTAGTAGCGGCCCAGTTGCTCCAGCGCGGGCGCCAACCCCTGATTGGCCGCCTCCCACATATATTGCACTCCGAGTTCGGCGTTGGGCTTGGTACAGACGCCCCATGCCAGCATATCGCCCCAGAGGTACTGATAGGCCGGGATCTTCATCACCGAGGCGCGCGCTTCGATATCCTGAGTCAGCTGACAGCGATCCTGTTTAACCTGAGTGAGGTGGCGCCCCTGCTCAATCCAGTTGAGCAGCTCGTCCTGACGATAGAGCGGCACCGCCTGCAACTCGCCTGCGGCCAGAGGTGCGGGAGGCACCACTACAGCGGCAGGCTCCGCCGGTTTTGGCAGCGGCGCGGCCCCCTCGCCACTGCTGGCAACGGGTGTGACCGGCTCGGCCGGAAGCAAGACGGGGACAGCCTCAGAGGGCGCTGGCGTAGCAGCAGAGACAGGGGCCGTTGCCACCGCAGCACTGCTTGCGGTCGGAGTCGATGCACTAACCGCTGGCGCATCGCTCGATACGGCAGCCGATACCGCCTCGGCACCATAGAGGGGAGAGGTGAATGCACCGACAAGAACGAGAAGGGTAAGGGGTTTCATCATAAGGATCTCCTGCTGCACTCTGTTATCGGCACCAACCCCCATCCCCTTAGCCTGCCGGGCGGATCTCATCAATACAAAAGGGAGCCGAAGCTCCCTTGTTGGCACGGTTGACCCGCTTACTTGACGAAATCGACACCCAGCTGGATATCGGCTTTCAGGGTAGCCAGCATGCCTTCCATCGCTTCCTGCTCGAACGCGCTCAGCTTGCCGTAATCCAGTACGGTTTCGACGCCGTTCTTGCCCAGCAGTACCGGCTGCGCGAAGAAGGTGGCGTGCTCGCCGTTGCCTTCCACGTAGGCGCACTCAACAACGTTGGCTTCACCCTGCAGACCCTTGATGAGCGACAGACCGAAACGGCAAGCCGCCTGACCCATGGAGAGGGTCGCAGAACCGCCACCGGCTTTGGCTTCCACCACTTCGGTACCGGCATTCTGGATGCGCTTGGTCATGGCAGCCACTTCTTCAGCAGTGAAGGAGGCGCCTTCAATCTGGGAGAGCAGCGGCAGAATGGTCACGCCACTGTGACCACCGATCACGTTGACGCGAACCTTGTCGATGTTCAGCCCTTTGGCGGCAGCAACGAAGGTCTCGGCGCGGATCACGTCCAGGGTGGTGACACCGAACAGACGACGCTTGTCATAGACACCGGCTTTCTTCAGCACTTCGGCGGCGATGGCCACAGTGGTGTTGACCGGGTTGGTGATGATGCCGATCAGTGCTTTCGGGCAAGTGGCCGCGCACTTCTCGACCAGATTCTTGACGATACCGGCGTTGATGTTGAACAGGTCGGAGCGATCCATCCCCGGCTTGCGTGCCACACCGGCGGAGATCAGCACCACATCGGCCCCAACCAGCGCAGGAGTCGGATCTTCACCGCAGAAGCCCTTGATGGCGACGTCGGTAGGAATATGACTGAGGTCAACAGCCACACCCGGGGTCACCGGGGCGATGTCATACAGGCTCAGCTCGGAGCCAGCCGGCAGACGGTTTTTCAACAGCAGAGCGAGGGCTTGACCGATGCCACCAGCGGCACCCAGAACGGCAACTTTCATGATCAACTCCATGTTTAAGCGTAGGTTTAAGGTTGTTTCTTGTTGTGCGCCCAACCTTAATGGATCCCCCCATAAAAAACAATCTGATAACAGTTGCAGTCACGGGTTCTGTGAGCCACGAAACACGCGGGAGCAAAAATTGGAGGAAAATACAAAAAGTTGGAGGAGAAGCACAGTTTTTCTGCACTTCTCCTTACCATAAAGAGGTAGTTATGAAGGTTTCAGGATTGAAATGCCAACGCCCGTTTTTCACACCAGCGAAAACCAATTGTTAACAATCCGTTCATCGCCAAATAAAGCCCGCCAGCCACCCCGAACACCGCCAGGGTATCGTAGGTCTGGGCATTCAACCCCTGCGCCAGCCCCATGATGTCCATGATGGTGATGGTACTGGCGAGAGAGCTCCCCTTGAGCACCAAGATCACCTCGTTGGAGTAGGCTGGCACCAGATGACGGGCGGCGTGGCGCACCTTCATCCAGAGAGTCTGGCCGGAGGAGAAACCGAGCGCCCGGCACGCTTCCACCTCACCGGCCGGGATGGCATCGAGCGCCCCCTTGAACAACCGGGTGGAGTAGGCCGCCGTGTTGAGACCCAACGCCAGCACGGCGCAGAACCAGGGCTGCTTGAGCAGCGGCCAGAGCGGGCTGGCTTTCAGCCACTCGAACTGACCCGGCCCGTAGTAAATCAGGAAGATCTGAATGAGCAGCGGCGTACCGGTAAAGAGCAGCACCCACAACTGCACCAGCTGGGTCGCCACCGGCAGGCGCAACTCCAGCACCCAGGTCATCAGGGCCGCCAGCGCAATCCCCAGCAGCAGGCTGAACAGAGTCAGCTCCAGCGTGGTGACCAGACCGCCCAGCAACGTAACGAGATACTCTTGCATCAGTTAGCCTCCGTAGCGGCGGGTGTAGCGGGCAGCGAGCCCGAGGCCGTACTCGCTCACCAGACTGATAGCCAGATAGATGAGGGCCGCAGCGGCATACCAGGTGAAAGGTTCATAGGTACTAGCCGAGGCCATCTGCGCCTGACGCATCATCTCGTTGACCCCGATCAGCGACACCAGCGCGGTATCTTTCAGTAATACCAGCCACTGGTTGCCGAGGCCCGGCAGGGCGTGACGCCACGCCTGCGGCAACACGATACGCAAGAAGATGTGACTCTTGCCAAGACCCAGCGCCATCGCCGCCAACCGTTGCCCGGCAGGCACCGCATTGAGCGCCGCCCGCAGGGTCTGGGTCGCATAGCTGGCAAACAGCAGGGAGAGCGCCAGCACGCCACAGGCGAACGGGCTGAACTCCACATACTCACCGGTAATTAGGAACAGCACCTGGGTCGAGCCGAAGTAGATGAACAGCACCACCAGCAACTCGGGCAGGCCACGGATCAGCGTGGTCAGGGTGGCCACCGGCCACACCAGCGCACGCTGCTTGCTGAGCTCGGCAGCACTGAACGCCAGTGCCAATACCATGCCCCCGACCAGTGATGCCAAGGCCAGCCCGAGGGTCATCCAGGCTGCATCCAACAACAGGCTCAACATGGCTTACTGCGCGAAGTATTTGTCGAAGATTTTCTGATAGGTGCCGTTGGCCTTGATCTCGGCCAGCCCCTTGTTCAGCTGGGTCAGCAGCTCCTGATTGCCCTTGGCAACCGCGATGCCAAAACCGGTACCGAAGTACTTGGCATCGGTCACCGGCGTACCCACCACCGCATACTCCTTGTGTTGCTTCAGCCAGTCGGCAGCAACGGCGGTATCGGCAAAGACACCGTCGGTACGGCCATTCATCATGTCGAGGAAGGCGCTCTGGTAGCTGGCATAAGGCACGGTCAGCAGACCTTTGCTCACCCAGTTATCCACCAGATAGGACTGGTGAGAGGTGCCGTTCTGCACGCCGACGGTCTTGTCGACCATCTCTTCCGGCCCCTTGAAGGCCCCTTTCTTGGCGACGAATACTGCCGAGTTCTCGTAGTAGATGTCGGAGAAATCGACCTGAGCGGCCCGCTCCGGGGTCACGTCCATGGCGGCGATGGCAGCATCGTAGCGACGGAATTTGAGGCTGGGGATCAGGCTGTCAAAGGCCTGGTTGTGGAAGCTGCACTCCAGCTTGGCCTGCTCGCAGATGGCGCGCGCCAGATCGATGTCAAAACCCTGAAACTCGTTCTTGTCATCCAGGTATTCGAACGGTGCGTAGGTGGCCTCGGTGGCGAACTTGATCTCTTTGGCCATGACGGAGGTACTCAACAGGCCCATGGCAGCAACCAACAACAGACTCTTTTTCATGACAGCTTCCTTATCGATTCAATATCAATGCATCAAGAATTCGGCAAACCGGCTGGTTTGCGGGGATTGGAAAATGGCAGCGGTGCCGGATTCGATGATCCGCCCCTTCTCCAGATAAATCACCTGGCTGGCTACCTTGCGGGCAAAGTCGACCTCGTGGGTCACCACCACCTGGGTAATGCCGGTCTGGCTCAAGTTGCGGATGATCTCGGCCACCTCTTTGGTGATCTCGGGATCGAGGGCTGCTGTCGGCTCGTCAAACAGCAGCACTTCCGGGTCCATCATCAGGGTACGGGCAATGGCCACCCGCTGCTGCTGACCGCCAGAGAGACGGGCAGGCCAGGCATCGCGCTTGTCGGCCAGTTGCAGCTGGGCCAGCAGATAGGCCCCCTTCTCGATGGCGGCCTCCTTGCTCATGCCAAGCACCTTGACCGGCGCTTCAATCAGATTCTCCATCACGGTGAGATGTGGCCAGAGATTGTACTGCTGGAACACCATACCCACCTTGCGACGCAGCAGTTGGGACTGGCGGTTGAATTCGGCGGCAGAGAGGGAGTTCGGGAAAGAAAATTCACTTTCGCCAATCCGCAGAACACCCGCATCCGGGGTATCCAGCAGGTTCATCATCCGTAGCAGGGAACTCTTGCCAGCACCGCTCGGGCCCAGCAACACCAAGGTTTCACCGGGGGATGTCCGAAAGCTGACCTGTTGCAGAACCGGCACCTTGTGCCAGGACTTCTCGATACCTATTAATTCAATACCCATACAGCCCAATTGAATAAGTTTTCAAAATTTCATCCCGATTCTATCCCTAATAAAGGTTGATGCAAGCCATTTTTGAATCAATATGCAGAACAAGCGCCGCTTCCTTGCAAAAAACGGCATATGAATGCAAAATGGCCCCGCTGTTCGTATCTGCCGCCTGTATCGCACAGGCCGCCACACCTCCTCATTCGTGAGACCAAGATGAAACACAACGACAAGCAAGAAAAACTGGCCAAGGCCTTTAAAGCCTTGCTGAAAGAAGAGCGCTTTGGCTCCCAGGCAGAAATCGTCACCGCCCTGCAAGAGCTGGGCTTCGAGAACATCAACCAGTCCAAGGTATCGCGCATGCTGAGCCGCTTCGGCGCCGTTCGCACTCGCAATGCCAAGATGGAGATGGTCTACTGCCTGCCGGTGGAACTGGGCGTCCCCACCACCTCCAGCCCGCTCAAGAATCTGGTGCTGGACGTCGACCACAACGGCGCACTGGTAGTGATCCACACCAGCCCGGGCGCAGCCCAGCTGATCGCCCGCCTGCTCGACTCCCTCGGTAAGGCAGAGGGGATCCTCGGTACCATCGCCGGTGATGACACCATCTTCATCACCCCGACCAGCGACACCGATATCGAAGAGCTCTACCTCTCCGCCCTCGAGCTGTTCGAACAGACCCCGTAATGGTGGCTACCGCGTAACTGCGGTCACGCCAGAACGAAAAATCCCGGCCAAGGCCGGGATTTTTGTTTTCTGAGTCTTCGTCAGGCGGGCTTATTTGCCCTGCGCCATCAAAAAACCTTCCGATGGGGCGAAGAAAGCCGCGCCGGTCACTGCCTTGGTGAAGCGCAGCAGGTGGTCGAAGTGGCTGCCCTCCCCCTTGTACATGCTGGCCAGCATGGCGTTGAAGTGCTGCTGAGTGCGGCAGCAGGAGATGAAGTAGAGCCCCTGCTCGCGCATGGTGCCCCATGGCATGCTCTGGCGCAGGATCTCCATGGACTCCCCTTTCGGCGTCTTGAGGTTGACCCGCTTGATGTGGGCAGTCAGCGGCTTGGCGGCAGACTCATACTCGATGTTGTCGGGCTTGGTGCGACCGATAATGTCTTCCTGCTCTTTTTGCGCCAGCTTCTCCCAGTCGCTCATGGCGTGGACCCAGCGCTGAACGTGGATGTAGGAGCCACCGGCAAACTCGCCCTCGGCCAGCAGCGCCACTTCGGCGCGGTGCTCATCCTGCGGGTTCTCGGTGCCATCGACGAAACCGGTCAGGTCGCGGCAATCCAGATTGCGGAAACCGCGCACCTCTTCGGCCAACTCGACCAGTCCGGCCAGCAGCGCCATCACGCGATGACCGGCATGGTGCAGCACATCTATTCGATCGGCACGCAGCTGCACGAAGAGATCAAACGGGGTGTTGGGGGCTTCCTGACCATTGGCGGATTGCGCCATAAAGCCGCGGAACTGGGGCGGACGGGCGGCAGGGTAGAGACCATCCCAGGCATCGGCGCCAACGGCAACCAGACCGCTGAAACCGGCATCGGGGAAATCGGCGGCCACCGCCTGCCACAGGGCAGGCAACTTGGCCAGACGGCCGGCCAGTTCGGCGGCATCGCCGGTGCGATTGAACATCAGATAGAGGGCGTGCAGATTCGGCTCTGCGCAGATCCCGGCTTGGGCTTTCATATATCTCTCCCCTGAGTAGGCGTTAGCGTTACGGGCTATTAGCGTTGCGCGATTATAAACCAGAGTTGTTCCAGTTCTTTGATTTCACGACGATATCACGCGTTCAGGGTAAAGGGTCGAACAACACCAGCCCATGAGGGGCGACCTTGATCCGTGCCCGCATCCCTTCAAGGGGCTCGCCAATGCTCGCCTCCAGCTGCAGATCGCCACACTCGAACAGCACCCGGCAATGGTGGCCGAGGAACTGCTGCTCCACCACCTTGAGCTCGCCCTCTGCGGCGCTCTCCAGCAGCAGTTGCTGGGGTCTGAGCATCAACTGCAACTGCTCGCCCACCGCACGACCATGGGGTTCGCTGCCACAGATGACCCCGAGCACCGTCTGCACGCAGTGGCTGTCCACCACCTCGGCGGCCAGATAGTTGACCCCGCCGAGAAACTCCGCCACGAAGCGGTTTTGCGGGCGGCGATAGAGCTGCTCCGGCTGGCCCACCTGCTCGATGTGACCGGCGCGAAACAGCGCCAGCCGATCGGCGAAGGCGAAGGCCTCCTCCTTGCTGTGGCTGACGAAGATGGCGCCGATCCCCTGCTGCTTGAGCAGGGCGCGGATCTCGAGGATCAACTTCATCCGCACCTGTGTGTCGATATTGGAGAAGGGTTCATCCAGCAGCATCAGCCGCGGCTTGCACACCAGCGCCCGGGCGATGGCCACCCGCTGCTGCTGACCACCGGAGAGCTGGTGCGGATAACGATCCCCCAGCCCCTGCAGATTGACCAGCGTCAGCGCCTCGTCCACCTGCTGCTGGCGGGCGCGGCGATCGAGTTTGGTCAGGCCAAAGCCAACATTGTCGGCCACCGTCAGGTGGGGAAAGAGGGCGTAATCCTGAAAGATCATCCCGATATTGCGCGCCTCGGGCGGCACGCTGGCACCCGGCCCGTCGAGCAGGGTATCGCCGAGGCGAATCGAGCCCTCAGCCAACGGCAGCAGCCCTGCGATGGCCTTGAGCAACGTGGTTTTGCCGCAGCCACTGGCTCCCAGCAGGCAGACGATCTCGTTGTCTTCCACCGTCAGGGAGAGCTGCTCCAGCACATTGCGGCCGTTGTAACGGCAGCTGACATTTTCAACCTGCAAACAGGACAAGGCTGACTTCCTCTCGTTTCTGGCGGCGCGCTGCCTTTCGGTTCAGCACACCGCATGCAATTTCATTGACCGACGCGGCGACTCAGTGGCCCGGACTGTCCAGAGTGCGGTTGACCCAGATCAGCGGCAACAGCCCCACCAGCACAATGACGATAGCCCCCAGCGCGCCGCGCTCCAGCATCTCGTCCGAGACAAACTGATAGACGTGGGTCGCCAGAGTATCGAAGTTGAACGGCCGCAGCAGCAGAGCGGCGGGCAGCTCCTTCATGGATTCGATGAATACCAGCATGGCACCGGCAAACAGACCGCGGCGCACCAGCGGCAGATGAACCCGCCGCAGCATGGCGCCATCCCCCTGCCCCAGCGATCGGGCCGCCATGTCGAGACTGGGGGAGATCTTGCCCATGCTGCTCTCCACCGAGCCGATGGCGATGGCCACGAAGCGCACCAGATAACCGAACACGATGGCGGTGATGGTGCCGCTCAGCAGCAAGCCTGGGCCCTGACGCCCGAGCCACTCGGCCAGATCGTTGATGGCAAAGTCGAGGGCGGTGAGCGGCACCAGCACCCCGATGGCGAGCACGGTACCCGGCATGGCGTAGCCCATGGCGGCGATGCGCAGGGGCAACAGACTCTTTATCCCGCCATCGAGGCGGCGGAAGAAGCCGAGCAGCAGGGCGATGCCCATCGCCAGCAGAGCGGTCAGCGCCGAGATGAGCAGGCTGTTACCCGCAAAGCGAACAAACTCCGGCGTCCACGACAACTCGAAGTAGCGCACCCCGTAATCAAGCAGGATGACGAACGGCAGGCCGAAACCGGCCAGCACCAGACCCCAGCACCAGAGACCAGCCAACCAGCGGCGAATCCCCTTGAGCGGGTAACGCAGCGGCTGCTCATGGCCCATCGACTTCTGGAACACCTGCTGCCGACTGCGCGAGCGGCGCTCCAGCGCGATCAGCAACACCACCGCCAGCAACATCAGGCAGGAGAGTTTGGCCGCAGTGGCCAGACTGCCGTAACCGAGCCAGGTGTCGTAGACCGCGGTGGTCAGGGTGTTGATGGCAAAGAAGTGGACAGTGGCAAAATCGGCCAACGTCTCCATCGCCACCAGCGACACCGCCACCATGATGGCCGGGCGCGCCAGCGGCAGACTGAGGCGGCGAAAACTCTGCCACGGGGTGCAGCCGAGCAGGCGGCTGGAGTGGATCAGGCTGACCGACTGCTCGAGAAAAGAGGCGCGGGCCAGCAGATAAACATAGGGGAACAGCACCAGCGCCAGCACCCAGGCGGCGCCGCCGAGGGAGCGAATGGCCGGGAACCAGTAATCGGCCGGACTGTTCCAGCCAAAGAGGGCGCGCAACCCGGCTTGTAGCGGGCCCGAGTAGTCGAGCAGATCGGTATAGACGTAGGCGACGATATAGGAGGGCATCGCCATCGGCAGCATCAGCGCCCACTGCAGGGCGCGCCGCCCCGGCACCTGACACATGGCCACCAGCCAGGCGGTGGGCACGCCAAACAGCAGGCTTAGCAATACTACGCCGACCACCAGCCCTAGGGTATTGGCCAGATAGTCAAGCAGCACGGTATCGGCGAGGTGGCGAAAGAGATCTCCCTCAGCCGAGAAGGCAGAGAAAAGCAGGGCTATAACCGGTAAACCCAGCAGCAGGGCGATGGCCCAGCTGCCGGTCATCCATCCAAAATTTTTCATGAGACCACAGAGGTTGATGGGGCCGTTGGCCCCATCTGATTACAAGTCGAACTTCACTTCATCCAGCAACTGCAAGGCGTCCTTGCGGTGCTTGGCATAATCGCTGACCGGTAGTGCGTCAGACTTGAAACTGCCCCAGGACTTGACCATGGCGGACGGCTCGACCCCGGCCTTGACCGGATACTCGGCATTCACGTCCGCATACATGTGCTGAGCGGTGTCACCAGCCAGAAACTCCATCAGCTTCTGGGCCTCGGCCTTGTTCTTGGCATACTTGGTCATGGCCACACCGCTCACGTTGACGTGGGCACCGCGATCAGCCTGGTTCGGGAAGTTGATATAAACCGCATCCGCCCAGGACTTCTGCGCCGGATCTTTCAACATGGCACCCAGGTAGTAACTGTTGCCGAGCGACACGTCACAGATGCCATCCTTGATCGCCTTGACCTGATCCCGGTCGTTGCCCTGCGGCTTGCGCGCCAGGTTGGCCTTGACCCCTTCCAGCCAGGTTTTGGTCTCGGCCATGCCGTGATGGGCAATCATCGAGGAGACCAGCGCCACATTGTACTCATGCTTGCCGCTGCGGGTGCAGATTTTCCCTTTGAATTCCGGTTTGGCCAGATCTTCATAGCTGATGGTATCGAGCTTGCCGAGGCGATCCTTGCTGGAGTAGATGGCGCGAACCCGGGTAGTCAGCGCGAACCAGCGATTCTCCGGATCACGATAGATGGCGGGGATGTTCTCCTGCAGGATCTTGCTATCCACCGGCTGCACCAGCCCCTTGTCCACCAGATCGGTCAGACGGCTGATGTCGACGGTCAGCATCAGATCGGCCGGAGAGAGCTTGCCTTCCCGCTCCAGACGCTCGTTCAATCCCTCTTTGGCGAACACCACGTTCACCTTGATGCCAGATTCCTTCTCGAACTGCTGGATGATGGGCTTGATCAGCTCATCCTGCCGGTTGGAGTAGACATTCACTTCCCCGGCCGCCAATGCCGACTGAGCTGCCAACGCAGAGAAAGCCAGTGCCAACATCTTCATTTTCATCATCCATTCCTTGATTAGCTATACAGAGTGATAACGATTTCCGTTTGCATTCTGCATACATCTTATAAGCGGATCAAGAAAGCTCGCCGTCGCCACATCACATATTTAATCGCCCATAAATGAAAAGGGCCGGATGGAATCCCATTCGGCCTCTTCTGAGCAAAACGTTATGTTGATCAGGCTTCAATAAGCACTCACGCCATCGGGATTCCCCGAGATCGGGAGGTCAACAGATCTGTACGTCACGGATGCGGTTCATCACAGCGCCTCGTCGTCACTCTCGCCGGTGCGGATGCGCACCGCTTGCAGCAAGTCGTAGACAAAAATCTTGCCGTCGCCGATCTTGCCGGTATAGGCCGCCTTGCAGATCGCCTCGATCACCCCTTCCACGTTATCATCGGCGGTAGCAATCTCCAGCTTCACCTTGGGCAGGAAGTCGACCTGATACTCGGCTCCCCGGTATAATTCGGTGTGTCCCTTCTGGCGGCCAAATCCCTTGACCTCGGACACGGTCAGCCCTTCCACCCCCAGGTTGGCAATAGCCTCGCGGACATCGTCCAACTTGAACGGTTTGATAATCGCACTAATCAGCTTCATCTGGTTGCTCCCAATCCATGGTGTGTCATGAATCGGGTTTCAATTCTTATGCCAAGTATTTTTATTGTTTTATTTCATATAGATAGAGTTTAATGTCGGCGCCATTCGCCAGGTACATCCCCATAACTGGCCAGCACGCCCCATAATGAGGCACCATGCTGCAGCGGTCAGCGGGTATGCACCAAACAAGAGCAAAACAGCATGTTAGTTATCTCCAACAGCGTCACAATTCCCTGGCATGAGCTGCAATTTCAGACCATGCGGGCACAGGGCAACGGTGGACAGCACGTCAACAAGACCGACTCCGCCGTCTGGTTGCGCTTCGATTACCGCAACTCTCCCAGCCTGACGCCCCTCTACAAGGAGGGTCTCGACAAGCTGAGCGACAGCCGGGTACACGATGGCTTTGTACTGATCCGGGTCGAGAGCCATCGCAGCCAGGACATGAACCGCAAGGAGGCGATGAGCCGTCTGGTGGAGTTGCTGAAAAAAGCAGCCTGGCGCCCCAAGGCCCGCCATGCTACCAAGCCGACCCGCAGCTCCCAACGCAAGCGGGTCGATGCCAAAAAGCGCAAGGGGGATATCAAATCCGCCCGCGGCAAACCGGTTCTGGACTGAGCCAACCCCCAGCCCCCAAAGGATGTCAGCCGATGAGATACAGTTTTTGCGACAGCGCCCGCGGCCCCCTGCTCATTGCCATCAATCAGGATGGTCTGCGCTATGTGGAGTTCGTGCGGGGGGAGCAGCCGGTAACTCCGACCGATGAGTGGCAGCGTGATGACCTGGCTCTTGCTCCTTTCGTCGAGCAGTTCACCGCCTATTTTGCCGGAAAATTACAGCAGTTCGATCTGCCCATGGCAGCGAAGGGCACCCCGTTCCAGCAAACTGTGTGGAACGCTTTGTGTGATATCCCCTATGGCGAGACCGTGAGCTATCTCGAGATTGCCCAGGCTATCGGCAATCCCAAGGCGGTGCGGGCGGTAGGCGCTGCCAATGGCCGCAATCCGCTCAGCATCATAGTACCCTGCCATCGGGTGATCGGACGCAGCGGCGAGCTGACCGGCTATGCTGGCGGCATTCCCATCAAGCGCTGGTTGCTGGCACTGGAACAGGCAGGCACAACATTCGAGCTGGCCCCATGATTCGAGCTGGCCCCATGACACGATGAGCGCCCCGGAGAGGGACGGGACAATATCGTGGCCAGAATGAAAAGGCTTTGAGCCTGAGGCCACGCTTTGCTGACAAGATGAACAGAAAATGAAGAATCGCCTCAGAACTACTTCAGATTGAGCTTGGCATTATGGCTCCATACTTGAATGGCACGGCTCATTCGCTGATTCAAGTAGCACCCATGTGACGCTTCCAATCTGTCTTTTTCCCCGCGCCTCCTCTGAGGCGCTTTTTTTGTGCCGACACAACAGGCCACCACTTGGGCTGAATGGCCTGAACGCCACAAAATCTGCACCCGCCCAAAAACCCAGAGGCGAAGGATCATCCTTCGCCTCTGACGTAACAGCTGGCTACTCGCTCTGAGGCAGGAACTGCAATTCCGGCGCCGAGGAGGTCAGCACATCGGCGCAATAATCCCAGGTCGAGATGCGATAGTGCTGCAGATCTTCATCCAGATGCAGGCCGTCCGACTCCTGATGGAACCAGCTGGCAAAACGGGATGGGGTGATGAGCTGGATCTGCTCTTCGATAGCGTGGCTATCCTTCCCCTCGGCCAGATCGCAATCTTCGATAACCCGCAGGGCGTAGATATGGCGAAAATAGACCCGGCAGAGGATTTGCGGGGGCAGATCGATGCTGCGTGCCCGCCCCAGCATGATGGTCAGGGAGTCGCTCCAGAGATCCTGATGCAGCTCGGCCACAACCAAGCCGGGCGGTAGCTGGCGGGACGGAGCCCAAGGGACGGCAACCTGCCGAATGGCATTTTTCTGTTCCATATTCACCTCGCAACGACTCGCTCCCTGTCTTGAGTCTATCTGAACCACATAGTCCCGGCGAAGGCAATCGATGGACAATAAAAACGGCAATAAAAAAGCCGACGTATCAAACGTCGGCGAATAAAAAGTGCTTACAACAGAGGATTCACATATTCAGACCCGCGGGTCGAAAGATTGGTTCCCTCTTTTTGTAATTAATTTTCGGCGCGTTTAAACATCAGGGTATTGGCATCCGACTCTTCCGGCACGAAATAGTAACCCTCGGCGTTGAAACCGGTCAGTTGCTCCACCTCGGTCAGACGGTGCTTGATGATGTGGCGAGCCATCATGCCGCGCGCCTTCTTGGCGTAAAAGCTGATGATCTTGAACTGGCCGTTCTTCTCATCCTTGAACACCGGGGTGACAATCCGCCCTTTCAGGCTCTTGGGCCGTACCGACTTGAAATACTCGTCGGAGGCCAGATTGATCAGCACCTCATCCCCCTGCGCGGCCAGCGCCTCATTGAGATGGTGAGTGACCACCTCGCCCCAGAACTGGTAGAGATCCTTACCGCGGCTATTGTCGAGCCTGGTCCCCATCTCCAGCCGGTAAGGCATCATCAGATCGAGGGGGCGCAGCACGCCGTAGAGGCCGGAGAGCATCCGCAGGTGCGCCTGAGCGAAGTCAAAATCGGCCTCGCTGAAATCCTCCACTGCCAATCCGGTGTAGACATCCCCCTTGAAGGCCAGCAGTGCCTGACGGGCGTTGGCAGGGGTAAAATCTGGCTGCCACTGCGCAAACCGCGCGGCGTTGAGGCCAGCCAACTTGTCACTGATCTTCATCAGGCTGGCGATCTGATCCGGGCTCAGTTGACGGGCCCGGCTAATCAGTTCGGCAGAGTGATCCAGCAGCTCGGGTTGGGTGAAACGGGGGGTCACCAGCGGTGACTCGTAATCCAGCGTCTTGGCCGGGGAAACCACAATCAGCATAACGTTCCTTTATGGCGAGGGGCCGAACAGCAGGTCGGCCCCATGATTCATTCATCCAGCGTCACATTCTCCAGCGTGCCGGAGCCAAGCGTCTCCTGACCAGAGAGCTTGATTTGCAGACGCAAATCATTAGCCGAGTCGGCGTGAGCGAGGGCCTCACTGTAGCCAATCTGGCCGGCACAGAACAGGCTGAACAACGCCTGATCGAAGGTCTGCATGCCCAGCTCGGTGGATTTGGTCATCACCTCCTTGAGGCGGTGCATCTCACCCTTGCGGATGATGTCGGTGATCAGCGGGGTATTGAGCAGCACCTCGAACGCGGCAAAACGCCGCTTGCCATCCATGCTTGGCACCAGTTGCTGGGCAACGATGGCTTTCAGGTTGAAGGAGAGATCGAACAGGAACTGGCGATGTTTGTCTTGCGGCACCAGATGGAGGATGCGATCCAGCGCCTGGTTGGCGTTGTTGGCATGCAGAGTGGCGAGGCAAAGGTGGCCGGTCTCGGCGAACTGCAGAGCAAACTCCATGGTCTCCGAGCTTCTGATCTCGCCGATCAGGATCACGTCCGGCGCCTGACGCAGCGAGCTCTTCAGCGCCACATCGAACGACTCGGTATCGATCCCCACTTCACGCTGGGTCACCAGACTGCGGCCATGCTGATGGACGAACTCCACCGGGTCTTCCACCGTCAGAATGTGGCCATCGGCATGCTGGTTGCGATAGCCGATCATCGCCGCCTGAGTGGTGGACTTACCCGCGCCGGTGGCCCCGACAAACAGCACCAACCCCCGCTTGGCCATGGCGACCTCCTGCAGGATGTTGGGCAACTGCAGATCTTCAAAGGTGGGGATGCGGGTCTCAATGCGACGTATCACCATGCCGGGCAGCTCCTGCTGCCAGAAGGCGCTAACCCGAAAACGACCCAGCGCCTCGCGATAGATGGCGTAGTTGGCCTCCTTGGTGCGGATATAGCGCTCGAAGTGATCGCTGCTCAGAGTATCCCTGACCAGCGTCAGCGCCCCCTTCTTGTCGAGCGCCTCGCCCCCCAGCGACACCAGATGGCCATTGACCTTGAGAGTGGGCGGCGAGCCCACCGTCACAAACAGATCCGAGCCTTTTCGTTCGACCAGTTCGCTCAGCAATTCATCCAGATTCATCATTTATCCCTCCCTGGGTTCGACGCTCTTAAACGCTGTTGGGATCGACGGCCTTGGCCTTGGCATCGAGGGATGCCACCACGCCGCGGCTCACCAGCTGCTTGAGGCTCTGATCCATGGTCTGCATGCCGTGGGTCATCCCGGTCTGGATCACCGAGTAAAGCTGGGCGATCTTGTCCTCACGGATCAGGTTACGCACCGCCGGAATGCCCATCATGATCTCGTGTGCCGCCACCCGGCCGCCACCAATGCGCTTGAGCAGGGTCTGGGAGATAACCGCCCGCAGCGATTCGGAGAGCATGGAGCGCACCATGTCTTTCTCCGCACCGGGGAAGACGTCGATGATACGGTCGATGGTCTTGGCCGCCGACGAGGTGTGCAAGGTGCCAAACACCAGGTGGCCGGTTTCGGCGGCAGTCATGGCCAGACGAATGGTCTCGAGGTCACGCATCTCGCCCACCAGAATGATGTCCGGGTCTTCCCGCAGTGCCGAGCGCAGGGCGTTGCTGAAGCTCTTGGTATCGCGGTGTACTTCCCGCTGGTTCACCAGACAGCGCTTGTTCTCATGGACGAATTCGATGGGGTCTTCGATGGTGAGAATGTGGTGATGGAAGTTCTCGTTGATGTAGTTGACCATGGCCGCCAGGGTGGTCGATTTGCCGGAACCGGTCGGGCCGGTCACCAGCACCAGACCGCGCGGGTATTCGGAGATCTTGCGAAAGATCTCCGGCGCATCGAGATCCTCGAGGCTCAAGACCGTGCTGGGAATGGTACGAAATACCGCGCCGGAACCGCGCGCCTGCTGGAAGGCGTTAACCCGGAAACGAGCCAGATTGGGCACCTCGAACGAGAAATCGACCTCGAAGTTCTCCTCCAGCTCCTTGCGCTGATGGTCGTTCATGATGTCATAAATGAGGGCATGCACTTCCCGGTGTTCCAGGGCGGGCAAATTGATCTTGCGAACCTCACCATCAACCCTGATCATCGGTGGAACCCCGGCCGAGAGGTGTAGATCCGAGGCTTTATGCTTTACACTGAAAGCCAATAACTCTGTGATATCCATAGACTTGTCATTCTCCCATCACAAGATCACTAACGAAATATGAACCAGATTGCCCAGCACCTGTTTCAGGTAAAGGAACGTATTGCCCAGGCCGCCGAACGGGCGAGCCGCAACCTGCAGCAGATCCGCCTGCTGGCCGTGAGCAAGACCAAGCCCGTCGAGGCCGTCATGGCCGCCCATGCCGCAGGTCAGCGCTGCTTTGGCGAATCCTACGCACAGGAAGCGGCGACCAAGATCGATACCTTGCGCCAGCAGCCGGAATATTGCGACATAGAGTGGCACTTTATCGGCCCTTTGCAATCGAACAAATCCAAACTGGTCGCCGAACGGTTCGACTGGGTGCAGAGCGTGGATCGGGACAAGTTGATCGACCGCCTCAACAACCAGCGTCCCGCCAGCATGGCACCGCTAAATGTTTGTCTGCAAATCAATATTAGCGGAGAGAGCAGCAAATCCGGAACGTCGGAACAAGAGATTTTCCGCCTTGCCGAGCTGGTCTCCCAGAGTGACCGACTGGTGCTGCGGGGACTGATGGCCATTCCCGAACACACCAGTGACGAGACCGTCCTGGCCGCCCAAATGACCCGCATGCAGACTCTGTTCACCGAGCTTGCGCGACAATACCCGAGCGTCGATACCCTCTCGATGGGCATGACCGAAGATCTCGAGCTGGCCATCGCCTATGGCAGCACCATGGTGCGGGTCGGCACCGCCATCTTCGGAGCCCGTGACTACTCATAGGCAAGGCCAGCGGATAACCGATAGCTCCGCCTCTTGCCACGACTTCATCAACAGGAGCGTTTGATGGAACACCGAATTCTGGCGTCAGGTGGTGCAGGCAGCACCCACCTCACCGCGACCCCATGTGCTACAGGAGCATCTGATGCAGCATAGAACGCTGGCCTTTATCGGCGCGGGCAACATGAGCCGCAGCATCATTGCCGGACTGGTCAAGGCGGGCTATCCCGCCGGACAGATCACGGCCGCCAACCCCAGCCGCCCCAAGCTGGAGGCGCTGGCGAGCGAACATGGCATTCGCATCACCCAGAGTAATGCCGAGGCGGCCCGCGACGCCGAAGTGATCGTGCTGGCGGTCAAGCCGCAGCTGATGGCTGGCATGCTGGCTGCGCTGGTTGCCGAGCTGGGCTCCCTTGAGGGCAAGTTGCTCATCTCCATCGCGGCCGGTATCAAGGTGGCGCGCCTTGGCGAGATGGCCGGTGGCCATGACCGCATCATCCGCACCATGCCCAATACCCCGGCCCTGCTGGGTCTGGGCATGACCGGCCTCTATGCGCCCGAGCATATTGGAGCCCGCGATCGCGAGTTTGCCGAGCAGATGATGCAGGCGGTCGGCAAGACCCTGTGGGTGGAGCAGGAGTCCGGCATCAACGGCGTCATCGCCGCGGCGGGCAGTGCCCCGGCCTACTTCTTCCTCTTTATGCAGGCCATCGCCGAAGAGGCAGAGGCAATGGGCTTCTCGCCCGATCAGGCACGCCTGCTGGTTCAGCAGACCGCGCTGGGCGCTGCCGCCATGGTGGAGCAGAACCCCGAGCTGGCGCTGCAAACCCTGCGCGAGCAGGTGACCAGCAAGGGCGGCACCACTGCCGAAGCAATCAACACCTTCCAGCAGCAGGGGCTGATGCCGCTGACTGCGCAAGCCATGCAGGCGGCCGTCGCTCGTGCCACCGAAATGGAAACCCTCTTCTAACAGGAGCCCAGATGAACACTGCTTACTTTCTGATTAACACCGTTTTCGATCTCTACCTGATGGTGATCCTGCTGCGCGTCTGGTTGCAGTGGGCCCGCGCCGACTTCTACAACCCGATGAGCCAGATGGTGGTCAAGCTGACCAATCCGCTGGTGATCCCGCTGCGCCGCGTTATCCCGGGCTTTGGTGGCATCGATCTCGCCTCCGTGGTGCTGGCGCTGGTCATCGCCTTTGCCAAGCTGGCCCTGCTCAAGAGCATGAACGTGCTGCTGGCAGACTGGCTCAGCATCAGCCTGTTCGCCGCACTGACCGTGCTGAAGAAAGCCGGTTCGATGATCTTCTGGGTACTGCTGATCCGCGCCATCCTGAGCTGGGTCAGCCAGGGCCGCAACCCCATCGAATACGTGATGCATCAGCTGACCGAGCCGTTCCTCGCCCCTATCCGCCGCGTACTGCCGGCACTGGGCGGGCTGGACTTGTCGGTACTGGTCGCCTTTATCGGCCTGCAAGCCATCAACTACCTGCTGGGTGACCTGTTTGGCCAGCTGTGGTGGATGATTTGATGCCAGCCGTCCTGCAACAAGGGGATGAACTGGTACTGCATCTGGTGATCCAGCCCAAGGCGAGTCGGGATCAGATCATCGGATTGCATGGCGAAGAGCTGAAAGTGGCCATCACGGCGCCGCCCGTCGATGGCCAGGCCAACAGCCATCTGATCAAGTTTCTAGCCAAGCAGTTCAAGGTGGCCAAGGGACAGATCACCATAGTGCGGGGCGAGCTGGGGCGACACAAAACCGTCGCCATCGACAGCCCCAAACAGTTGCCGCAAGAAGTGAGTGCGCTGCTGAATGACACGCAAGGCTGAATGAATCGGCCTGCGCCAACCGTAGATATGAGAGGGATGACAGATGAAAACAGCCTGGATGAGTGGCCTGCTGGCACTGCTGATGACCCTGCCGCTCAAGGCAGAACAGATGAAGGAGCTTGGGCCCTGGCTGGTGCACTACAACGCCTTCAACTCCAGCTTCCTCACACCAGAGGTCGCCAAGGCGTATGGACTGGAGCGCAGCCGCTACAACGCCATCATCAATATCGCGGTACAGGACAAGCAGAAAGTGGCGCAAGCCGTGGGGATCACCGGTGAGGCCAAGAACCTGACCGGTACCATCCGCACCCTGAACTTTCAGGAGGTAAAAGAGGGGGATGCCATCTACTATCTGGCGACCCTCCCCTACCGCAACGAAGATACCTATCAGTTCACCCTGAAGATCATGGGCGGTGGGCAGCAACAGAACCTCAGCTTCCAGCAAACCTTCTACGTCGACTGAGCAGCAACAAGAAGCCCCGACCAAGGCCGGGGCTTCATTTTATCCATATGACAAGGGCGCCATCAGGGCGCCCTTGTTGCATCTATCCCGTACCGCAACGGTTACAGGGCGAGGAACAGACCGGCCAGACAGGCACTCATCAGGTTCGCCAGCACGCCGGAGAGAATGGCGCGCATGCCGTAACGGGCGATGAAGGATTTGCGCTCCGGCACCATGGAGCCCAGACCACCGATCAGGATCGCCATGGAGGAGATGTTGGCAAAGCCGCACAGGGCGAAGGTCACGATGGCCTTGCTCGACTCGCTCAGGGTCTGATCCTGCACCAGACCGATGAAGGCGACGAACTCGTTGACCACGATCTTGGTACCGATCAGGGCACCCGCCGCCTGCGCCTGCTCCCAGGGCACACCGATCAGCCAGGAGACGGGGGCAAACAGCCAACCCAGAATGATCTGGAAGCTCAGATCCAGCCCCACCAGACCGCCAGCCCAACCCAGCAGGCCATTGAGCATGGCGATCACGCCGACGAAGGCCAGCAGGGTGGCACCGACCGCCACCGCAATATTGAGGCCAGACATGGCGCCATCGGCCGCCGCTTCGATCACGTTGGTGGCGCGGGGGATCTCGACATCCTGATGGTGATCGACCTCTTCAGCTCCCGGCGGCACCAGGATCTTGGCCATCGCCAGACCGGCAGGGGCCGACATGAAGGCGGCAGCGATCAGGTATTTCAACTCAACCCCGAGGCTGGCATAGCCCACCAAGGTGCCACCGGCGACAGAGGCGAGACCACAGCTCATCACCGCGAAGAACTGGGAATCGGACATCTTGGAGAGGTAGGGTTTGACCACCAGCGGCGCTTCCACCATGCCGACGAAGATGTTGGCGGTCGCGGAAAGACTCTCGGCACGGCCGGTGCCCAGCAGCTTCTGCAGACCGCCGCCCAGCAGGGCGATCACCCGCGGCATGATACCGATGTGGTAGAGGATGGCGATCACTGCAGAGAAGAAGATGATGACCGGCAACACGTTGAAGGCAAAGATGAAGCCCAGCTTGAACTTGGCCAGATCACCGAACAGGAAGGCGATCCCCTCCTGACCATAACCGATCACGCTGCTGACGCTTTCGCTGACCCCGTTCAGCACGTGCTGACCGGCAGGCAACCAGAGCACCAGACCGGCAAACATGATTTGCAGGCAGAGGGCAAGGCCAACTGTTCGCAACGGGATACGACGACGATTATCAGAGCAGATGACGGCAAGCGCCAGGATACTCAGGATGCCGAGCAGGGCAATCATAGGGACTCCATCAGGTGGGGCAAAAGATGGGCGCGGATTCTGCGCCTCTCACCCCGTCACTGCAAGTCCGCTTGGTTACAGCTCTGTTAGCAAAAACGTTTTCACGATATCGGTTGCGCCAACTGGCTGATTTGGTTCAATTTTAGTATCACGCGAAAGCCAGTGTTTTTATATGGAAACGATCATTCCTCACTGCCGGACAATTTACCGCCTAGCCAGGGGGCCAGCCGCTGCTCCCAATAGGGTTCTGGACCAAAGCGGGCCTTGAGGAAATCGATGAAGAGACGGATCTTGGGATCCAGATGTTCGCGGCGGGCGTAAACGGCGTGTACCGCCATCTGCTGATTTGGCCGCCACTGGGGCAACAGCGGGATCAGCTGACCGCTCTGCAGCTCCTTGTCCAACAGGTAGTTGGCGATATAGGCGATGCCCAGTCCGGCCAGCGCCGCATCGCGCAACGCCTCCGCCATATCCACCCGATAGTTACCCGCCACCTGCACCGTCTGGCGCTCCTTGCCCTGACGAAACGCCCACTGATGATAGCGGCGCTCCCGGCTCTGGTAGGTGATGCAGTTGTGCTGGGCCAGATCCTTCGGATGGAGCGGCGTGCCGTGGCTCAACAGGTAATCCGGCGAGGCCGCCAGTACGAAGCCGATGTCGGCCAGCCGCTGCCCCACCAGCCCTTCCGGCTTGTCTTCGTAAGTGGTGATCCAGAGATCCAGCCCCTCATCCACCAGACTGGTTCTGTGGTCAAACAGCGAGACCTCCAGCTCCAGCTCGGGATAGCAATCCTGAAACGCCTTGAGATGGGGAATGACATGCAAACGACCGAAGGATTGGCCGACCCCGAGATGGAGCACACCGCTCACCTTGCCGCGCCGCTCGGCGATCATGGAGTCCGCCTCCTGCGCCACCGCCACCAGCGCATGGCAGTGACGGGCATACTCCTGCCCCAGTTCGGTCAGGGCGAAGCGGCGGGTGGTACGCTGCACCAGCTGGGCGCCGAGGGTGGTCTCAAGCAGCGCCAACTGCTTGCTGATATGGGATTTGGAGACTCCGAGACGGCGGGCAGCGGCAGAGATCCCCTGCTCGCGCACCAGCGCATCGAAGATGACCATTTGGGGAAGACGTTGCAGCACAAGATAACCAGAGTGAGTGGCGGGCGCCCATTATTCCAGAGCCGCCCGCCAAGGGGTAGGGTCAGAGCCCCAGCGCCCGGGTGATCTGCAGTTTGAGGGGATCGTCAGCCGGATTCTGGTTGGCGCCGTAGCTGGCGATCAGCTTGCCATCACGCCCCACCAGATACTTGTGGAAGTTCCAGTTCGGCTCATCCCCGTCTGCGGCCGCAGCCAGCCCCTTGAACAACGGCACGGCATCGGAGCCCCGCACCGCCACCCGATTGAACATCGGGAAGGTGACGCCATAGTCGCGGCGGCACACCTCGGCAGTCTTGGTCTCGTTACCCGCCTCCTGCCAGAAGTCGTTGGAGGGGAAACCCAGAATAATCAGCCCTTTATCCTTGTAGCTCTGGTAGAGCTTCTCCAGATCGCGGAACTGGCCGCTGTAGCCACAGTAGGAGGCAGTATTGACCACCAGCACCACCTTGCCCTCGGTCAGTTGACAGAGGTTGTGGCGCTGAGAGTTGTTGAGCTCCCGCATCTCCACATTGAAATAATCGGGGCATGCCGCAGAGGCCGCGCTGGCCCCCAATAACAGCAACAGAGTGAACCATTTCATCGCCAAGACTCCTTTTGTTTTATCCATCATACGCGGTTACCAAGCCTGCAGTTCACGCTCAATGCAGGGGAATGCCGGTCAACCAGCCGTGGCCCCAGAAAACCAGCAGCGCGGTGGCCGCCAATCCCGCACCGACGCTGATGCCGGTGCCCGTCCAGTTGGCCGCCGGGCGCGGTGCTTGTTGCCACTCCCGCACCGAAATCCAGACGATGCTCACCAGCGCCCACAGCCCGATGCCGCCAAACAGCACCAAGGATCGCGCCTCGCTGTTGACCAGCAGATGGGCCACCGCCCAGAGCAAGGTGCCAAGCAGTTGGGGATGCACCAGCCAGCGGCGCAGATGATTAGCACCCTGACCGGAGAAGAAGAGGATCAGCGCAAAGGGCATCATCACCGTCATGGTCATCGGCCCCCAATCCGGCAGGAAGTAGAGCGGCAAGGCGCTGGCCGACCGCCAACCGGCGATGATGCAGGCGATGGCGACAAACACCAGCAGGGAGAAGAGCCCCTTGTAGCGATTCTCACCCAGCCGCTCGCGCAGCCGCGCCCGATGGGCCACGGCAAAACAGGGGTAGAGATGGATCAGGGTAAACAGCGCAACCCCCAGGGTCAGCAGGAACATGCGTCTCTCCTTGTACTTGGTACGACCACTATGCCGTAAAGGGAGAGATGCGCCTATAGAAACCAGTGACAGGGCAGGATACGGGGAACGTGAAGGAGACAAAAAAGCCGACCTCGAAGGGTCGGCGAAAAGTGCTAAGGGCAACCGGATTTCTCATCAAATGAGAAAGGCCCCCTCACGGGGCGAGGGATGGTCGATGCCCGGGTAGCAGGCATCGACCAAATATCAGCGGGGCAACCGATAGAGCGCGGCCACGTTGCGCGCGGTCAGCTCGATATTGATGCTGGCGGTGGCCAACGCCTCCGGCAGGGACATGGCGCGGTTGACCACGGCGAATACCGCATCCAGCCCGTGCTCGTGTACCACACCACAATCGTCGGTCAGACAGCCGGAGATACCGATCACCGGCTTGCCGAACTGCTTGGCGCAGCGTGCGACACCGATTGGCGTCTTGCCGTGGATGGTCTGGCTGTCGATGCGACCTTCACCGGTGATGACCAGATCCGCATCGGCCACTTCCTCGGCCAGTTTCAGGGCCTCGATGACGATCTGGATACCGGGCTTGAGCTCGGCACCGAGCAGGCCGACCAGCGCGGCGCCCATGCCACCGGCTGCGCCCGCCCCCGGAATATCCTTCACCTGTTTGCCGAGCGCCTGCTCGATGCAGTCGGCGTAACGGGAGAGGTTGGCATCGAGTTGCGCCACCATCTCGGGGGTCGCCCCCTTTTGCGGGCCAAACACCGCGGAAGCGCCTTTCGGGCCGCACAGCGGGTTGTTCACATCGCACGCCACCTCGATGACCAGCTCGCTCAAGCGCGGATCCAGACCGCTCAGATCGATGGTCGCCAGCTCACTGAGACCACCACCGCCCAGCTCGATGGCAGAGCCATCGGCTTTGAGCAGCTTGCCACCGAGTGCCTGGATCATGCCGGCACCGCCGTCATTGGTGGCGCTGCCGCCGATACCGAGGATCAGGTGTTTCACTCCCATCTCCAGCGCGGCCAGGATCAGCTCGCCGGTACCGAAGCTTGAGGTGAGCAGCGGATTGCGCTGCTCGGGCGCAACCAGATGGATGCCGGAGGCGGCGGCCATCTCGATGACGGCGCGCTGGCCATCACCCAGCAGGCCGACGAAGCCCTGCACCTTGTTGCCAAGAGGCGCGGTCACTTCGACCGGCAGGATGCGGCCACCGGTGGCATCAACCAGCGATTGCACCGTACCTTCACCGCCATCGGCCATCGGCAATTTGACGTAGGTGGCGTTCGGCAGCACCTGTTTGAAACCGGCCTCGATGGCATCAGCCACCGCCATGGCGCTCAGACTCTCCTTGAATGAATCGGGGGCAATAACAATTTTCATATCAATTCCTTAGGCGAGGCCAAACACGCCAAACATCAGGGTGGAGACAGTGGCAATGGTCAGACCGACTGCTGTTTCGTAAGGGATAAGTTTCAGACGCTCCCCCACCCCCATGTGGACGCTGCCACCAGTGGCATGGAAGAAAGAGCCGTGGGGCATGTGGTCAAACACGGTGGCACCGGCATGGATCATCGCCGCTCCGGCCAGACTGCTGATCCCCAGTTCAATCAGGGTGGAGCTGAATACGTTGGAGGCCACCACGGTACCGGCGGTGGTCGAGGCGGTCGCTAGCGACATCAAAGCACCGGAGATAGGCGCCAGCAGGTAAGAAGGCAGACCGGAGGCGGTCAGGCCGCTGATCAGCACATCTTTCAGGCCGGAGTTGGCGATGATGCCTGCCAGGGTACCGGTACCCAGCAGCATGATGGCAACCGGCGCCATGCGGGCGAGGCCGGAGACCGCAAACTGGTTCACCTTGCTGAATTTACCCATCATCAGGGCACCAACCAGACCACCGAGGGGCAGTGCAATCAGCGGATCCACCACGATACCGGCGACCGGCCGCAGGGCCAGCAGCAGGATGGCGACCAGCGGCGCGCTGATGGCGGCGGCAAAGCCCGGCAACTTGGCACCGGCAAAGCTCACCACTTCATCAGCAGCAACCTTGCTGCCCTTGTTGTTCAGCCGCTTGGCCAGCCAGTAGGCCATCACCAGACCGAACAGACCCGGAATGATGCCTGCCGCCATCACAGAGGTGAGGGGCAGATGGAAAGCATCAGCCGCGGCAATGGCGTTGGGGTTGGGGGACATGACGTTACCCGCCTTGCCGCCGCCGATCATCGCCAGCAGGATGGCCGCCTTGGAGAGGTCGGCACGGCGGGCGATGGCCAGCGCGATGGGGGCGACCGTGATAACGGCCACATCCACGAATACGCCGACCGCAGTCAGGATCAGAGTCGCCAGCGCCAGTGCCAGCAAAGCGCGGGTTTCACCCAGCTTCTTGACGATGGTCTCGGCGATAGTGGTGGCCGCACCCGATTCGATCAGCACGCCCGCCAGTACACCGGCCGCCAGGATCCGCATCACCGCAGTGGTGATCCCCTGGGCGCCGCCGATCATCAGGGCGACGGTCTGGGTCAGGTCGGCACCGCCAATCAGGCCACCGGCCAGGGCACCCACGATCATGCCGTAAGCGGGCGGCACCTTCTTCAAAATGAGGATGATGGCGATGGAGAGCGCCGCGATGGCGCCAAGGGCTGTAACCGGGATCATGACGGACACCTTGAATAGATAGAGTGCTCGCCATTATGGGGATGCAAAGCGATAAATCTTTAGACGAAACGACAAATAACAGACACTGAAAAGCACGTTAATTGTAAAAACAAACAATTACATACTCAGATTAAGTCCCAGGTAAAGCTGAAATTTGTCGTCTAACTTGTTGAAATTCAACCCGGTTATCTGCTCTATCCGCCCCAGCCGATAGCGCAGGGTATTGGGGTGAATGAACAAGGCTTCGGCACAGCGATGCAGATCACAATCCTGCAAGAAATAGTGGCGCAGGGTCTTCTGCAACGCCCCCTTGCTATCCTCTTCGGCCAGTTTCAGCAAGGGAGCACGCAGCTGATCCGCCTGCCAGGAGTCCATCAGACTCCCCAGCAGCACCGGCAAGCGGTAGTCCTCAAAGAAGTAGACCTGCTTGCGCGGCGCCTGCCGCATGCCACGACGCAATGTATCCCGCGCCGTCTGGTAAGAGCGCGCCAGCCCGTCGATCCCGGCAAAGTAATCGCCCACCGCGATATGCACCTTGAAGTGGGGAATACGGGCCAGCAACTGCTTGATCCGGCTGCGCTCCTGCGCCGACTGCCAGACCCCCTCGCTCAGCTGCGCCGGTTTGAGCACCACTATCTCGTCGAGCCCGTTGATGGCGACCAGATTGTCTCGCTCCGGATTTTCCAGCTGATGAACCAGCTCCCGCAACCGAGCCGGATCGGCCTCCTCCAGCGCCAGCACCGCCACCACCCGAGGCTGGGCCAAGTCCAGCCCGAGAAAGCGGGCCGCCTGTTGCAGCTGATCGACTCGCCCCTCGCCCCGAATGAGCTGCAACACCAGCTCCTCCTTGTGGCGCTTGTCCCACTACAACTGCTCGGTGAGCGCCGCCTGCTCCAGGATCAGCTCGGCGGTCATCCGCACCAGTTCGGCGTAAGCGCGCACTTCATCCGGATCGCCGGAGATGCCGATCACCCCGATCAGCTCCCCCTGATAGGCGATAGGCAGGTTAATGCCGGGCCGCACCCCCTTGAGCTGCAAGGCGGTCGCTTCGCTGATCTCCACCACCCGGTTTTCGGTGAGCGCCAGCACGGCCCCTTCATGGCGTTCATGGATCCGCTCCGGATTGCCGGACGCAATAATGAGGCCGCGTTCGTCCATCACGTTGACCGAAAAGGAGAGGATCTTCATCGCCCGGCTCACAATCTGGCGTGCGAGCATGTCATTTAGCTGCATAGGTACTCCGCTGAACCAACCGGGAATAACCAGAGGCGATGACCAGTCTCTGTGACTCATCCGTCACGTTGACCGAAAACGACAGGATCTTCATCGCCCGCGCGACGATCTGGCGGGCAAGACGCTCATTTAGTTGCATAACATCTCCGGACAAGAGGCAGATCAGGCTGTGCTGCCCGCGTTAACCGGCAGCAGATGGGCGCAAAGATGCCACATCATCAAGACAAGCGAGAGGGGGATCGCTAGAATAGGCCACTTTACCCGATGTGTGCCCCGCCATGGAGCAGGAATTGCGTGCTTGCACCCGCCTGCCCGTGATGGCCCATCCCTCCGATCTGGACTGTGCTATGGATTATGAATTTCGCCGCGACCCGTTTGGTGGCTATCGCGCCCGGTTCTCCATGGGCCATGAAGCCATCGGTCAGTGGTTGATCGACGAGGTTGGCAAGGATGAAGAGAAGCTCGACGAGCTCTTCGCCATCATTGACCAGCTATCCAACCGCACCCGAGTCGAATACCGGCTCAATGGCGGTGACTACTCCCTGCTGCTGACCCATGAAGAGGCGGAGGTGAAAGCCAACGCCCTCAATATCGAGCTGGATGAGGATCTCGACGATCTCGCCTACTACGATGATGAACAGCTGGCCATGTGCGGGCTGGAAGATTTTGCCCAGGTGCTCGCCTCCTGGCGCGCCTTTATCCGTAACGAGGATATGGGCTGATTGACCCGATATCGGGTTAAAATACGAAATGAATATGTCGGGCAAACATGCCCTTTTGCCTAACTCAACAGGATTGACTATGTCTATTTACGATTTTGATGACGAACTGCCGGAAGACGAAGAACAGGAATCCACCAAGAAAGCAGCTGTGCCAGCCAAGAAGAAAGGCAAGCAGGTGATGAACACCCAGGTCAACCTGAGCCCGCGTGATGCCAGCCGCCTCAACGGCATGCACGTTGAAGCCATCACCACCCTGGACGACGTCAGCCTGCCGAAGAACGTCATCTTCAAGGCTGGCCTGATCGCCCTGGGTGAGCTGGAAGCCAGCAAGCGCGCCGATATCATCGCCCGCGTGATCGCCGAATCAGGCCGCTAATCCCCCCCTCTGAATGCAAATAAGCCGGCGCGATTGCTCCGGCTTATTTTTTCTGCCATAGATGGCACCGCCCGCCGTTACGCCCCCCTACCAGCTCATCATAACTTCCGTTGGCATGTAATGTTGCCAGCGCGCGGTTGAAGCGCCGTACCACATCGGCCCCATCGGGTAATTTGCGCGAGACAATCAGATAGAGTGCCTCGGCCTCGCGAAAATAGGGCAAGGGTTGCAAATGACAGGGGTCGCCAAATGCCTGCAGGCTGGCGTCCGCCATCACGGCATCATTCATGGTTATCAGATCGACCCGTTGACGCGCCAGCAACTGCAGACACTGCGTCAGGGTCTTGGGACTCTGTACGATCAACCCGAACTGCTTTACCACGCTATCAAAGTTGCTGGAGCTCCAACCCAGAGGCATACACACTTTCAACCCCTGCCATCGGCCATCCAGCACGGCCTGACTGCCGCGGTAGGTGAACCATGAGAGGTGATCGAGATGGATGGGATCGCTGTAGTAGAAATCAAGCTCGCGCTCGCGGGTGCGAGCATACGGGTAGGTCGCGGTGGCCAGACCATTGAGGGCCTGTTGATAGCCCCGGGCCCAGGGCAGATAGTCCACAGCCAGATCGTGATAGCCGGCAGTGTGCAGCACCCTGGTCACCAGTCGGGTGCTCTGCCCGCCCTCCGGTAAATCGGCGCCGGAATAGGGGGAATAGTCCCCGGTCACCAGCGTCAACGGGGCACTGGATAGCCATCCACACCAACAACCGAGCAGCCACCAACCGTGCTTCATCCCGACCTCTGAAATTCAGTGCATGCGAACAGGGAGACGATCCTGATATTAGCCGCAACACCGACAATTGACGCCGTTATCAGTATCTAGGCAAGTCAGGCTCCCCATACCGCTCAACCGTTGCTTCACGGCATGCCGATATCTGCGTTGTGATGACCCTCCAAGATCCATCAAGCCGGAGTCACGGCTCCGGCTTGATGTTTTTTATGCTCCCCCTCTCATCATCTATCGCAACGGGGCAACCGGGGTAAGGCTCCGGGAACCAGCTTGTCGTAATGACCACTGGCGCGAGCTTCAGCCAGCACCTCGTTGAAGCGTTCAATCAGCTCATGCCCCCCTTGCAACTTGCGCGAAACCAGCAGATAGAAGGTATCGCGCTGGCGAAAATAGGGGAGCGGTTGCAGATAGTTGGGATCACCGAACACCTGCATGCTGGCTTCTGCCGTCACCGCATCGTTCATCGGCATCAGATCAACCCGCTTGAGCTCCAGCATTTTCAAGCACTGCGCCAGACTCTTTGGGCGGGTGAGTTGCAAGGAAAAACGGGCAATGACCTCATCCGCGTGACTGGTACTCCAGCCTGCGGGAATGCAGACCCGCAATCCCTGCCATTTGCCGTCGAGCACCCGATCGCTGGCGCGATAGCTGAACCAGGAGAGGTAATTGATGTGGATGGGGGCACTGTAATAGAAGAGCTTGGCCCGCTCGCGCGTCCAGGCATAGGGGAAAGTGGCGGACACCAGACCGTTGCGCGTCAGCTCATAACCCCGGTTCCAGGGCAAAAACTCCACCTTCAGCTCGTCATAGCCCGCCTCACGCAGCAGGGTGGTGACCAGCCGGGTACTCAGGCCGCCATCAGGCAGCGCAGCCCCGGAATAGGGTGAGAACTCCCCGGTCACCAGCGACAAGGGGGCGCATGACAACCATCCACACCAACAACAGAACAACCAGCCATAGTGCTTCATCACCATCCCTCTTTTTACTCACTTATTGAGTATAGGAGGCTGGCCCGGATAACCCGCTCTGGTTGCCTTTGCGCCGATGCACCTTAGATGGTCGCCCCGGTTTG
>NZ_CDBR01000022.1 GCF_000819685.1 Aeromonas allosaccharophila | reverse complement strand
AAAGAGAAAGAGGCCGAGGCTAAGGCAGATCAAGAGGCAGCTACTAAGGCGCAACAGGATCTAGCCCCCGCCGAGAGTGCTCTCGATAAGTTGTCAGAAGATAAAACATGGCTTGAGCAGCAAATTACTGATGCCCCTTTGCAGGCTCCACCCTCTCAAGGTATTAATTTACCTAAATGGGTCTGGCCTGTTGGTAATTGCAAGCCGTTCCCCGTTACTTTCGAGGTTTCAAACCTTTCAGCTACTGCAAATGATGGCGGTGCTTTTTGTCGAAATTATAACGAGGTTTATCACCCTCTTATATATTGGTTTATATATATGCTCCTTTCCCTTTACTTATTTAATCTTTGGAATAAAACAATACTTCAAGTTGTTGGGGGTCGTTAATTATGAAAATCTTAATTGGTTTGTTAATCGAGCGCCTCGGCTCATTCTTTGCGAAAATAGTTGGTTTGATGTCAAAGAAGGCCGCCGTTCTCGCTTTGATTGGTGCCATGTCAATCATGGTTGTTACTTTTACAACTGCTTTATCCGGTATTTTGGAAAATGTTACTACTGGCATAAATCAGCCTCTTGTTGTTTTTGGTCTGTCCTTATTGCCACGTAATACCCCTGATGTTATTGCAATGATTGGCGTTGCCCGTTCTGCTCAATGGCTCTTTGTCTGGCAGATGACCGTTGCCCGTTCTGCCTATGATGCGAAATAACGTAACCGTTACCGTAATTCAGGAGGTTTCATGAAAGCGCCGTATTTCGTCACTGGCCCCGTTGGGGCTGGTAAGTCCGTAACAATGGTCTCTATCATGGTCGGTTACCTCAATGAGGGCCGCCCTGTGGCGACAAACATTGATGTCTACCCCGAACATATGCCGCTCAATGAGAAGGGAAAACAAACCCCGATCATCAGATTGCCGGAGGAGCCCCGTTCGTCAGACCTTGAGAACCTCGGCTTTGCCTATGAGCGCCCCAAGAAAACCGCGCTCCGGTCAGACCAAGAGCAGATCTATGATGAATCGAAAAACGGTTGCTTGGCGCTCGATGAAACCGCCTTCTTCATGAATACCCGCGATTGGAACAACCCAGACCGCGCCCAGTTGATTAAGTGGCTCCGTCTCGTTCGTAAACGCGGCTGGAATGCTTTCCTCGGTGTGCAGGATATCGAGTCAATCGACAAACAGATCGTCAACGCCCTGTGCCGTACTATCTGCTGGTGCTACAGCTCCGACACCATGTTCAGTTCGTCCATGGGGGCCAAGGGCTTTCTTGTCTATCCCCTTATCTGGATTGCCCGCCTCGTTATCAAGTTCGGCCTGCGCGTTCCCCGCGTCCATGTGGCCTCCTATTTCAAGGGCAAGAGCAAAGCCACCGGTAGCCCCTGCGGCACCAAGTACACATGGGGCCAATGGCTCTATAAGGCTTATGACACTGCTCAAGAGTTTGACGATGGCAAAGAGCTGTTTGATTTTCCGGTACGAGATTCAAACGGTCGGATCAAATGCCGGATCAAGCTCGGCAATGGCGATTACAAAGACGCCTATCTCCATCCTGACGCCATAGACGCAACGCCCGACTGTGAACGCTACACAGAGCCCCGCTTTGTCGATATGCGGGCCTGTTACAGCATCCTGCCAGCCAAATACATTCATCAGTGGTATGGAGACAAACCCGTGCAAAAATCCAAGTCATCCGGCGCTGTTGCATCATCCAGGTCAACCCCGCCCGTCTATCAATTCCGATTCCCGATCACCAATCCGTTGCAGATCCCCCGCTGGGCCATCATGCGGTTTGCCGACCATGTTGCCCGCCGCCAGAATATCCCCATGATCCTTGTTTTGCTCCGGTGGGGCATTGTCAACCATGCTACAGCCATGCGCCATCCCGAGTTCGGCAAGGTCGTTCGCCGTAACTACTGGCTGCGCAAGTATGGCCTTAAAGCCCGCCTCAACTACTACGGGCAGCTCACCCTTACCCGCTCTCTCCAATACCATCAGGGTTACACTCTGACCCCTTCTGTTTGACCCCTGATAAAGTATGTGAAGGGCGCGCGCGCCTCACCCCTCCCCCTCCAGATGCAAGCTGTAGGGGGCGCGGTTGGGTCGAGTGAGCGCCTTTTTCTTTTGCAGTTATCCACGGCTCGGAACCCCTTATCCATCAGGCAGTCCCCGGGTCTCCCCAACGGGGAGATGTCCCCGCTGTTGGGGGCCTTCGCCTTGGAACAAGGCGCGTATAGCCTCCCGATAACCACCGGAGTCCAAGTTTCCGCCCTGCGGCCGTAGGCCGCCCTGAGCGAAGCGAAGGCAAGAAACAACTACCCCGAGTGGGCATGGGGAGGCCCTACGCCCTGAAAAACAAAAACAAAGAGAGCTGATTTAACCTGCGGACTGTGGCCCTGACTGCGGGGGCAAGGGGGGCTCGCCTGTGGAGAAGGGGGGCCGAGCGGTGGGTAACTGCGGGTGCTTGCGAGACACTGCCGCGCCCCCGCCCAAAGCTTGCATTGTTATGACCGGACATCGTACCGTGTGCGTTCCTGCACATACCTCGGCCAGTTCTTCAATTTCCAAACAGGCGGGGTTTTCTAACACTGCGTCACCGTAATAATTATGTTAAATAGCCTTATCCGGCTTGGCCTAGTCAAACGCTAAATCGCGGGGGCCCCACTCGTGGGGTTCCGATTTAGTGATTGACTACCCCACGAAATATACCCTTGAGCAGGGGATTGGGGGGATCACTTCGCCCCCAATCCCTTAATAAACCTTCTTTTCACTCTGTCAGCGTTCTGAGGTCGGCAAACGCCTTAGCGCCGCACTCACTTTCAGCGCCTTTAGGTCTTCTGACCCGAATGATTCGATGATTTCTAGCCGCTGCCTGGACAAATAGGTGCCAGCAGGGGTGATTAAATGATGACCGGACATCCTCCACCCGTCCCAATATCGGGTGAAGACGGTAGGCAACTCCCGTCCTGTTGCCATCCGCATAACCCTCTTACACACGTCAGGGATCTTTTTTCCTTCGTCCCATAGCGTGACCTCTGTCACAGAAACAAAACAAAG
>NZ_CDBR01000021.1 GCF_000819685.1 Aeromonas allosaccharophila | reverse complement strand
CTTGTTCGCACCTTCCCTAGCACACGAATCGCATGCTCAATGAACAGACCTCGGGCAAAGTGCGCTTTTATTTTATTTCTCTTGGCTTTATCACTTTTAATTTTAATATATGAGGGGATATCTACTCTATCTGAGAATGATATCAGCAGGGTGGAAAGGTTGTTTGCGTATTCGGTGAGTTCATTGTGTTCAGAGTAATAAGAGTTATCCGTTATCGATTTATAAATGTGGTCGCATTTTTCAAACTCATCTAATAGTGCAACATACAAGCGTTTAGTTTCTCCAGTTAAACTTTCGCTTACGTCAGTTTTCCCAAAAAGGCTTAAGCAAAAAGAAATTAAAGTTTCGGGGGTTTTCCCCTGTACATTAGACTTTTTAACGCTTTCGGCATGAAGGTAGTGCAGGTATTTACTAAGTAACTCTAAGTTGTAGTACTGTTCTAGACGAGAAGTTTCACTCACAGAGTAAATTTTTATGGACTGCTTCTTTAACGTAACTTTATCGCCAGTGACGTCAAATACGAGATCAGGGGAATAATCAGGGTGATTTTCAAGAACGTATGCGATATCTGGGTCGTTATCATCAATTAGACATTTGTGCTGCATAAAAAATCCTAAGGTGAGAATAACAGCTTCTAATAGTATTTTTCCTGATTATCCATGATCCTCAACTCGCTGCAAGAGCTGGTATAGCATTGAAGGGCAAGCAACTACGGTGGGTTGCCATGACGTTGTTTCCTAAATCATCCCTCAGGTCAATCGCCTTTCCTGACATCGCCAAGGAGGCACTCGGTGGGGTTGGACTATCCGTGTTTCCACCGTCGCTACCACCACCGCCACAGCCTGACAAAGTAGCCATCAACATCATGGCCAAGGGGGTTTTCTTCATTGTTAGTTTCCCGTTTATTATTGGCATGCGATAACGCCCAGAGCATGGTCCGTTATGATCGTGATAATTTTATCTCGGTGTACGGCTATAAAATGTTGATTAGCCTCTGATTTATGAGTTTCTATTCACCGAACTTTTCGTTGTGTTGTGGCTTCAGCGCATCAAGGTGCAGTGGTTGAATAGGGGGGGGCAGTAGTGGCAAGCCCTCCGATGCCATATCGGATCTTGAAGCAGGTTGAGGGTCATAGGTAATCAGGAAAATATAAAGATAATGCCGCGGTGGCATATGGACTGACCGCGGCAGGCTGTAGAGGGATTACAGGGCAAAGGTCTCTTTGAGCTCTTGCATGTCGTTGGCGCTGACCCCTTCGGGCTCAAAGCCGCTAGCCAGACACATCAGATGCAGCTTGGCGCCCTTGTTGGCCACGTCGATAAAATCGAAGGCTTGCAGCGCATCGACCCCGGTGGCGACCGCGCCATGTTTTTCCCAGATGGCCACATCATGATGACGCAGTTGCTCGGTGGTGCCATCGGCCATCTGCTTGCTGCCCGGCATGCAGTAGGGCACGATGCCGATACCGCGCGGCACGAAGGCGCGCACTTCCGGCAGCATCTGCCAGCAGGCGTGGGTGTAAGAGGTGCTGTCATGGGCATAGCGCGGATGGTGGGAGAGCGCGATCAGCTCAAGCGGGTGGGTGTGCACCACGCAGCGATCGGCGCGGCCGGCGCGCTGCTTGTCCATGACGATCTCGACGTGAGAGATAAATTCGCTGGTCGGCTTGTAGTCGGTCTGGCCACGGCCGCCCCACAGGATGTGATAGCCACGCGCCTGGTCATCAATGCGCAGCACGCAACCGGCCAGAGCCGGGTCACGCAGTTCGCGGATCCGCTCGCCGGTGCCCTTCACGAAGAACACATGCCCGGCGCTGTCGGCTGGGAAGGCGCTGCTACCACCGACCATCGACAGCGGACAGTGGGGATACTGGTCAAGATTGGCGGGCGTCGGACCAAAGATATCTGTCACGTCGACCGAGATATTGCCCCCGTTACGTTCAGCCCACTCGCGTTGCCACAGGTAGGCAGAGACCTCGACCACTTTTTCGATTTCAGCCTGCACGGCCGCGTTCAGTTCAATGTTGTGCATGACTACCTCTGCTGTGCCCAAAGGGGCAGTGCGGTTGTTATTGTGATGACTCTACAGGGATGGCTAGCCGCTCACCTCAATCTGTTTGCCATCAAATCAGGTGGGTTGGCAGAATTTTCAAGATGACCCTGTGATGAGCTGATCACCCCGCACTCTTGGCAGGACAAAGCTCGTTATCACAGGGTCAATGGCTATCAGAATGCGGCTTGGTACAGGGCCAGCAACTCGGCCTTGCTAGCTACGCGCGGTGCGCAGCCTGAGCAGGGATCGGCCTCTGCAGCATCGACCCAACCGGCCAGATCGTGCTGCTCAATACCCAGCTCATGCAGACCGGCTGGAATGCCAACGGTGGCAGACAGGTCACGAATCGCCTTGATGGCGGCGTGGGCGGCCTCGGCCTGATTCATTGCGTGGGTATCGACCCCCATGGCCGAGGCGATATCGGCAAAGCGCGCCTGTTTAACCTCGAGATTGAACTCGCACACCACCGGCAGCAGGATAGCGTTGCACACCCCGTGCGGCAGGTTGTGGGTGGCGCCCGGCTGGTGGGCCAGCGAGTGGACATAGCCCAGACCTGCACTGTTAAACGCCATACCAGCCAAGAACTGACCGTGCGCCATCATCTCGCGCGCGGTGATGTCTTTGCCGTTGGCGACCGCTTGCGGCAGGTATTTGGCAATCACGCTGATGGCGGCCAGGGCTGAGTGGTCGGTGAGCGTGTGAGCACCGATAGAGACATATGCCTCGATGGCGTGGGTCAGAGCATCCATACCGGTAGCGGCGGTCACTGCAGCCGGCAAGCCCAGCATCATGGCGGGATCGTTGACGGCGATATCCGGGAGCAAGGCCGGGTCGATGATCACCATTTTGACCTTGCGGCGGGTGTCGGTGATGACAGCATTGCTGGTCACCTCGGCGGCAGTGCCGGAGGTGGTGCTGATGCAGGCCATAAAGGGGCCGGTTTTGGCGACCTTGCCGATGCCTTCAAAGTCGTAAATGGTCTTGTCGGGGTTGGCCACCAGTGCGCGCACCGCCTTGGCGGTGTCGATGGCGCTGCCGCCACCAAAGCCAATCAGGGTATCGCACTGCCCCTTGTTCCAGGCATCCAGCGCGGCCATCGCCACATGGTCGGTCGGGTTGGCCAGTACACCATCAAATACGACAGGGGTAAAACCGTGGTCACGCAGACCGGCAATCAGGCCATCGAGCAGGCCGATACTGATCAGCGCCTTTTCGGTCACGATCAGCGGGCGACGAGCGGGTTTAAGTGACATCTGACGAACCAGTTCGTTGACGGCACCTTCACCAGACAGACTGATTTGCGGCAAGCACAGAGCAAAAGCCATAACATACTCCCTCTAAGCAATGTAAGGATTAAAGATAAAGACGGGGTTATCTTATGCCTGTGCAAGAGGAATACCTTCAAAACCATGCCAATTAAAGGGTTTAAATTGGCAGGCTATTGAAGGTTATTTGTAGCGCTTGCGATATTGCAGAGGGGTCATATTAAAAACGTGGTTGAATTTACTCGAGAAATAATTACCGTCGTTGAATCCGCACTGAAATGCGATATCGGTCACAGATTGTTGGGTATGGCTTAATAACCAGGAAGCCTGACATAAACGAACGCGACCAAGATAATTATTGGGGGTTAATCCGGTGTGCTCCTGAATGCGTCGGTTCAGCGTGCGCATCGGAATGGAAAAATGCTCCGATAAGGCATTCCAGTCGATCTCTTCACGATAATTTTCATTAATGTAACTGATCAGCGCCTGCAGCCGCTCCCGGTCATCCTGCTCTGTCTCGGTGAGCCCATGCTGATGCTGATGCTGGCGCGAGCGATAGAGCAGCACCGCCAGTTGGGAAAACAGCGCCTCCGTCATCATGGCGGAGTATTCATCCTGCTTGTCATTCTCTTCACCGATGCGACCGAGCAACTGCTCGCTTTGCTGTTGCAGCATGCCGCTTAATTGCATGCCACCAGTGGCAGGATGGCAGCACTCAGCGAGAATTTTCTTCAATCCTGCCGCGTGGTTAAACGCCTCTGGGCGAAATAACACATTGGTAAGACACAGGTTTTGCATCTGATCGAACATGTGGCTGTCATCTTCACACAAATAGAAGACACTACCGCGACTGATATGAACTGCTCTGCCATCCGTCAGGTGGATGGCGCAGCCAGATTTGACCAGCACCAGCTCGTGAAACGAATGGCAGTGCTCGGGAAACGGCTCTTGTGGCGAACGAGGCTGGACGCTAATGAGCCTGTTTGTTTCGAAAAATTCGGTCTGCGACAAGCGGAACATTTTCAATCTCTCATAATGAACCGCTTGTAATTACTCGACGCACCTGGGGAGGTCAAACAGTGTAATCCTGTTCCGTGAAGACCTTCACAAATCTACGGGGTTGTTAATCAACTAACCTGAAAAGATGTATTTCTGGCAAATTTACGATCTTTTTATGATGGCTGTCACAAAATTGTCGGTTAAATATCATTTCTTGATTTTTATGCCACTGTGGGTGGCCTCTCTGGCCAGAGATACAAGGTTGGCTATTCCCACATTATTTAAAGTGTCGACATCGTAGATAACGGAGTCGGCACAATGACAGTCAATATTGCCGCTGTAGATTTGGGTGCTTCCAGTGGCCGGCTAATATGGGCCAATTATAACGAAGCCGATGGCAAATTAACGATGCAGGAGATGCACCGCTTTACCAATGGCATGGTTCAACGTAATGGACAGGACTGCTGGGATATCGATGGCCTGCTGGAAAATATCCAGCTGGGGCTTGGCAAAATTGATGCGGCCGGTATTCGTCTCGACTCGATCGGTATTGATTCATGGGGCGTCGACTTTGTGCTGCTCGATCGCCACGGTGAGCGCCTCGGTGAAGCGGTGGCTTATCGTGATGCACGCACCGACGGCGTGCCCGAGCAGCTGATGCAGCGCATGCCGCGTGAAGAGATTTATCGGCGTAGCGGTATCCAGTTTCTCAAGTTCAACACCCTCTATCAGATCCGCGCACTGCTTGATGCCAAGCCCGAGTGGCTGGCAGAGGTGCAGCATCTGCTGCTGATCCCCGATTACTTGCACTATCGCCTGACTGGTGAGCTCAGCTGCGAGTTTAGCAACGCCAGCACCAGCCAGATGGTCAACGCTCACAGCCGTGACTGGGACTCGGAGCTGGTAGCGTTACTGGGCCCGGCACGCGACTGGTTGCAGCCGCTGGCTGCCCCCGGTAGCACCCTTGGCGTGTGGAACAGCCCGAGCGGTCATCCGGTCAAGGTGATCCTGCCGGCTACTCACGATACCGGCTCGGCGATTGTGGCCACGCCGCTGGAGGCCAGCAATGCGGCCTATATCAGCTCAGGTACCTGGTCACTGGTTGGTGTCGAGCGCAAAGAACCGGTTACTGGCGAAGATGCGCTGGCCATCAACCTCACCAACGAGGGTGGAGTCGAGCACAGCTGCCGCGTGCTGAAAAACGTCATGGGATTGTGGCTGGTGCAGAGCCTGCAAAAAGCCTGGCCCGAGCTCGATTTCGCCACGCTGACCGCCATGGCCGAGCAGGCCGCACCGTTTGCCGCGCTGATAGCCCCCAATGACGAGCGCTTTCTCAATCCGCCCTGCATGCGCAGCGCCATTGAAGATTTCTGCCGTGAGAGCGGGCAAGTCGTTCCCAAGACGCCGGCCGAGCTGGTGCGCTGCGTACTCGACAGTCTGGCGCTCTGCTACGACCAAGTGCTGCGCGAGATAGAGAGCGTGACCGGCGAGCACATCGACACCTTGCATATCGTCGGTGGTGGCTCGAAGAACCGCGTTTTGAATCGTCTGTGCGCCGACATCTGCGAGCGCACCGTGGTGACTGGCCCGGTGGAGGCATCAGCCCTTGGCAACATCGGCTGGCAGCTCAAGGGGCTTGGCAAACTGGAAGACCTGACTGCTGTGCGGCGCATGGTGCGCCAGAACTGCGAGCTTGAAACCCTGCAACCGCGCGTGGTGCCTGATTTGGCCTTGCAGCGGCAACGTTTTGCGGCGCTGTGCGCCCACTCCCAACCTGAACTTGAACCTACTGAGGAAGTTGTATGAATCCGAACATCGAAACCGCCTTTGCCCTGGCCCGTCAACAGTTCGCTGCGCTGGGTGTAGATGTGGATCAGGCGCTGGCCACACTGGCCACCATTCCGGTCTCCATGCACTGCTGGCAAGGGGATGACGTTCAGGGCTTTGAAGCGGGTGCTGGCGCCCTGACCGGCGGCATTCAAGCCACCGGCAACTATCCGGGCAAGGCGCGCAGCGCCACCGAGTTGCGCCGTGACCTGGAGCTGGCCATGTCGCTGATCCCCGGTGCCAAGCGTCTGAATCTGCACGCCATCTATCTCGAATCCGAGGCGCCGGTTGGCCGCGATCAGATTGAACCCAAGCACTTTGCCAACTGGGTTGAGTGGGCCAAAAAGCAGGGCATCGGTCTGGATTTTAACCCGAGCTGCTTCTCCCATCCGCTCAGTGCCGATGGCATGACGCTGGCTCACCCGGACGCCAAGGTGCGCCAGTTCTGGATTGATCACTGCAAGGCCAGCCGCCGCATTTCGGCCTATTTCGGTCAAGAGCTCGGTACCGCCTCGGTGATGAACATCTGGATCCCGGACGGGATGAAGGATCTGCCGGCAGACCGTCTGGGCCCGCGTCAGCGTCTGCTCGCCGCTCTCGATGACGTGCTGTCCGAGAAATTTGACGAAGCCCATCACATCGATGCGGTCGAGAGCAAGCTGTTTGGTATCGGCGCCGAGTCCTACACCGTCGGCTCCAACGAGTTCTACATGGGCTATGCCAGCTCGCGTGATATCGCCCTGTGCCTCGATGCCGGCCACTTCCACCCGACCGAAGTCATCAGCGACAAGATCAGCGCCGCCTCCCTGTTTGTCCGCCATCTGCTGCTGCACGTCAGCCGCCCGGTGCGCTGGGACAGTGACCACGTTGTGCTGCTTGATGACGAAACCCAGGCCATTGCCAACGAGATAGTGCGTAACGACCTGCTTGCGCGGGTGCATATCGGTCTCGACTTCTTCGATGCCTCCATTAATCGCATCGCCGCCTGGGTTATTGGCACCCGCAACATGAAAAAGGCACTGCTGCGTGCCCTGCTTGAGCCGATCGACAGCCTGCGTCAGGCCGAGCAGCAAGGGGATTACGCCACGCGTCTGGGCCTCATGGAAGAGACCCGCAGCTTGCCGTGGCAAGCGGTGTGGGATTACGCCTGCGCCCAAGAAGGTGTGCCGGTGGGTGCCGAGTGGCTCAAGGTGGTCAAGCAGTATGAAGAGCAGGTGCTGCTGACCCGAGGTTAAGCCAATTCGACTGAGCTGGCCCCCGAACTGTGTCGGGGGTCAGAAAAACGAGAAAAACTGTAATGCAATAACCCGGTTCGCTTCCCCGCAATGGGCGGCGCAAACACAATAAAACTCTACGCAAGGAACCTCTTATGTCTGCAATCGCTTCAGGTATCGGTTGGCACCTGGTCGGCGCCGCTTCGGCGGCCTCCTTCTACGCCCCTATCAGCAAGGTTCGTCAGTGGTCCTGGGAGACGACCTGGGCCTTCGCCGGCCTGTTCTCCTGGATCCTGCTGCCCTGGCTTATCACCTCGATGCTGATCCCGGATTTTGCCTCGTTTTATAGCGTGGTGGACAGCAAGGCGTTCTGGGGGATGTTCCTGTTCGGCGCCATGTGGGGGGTGGGTAACGTCAACTATGGCTTGACCATGCGCTATCTCGGGATGTCGCTCGGTATTGGTATTGCCATCGGCGTCACTCTGGTGGTCGGGACCCTGATGCCGCCGATTCTGCGTGGAGAGTTTGGCCATCTGCTGACCACTTCCAGCGGTCAAATCACCTTGCTGGGTGTGGGTGTGGCGCTGGTCGGGATTGGCATCGTGACCTATGCCGGCCATCAGAAAGAGATTGCGCTTGGCACTACCACCAAAGAGTTCAACCTGAAAAAGGGCCTGTTCCTGGCGGTGATGTGCGGGATTTTCTCCTCCGGGTTTGCCTTTGGTCTGGAAGCGGCAGCCCCCATCAAGCAAGCCTCGCTGGCGCTGGGTATGAACCCGCTCTACGCCATGCTGCCAAGCTACGGTATCATCATGGGTGGCGGTGCGATTGTGAACATGGCTTACTGCTTTATCCGTCTGGCTACCCGCCCCGAGCTGTCATTGCGCAGTGATCTCTCACAACCGGCGCAGAACCTGCTCATCAACGGCCTGCTGGCGGCCACCGGTGGCATCATGTGGTATCTGCAGTTCTTCTTCTATGCCTGGGGCGAGGCGAGCATTCCTGAGCATCTGTCGTTCGTGAACTGGATGCTGCATATGAGCGGTTATGTGCTGTGCGGCGGCATTGTTGGTCTGCTGCTGGCCGAGTGGAAAGGAGTGGGCGTGCGCCCGGTGCGGATCCTCTGCCTCGGCATGCTGGTGATTGTTGGTGCCGCCAACTTGGTTGGCATGGGCATGGCCTAAGGGCGAGGACACACCATGATTCGCAAAGCGTTTTTGATGTCGGTCCAGCCGGGCCAGGAAACGGAATACCGTCGTCGCCATGACGAGATCTGGCCGCAGCTTGCGGCCACCCTCAAGGAGCACGGCGCCCATAACTACAGCATCTTTCTCTTTCCGCAAACGGATCAGCTATTTGCCTATGTAGAAATTGAGAGCGAAGCGCGCTGGAATGCCGTGGCCGATACCGCCATCTGCAAGCAGTGGTGGGCCTATATGAAAGAGATCATGCCCTCCAACCCTGACAACAGCCCGGTCAGCCACGAGCTGGTTGAGGTGTTCCATCTGGCGTAAATACTTGTTGAGATAGTTTGAGCAGGCCGCAGGCCTGCTTAGCGTTCCTCTACTACGGTGAAGGAGAGGGACGCAAGTACGGCAAGGAGAAGCTGCGAGTCTGGCGCAAGCTTCACTTGGCAATTAAACCCATGCCATCGCTACAGTTCACACGTACGCGCTGATAGGCCGATTAAGGGAGCAAGCCCCCATCACCCTAGTCTGCTGCGCTTTCGATGTTCCCACCTCCTGTTTTTACGATTATCTGGCTCGCAAGCGGACGATTAATCCTAAGCGGATACAGTAACGCATTGAGCTGCGCCAGTTGTTCAACGCGAGCTAGGGCTCGGTAGGCAGCCGAGCCTTGATGCCGATGATGCAAGAGTTGTAGTGGTCAACTAAATCCGGACACATAGTTAAGCCGCTTTTCGGCTTCTGCTGGCGGTATCCCATCATTGTGTTGGTGTGGATCCGCCAGAAGAGTGTGAGAAGCAATATTCCGAACGGCTCAAAAGTGTCTAGCGAAGCCGGGGCGATTCAGAAGCAGCATTTTACTTAAGGATCTCGCGCATTCCCGCGTTGAGCTGGCGGCCACCGTTCTCTGCATCACGGTCTTGCATCAATTTGATCGAGACCTCGTTGGCACCAATGGTGTAGGTTGCGCTGTAATTACCACACATGCTGTCGGTTACACATTCAAAAAACGGTACCGATTTATCCTTCACTGTGCGGATGATCACTGGCTTGACTTTCAAGGTATTGGTCGCCTGACTGACTAATTCCTCAAAGTCTGCCTTAGCCTGTCTGACAGAAGCAACGGAGTCGTCTTGGTACGATGCCTGGGTACCGCCGAAGGAGAACACTTTATGTTGGTAGACTGCATAGTAATACTCACCCGTAGTTGGTCGTCCTAAGAATCCCTCGCCTGCCTTGGGTTTGCCGCGAAATTCTTCATCAATGTCACTGCGCCAGTCGTAGCGTATCAGACCATCGTTGACCGCTTGGAGCGTGGTGATGGGTAGGCCGACAGTCAGGGTTTTAAAGCCCGTATTTGCGGCAATGGCGGGTGAGGCAATGAGACTGACGGCACAGGTCAAAGCAGAGAGCCGCGGGGTTTTATGTGGCATGGTGACTCCTCATGTAGAGAGTTGGTTGATGTGGGGTGAATCGCCACCAGTGATCTAGACACTTCCCAGCTGTAACGGGTTGCGATTCACTCTCGGTTTGCTAGCAATAATGTCAGTTACGCCTTGGCCTGACGCCACTTAGTTAGCCATCGATACTGTTCGGGATGAATGCGCAACAGCTCTGCGATAACTGCTTCACGCTTATCGGCTGTCATCCGGGTAAGAAGCGACCTGACATCCGACATAATGCTGTCACGGCCAGCGCCTCTGGCTTCCGCCTTGCAATACCACTCATGTCCCTCACTAATGTTGCCAAGCTCGATACAGACTGCACCAAGTAGTGTGCAGGGGCGAAAGTTGTTGGGTTGAAGGCGGTGAGCTTCAGCACCCATGTTCAATGCGGCAGCATGTTCGCCATGGTCACGCATTGCGCCACCATGCGTGGTGAGAATGGCGGATTTCAGCTTGGGCTGAACCTGCCTCTTGACTGGGATGGCACTCAGCAGCGCAATCGCCTCATTCGATGCTGCGCATTTACGCAAGTGTCCGCTGGCATTGACTGCACTCCATGGGTTCTTGCTGTTGCGGTACTCCGCTAGCCAGTGATCAGCTTCGAGTCGGTTGTAGCTATGCAGAATCTCCTTTGTCTCGTACTCACGGCCATTGCTCTTGAGCCAGATGGTTTCAGTCTCCAGCAGCCGTGTACCTGCATCCAGCTTGAGAAGGATTGCCATGAGCTGTTTGAGGTGATGTGATTCGACATATCCAGTTACACCATACTTCTCCCTGAGTGCTTGGTTCTTCATCCGTGCGATGTACTTGGGGTCACTCTCACGCTGAATCCGCTCAGCCTCAAGTCGCACACTTCGGGCTTTCTGCTCGGCTTTATAACGTTCTTCATCTGCGGCCTTCTGAGCGGCGATCTCGCGTTGTTTCTGTTGCGCAAGCTCGTTTCGTTGCTCCTGTTCCGCTTTCCCTTTTTGGTCGAACTGCTCTTGGGAGAGTTCGCCGGTCAAGAAGCACAGCAAGGCATTCAACCCTCTGTTCAAGAGAAATTGTCTGTTAGCTGCTGATATCGTCGCGCCTTGTCCTGCCGCGACAAGGAGGCTGTGCAACCTGGCACCGCCCGTGATCGCACTGGTGATATCATCCACCCAGAATTGTCTGGCCAGTTCATGCGGGGGGAGGGACACAGAATTCTGGCCATCGGCCAGACCATTTTTGATCCGGAATTTCTGCAGGTAATCCCAAGTGGGATTTTGACTGGTCTTCTCTATATTAGCTTTGTCGTCTGGCTGAGCAGCCAAGGGCTTCGTGATTGAAGGTTGGTAGCGATGCACAATCTTTCGGCCCTTATAGTAAAGAGATTTAGAACGGCGCTGCTCCTGTTCTACCGCAGATTGGCGTCTGAACTCAGGGAGAGTCATATCGCCGTTGATAAAGCCCCTCAAGGCGTTGAGGTCGTAGCTGGCTAGAATGTCGTAGCGGGGCGAAGTCAGAGGCTCATTCCTGAATATGGCTACGAGCAAACTATGGAGGTTATCGCCTATCGATAGGGCAGCAGGAATGTCATCGACACCGTAATAAGTTGCGAGATCCATAGGCGAGATAGACATCGAGTACACTCCTTGTGCAAAAAAGGCATTAGTACAATAGCGCCGCTGGCTTTTTACCCGCAATGGGTGACTTCAATTTCATCGCTGCGAACTCCCCCCGGTTTCCTCTATACCCCAAGAGCCTCAAACTGAGGGGCATTCAAGGGTGGAGGGATAAGTTTGCTGACTGATGGCGTATCAGTTGGCAATCAAGCCCTGTTAGCCTGCCTTGGCGACGTCCCGTACTTTTTGCTCTACTTGGTGCGCTATGGCCTGGATCTGGGCCAGTTCTAGTGAGCCAGCCCTAAATTGGGGGAGTTGCTTGGGGAGTGCAGCGGCACTGACGATGTAGGGGAAGGTGATCTTCTGGCGTAAATCCAAAAACCAGCCAGGTAGAACCAGAACGCCACCTACCGGGACTTCGGTCCCAGTTGCACTGTTGAGCCAGTTACGCACTGTGGTGACGTTACGGCGGACCTGTTCGAGCGGCGCTTTTTCAACATGGTTTGGGAAGTGAAGCGCATCATTTTCGACCCGCACCTTGAATTGTTTTTCTCCATTGTTGATGGGTTTGGATCGGCCTTTAGTCTCGATGACAAAGACCCCGTTAGGGCAGATGATCAAATGGTCGATATTGAATCCATCAAACGGGATATCGTGGTAAACCCGATAGGGGTGCTGTGGGGGCCTAACGATTTGGTCCAGCTCCTGGCCAACCGCAAGTTCACAGGAGTAACCCAGCTTGAGGTGCTGAACCTTGTTGGCCATTTTGTAAGTTTTGGTTGTGCCATAGATAAAGATACCCAGCATCACGATCCCGGAAATCAGCATCACAGTCGTGCTCATAGCCCTCTTATCGATATAGCTCTGTAACAAGAGGTAGAACCCGATCATCATCAGGGTCAATGGCGTGAATAGCATTTGGGAAAAGAGATCTATTTGTAGGTCCTGGATTTGCTGTTGCAGGGTGTGACCCGCTGGCCTGAGCAGGTCGGCGGTCAACGGGCTGACCCTATGTGAGCGAAGCCTTTTTCTTATTAACAAGATGATCCCGACAGATAAGAAAATCGGGCCCAAGAACAAGCCAGAAGTTGCCAGAATAGATACCGCGAGCGACGAGAATTCCATTTCATGCATCTTTTGGGGATGTGGTGAGGACAGGTTAGCTGACCTATAGGAGTCTATCCATTGGGATGTGGGGCAAGTATCACAGTATCTGATTATCCCCAATGGAGATCTTACACCTTGTGGTGTTAGTGAGATAAAATAGAGAGTTACTGCGCCCCCTTTGTGCGCAAATGGGGTTCGTTGCGCTTGGGTTTACTTGGCTGGTTGTATGTCTACTGATACAACCCGGAAGCTGGGCGGCTGTAGTAACACACTCGGTGGCCTTAGCAAGCTGTCCTATGACAACACTTCCCATTGCCCACCCTTGCGCGGACCAACAAAGCGTAATCGTCCTGCCTTAACCAACGCCGCCGCCGCTCGCTCCACAGTGCTGGTCGATCTGCCTATCCGCTCGGCTACTTGTTTAAGGGTCAAGGTCGGCTCAGCCACCAAGATAGCCAACACCGCATCCGGCGTTTTTACCCGCATTTCTACCGGCGTTTCTACCCGCATTTTTTCCAGCTGTGTGAACTGTGATGCCGGTTGTGCGGCAATCGCCTCGGTCAACGCATCTCGCAGCGCCTCTAGCAGAAACAGAATAAAATCGGTGCAGTCACTCAGCCTGTCGGCCAGACTTAATTGGTGGTAGTAGTGCTCTTGGCGCTCTTTGATGATCGCTTCCACCGGCAGGAAGGCCATCACTGGTTGCCAACGGCTCAAGATCACCGTTTGCCACAAGCGCCCCATACGACCATTTCCATCGGAAAAGGGGTGGATAAACTCCAACTCGTAGTGCAAGGCACAAGAGGCGATCAAGGGATGGGCCTCTGTTTCTGCCAACCATTGCATCAGTTGTTCCATCAGACGCGGAACCTGAGTCGCGGGGGGAGCCATATGTACTAATTGCTCACCCCGATAGATGCCGACCCCAGCACTACGCCATTGCCCTGCATCGTCGCATAACCCGTGCATCAAACGTTCATGGGCCCTGAGCAAATCCGCAGAAGAGGTAGGGGCCCAAGCCGACATTGCTTCATAAGCGGCAAAGGCATTGCGCACCTCCTGGATCTCACGGGGTAATCCCAGTACAGGTTTGCCGTCGATCACTGCCGTGACTTGATCCAGGCTCAGGGTGTTGTGCTCGATAGCCAGGGATGCCTGGATGGTGCGGATCCGGTTTTCCCGGCGTAGCATGGGCACTTGCGAGCTCTGCGTCGAGCGCCATTGCCCCACCAATTCTGCGATCTCCGCCACCCGGCTCAACATGGCGTGGGTCAGGGTGAAGGGAGGGGAATAGGCTGCCATGGGGGACTCCGACTGAAACGATTGCAAATGCGAAGGCTCAGAGATTATCAGATCGGGGGCAAGACCAACACGGCGGCGTATCTTTGCGAATTCTGTGATAAGCGGTATGCGATGTTCTATGACGGGGTGCGATTTGTTGCGAACTTGCGGTGTTACTCGCTCCATCTGCTTGCTATTTCATGCAGTGAGATGCGAACGAGGCCCTTTGATTTAAAATCCCTCGACGTTCGCGTCGTGCCGGTTCGATTCCGGCCTCGGGCACCATTAAAATTGAAGAAAAAGCCTTACAGGAGCCTGTAAATAATTCTGTGTAACTGCCCACTCTATTACAGGTGACCGTTCAGGCGATCACCGAATTCGATAATAAAGCGATTCAGAGCAAGCTTCCAATTCTGGATTGGCATGGTCCACTTCTTTGAAGCCTGCTGTATCGCGAGAAACGCCACTTTGAGCGCCGACTCATCGGTCGGGAACAGCTTCCTTTGTTTGGTCGCTTTGCGCAGCACGCTATTCAGTGACTCGATCGGATTGGTGGTGTAGATCACCTTCCGGATCGCGGGGGGATAATCAAACAGCGTGATCAGATTGTCCCAGTTCCCCTGCCAGGAGCGCGCTATCTGCGGGTACTGGCTATCCCAGCGCTCGCCGAAGGTCGCCAGCGCCTGCTGAGCCTCACGTTCCGTCGCAGACTGGTATATCTGCTTCAAATCCGCCGTCACCGCCTTGTAGTCCTTCCAGGAGACATAGCGCAACGAGTTGCGGACCATGTGGACGATACACAGTTGCACCTTGGTCTGGGGATATTCCACGGCAATGGCATCAGGGAAGCCCTTGAGACCATCCACGCGATCAGGATATCTTCCAGGCCGCGGTTCTTCAGTTCGGTCAGGACCGACAGCCAGAATTTTGCCCCTTCGGTCTCGGCCAGCCACAGGCCCAACAGCTCCTTGTGACCCTGCATATTGATACCCAGCGCCAGATAGAGCGACGTGTTGATCACCCTTTGGTTCGCGCGGATCTTCAGCACAATGCAGTCCAGATAGACGATGGGATAGAGCGGATCCAGCGGTCGGTTTTGCCATTCGTGGACCTGCTCGATGACACGTTCGGTCACTTTCGATACCAGCCCCGCCGAGATGTCGGCGTCATACATCTCTTTGAACGCGTCCACGATATCCCGCGTACTCAAGCCCTTGGCGTAGAGGGCGAGGATCTGGTCGTCCATCTGGGTCAGGCGGGACTGGCCCTTGCGGACAAACTGAGGCTCGAAGGAGCTGTTGCGGTCACGAGGCGCCTGGATGGTGACCTCTCCGTGCTGCCCTTTTAGGCGCTTGGTGGAATAGCCATTACGATTGTTGCCGGTCCCGCGGCCTTGTGGGGCGTGTTTCTCATAGCCCAGATGCGCGTCCATCTCGGCATTGAGGGCGGTCTCGACGGTGAGCTTGATCAGCTGCTGGGTGAGGGTGCCGAGATCTTTTTCAGATTTGATGTCTTTGGCCAGCTCAGCGGCCAGTGCTTTGAGTTTGTCTTGGTCCATTTGCTTACCCACGAAGGTATCCTTTTGAAAAAGTTACTTATTCGTGGGCGGTTACACAATTGGATTTACAGGCTCGAAGCTTGCCCTGAAGCGCTTTAATATCGAATTCGGTGATAGACAAACGGTCACCTGTAATGGAGTGGTCAGTTACATAGAATTATTTACAGACTCTCCTCTTGTGAAATATACACACGTCCTGTGGGAACGCCAATGGTCTTGGTTGAGGCTCTAGTGAGCCATCAAAGAGTTTTTCAAAAATCAGAATCCATCTCTCTGCTTGCTCGGCACTCATCATCAGGAACGCTTGTTGATTATGGATGTCATCAAAATCAAAATACAGCCCTGTATTATTTGCCGCCTCAACATTTGCATCTGATACCGCTATATTATTAAATGCTTTATCAGATATGGAAGCGATAGTATTTTGTGCTAGCCCCACGGCACCACCATTATTGATATTAGTGGACTGCAATGCAACATTTACATCTGGCTGAAAAAATCTGACATTTTTGATCTTATCCAATGGATAAAGCATGACTTTGGTATCTGTAGGCTGCCAAAGATCACCCTCAATTAGGGCTATTTTTTATCTTCAACATCCACAGCCAAGCCGCTATAGGGGCTCCGACAAAAGTAGTCTACTTTTTTCAAACTACCGATTGTTTCACGCATGTAATGTGAAAGTCCAGTATTAAGTAGTTTTATATTACGTCTAGTTGAGCGAAGGATAAGTCTGTGTGTGACAAAGACTAATATTACGAAAGTACAAAAAATATTGCACCAATACTGTCGTCGTTAATACCAAATAACATGCTCTCAGGGACGGCAAGGAAGGGTGTTAAAAAGAAACATCCCATCACATAAGGAACCATTTTTGCGCCCTTTTCTGCTTCTTTGAATGATTCCGCCTCACTTTCCGTTAACGTGCCTAGTATATCAACGATTTCTTGGGTTAATATATTCCCACTATTTTCTTCCATAATTTATCACCTGCTTTTTGTGCGTTATTGAAATGATGTAGTCACATAATCATGTGTTAAATATGATGCTGTAATTATCCATGACACTCAACCAGCTTCAAGCGCTGATATTGCATCGGAGGTGTTGCCACCGTAGACCTCAATTCAACCTGCATACTCTTAAGGTCAAACCGATGATTAAAGCGGAAGCAATACCGCCAAATGCCTTGGCATATTTTTAGCTCCGAGCGTATGGCAACTGCCCTGCAACGAGTTCTTAATATTTCCTATCATCGTATTTACCCATTGAATACCGGATGTTCCAGCCAATCCAAGTTGTATCCGATGACTATGCCTAAATAGCTGTTCCGAATAGTAGATCACTGGAGGAAGGGAACTCAGTCCAGTTTGTGCGATCTCATTAGTCGCCAAACAAAACAAGCCACACCCAAAGGACTGAGTTGATGCCTATCCTACCACCCCTGCCACGACCACAACGGCGCCGCATTCACAAAATCATCCATGCCACCCGTGATAAAGGGCATGCTCGTCGCTTGATGGCCATCTTGCTGTTACATGAAGGACGCACGATCACTGATGTTCATCACCTTACCGGCGCAGCTCGCTCGACCATCGG
>NZ_CDBR01000020.1 GCF_000819685.1 Aeromonas allosaccharophila | reverse complement strand
ATAGTGTGAAAAAAGCCAATAAAAACAATGCCAGTCAGGCCTAACTGACTGGCATTAGCCATCACGGCTCCCTTTTTTATTTGCCAACTACCCGAGCGGTGCAAACATCGCGAGCAGGAGATCTGTGCTCATAGGGAGCGGAAGGATAGAGCAGTTTTTGCATTAATAAATCTAATTTTTAATGCTTTGTTTTGTAGTTGTTAATTATATAATTTCAGTGTGCTTGATTATATTTTCTAATCCATTGGGATTCGAGTGTTGCGTTGTCACATTTTTTGATAATTTCACAATGAGCTAGTCTCTTTACATGTTTTTTTGTGTTGATGCTCACATTAATTGCTGATGATAAAACCTAGTATCGCTGCGCTTAGTGAAATAAAACACTACAAATTAATAAATAAAAAGAGATTTGCGATGAAGATGTATAGCAATCTGCCCATTGGTCTTCATGATATTACTGAAGCCAAAAAAAGACTGACCAATCATATATACAAGACCGCGCAACTACCCTCAAATTACATCAGCGAACGTTGTCATGGCGAGGTTTACCTCAAGCTGGAAAACATGCAACGTACCGGATCGTTTAAAATCCGTGGTGCCTTTAACAAACTCAGTTCATTAAGTCTTGAAGACCGACAAAAAGGTGTTGTCGCCTGCTCGGCCGGCAACCATGCCCAAGGTGTATCACTCTCCAGTGCCATGCTCGGCATCGATGCCAAGGTGGTCATGCCCTGCTGCGCCCCCAAATCTAAAATTGCCGCAACCAGTGATTATTCAGCGGAAGTTATCCTCCACGGTAATAGCTTCAACGATACCATTGCCAAAGTCAGTGAAATAGTTGAAATGGAAGGTCGGGTATTTATTCCTCCCTTCGATGACGAAAAAGTGATTGCTGGCCAGGGAACGATTGGTCTGGAAATTATCGAAGATTTATATGATGTCGATAATATCATAGTGCCGATTGGTGGCGGTGGTTTGATTGCTGGCGTTGCCATGGCTATCAAGTCCATCAATCCGACCATCAAGGTCATCGGTGTGCAATCCGAAAATGTGCACGGCATGGCGGCCTCTTTCTATGCCGGTACCATGACCAATCACAGAACCAGCAGCACGTTGGCAGATGGTTGTGATGTGGCAAGACCCGGTTCGCTGACTTTCGAAATCGTCAAGCAATTGGTGGACGATATTGTGCTGGTTACCGAGGACGATATTCGTCACAGCATGGTCGACATGATCCAGCGTAATAAAATAATTACGGAAGGAGCGGGTGCACTTGCCTCTGCAGCACTGCTCAGCGGCAAGCTGAAGCATTATGTAGAAGGTAAAAAGACAGTCAGCATTATTTCTGGTGGCAACATCGATCTGACCCGAATTGCTGAAATTATCGAACAGAACAATATTCGTCAATTTAGCCTGTAAGGAATGCAGTCATGATATTAGACAGTGTTGCGACCAGTAATAGTAAAGAGAATACGCGTGCCTGGCGTAAATCTGATACCACTTGGGGGTTGGGTCTGTTCGGTACGGCAATTGGTGCCGGAGTACTATTTTTCCCGATCCGGGCCGGATATGGTGGTTTGATCCCGATATTGATTATGATGATATTGGCCTATCCTATCGCATTCTATTGTCACCGGGCTCTTGCCAGATTATGCCTCTCCGGCAGTAACCCTTCCGCCAATATCACCGAAACTGTCGAAGAGCATTTCGGCAAGATGGGTGGTGTGGTCATTACCTTCCTCTACTTCTTTGCCATCTGCCCCTTGCTCTGGATATATGGGGTCACCATTACCAATACCTTTATGGCGTTCTGGGAACATCAACTGCAACTGGTTCCGCTCAATCGGGGTGTTGTTGCTCTTGGGCTTCTGCTGTTGATGGCCTTTGTGATCTACTTCGGTAAAGATCTGATGGTCAAGGTAATGAGTTATCTGGTGTTTCCCTTTATCGCCAGCCTGATCATCATCTCCCTGTCGCTGGTGCCTTACTGGAACAGTGCGGTATTTGACCAGGTCAATCTGAGTGAAATATCCATGTTTGGTCACGATGGTATTCTGGTTACCGTCTGGCTTGGCATCTCTATCATGGTATTCTCCTTCAACTTCTCGCCGATTGTCTCCTCTTTCATTGTTTCCAAACGGGAAGAGTATGAGCACGAGTTCGGTCGCGATTTTACCGAGAAGCGCTGCTCCAAAATCATCTCCGGTGCCAGCATGTTGATGGTTGCCGTGGTGATGTTCTTCGCCTTCAGCTGCCTGTTTACCCTGTCGCCGCAAAATATGGCAGAGGCCAAAGCCCAGAATATTCCGGTGCTCTCCTATCTGGCGAACCACTTCTCCTCGATGACTGGCAGCAAGTCTGCGTTTGCCACCACGCTGGAGTATGCGGCGTCCATTATTGCGCTGGTTGCCATCTTCAAATCCTTCTTCGGCCACTATCTGGGGACGCTGGAAGGGCTGAACGGCCTGATCCTCCGCTTTGGCTATCAAGGTGACAAGAACAAGGTCTCTTTGAAAAAGCTGAACATGATCAGTATGTTGTTCATCATGGGTTCCACTTGGCTGGTCGCCTATGTCAACCCCAACATCCTTGACCTGATTGAAGCAATGGGTGCGCCCATTATCGCCTCTCTGCTCTGCCTGCTGCCGATGTATGCAGTGAGCAAGACACCGGCACTGGCAAAATATAAAGGTCAGGCCAGCAACCTGTTTGTCACCATCATCGGTGTGCTGACCATCCTGAATATTGTTTCCAAGCTGTTCTGAAAACCTTTTCTGCAAGTCATCAACCATTCAGGCCCCCTTGGCGGGGTCTGGATGGTGCAGTCAGACATGAGCAATAACCGGTTCTTCGTTGGCCACAATTATGTGGGCCCTGGGTAAGGCTTGCCGTTTTTTGACTCTCTGTTTATGGCGAAATGCCCTGACTGCAGTGACTCGACACTATTAATCTCGAGGCGATGTAATGAAGTTTGATTCGTTGGTTCTGGTTATCAATTGTGGCTCCTCATCGGTCAAATTCTCGGTACTGGAGAGTCAATCCTGTGAGGTGGTGATATCCGGTATGGCGGATGGTATTGAGACGGCCCATCCCCAATTGCAAGTGGGTAAAGAGCCCGCGATGTCATTACCTGAAAATAACCACACCTGTGCATTGACTGCCATTGCGACGGAATTGAAAAAACGGGATCTGCTGGATGCGATTGTGCTGGTTGGTCATCGGATTGCGCATGGTGGCAGTGAATTTAGCGAAGCTGTGATCATTGATGAACATGTCTTGGCCAAAATAAAGCAGGTGTCACCCTTGGCACCCCTGCACAATCACGCCAATCTGAGCGGTGTGATGGCGGCTCGTCAGCTATTTCCGACACAACCCCAAATTGCGGTATTTGATACCGGCTTTCACCAGACTTTGAAGCCGGAAGCTTATATCTATGGGCTGCCTTATCAATATTTGCAGGATTACGGTGTGCGCCGTTATGGCTTCCATGGCACCTCTCATCGCTATGTCGCCGAGCAGGCGGTCTCCTTCCTTGGGTTGAATGGCAACGATGCCGGTCTGGTCATCGCTCATCTCGGTAATGGCGCCTCTATTTGCGCGGTGCAGGATGGCAAGAGCGTCGATACCTCGATGGGGATGACGCCGCTGGAGGGGCTGATTATGGGCAGTCGCAGCGGTGATATCGACTTTGGTGCGCTGGCCTATATCGCCAGCAAGACCGGGCAATCCATCGAGGATATCGAGCGGATATTGAATAAGCACTCCGGTTTGCTCGGTATTTCCGGCCTCTCTTCCGATATGCGCGTACTGGAGGCGGCTTATCACGAAGGGCACCCTGGGGCGAAACTGGCGATCCACGCCTTTGTCCACCGTATTGCCCGCCATATTGGCGGTCATGCCACCTCATTGCGCCGACTGGATGCCGTTATTTTTACCGGCGGTATTGGCGAGAACTCCACGTTTATCAGAAAACTAGTGTGCGAACGGTTGCAGGTATTTGGCATCGCCATGAGCGAGGCGTTGAATAAACAACCGAATGCCATGGGATGCCGGATTATTTCTGCATCCGCTTCGGCAATATTTGCTGCCGTCATTCCGACCAATGAAGAAAAAATGATTGCGCTGGATGCCATTCGCCTGGGTCAAGAGATCCGTCAGGCCGAGTGTGTCTGAATATTTCAACTGTAATGTCATGAATCGTGAACGAGGTTTATTGAATGAAAATTGATGTGCAATTGGAGCAGGATAGTTATATCCAGGCGTGGCAAGGTTTTGCCGGTGAAAACTGGAAACATGAAATCAATGTTCGTGATTTCATTCAGCAAAACTATACCCCGTATGAAGGCGATGAACAGTTTCTGGCCGATGCCACCGAGGCGACCACTACCTTGTGGAATAAGGTGATGGATGGGATCCGCATCGAGAATGCGACCCATGCGCCGGTCGATTTTGATACCAATATTGCCACGACCATTACTGCCCACGGACCCGGTTATATCGAACAGGGGCTGGAAAAGATCGTTGGTCTGCAAACCGACAAGCCACTAAAAAGAGCGCTGCACCCGTTTGGTGGTGTAAATATGATCAGAAGCTCTTTTGAGGCATATGGTCGGGAGATGGATCCCGAATTTGAATATACCTTCAGCGAATTGCGCAAAACCCACAATCAGGGTGTATTTGATGTTTATTCCCCCGAGATGCTGCGCTGCCGAAAATCGGGAATTTTGACCGGTTTGCCGGACGGTTATGGCCGCGGTCGCATTATCGGAGATAATCGTCGGGTTGCACTCTATGGCATAGATTATCTTATCCGTGAGCGGGAGCTGCAGTTTGCCGATCTGCAACCGGCCCTCGAACGTGGCGAGAATCTGGAGCAGGTGATCCGTCAGCGCGAGGAGCTGGCAGAGCACAAGCGGGCACTGGTGCAGATCAAGCAGATGGCGGCGAGCTACGGCTGTGATATTTCCGCCCCGGCCCGCACCGCCCAGCAGGCGGTGCAGTGGCTCTACTTTGCCTATCTGGCGGCGGTGAAGTCGCAAAATGGTGGGGCCATGTCCCTCGGTCGCACCGCCACCTTCCTCGACATCTATATCGAGCGGGATCTGAAGGCGGGGCTCATCAGCGAGCAGGATGCCCAGGAGCTGGTCGATCACTTCATCATGAAGATCCGCATGGTGCGCTTCCTGCGTACCCCCGAGTTTGACTCCCTCTTCTCCGGCGACCCCATTTGGGCCACCGAGGTGATCGGTGGCATGGGGCTGGATGGTCGCACGCTGGTGACCAGGAACTCTTTCCGTTACCTCCATACCCTCAAGACCATGGGGCCTGCGCCCGAGCCCAACCTCACCATCCTCTGGGCGGAAGGGTTGCCACGTGCCTTCAAGACCTATGCGGCCCGCGTCTCCATCGATACCTCATCCCTGCAGTATGAGAACGATGACCTGATGCGCACCGACTTCGAGAGCGATGACTACGCCATCGCCTGCTGCGTGAGCCCCATGGTGATTGGCAAGCAGATGCAGTTCTTCGGTGCCCGCGCCAACCTCGCCAAGACCCTGCTCTATTGCATCAACGGTGGGGTGGACGAGAAGCTGAAGATCCAGGTTGGCCCGAAAGTGGCGCCCATCATGGACGAGGTGCTGGATTACGAGACCGTCATGGCCAGCCTCGACAGCTTTATGGATTGGCTGGCGGTGCAGTACATCAGCGCGCTCAACCTTATCCACTATATGCACGACAAGTACAGCTACGAGGCCTCGCTGATGGCGCTGCACGATCGCGACGTTTATCGCACCATGGCCTGCGGCATTGCCGGTCTGTCGGTGGCGGTCGATTCGCTGGCGGCCATCAAGTACGCCAGGGTCAAGCCAGTGCGCGATGCGGACGGGTTGGCGGTCGATTTCGTGATTGAGGGGGAGTATCCCCAGTACGGCAACAACGACGAGCGGGCCGACTCCATCGCCAGCGATCTGGTCGAGCGTTTTATGAAGAAGATCCAGGCGCTGCCGACCTACCGCAATGCGGTGCCGACCCAGTCGATCCTGACCATCACCTCCAACGTGGTCTATGGCCAGAAGACCGGCAATACCCCGGATGGCCGCCGCGCCGGTGCGCCGTTTGCGCCGGGGGCTAATCCTATGCACGGTCGGGATCGCAAAGGGGCGGTCGCTTCGCTCGCCTCGGTGGCCAAGTTGCCGTTCAAATATGCCAAGGACGGGATCTCCTACACCTTCTCCATCGTGCCGGGGGCGCTCGGCAAGGAGCCCGCCAATCGCGAGAACAATCTGGTGGGGCTGATGGATGGCTACTTCCATCACGAGCGGGATGTGGAAGGAGGTCAGCACCTCAACGTCAACGTGATGAACCGCGAGATGCTGCTGGATGCCATCGAGAATCCGGACAAGTACCCCAGTCTGACCATCCGGGTCTCCGGTTATGCGGTGCGCTTCAACGCCCTGACCCGCGAGCAGCAGCAGGATGTCATCTCCAGAACCTTCACCAACATGATCTGATTGATGTGCCCGGAGTGAGCGGGTTTGCTCCGGGCTGACCACTTATATGAAATCAAGGAGAAAGCTAAAGATGCGACAGGTTATCAGTACCAAAGCGGCACCGGGTGCCATCGGCCCCTATGTGCAGGGCGTTACCTTAAGCAGCGTGACCGGCAACATGATCTACACCTCGGGCCAAATCCCGCTGGATCCGGTGAGCGACGAGATCCCGGAGAGCATCGAGGCGCAGACCTTGCGTTCGCTGCAAAACGTTCAGGCAATTGTCGAGGCAGCGGGCGGTCAGGTGCGCAACATCATCAAGACCACGGTGTTTGTCTCGGATCTGAACGACTTTGCTGCGGTGAATCAGGTCTACAACGACTTTTTCACCGAGCACGATGCCATGTATCCGGCGCGATCCTGTGTGGAAGTAGCCCGCTTGCCGAAGGATGTGAAGATCGAGATTGAGGCGATTGCTGCGCTGTAACCCCATCGGGAGTGTGTCAGCAAGTCAAAACAAAGCGGCTGCCAATGGCAGCCGCTTTTTCTATCTGGTCATCGGGCAGATCAGGCGATCCGTTCGATACGAGCCATGTAGAAGCCGTCGAAGCCGGTCTCGGACGGGCTCACGGTGTGATCGTCACGCAGACGGAAGTTCTCGTTGGCCGCGAGGAACTTGTCCACCTGCTGGCGGTTCTCCTGCGGCAGGATGGAGCAGGTTGCATAGACCAGCAGACCGCCCACCTTCACCATCTGGCTGTAACGCTGCAGGATCTCTTCTTGCAGTGCGACCAGCACCGGCAGACGCTCGGCGGTATCACGCCACTTGGCATCCGGATTGCGCTTGAGTACGCCCAGACCGGAGCAGGGCACGTCCAGCAGTACGCGGTCTGCGCTCTCTTTGAGGCGCTTGACGGTCTTGCTGCTGGTGATGACCCGGGTTTCCACGTTGTGGGCGCCGGCGCGACGGGCGCGCTGCTTGAGGTTCTCCAGCTTCCACTCTTCCACATCCATTGCCAGCAGACGGCCTTTGCCCTGCATCATGGCGGCGATGTGCAGGGTCTTGCCACCGGCACCAGCGCAGGCGTCGATGACGCGCATGCCCGGGGTGACTTCCAGCGCCGCAGCAACCAGCTGGGAGCCGGCATCCTGCTGTTCGAAGCAGCCATCGGCAAAGGCCTTGGTGCGGAACAGGGCTGCGTCCGAGGTGACCTGCAGGGCAGTCTCCACCCCTTCAACCGGAATGGTGGTGACATGCTCTTTGGCCAGAATGGCTTGCAGCTCATCACGGGTGCACTTGAGGGTGTTGACCCGCAGGTAGCGCTTGGGCATCCAGGCCAGGGCGGCACGTTCGGCAGGCCAGGCTTCACCCAGCTGCTCGTTGCCCAGTTTCTCCAGCCAGCTCGGGCAACCATCCATCAATACCGGGTTCTTCTTCGCCTCGGTCAGGCGACGACGGAATGCCTCTTCATTGAAGCGATCCAGGGTCGGGTTGTTGGGCTGGGCGATTTTGTGGAAGGCGTGCCAGCTGTGCAGCAGCGGCCAGACATTCTTCTCGGCCTGACGGACCTGAATGCCGGTCAGGAAGCAATAGAGGCTGAGACGACGCAGCAGGTCGCCGGTGACCAGGGCAATCCTTGCCTGTTCTTGCGGTTTGAGTTCGATGCCGGAGAAGTGACGGGCATAAGCGCGGTCGAGGGTAAGACCCTGACCGAGTACATCGTCAACAATGGCAACGACCAGATCCCCGAAACGGGGCAACAGTGGGGATTTGAGCATGAGATTAACCTTGGCCAGATAAAGATGAACCGCACCTTTGTGAAGAGGGGCAGTTCTAAAATTGACAAATCCGCGCAATGATAGGGGTTAGACGGGGTTGGCGCAACACTCCCACTCGGGAATGGTGGAAAGGGTTGCTTCAGCTTTGTATTGATGTGGCCGAATAAAAATAAAGTACAGGCCGCAATTCAGGCGATTGCATTAATACAAGGACTAAAAACAATGCATGTGACGAAATACTCTACGGTGGCCTTGCTGATGGCCAGCATGCTGGGCTCCACCAGCCTGATGGCCAGCGAATGGGGCACGGTGGCCGCCAGAGCAACAGCAGACGAAGGTTATGAGGTGCGGGCCCATCAGTTTCGGGTTGCCAAGGTGCCGCTCGACTATTTTGCCGGACTGCAAGCCGGGGCGAGTGAGCTGACCCTGCCGCTGCCCGATGGGGGGGAGGTCACCTTTGCGCTGGAAGCCTACGACGTGCTGCCCGCAGACCTTGCAGTCAAGTATCCGCAGATCCGTACCTTCAAGGGTTACAACCCGGCACATCCGGTCGATACCGGGCGCTTCGATCTGGGGCCGCAGGGTTTCCACGCCATGTTCAGCCATCAGGGCCAGATGGTGTTTGTTGATCCGCTGCGCAATGCCGAAGGGTATGCCGTCTATTACCAGAAGGATGCCCATAGTCGTCTGGAAGAGGATGCTGACAAGGTAATCGGGCCGGGTGTCAGCAAACTGGTGCGCAAAGTGCAGGTTGATGGTAATGCGCGCAAGCGTTACACCATCGCTATCTCGGCAGCCGGTGAGTACACCCGATATCACGGTGGCTCCAAGGTGCTGGCCCTGGCGGCCATCACTACCCTGCTCAACCGGGTGAACGAAGTCTATCAGCGCGACGTGGGGGCCGAGTTCGTGCTGGCCAGCGGTAATGACAGTGTGATTTTTAGCGATCCTGCCAGTGATCCCTTTGATAACACCGATGCGGATGCGGATCACAACGTCGATGTACAGGCGCAGGCCTTTGCTGATGGGGATTTGGGGGCATTTGATATCGGCCATGTGCTCAACACCGGTGGCGGAGGCTTGGCGGGGTTGGGGGTGTTATGTGTTGATGCCATGCCACCCTATTACGCCTATGGCGCCAAGTCATCTGGTATGACGGGTTCAAAAGAACCTGTAGGTGATGCTTTCTTTATTGACTATGTGGCCCATGAAATTGGCCACCAGTTTGGTGCCGAACATACCTTCAACGGTACGACCGGCAATTGTGGTGCGGGTAACCGTGCTGAGGAGCAAGCTTGGGAGCCGGGCAGTGGCAGCTCCATCATGGCCTATGCCGGCATCTGCGGTGAGGAGAATATCCAGCCGCACAGCGATCCCTATTTTCACAGCAAATCCATCAAGCAGATGCGTGCGCACATGGCGACCGTATCGACTTGCGGAACCACACTCCCGTTGAGCAATAATGCCCCGCAGGCTGCCGCCGGTAGCGATTATGTGATCCCGGCCAATACGCCATTTGCCCTGAAGGGGTCGGGTGCAGATCTGGACGGCGATACTTTGCTCTACAACTGGGAGCAGATCGATCTGGGCAACGAATCGAGCAGTGTCGCAACCATGGTTGATGATGGTTTCAGGCCGATCTTCCGTTTTGTTTCTCCAACGAAATCGCCGGAGCGGATCCTGCCAAGCTTGCCATCGTTGCTCTCCGGTACTTTAGCCAAAGGTGAAGCTTGGCCGACCACCAATCGGGATCTCAATTTCAGACTGACGGTGCGCGATGGTCATGGTGGCGTTGCCAGCGATGACATGAAAGTGCAGGTGATCAATACCGGCGCGGCATTTCGCATCACCAGCCCACTTTCCGGGGTCACCCTCACGCCGGGGGGCAGTCAGTCCATTGCATGGGATGTGGCTGGCACCACGGTGGCACCCATCAGTTGCAGCAAGGTGGACATCTCGGTGACCCAGGATGAGGGTGCGAGCTGGACAACCCTGGCGGCCGGTCAGCCCAACAATGGCGCTGTAACGGTGACGCTGCCCGCCAATCTCACCAGCAGCGTCAGGCTGAAAGTGGCTTGCAGCGACAACATCTTCTTTGCCATCAGCCCCCTCAAACTGCCTTTGGTGCAAGGTGGCTCTAATTCAGGTGGCGGTGGTGGGTCGCTCGGATTGTGGACGCTGGCACTGGCGCTGCTCGGCTGGCAACGGAGGCGCACATGAGGGGAGTCCCCCTGTTGCTGCTTGCGATGCTAGGTGGCTGTCAGGCCGATGCCAGCACGCTGGAACAGGAGCTGAGTGCAAACCTCGCCAGGCAGGATTATCGCCTGATAGTGATAGCCGGGCGGGGAGAGTTCGCCCCCGGTATTGCAGCCGAGCAGCAGGCAGAGGCCAAGGCTCGCTGCGGCGTGCGTTATCTGGATGGGTTGGGTGATGTGATCAGACCCGAGCAGAAAGAGGTACATGCCAGGCTGAGCGGTTATGCCAGCGAGTATAACCTGCTCATGGTGACGCACTGCCCACTGAAATCAACAGTTTCTAACCAGTGATGACCATGTCGTGAATCAACAGCGGGGAGGCAGTAGCCTCCCCGCTGCGTTATGGCTTGTCACTGGCAGACGGGCGGAGCACAATGCCTGCGTCACTCTCTTGATGGTCGTGGAACCATTATTTATTTGAAGGAAAATCAAGATGATGGATGTTGCTGATCTGCGCCGTGAATACTCCCGTGGCGGGCTGCACCGGGCCGATCTGCCGGCCGAGCCATTGGCGCTGTTCGAGAAGTGGTTGGCGCAGGCTTGTGAGGCCAAACTGACCGATCCCACTGCCATGGTGGTGGCGACCGTGGATGCCGAGGGTCAGCCCTGGCAGCGCACCGTGTTGCTCAAGCACTACGACGCCCAGGGGATGGTCTTTTACACCAACATGGGCAGCCGCAAAGCGCAGCAGCTGGAAGGCAACCCCCGTATCAGCCTGCTTTTCCCCTGGCACACGCTGGACAGACAGGTTCATGTGACTGGCCGGGTGGAGAAGATGAGCACCTTCGAGGTGATGAAGTATTTCCACAGCCGTCCCAAGGATAGCCAGATCGCTGCCTGGGTCTCCAAGCAGTCGACCCGCATCTCGGCCCGCGGCGTGCTGGAGGCCAAGTTCCTCGAGCTCAAGCAGAAGTTTGCCAATGGCGAAGTGCCGCTGCCGAGCTTCTGGGGGGGATTCCGGGTGGTGATCGAAACGGTGGAATTCTGGCAGGGTGGCGAACACCGGCTGCACGACCGTTTCTACTACACCCGCGAAGGGGATGGCTGGCATATCGAGCGTCTGGCCCCCTGATCGCGCTGTTCAAATCCGTTTTCACAAGGAGTGTGTATGCGTCTGTATGGTGATCTGCGTTCCGGCAACTGCTACAAGGTGTGGCTGCTGGCCCGCTGGCTGGATCTGCCCCTTGAGTGGGTAGAGGTCGATATTCAGGCGGGGGATACCCGTACCCCCGCGTTTTTGGCCATGAACCCCAACGGCAAGATCCCGGTGCTGGAGATGGACCAGGGCGATGCGTTGGCGGAATCCAATGCCATCCTCTTCTATCTGGCGCAAGGCAGCGCCTTGTGGCCCACCGATCCGCGCCAGCAGGCCGAGGTGCTCAAATGGATGTTTTTCGAGCAGTACAGTCATGAGCCCTATATCGCGGTGGCCCGCTTTATCGTTCACTATCTCGGCCGCCCCGAGTCGCAGGAGGCGCGGCTCGATGGGCTGAAAGCCGGTGGCGAGAAGGCGCTGGCAGTAATGGAGCAGCAACTGAAACAGAGTCCCTACCTGTGCGGCGATGCCCCGACCATCGCCGATATCGCCCTTTATGCCTACACCCACGTGGCAGAGGAGGGGATCTTCTCCTTGCAGGGGTGGCCGGCCATTCGTGACTGGATCGCCCGTATCGAAGCCCATCCCCGCCACCTGACACTGCCTGCGGCCTGTCAGGCCAGCTGATGGAACTGCTGATCGAGGCGACTCTGTGGCAACCGCAGTGGGCTGCGCTGTTGCGGCACTGGCAGCAGCGAGGCCATCGCTGGCAACTGCTGCTGGGCAAAGAGGCGGCGTCCTCCCTCGATCAAAGCGATGCTCCCTGGGCGAGTTGTCCCCCTGACGGGGTGCTCTGCCCGGGTGCCCTGCTGGCCGCCTGGCTCGATGGCGATCTGCTGGCGGATTTTCATATTGATCCCAGCAGCCAGATCCTGATCAGTGCCTCTACCTCGCTGCTGACCCTCGCCAGGGAGCAGGGGCTGCTGACCCTTGGCCCGGTGGGGGCTGACCTGCAGCTCACCCCCGAGGCCGATTTGGGCGCCATGCTCAATCGTCTGCTGGCGCGCCGCGTGACGGTGCCGACCCTGGTTGAGGATCATCCGCTATCAGGCGTCGCGCTGCGACCACTGCAGGCGGCCGATGACCGCGAGATAGTACGCTACTGCAGCGACGAGGCGCTGGCCCGCTACACCCTCAATATTCCTCATCCCTATCCGCCGGAGGGGGCCCGCGACTGGCTGGCCCTCAGCTGGCGCAAGGCGGCGCTTGGGCTTGGCTGGAGCTGGGCCATCACCTTGCCAGAGGAGCAAGGTGCGGCGCTGGTCGGGGTGATCTCCCTGCACTGGAATGGCGAGCTGGCCTGGTGGGTGGGTGTGCCCTGGCAGAATCGCGGTCTGGCCACCCGGGCGGCACGCTTGGTCAAGTGGTTCGCTTTTGACCAACTGCAACTGCCAGCGCTGACGGCTCGCCATATGCCGGACAATTTAGCCTCCGGCCGGGTGATGGCCAAACTGGGGATGCACTATCGCGGGCGGCGCCAGCTCAGCGGTCGTCAACCGTGCGAGGTGAGCTACTGGCGGCTGGATCGCGCTCCCTCCTTGCCCAATTCCTTGTCCGAGGAAATTGCCCGCTGGCTTGCTGATGAGCGGATCGCCGTGGTGATCCTGTGGGATCCCGCAACGAGCAATCGGCAGGCAGCCAACGGCAAGCTGGCCATCTCGCTCTTTGTGGATGAGACCGGAACGGGGGAGGAGCCCTGCTGTTCGCCGCATCTTGAGGGGGCGCTGGCGCTGCGCTGTTACCCTGTTGATCTGCTGGAGCAGGCTGAACCGGAGCAGATGTCCCATCTTGGTGGTGTGTTGCTGAAAGACAGGGATGAACAGGGGCTGGCATGGCTGCTGCAACTGGCTGCGCTGCAGCGCCAGGGGCCCGAACTGCTCAGCCGCGAGGATCGTGCATCACGGCTCCACTGGTTCAACCAATTGATGGCGCAGGCGCTGGAGGAACAGGGTGACTCGCCGCAGATACGTTATCAGCAGTTACGGCTGCTGGTGGAGCTGCCGGAGCTGGTCGACGAGCTGGATGGCTGCTGGTATCAAGCGCCCGAATTGACCTTCGCGCGGTTGGCGAAGGAGGTTCCCGCCCTCTGGCTGGTCTACTGCGAGGTGATAAACCGGGTCACCCCGGCTACGCTGTCAGCCTTGCAGCAGCAGTTTGCAGCTCGTTTTCCTGAGTGCACCCTCCCATTTTTGGACAAAGGTACTCAGAGTGACCAGCCGTTATGTGGAATAATGCCTGCTCTGCTGTACGAGGAGTAATACCAGATGTTGAGAACCGAGCGCCCCGGTGACATGCTGCCGGTTTATGAGCTGCTGAGTGCCGCCTTCGGTCGTTCCGATGAGGCCGAACTGGTCAACCGCCTGCGCGAATGTGGCGCTGCCGTGGTAACCATGGTCGAAGAGGAAGAGTACGAGTTCATGGGGCACCTGATGCTAAGCCCGATCACCATTAACGGCATGGAAGGGCCCTGGCTCGGTCTGGCGCCGGTCGCGGTTCATCCCGACTGGCAAGGCCAGGGGATTGGCTCTGATCTCATCCGTGAAGGGCTTGATACGGCGCTCGAGATGGACTGGAAAGGGGTGGTGGTACTCGGGGATCCGGTCTACTACAGCCGTTTCGGTTTCCGCCCGGCCAGCGAGTTTGGCCTGCACTGCATCTATGAGGTGCCTGCCGACTGCTTTATGGCGATGGAGCTGCAGGAAAGCGGTTTTGCGGGAGTGCGGGGTGAGGTGCTCTATCACCCGCTGTTTGATGAACTCCCCGACGAGTTGCCGGATGCGCAGGCAGAAGAGGCCCATCTATAGCGAACAGTCGCAGCGACAAGTCATAACGAAAAAGCCCTCATCGAGCAATGCTGTTCACTTAAGAGAATTTGAGTTCCAGTCCACGTAGTATCAGGGCTAAAAAATGAGGGAGGCATGATGCCTCCCTCTTTCTATTGCAAGCCACGCTGGATAAAGGCTGAAGGAACATCGACTGGAAACAGCCTTGCTCCCCCAACTCAAGTCGCATTTATGAATAATTAGTCAAAAATGTGCTTATCTGAACAGCATTGCCTCATCGAGGGCTTTTTCAGTTTATATCGGTCCCTGCCGGGCTTATTCGAGCAGTTCACTCAGGCGATAATGTCGAGCTGGGTGCCCTTGCGATTATCTTCGCCCACCATGTCACCCATCTGCTGGGCGAGCGGGCTCTGCTGGAATTGCATGTAGTCGCTCAGATTCTGTTGGCGCTGGTAGCGATTCGCCGCCTGATACACTTCAGCAGTGCTCGGGCCCGACTTGCTGTCGGTCTCCTGACCACTGGCTTCCAGGTAGCGCTCCACCACGGCTTTATCCTGCTGGTTGGCCGTATAAGAGACCGCCATGGTCCTGCGAGCCGTTGCCTTCTCCTCGCTTTGCGCCTGCAATTCATCCTTCTTGACCAGCGCTTCGTTACGGGCCTGATTGACCTGCTCGGGCGTGACAGCGGGATAGGAGGGGTATTTGCCGTAATCGGGCAGTGGCATGGGCTGGGAGGTGATCTGCATGGTGGCGCTTCTCTTCTGAACAGGAACCGATGCATGATACTCATCCATGTTAGCTCAAGAAAGCACCACTTACCGGTTCATCAAGAGTGGGTTCAGCTTCGCGAATCGATTGTTAATCGAGCAGCTGCGGAGCCATTAAAAAGGCGCCATAAGGCGCCTTTTTATCGTTCAGTTACAGCAGGATCAGTTGAAGAACCAGTAACCGCGGTTGACCAGACGGGTCAGCAGTTGCAGGAAACCGGCCTGATCGGCCAGCTCCACCATGTCGGCCTGAGTGATGATGTCCTTGTCACACAGCAGCGAAATGGCGGCCGCGTCTTCACTCTGCAGGGTCCAGGCTTCGCCGTCGATATAGCACTGCTGGCTATCGCCGCTGAACCAGACGCTGCGCAGACCCGGCACCTTGATGGCGGGTTCGCCCTGGGTCAGCAGGTCGGCAACCTCTTCGGCGCTATAGTCCGGCTCGACCGGATTGACATCCAGATCGTGCTTGGCCTCGGAGATCATTGTGCCGAACCACTCCTTGAACAGGGTCTCGTCATCGAGCGCCTGCTGCATCAGCTCACGCAGACGGTGCAGCTCGTGGGGCTGGATCTCGCCGTGACGGGCACGGGGCTTGAGGTCCGGATCGCTGTAACGCTCGGTACGCACCTCATTGTCGATCAGGTGATCGGCAAAGGAGGAGATAAGTGCCTTGGCATCCGGTGCGCGGAAGCCCACCGAGAAGTTCATGGAGGGCTCGATGGCGTAGCCTTCGTGGGGGAATCCGGGCGGAATGTAGAGGATATCGCCCGGCTCCATGATGACGTCGATGATCGCCTCGAACGGCTCGCAGTGCAGCAGGGCGGCATGGGCGGCAAACTCGTTGAGCGGCAGCGCATCGCCAACCCGCCAGTGACGCTTGCCCAGGCCCTGGGTGATGAATACATCGTAGTGGTCGATGTGGGGGCCGACACCCGCGTGGGGGGTGGAGAAGCTCACCATCACGTCGTCCAGTCGCCAGCCGGGGATAAACTGGAACGGCACGGCCAGCTCGTTCACCTCGGGCGCCCAGTGGTTGCAAGCCTGTACCAGAATGGTCCAGTTCTCTTCGCCCAGATGGTCGTAGGATTCGAAGGGGCCGTGGGCCGCAGCCCACTTGCCGTCGAAACGGGTGACGAGGCGGGACTCGACCACCTCTTCCATGGCCAGACCCGCTAGCTCGTCCGGGCTGATGGGATCCTGAAAGTCGGTGAAGCCGCCCTTGATAAGGAGCGGGCGCTTCTGCCAGTAGTGCTCGAGGAAGTGAGCGATATCCAGATTGAGTTCGTACATAGGTCTTCTCGTCAAAGGGTTCGACAAAGGTCAGGAGATGTCTTGCCAGAGGCGGCTGCCAAGCTCGGGCAAGCCCTCTTGCAAACCCTGTATAGGGTGCCACATAAAATAACCGGGGCCCTGTTGCAGATCATGCACAGGGCCCCGGTCGTGTCATTTATCCGCTTATTTCAGCAGATCAACCAGACGCTGGGCGTCACCGATGTAATTGGCCGGGGTCAGCTTCTTCAGCTCTACCTTCACCGCTTCCGGCAACTCCAGGGTGTCGATAAAGGTGCGCATCCCTTCGGCATCGACGCGGCGACCACGGGTCAGCTCTTTGAGCTTCTCGTAAGGCTTCTCGATACCGTAGCGGCGCATCACGGTCTGGATCGGCTCGGCCAGCACTTCCCAGTTGGCGTTCAGGTCAGCGGCCATGGCATCACTGTTGGCTTCCAGCTTGGAGATGCCCTTGAGGGTCGCCTGATAGGCGATCAGTGAATAACCCACCGCCACACCCAGGTTGCGCAGCACGGTCGAGTCGGTCAGGTCGCGCTGCCAGCGGGAGATAGGCAGCTTGCTCGCCAGATGCTGGAACACGGCGTTAGCCAGACCCAGATTGCCTTCGGAGTTTTCGAAGTCGATGGGGTTGACCTTGTGCGGCATGGTGGAGGAGCCGATCTCGCCCGCGATGGTGCGCTGCTTGAAGTGACCCAGCGAGATGTAACCCCACACATCGCGGTCGAAGTCGATCAGGATGGTGTTGAAGCGGGCCATGGCATCGAACAGCTCGGCGATGTAGTCGTGCGGCTCGATCTGGGTGGTGTAGGGGTTCCAGGTCAGGCCCAAGGAGGTCACAAACTCCTCGGAGAACTGGTGCCAGTCCACATCCGGATAGGCGCTGATGTGGGCGTTGTAGTTGCCGACCGCACCGTTGATCTTGCCGAGGATCTCCACTGCCATGATCTGCTTGAACTGGCGCTCCAGACGGTAGGCGACGTTGGCCATCTCCTTGCCCATGGTGCTCGGGGTGGCAGGTTGACCGTGAGTGCGGGAGAGCAGCGGCATGTCACGGTATTCGTGGGCCAGACGCTTGAGTTCGGAAATCAGCTTCTCGCAATAAGGCTTGATGACCTCTTCGCGGGCGGTTTTCAGCATCAGACCGTGGGAGTTGTTGTTGATGTCTTCCGAGGTGCAGGCGAAGTGGATGAACTCGCTGACAGCCGCCAGCTCCGGGTTCACTTCGACTTTCTCTTTGAGGAAGTACTCCACCGCTTTCACATCATGGTTGGTGGTGCGCTCGATCTGTTTGATGCGGGCGGCGTCACTCTCGTTGAAGTTGCTGACGATGCCGTCGAGCAGGGCGTTGGCGGCCGCGCTCAGGGCAGGGACTTCCGGGATCCCGGCGTGGCTGGCCAGTTTTTGCAACCAGCGCACCTCGACTTCGACGCGAAAACGCAGCAGGCCGAATTCGGAGAAGATAGGGCGCAGGGCATCGGCCTTGTCGCCATAACGACCGTCAATCGGGGAAACAGCAGTCAGCGCGGACAGCTCCATGGGGTGAACTCCTGATGATTTGTGTGGGGGATCCGTATCCACTCGCGCGTGGGGCTGAGTCGTCATCAAGGCGGTTGTGCGGCTGTTCACCCTGATGTCGACCTCGGCTTGTCCGCGCGCGAGCCGATGATTAGTAACGTTTGGCCAGCTCCACCATCTTCTTGCGAGCGAAGATGATCTGGGTCCGGCTGCCACCGAGCTGACGCCACAGCACGCAGGCACGAATGCCCGCCAGCAGCAGGGCACGCACCTTGTGCTGCACCAGCGGTTGCTGCAGGAACAGCGGGGTACCCGCCACCTGGATGCGCGGCCCGATGGGGCTGATAAGATCGCTGTAGATGCTCGCCATGTTGGCCAGGATCTGCTCGTCGAGCAGATCGAAGTGCTGTTGCTGGCGGCCAATCTGGCTGATCCGCTCACCCAGCATATTGAGAATGTCCTTGCGCTTGGCCAGCTTGCGCTCCAGCGCAATCAGGCTAACCACGTAGCGGGTCAGCTCGGCATTCTTCTGGCTGCCATCGGCCCCCAGCTGCTCGACCAGCGCACGGTAGCCGTCGCGAATGGCCAGATGGGTGTTGTTGAACACCTCGAGCGGCTGGCTCGGGTTGGTCACCAGAATGCTGGAGAGGCTCTCGCGCAGGGCGGCCTCGTCACAGCTGCCGTCTCGGGCCACCTTCTGCACCAGATACGCGGCCTGGCAGATGCCGGCAAAGGCCATGGTTCTGTCTTGGAATTTGTCGCTCATATCTTCACGGCCCTGTTTTGTTCATTCACTGGCAGATGCCCGCTGCAGGCCATGATCCGGCCTTGAAATTTGTCGCTCATATCTTCACGGCCCTGTTCTGTTCATTCACTGGCAGATGCCCGCAGCAGGTCATGATCCGGCCTTGGAATGTATCGCTCACGTCTGCTGCCTTCTGTTAAGGATTCAAACCGGATGGCTGAAACGTTGTTCGATGATGCCGCCGCCCAGACACACTTCCCCGTCGTAGAAGACGGCGGACTGGCCCGGAGTCACCGCAGCCTGTTTCTCGTCGAAGATGACCCGGATGGTCTCGTCGTCGATGGGCTGGATCAGGCAGGGGATATCCTGCTGACGGTAGCGGGTCTTGACGGTGCAGCGACGCGGCTCGCGAATGGGGGTGCGATCTACCCAGTGCAGCTGGCTGGCAATCAGGCCATCGGAGTAGAGGCGGGGATGTTCGCCCTGCGCCACCACCAGCACGTTGCGCTCGACCTCTTTGTCGACCACATACCAGGCCTCTTCGGTGGCATCTTTGCGACCACCGATACCGAGCCCCTTGCGCTGGCCCAGGGTGTGATACATCAGACCCTGATGCTCGCCGATCACCTTGCCATCCACGGTCTCGATTTTACCGGGCTGGGCGGGCAGGAACTTGGCCAGGAAGTCCTTGAACTTGCGCTCACCGATAAAGCAGATACCGGTGGAGTCTTTCTTCTTGGCGGTGATGAGATCCAGCTGCTCGGCGATGCGGCGCACTTCCGGTTTTTCCAGATCGCCAACCGGGAACAGGCTCTGACCCACTTGCTTTTCGCTCAGGGTATAGAGGAAGTAGCTCTGATCCTTGTTGGTATCGAGACCACGCAGCAGGCGTGGGCGGCCGGTGCTGTCGTCACGGCGCACATAGTGGCCGGTGGCGATATAGGTGGCACCCAGCTCTTCGGCGGCAAATTCGAGGAACGCCTTGAACTTGATCTCCTTGTTGCACAGGATATCCGGGTTCGGCGTGCGGCCTGCCTTGTACTCTTCGAGGAAGTGCTCGAACACATTGTCCCAGTACTCGGCCGCGAAGTTGATGGTGTGGAGTTTCATCCCCAGCTTGTCGCAGACGGCCTTGGCATCAGCCAAATCCTGGGCGGCAGAGCAGTACTCGTCCGTGTCGTCTTCTTCCCAGTTCTTCATGAACAAGCCTTCGACCTGATAGCCCTGCTGCTGGAGCAGGTAGGCCGAGACGGAAGAATCCACGCCGCCGGACATGCCGACGATCACCTTGATTTGGCTGTTGTCTGTCATTAGTCGAAGTTACCAGTTCGTTTAAACGGGGCGTATTCTACCAGAGTTTTGCGCCCCCGGTCACATATCCATGCCGCAGTTCCCATCGGGAGCTTGATAGCAGGAAATCGTTTTTCTGTTGTTGGTCTTTGTTGCCGAAAAATAGTGTCAAATGGCCTCAAATAAAGGCCTTGAGGGCCGAGAGCGGCAGGCGGGTACCCGCCAGATAGTCCTGAATGCACTGCCATACCAGCGGGCTGCGCAGGGCCGGTTTGCACTCGGCAATTTCTTCCAGAGTGAGCCAGTGGCAAGCCAGCACATCGCCGTCAGGATCCTCTGGATGGTGCTGACCAGGCGCTTTTTCAAGGTCGAAGATGATGGCGGTGCGCACATAGGTGGCCTCGCTGTCGGCCGGTTTGAACAGATAGGTGCCAAGCCAGGCGGTCGGCGTGGCGGTCAGCCCCGTCTCTTCTTGCAGTTCGCGGCAGGCCGCTTCCAGCAGGTTTTCTCCCGGCTCCACATGACCGGCGGGCTGGTTGAAACGGCGCTGGCCTTTTATCTCCTCTTCCACCACCAGAAAGCGCCCCTGCCACTGCACCAGGGCGGCGACTGTCAGGCGCGCCTCCATGCGGGCATGGCTGGTGGTCGATTGCTCTGCCTGATTGCTCATCATGACTCCTTGTCGCTGCTATTGGGATTGCCCGCGCGGGCGGGTCTGCGCATTGTGTTGCGACTGCCACCGCGCCCGCTGCTGCGGGGTTTGCCGCCGGTCGGACTTGAGGTTGAACGCTCGGTTGAGTGAGTGCTGCGGGGACGCTCGTCCCGTCCCGGCTGGCTGGCCCGCCGTGGTGCATCCCCTGCCGGTTTGGCGGTATGAGCCCCCGCACGGGAGGACGATGGACGCGGGCGGCTGATGGAGAGCGGCGCCAGCTCGGGGGCGGGCAGGCTGCGGCTTGTCCCCGGCGCCAGATCATCTAACGTCCAGTCGCCGATGGCGTAGCGAATAAGGCGCAGGGTGGGGTGGCCGATATGGGCAGTCATCCGCCGTACCTGCCGGTTGCGCCCCTCGATGATGGTGATCTCCAGCCAGCTGGTGGGGATCTCCTTGCGCTCGCGAATGGGCGGATTTCGCGGCCACACCGCAGGTTCATCCATGATGCGCGCTCCGGCGGGCAGGGTCATGCCGTCGTTTAGCTCGACGCCGGCGCGCAGGGCGGCCAGTTTCTCTTCGCTGGGGATGCCTTCCACCTGCACCCAGTAGGTCTTGGGGGTCTTCTCCCCCGGCTGGGTGAGGCGCGCCTGCAGCTTGCCGTCATTGGTGAGCAGCAACAGTCCCTCGCTGTCGCGATCGAGCCGCCCCGCGGCATAAATGCCGGGCTCCTTGATGTAATCCTTGAGGGTCTCCCGGCCCGCCTCATCGGTGAACTGGCAGAGCACCATGTAGGGCTTGTTCAACAGCAACAGCTTGCGATCCTCGGGGGCCAGCTCCGGTTTGCGAGGGGCGGCATGGCGTGGCGCGGCTGGTTTGGCTGCCGTACGTGGGGCTTTATCGCGCGGCGTACGGCTGACAGAGAGACGGGAGCGGGGAGATTTCATCGGATACACACTTCAGACAGACGATGGCAGCGAGTGTACCACAGGGTGCTGAGGGCAGGATGAATGGCTGGCGTCACAACAAGTAGCGCCCACAGCTAATTCGTCTAGCTCAGCAGGCTCTCGATGACGATAGCCTGACGGGCGGGGCCCGAGCCCGCCTGCAGCAGGGCGTGGCTGACCACATCGTCGATCATCGCCTGCGCCAGTCGGGTGAGGGGGCGCAGGGTCTCCCGTCCGCTGCCGACCGGCACCGCCAGCAGAATAATGGTCTGCACCGGCCCGATTTGAGAGCCCCACTCGATGGGCTCTTTGCAGCTAAGCAGGGTCAGCGCAGGCTGGCTAATCCCTTCGCTCAATACATGGGGCATGGCAAGGCCCGGGCGAATGATGGTGGCCGAGACCTGCTCGCGCCGCTCTACCGCGGCGGTCAGGGTGGTGCGGTCGGTGACCAGCTCGGCGGGTAGCAGATCGACCAGATGCTCGAGGGCCTCGGCTTTGGTCAGCGGCTCGGGGCTGTGGGCCAGCTGGCGCAGGGCAAAATGGTAGTCGGGCAGGGCGTTGGCCAGTCGCAACTCCGCCAGTGCGGCGGTGCGCGGGCGCACCAGCGGTTGACCCAGCTCCCCGCACCAGCAGGTGAAGGCCATATGGGCCAGTTCGGCATCGCACCCTTCGATCTGCAACTGGCAGAGATCGCCGGGCTGGGTGGCGAGGGTGAGCAGAGAGAGCTGGTTGCTGGCGGCAACGGTCTGGCGCCGGGTGAGGTTGGCGCAGCGGATGGTGGATTTGAACATCCCCGCCAGCCGGTTCAACTGCTTGGCCTGGGTGATGCTCAACCCCTGCTGGCAGTAGAAGGTGATCTCGCGGGTCAGCATCAGGCCGGGATCGGCAGGGCCTTGAGTACGGCGTTGGCATCCAGCAGCACGGTTTCCAGTGTCACCTGATGGATGGGGCAGCCGAGGAAGCGCTCTTTCTGCTCAATCTCGATATCGGAGGCAATCAGCACCAGATCGGCGCTGGCAATATCGCGGGCGGTCAGCATGTTCTCCATGCCCATGGCGCCCTGTGTTTCGACCTTGATCTTGAGCCCCAGCGCAGTGGCGGCTTTTTGCAGGGCATCGGCAGCCATATAGGTATGGGCAATACCGGTCGGGCAAGCGGTGACGGCGACGATCTTCATCTGCTCTCTGTGATGCTGACAAGGGGGAGCCACAAGATAGCGCCAGCGGGGGGCTTTTACCAAAAGTCCATATGAAAAGTGGGATCTTGATGGGGATATGCCTGCCCCTTGAGCGGCAGTGCAGGCAGATGTCGGGCCAGTCGGGTGTCTGGTTTCCCAAAACAACAAGGGCCACCCGTGTGGGTGGCCCTGAACAATCTGCGTCTGTTGTTATGGCTATCAGGCGGTCTGGGCAGCCAGCTCGGTGGCCTTCAGTTCGCGCTTGATGCGGCGGATCTTGCGCTCCTCGGCCACTGCGACACAGGCCATCAGCACCAGACAGGTGGCTGCGGCGATGTCCAGCGCAGCGAAGGTGCCGGTCCAGCCGGTCAGACCGAAGATGGGAGTGCCATCGGCGATCATGCCCAGACCCAGTTTGGCGAAGCTGTCACCAATCAGGTAGGCAAAGGTGCCCTTGACGCCATCGGCCACGCTGATGCCCTGCTTGGGTACGAAGCCCACGGCGGCCACGCCGATCAGCAGTTGCGGACCAAACACCAGGAAGCCCAGGGTGAACAGGGAGCCCAGGAACATGAACTGGGTTGTCGCATGCTGGTAGAGACCCAGGGTCGCGATAATCAGTGCCAGCGCCACGCAAGCCACCAGACCACGACGGCCGTTGGCCAGATCGGAGAGGTAACCCCACATCAGGGTGCCGACCAGTGCGCCCACTTCGAAGAAGGTGAAGCCCTGAATGGCGATCTCTTTGGAGAAGCCCAGTACCTGGTGAGCGTAGACGGTGGACCACTGGTCGATACCGATGCGCACCACGTAGAGGAAGATGTTGGCAAAGCAGAGCAGCCAGATCACCTTGTTCAGCAGCACGTACTTCACGAAGATCTGACCCTTGGTCAGCTTCTGCTCTTCGGTGGCGATATCCTCTTCACTGGCCACTTCGTCAAACAGCTCTTCCACCTTGCCCAAGCCATAGGCTTCCGGTGAATCGCTACCAAAACGCAGGCCGATAAAGCCGACGACCAGCGCGATGATGGACGGGAAGATAAACATGCCGAGCACGTTGCCATCAAACAGGTAGTTGGCACCGAACAGAGCCACACCGGCCGCACCGGCACCGCCCACGTTGTGGGAGAGGTTCCACATACCCAGATAGGTGCCGCGCTTGTTGCGAGGGGTCCACTTGGTGATGGTGGAGTAGCTGCACGAGCCACCGCAGCTCTGGAAGAAACCGCTGGCCGCGTAGAAGAAGATCATGAAGTAGAGGCTAAAACCCGTGCCGCCCATGCTGGCACTGAAGCCCAGCATGCAGAGCGCGGAGAGGATCAGCATCAGCGGCAGGAACTGCTTGGTGTTCTTGCCATCGGCGTAGTAGGAGACGATGGTCTTGCCCACCCCGTAGGTGATGGAGAAGCCAAGGCCGATCATGCCGAGCTCGGTCATGGAGAGACCGTACTCCTGGATCATGTCATTTTGCGCAATGTTGAAGTTCTTGCGGATCAGATACATGGTCAAATAGCCAATAAATACAACCAGATAAGATTGCATAAACGGCTTGAACCAGAGCTTGCGCCGGGCTTCAACCGGCAGGTCCAGGGTGGGGACCCGGACCTGTTGGAGAAATTTCAACATCTTCGTTCATCCTCTGCGAGATAGACGGTATTTCCGCCGCGCCCCTCATTTGTAGATAGGTTGTAAGAGGTCACGCCACGGAAGGGGGAACGGAACGTCAGGGGCTGCCAGCCGTTGCTGCGCTCGACGCTCCATCCATATAAACCCGGGCCCGGCACGGGATGACGGGGCACATTGCCCGTCGTGGTGCGGGTCACGACATCAGGTGAGGTGACTCTAATCAGGGGTGAAATAAATGGCTTGAGAGCCATCCCTAGTGGGGCTAGGAAATTTTCCTAGTTTTTGCGCTTTCGCGGACAAAGCGTGAGAAACATCACACCGCTGATGCCGGATTGCTGCCATTTCAGCCAGCTGGCGGGGGGAAGGGCATCTTGCAAGCGGTGGCGCGAGAGGTGGCGCAGAGAGAAAAAGGGCCAGCCCGAGGGATTGGCGGACTGGCCAAAGAGGGGGACAGGAGTGCCCGGTGCACTCCTGCGTATTGTCTAGACCCTCAAGGTGGAGAGATTGTCACTGTGTGGGGAGGATTCCCCTTCACAACTCAACGCGACCGCCCGGGCGACCAGTTGCTGCAGGGCAAGCTGGATCTGCGCGGCCTCGCTGTTTGCCAGCGGCAGCTGGCACCAGAGGAGCAGATGATCGTCCTGACCCAGCGCCACCCGGATGGTCGAGGGCTCGGGGCTAAAGAGGTTGCCGCGCAGCAGCTCGCGCGCATGCGCGTCGCTGCCAAGGGCGCCGGCACGCAGAAACATGACCATGCTCTCTGTGCCTAGCGGGGCCAGATGAATGGCCCAGAGCCGGTCCAGGGTGAGGCAGGCATGGCCCGTCTCGTCCTGTTCGATAGTGTCGATGCCAAGGTGGGCGGCCAGTTCGCCCAGACGAGTGACATAGAGGTTCATGGTGTGGATCATCCCAGATAGTTGTTGCTGACGTTGAAGCGGCCCTTGTTCTCATCCTGCGGACGGCAGAAGTGGCATACCAACTGGTCGGGCAGCCACCCTACCGTGTCTTGGAACCCCTGCAGCAGATCTGCGAAGTGAACCCCCTTGGCCTCACGGTTGAGCAGCACAAAATCAAAAGGCTGTTCGGCCCCGTTGCGGTTCATCCGGCCGATCAGCTCGGCAGCCTGCTCCGGTTGGGTGCGAATGCCGCCATCGAGCCGGTAGTTGGTCGCCTCCCGGCTCAGGGTGCCGTAGATCTGGCTCTCGTCGTGAAAGCCGACCAACCCATCCTTGAGCTTCTCGGCGAAAGCCATGGTGTTGGAGACCAGCACATTGTTGCGGGTCGAGGCGAAATCAAATTCGATCCCCTCCGGCTTGGTAAAGGTGCCCTCATTGATGCCACTGCCGTGGGAGGAGAAGAGCACGTTCCGGTTCAGCTGCTGCTGGCCGCTGAACAGATAGGCGATCTCCTTGCCATTGATGATGATGGGGGTGATGGCAATCTGATGTTGCCGCTCAAGCGAAACTCGCGTGGCTTCAGGCAGATTGGTGCCATTGACCTTGATGTGCTGGCCATCGCTCAGGCGAGCGGCAATACCATTTTTGGCAAATAGGCTGTCGGCCTTGGCCAGATCTTCGGCCCGCATGGCGCTCTTGCCGGGAATATGGATACCGTAACTGCCCGGTTTGCTGGCGCTTGGCCAGATGGCCGGACGGTCAAAATCGGCAGCCGGCTTTTCTGCCAGCACACTGACGGCGCCGCCCCAGCGGGCTTCCAGCTGTCTGGTCAGTTGGCCAGCACTGTAGGCATCCAGCTGGCGCTTGGCATCGGCCAGAGTCGGGGCGTGTTTCATCCCTTCGCCCGGAATAAAGACGCCGAACTGTCCCGGCTTGCTGGCACTGGGCCAAATGGCTGCGCTATTGCTGCCGGGGGTCGGTTTGCTGGCCAATACCTGCACATCCTGCCCGGCGAAGTGGTGGCAGAGATCAACTGTGTTGTTCTGCTGGCGGGGCGGGAGGGCCGGCGCCGGTTTGGCCGGACGCTCCGGCAACGCGGGTGGCAGCTGACGAGCGGCGGCATCAAGCAGCAGCTTGGCATCGGCGAGGGAGAGTTGGTCGGATCGCAATCCGGCGAGAATGGCGTTGCCCCCCTTGTCCTGATGCAGGGTGAAGCTGGCGATATGCGGCAGCAGCCCGGCGACCTCCTGCTGATTGAGGGAGATGTTGCGAACCTGCTCGAAGACGGCGTGGGCAAAGGCACGCTCCTGTGACGAGGCGCCGACCCCAGCGCTGGCTGCGCCCTGGTTAGCCAGGCGGCCTGCCTGCTCGGCATGGCCGAGCTGATTGATCTGTTGATTGACGAGTGTTTGTAGGGCGTGGATCTGCATTGAACCTCCGGTCTTATGTATGACGAGGATTCTATGAAGATGACGGCGGGGGCTCCGTCACTAAACAGCGCTTAATTTGTAGAAAATGGTTGTTGTGCATGGCCAAGTGATTGCAGGAAAAGAAAAAGAGGGGCCACTGGGCCCCTCTTTGATTGCAGGTTGATTGCAGGTTGATTGCAGGTTTCAGCAGGAGGTGGGCACTCAGGCCGCTTTGGCCAGGGTCACCTCGTCACTCTTTTTAACCCGCAGTTTTTTCAGGGCAACCGCCACCACGCCGGTGACTATGGCGCCGCAGACCATGCAGAGCAGCGCCAGCAGCGGCTTGTTGACCGCGCCCAGCAGGGCCACGATGGGGCCACCGTGGGCGACGCTGTTGGTGATGCCGAACAGGAAGGCCATTACCGCAGCGGTCATGCTGCCCAGAATGTTGGCCGGGATAACGGCCAGCGGATCACGAGCGGCGAATGGAATCGCCCCTTCGGAGATACCCACCAGACCCATGGCACCGGCGGCTTTGCCCGCTTCGATTTCAGAGGCATCGAAGATACCCAGCTTGCGACCGAGTACGGTAGCTAGCGACATGCCGAGCGGCGCGGCAGGGATGGCGCAGGCCATGGCACCCATAAACTGGGTCTGACCGGAGGCGATCATGCCCACCGAGAACAGGAATGCCACCTTGTTGACCGGACCACCCATATCAAAGCCAGCCATACCCCCCAGCACGATACCCAGCAGCACCAGACTGCCACCGCTCATGGAGAGCAGCATGGCGTTGAGGCCTGTCATCATGTCGGCAATCGGGGCGCCGATGATGAAGATGAATACCGCCGCGATAAACAGGGAACCGACAATGGGGGCGATCAGGATCGGCACCAGCGGTTGCACCATCTTGTGGTACTGACGGGTCGCAATCCAGCGCACCAGATAGCCGACCAAGAGGCCCGCAATGATGGCACCGATAAAGCCGGTTCCGGCGTCAGCGCCGTAGAAGCTGCCGTTGTTGGCGATCCAGCCGCCGATAAAGCCCGGTGCCAGCGCCGGACGATCACCGATGGCGTAGGCGATATAGCCCGCCAGAATGGGGATCATCAGGGTGAAGGCGGCCACGCCCACGTTGAGGATCTGGTTCCACATGCTCCCTTCCGGGATCTGCATGCCGCTCGGGGTCGGGTTGCCGCCGATGGCCAGTGCCAGCGCAATCAACAGACCGCCGGTCACCACGAACGGGATCATGTGCGATACGCCGTTCATCAGGTAGCGATAGAGATCGGAACTGCCGCCCGCGCTCTTCTCTTCACCTTTTTTATCTTCTTTGCCAGCCACATAGGCCGGAGCTTTCAGCGCCTGCTCAATCAGACCCTTGCCATCCTTGATGGGGGCCTTCACGCCGGTCTTGATCAGCGGCTTGCCAGCGAAGCGGGCCATGTCCACCTGCTTGTCACAGGCGACCACGATGGCGGTGGCGCGGGCAATCTCGTCCGCGGTCGGGCTGTTCTTGACGCCGATGGAGCCATTGGTCTCCACCTTCACCTCATAACCCAGCTCGCGGGCGGCGCGCTCCAGCGACTCGGCCGCCAGATAGGTGTGGGCGATACCGGCCGGGCAACCGGTGACACCTATGATGAAACCCTTGCTGGTGGTCGGGGCCGCGCTCTGCTCCTCTTTCTTGGCCAGCAGCAGCGCCAGCGCGTCGGCCGGGGTTTTGGCCGCCAGCAGTTTGGCGATAAAGCCCTCTTCGATCAGCTTGCCGGAGAGCTCGGCCAGCACCTCGATATGGTGATTGGCGCCGCCATCGGGGGAGGCGATCATAAAGAAAATGTGGGACGGCTTGCCATCTTCGGCGCCGTACTCGATGCCGTTGCGGCTGATGCCGATGGCGACCGCCGGGTTGCACACCGCCGCACTCTTGGCGTGGGGCAGGGCGACGCCCTCCTCAAAGCCGGTGTTGCCCAGCTCTTCGCGGGCCCACAGATCCTTGATAAAGGCCTGCTCGTCGCTGACCTTGCCTTGCGACGCCAGCAGGCGGGCCATCTCGGTGAAGACCTCTTCCTTACGCGTCGCTTTCAAATCGAGGTTGATCAGATGTTCATTGATCAAGGTGGTGATCATGGCGCTCTCCCCGCTTCCGGTGACGGAAGCTATGCGTGAGTACGTATCGACGTACTGGATAAAAATGACCTGATCATTATCGCGGCTCACTCGCCCCCTCCCTATCGGACAAATGTGCTAATCACTGGATTTTTGTGCGCAGTAAAACGCGATGTGATGAAGATCCCGTTTTCAGGCAGGACTCGCCATTTTCAGGTCATTGCTAATTTTTTCTTTAAAAACAATTAAGTGAATTGGTATCAAGCGTGCGACAAGGTTTGTTATGCGTCATATCAATAAATTAATCACCTGCGGGGTCTGGATTTATATGTGGTTTAACGGTGCCGCGAGATGTGACTCTTATCACAAAAAGTCGCAGTTTCGCCGGGCGGATTAGGATTTTTATGCGCTATTTTTCCCCTGCCTTTTGTCCCCGCTGATAGCGGGTTGGCGCGCCCTGGAATGATGTTCTGGCGGGAGAGCATGAGTCCCGAAACCTCTTCGTTGGAAAAAATAGTTTATTGCATATGCCATAAACTGGGCGTATACATGGCATATGCCAATTACGGCGGCATCATGATCAGACGCTTATCGAGCCGAATGATGCGTGACTAAACCAGGAAAAGTTGATGCGTACGGCTCTTCATCTGGTTGCTGCAAGAGGCTGGGAACATGGCCATGCCAACCGGCAAGCCTGCGGGAAGACCCTGAACAAGGGGGCGAGCGCAGAGCGCCAAGGGGCAGGGCCGGAATATCAACAGTGATAGCAGGAGGTCAAATGACCATCATCACAGCCATTCCGATGAATGACGACCATATCGCAGGACATTTTGCCAAGGCAGAACGCTTTGTATTCGTAGACGAACAGGGGAGCACCCTGACAGAGATCGCCAACCCGGTGGCTGGCAACGAGTGCAAAAGCGCGCTGGTGGAGCTGTTCAGCGCTCACGGGGCTAGCCGCATCGTGCTGAAACATATCGGTAGCAAGATGCTTGGCAAGTTGCTCGGCAGCGGGCTTGCCGTCTATCAGTCCAGTCTGGGGCGTCTGGCCATGGCCGACATGCTGAGCAATGAGTCGGGCAATCTGACCGAGCTGACATCCGCTGAACAGGGCAGCGCATCGCGCTGCGCCGAGGGTGCTGGCCATCACGGCAAGGGAAGCCATCAATGCGCCCCCCATGGCCGCCTTGGCAAAGGGGGTTGCTGCAAGTCTGCCTCCGGACAACAGCAGGGCTGTCAGGGTAACCGTCAGCGCAACCACAAAAAATGTTGTGAAGAGTAAGCACAACCACTAGGCCGAACTGGAGGGGAAAGTTGATGGAAAACCTGAATCAAGAGGGTAAGCGAATCCCCTCCATAACCAAGATTGCACATATGCCTGTCACACTGTTTTCAATCATCATGGGGCTGACGGGGGCGGCGATTGCCTGCCGTAAGGCGTTTCCGGATCTGCTGTTACTGCAGTCGGCAGGGTTCCTGTTCGGGGTCTTGTCATCTCTGCTACTGGCGACGTTTCTGGTGATGTATGGCTGGAAAATCCTCAGACACAATGACGAGTTCCGGCATGAGCTGAAACACCCGGTCAGGATCAATTTCTTCCCGACCATCTCAATCAGCCTGCTGCTGCAATCCGCCTACTGGGCCAGCTGGCATGATGCGGCGCTGGCCCTCTGGTCGGTGGGAGCCAGTTTGCAGCTGATCTTCACCCTCTACATCATGAGCAACTGGATCCATCGCGACCATTTCACTATCACCCACACCAATCCGGCATGGTTTATTCCGATTGTCGGCAATATCGTGGTGCCCCTTGGTGGCATGCCGCTTGGCTTTCACGAGATCAGCCTGTTCTTCTTCAGCATTGGCCTTATTTTCTGGTTCTCTCTGCTGACCATAGTGCTCTATCGGCTGTTCTTTCATGAGAACCTGCCCGAGAAACTGATGCCCACCATGTTTATTCTGTTGGCACCACCCTCCATCGGATTTATCTCGTATAGCGAAATAGCCAGTTCCAGCGATCTGTTTGCCCATATCATTTATTATTTTGCGCTGTTTGTATTTATCTTGCTTATGTACAACACTCTCAGTTTTTTGAAACTGAAATTCTTTCTCTCTTCGTGGGCATACTCATTTCCATTGGCGGCATTTTCCGCAGCCTCGGCCATGTTTGCCGATGCAACCGGGAATTTCATTCCATATTATCTGGCCAAAATAGTGGTGTGCGCCCTGATTGTATTGATCATCTGGTTAATCAGCATGACAGTGCAGTCATTCTACAAAGGTGAGATTTTCACACCGGAGAAATAACGTGATGAAAAATTATCGAGAGATCAATAAAGAACAACACCAGCTTGGTTCTGCTTATCGCAAGAGCAGCCCGGATACCATGAATGCATTTATTGCGCTGCACAAAGCCGTTATGAAAGAGGACGAGGCGCTGGCGCTGAAGTATCGGGAAATGATCGCCCTCGGTATTGGTATCGCTTCCCGCTGCGATGGCTGCATTGCCGCCCATGTTGCCGGGGCCGTGAAGGCCGGTGCTTCGCGAGCGGAACGGATTGCCACCGTGGATGTCGCGGTATTGATGGGAGGCGGCCCCTCCATCATCTATGGCACCCAGGCACACGCCGCCATCGAAGAGCTGCTCTCCTAGCGCTCTGTTCTCAACATGCGAGTGGCCAAATAGCGAGTGAATAGATCAAGTGGATGAATATCAATCAGAGAGCTATCAACAGACCATGATGTCCCACGCCCGTTGCATGGTGTGTGGCACTCATAACCCGGATTCACTGGGAATTCGCTTTTACCAGGGGGAGGAAGGGGCGACGGAAGGGCTGTTTATTGCCAACGAGTGCCATCAGGGTTATAGCGATATTTTGCATGGCGGCATGACCAGCACCCTGCTCGATGCGGTGATGACACATGCGTTGCTGCAACGGGGAATAAGAGGATTAACCGCGGAGCTGACCGTTCGTTTTATTGCTCCCATCGATATCGGCAGCAAAGTAGCGCTGTCGGCCAGAATAGTCGACCAGCGTCACGGTATCTATCGCTTGAATGCCGTAGCGTCGGTCGGCGGGATGATTGTTGCAAAAGCATCGGCCAAATTTATCAAGCCGAAAGCCAATGACAGGAGTTAGCGTGATGAAAAAAGAGAGTATGGTTTTACCAGAAATGGATATCGGTATTTCAGCCGCCGATCGCAAGAAAATTGCAGATGGATTATCGGCACTGCTTGCCGATAGTTACACCCTTTATTTGATGACCCACAATTTTCACTGGAACGTAACCGGCCCGCAGTTCAACAGCCTGCACAATATGTTTATGGATCAATACACCGAGCAGTGGAATGCGCTGGATGTTATCGCCGAGCGGATCCGCGCATTGGGCTTCCCCGCTCCCGGCACATACAAGGAGTTTGTCCGTCTCTCCTCCATTGAGGAGGTCGAAGGGGTGCCCTGTGCCAGTGAAATGCTCAAACATCTGGTGTTGGCGCAAGAAGCCACGGCGAGAACCGCCAGAAAACTGTTCGATCTGGTCGATGCCGTCAATGACCAGCCTACCGCCGATGTGCTGACCCAGCGCATCGATATTCATGAAAAAACCGCCTGGATGCTAAGAAGCATGCTCTCCTGATGGCGTGGGGCTGCCATGCCTGTGGCAGCCCGCTCTTCCCTTACCTGCTCTGCGCAACCGAGTCCTTTGGCTGCTGTCGTTTGGTTCGATAGCGATACACGAGCCAGTCAATTCCCGCCATTGCCGCTGCGACGCCGATCACGATCAGAGTGAGGCGGCCACCCTTCTGCCATGAGAGCAAATCCATATGAAAATCCTGCCGGATAAATTCCGGGAGCAGGCCGATGGGGGCGGTAATTGCCAGCGAGGACATAAGTTTGATGAAAAACAGATAGTCAGGTTTTTGAGTCCGTTCGTATTGATCATTTTTATATGGGGCGCCGTTGTGGTCGTGGCAGGGCGGGAAGAGAGGCATCAATCCAGTCCTTGAGGCCTGTTTTGTTTGGCGACGAATGAGTTCGCATAAGCTGGACTGAGTTCCCTTCCTCCAGTGCTCTACTATTCGGAACAGCTATTTATAGGGGGGGCAAGATAAACGCTTCACACGTCAGTTTAAAATACTGTTCATGCCTTAAATTTCGAATATTAATGTGGTTATTGTAGTTATAAACCCACGTAGATCACAGATAAACCCTACCGTAGCAGGTAGCATGCCCCGACTGGCACTAACAATAAGCGAGAAAAATAACAATGCACTTCACTCTCAAACTGAGCGCGGTGGCGGTACTGCTTGCCCTCTCCGGATGCCAAAGCAGTGACGACAGTACCCCGGGCGATGTCAATCTGCGGTTGATGGAGACCTCCGACGTTCACTCCAACCTGCTGAGCTTCGACTACTACCAGAACAAGCGAGATGACTCGCTGGGTCTTGCCCGCACGGCCTTGCTGATCAAGCAAGCCCGTGACGAGAACGGCAACAACCTGCTGATCGACAACGGTGACCTGATCCAGGGCACTCCCCTGGCTGACTATGTCTTTGCCCAATACAAGGGCGATCCCGATTATCTGACCAAGTCGGCAGGTCACCCCGCCATCAAGGTGCTCAACGAACTGAAATATGACGTGGGCAACCTCGGCAACCATGAATTCAACTACGGCCTCGAGTTCCTGGCGAAAACCCTCTCCGGGGCCCGCTATCAGGTCGTGAATGCCAACGTCTTCGACGGCAACACCCTCAAGCGAGGCAGTGACGGCAAGGTTGACTGGGATGCCATGCCGCAACACTTCAAGCCCTATGTGCTGCTGGATCGTCAGGTAAAAGATGCCAACGGCAAGACGCAGACCATCAAGGTGGGTGTGCTGGGGATGAACCCGCCCCAGATCCTCCAGTGGGACAAGCACAACCTTGAAGGCAAGGTCGTCGTGGCTGACATGGTCGAGACTGCCGAGCACTACATCCCCGAGATGCGTGCCAAGGGTGCCGATCTGGTGATCATTGCGGCGCACTCCGGTATCACCGGCACCCCGCAAGAGCCTCTGATGGAGAACGCCGCCATCTATCTTGCCCAGGTGAAGGGGTTGGATGCCCTGCTGCTGGGCCATGCCCACAAAGCCTTCCCCGGCGAGTATCCCGATATCGAAAAAGTGGATAACAAAACGGGCAAGATTGCTGGCGTTCCGGCCGTTATGCCCGGCGTGACCGGTAACCATCTTGGCATCATCGATCTCAAGTTGACCTATCAGGATGGGCGTTGGCAGGTGGCGGATAGTCACTCTGAACTGCGCAAGGTCAAAGCGCTGCCAAGCGGTGAAGAGGATCAGGGGGTCGTGAATCTGATCCAGACCGTCCACGACGAGACCATTGAGTGGCTGAGCCTGCCTATCGGCAAGCTGACCGCCCCTATTCATAGCTTCTTCTCGGTCGCGCAGGATGATGCCTCCATCCAGATCGTGAGCGATGCCCAGCAGTGGCATGTCGAACAGGTGAAAGCGGATTGCCTGAAGCAGAACGGCCTGAATTGCGGCCTCAAGGAAGACCTGCCCGTGCTGTCGGCGGCGGCGCCGTTCCGTGGTGGGCGCAACGGTCCCAACGACTACACCTGGGTGCAGGCGGGCGACATCTCCGGGCGCAACGTCGCGGATCTCTATGTCTTCCCCAATACCTTGCAGGTGGTGAAAGTCGATGGCGCCACCGTGAAAGAGTGGCTGGAGAAGAGTGCCGTCCAGTATCGTCAGATTGACCCGAACACCGATCAGGCGCAGTGGCTGGTGGTCGACGATTTCCGTCCCTACAACCTCGATGCGATCAAAGGGGTGAGCTACGAGGTGGATGTCACCCAGCCTGCTCGCTATAACCAGGATGGCAAGAAGGTCAGCGACAGCCAGCGCATTAGCCAGCTCACCTACAATGGCAAAGCGATCGACCCGAAGCAGAACTTCTACGTGGTCACCAACAACTACCGCGCCAGCGGTGGTGGCAGCTTCCCGGGCATCAATGGTCAGGCACTGGTACACGAAGATCCGATGGAAACACGGGAAGTGCTCTCTGCCTATGTTAAAGATCTGAGCGATAAAAAATCGGCCGGTTTCGAGGTGAAAGTTGATAACAACTGGCATCTGAAACCGTTGCCCGCCAAGACCAAGGTCTACTTCTACTCCTCGCCAAACTCCGAGGTCGAGAAGCTGGCAGGCCCCACTCTGAAACGGGTGGAAGGCGTGGTGGCCAACGATCCCAAGTTTGCCAATCATGCGATCTACCAGCTGTTAGGTCAGTAATGCCGGGCGGCCTGCGGGCCGCCTTTTTTTGCCCCGCTCTTGCCATTACACGGCTTGTGGGCTGGTCAACTACCCCGGCTGCTGCGCTTGGCTCGATAGCGATGCACGAGCCAGTCAATTCTCGCCATAGCCGCCGCGACGCCGATCATGATCAGAGTGAGGCGGCCGCCCTTCTGCCATGAGAGCAAATCCAGATGCAAATCCTGCCGGATAAATTCCGGGATCAGGCCGATGGGCGCGGTAATAGCCAGATAGGATATAAATTTTCTGAAAAACAGGAAAAACAGATAGTCAGGTTTTGGCGTCTGTTTGTATTGGTCCATCAAGTCTCTTGTTAGCTGTTAACGGTCAGTTGAGTGAGATAGCTATTTACCGCAGCCCGAGTCGTGAAACGGTGCTTGTCATTTGGGAATCGATCAAACAGTTCGCGATGAAATTGGCGGGAACTTTTGCCGGCTCGCTGCCCATATTCCGATGCCCACACCAGCAGTTGTTGAAAGTTCTTTTCCGCAGCCACTGCATCCCGTTGTCTGGCGCTTTGTGATCCGCGCGATAGCAGTGAGTCACGGCATACCGACCAGTCGAGATCGAGAAAGAGCAGGGTATCGGCGGCATCAAGCAGTTGTTCGGCCAGGGCGCCAAATACCCCTTCGACCACCCATGATTAGTCGAGAGCGGGGCAGGGTAAAACTGCGGCTGAGCGAAAACCTGCCAAAGATCAATTAATTACTTATTAAGCGGCTGCTATCCGTCCACTTGGCACAGTGACCGCAGGCAGAGCTTCACCCCTTGTTGGGAAGCACAACCACTCAATACTCCAGAAACGTCTCCCCGCAGCGCTCGCAGATAAGATGTTTTACATGGGTGGCCTGATAGGCGAGGGTCTGGCCGAAGACCGCATTGGTGAGGCTGCTGGAGCGAAAGGCTTGCCAGAAGGCTTTGCGCGGGTCTTTGGGCATCACATCCTGACTGTGATCCCGTGGCACCAACACCACGATATGGCGGGTGCGCTCCCTGCATTTGTCACAGCGATGGATTTCAGTTGGCGGGTTCTGGTCGTGCGGGTTGCTCACAAAGGGGCTCGTGAAGAGAGTGGACGCCCATCATATCCCTCTCCACTTGGCTCTCAATCTCTCCTTGCCAGCGCAGTGAGCAGGCTCACGTTTTGCGCCGCCCTCTTTGTTATTTGACCTCGACAGCCGTCAGCCAGCGCACCGTAACCGCAGCGACTCAGGCCGATTCTCGCTTCTGCGGTGTGCTGGTGAGTGGTGATGTGATGGCGGATGGGGGCAAGTTCGGGCTGCTGCAGACGGGCCAGCCTTGCCAGCTCAGGCCGATGCACGCTTTTGCAGGTTGGGGGTGATGATATGGCGGTTGGGGGCGAGCTCGGGTTGCTGCATCCGGGTCAGCAGCCGTCTTGCCGCCTGACGGCCAATCTCCCGCGCCGGTGAGCTGACGAAGGTGAGGGCGGGAGTAGTGAGTTCCGCTTCTGCCACATCGTCAAAGCCGAGTAGGGCCACCTGCTGGCCGATGTAGTTGTCCTTGCCCACGGTGCGCCCGCTTGCCTCCACCCCGTAAATGCCACCGAGCGCCACCTCGGGGTAGTGGCAGAGAATAGCGGTCACCTTGGGATGCTGGTGCAGCAGCTGGGCGATGGTGTCGGCGGCGCTGCGTTGAGTGCGCTCGCACTCCAGTACCCACTCCGGTTTGAAGGGGAGGCCATATTGCAGCAGGCTGGCGCAGTAGCCGCCGATGCGCTCGGCGCGGGTGAGGGAGTCGGCCCGCCCGCCGACGTAGGCGATATGGCGGTGACCCTGTTCGATCAGATAAGTGGTGGCCTGTTTGGCGGCGTGGGTATTGTCGGGGCCGATAAAGTCCACGTCATCCCGATAGTAGGAGCGGGCGGCGCACACCACCGGCAGTTCGGAATCGAGCAGGGTCTCCAGTGTTTTGGCCGCCGCGCCGCGCACCGGATTGAAGATGATGCCCGCCACCCCCTGCCGTGACAGGGACTGGATGCTCTGCTGCAACCGCTCCGGGCTGTGGCCGCACTGGGTCAGAAACAGCAGGTAGCCCTGCTGCTCCAGTACCTCGCTCACTCCGGCGGTCACTTCGGTATAGAAGGGGTCGGTGATGTCGCGCAGGATCAGCCCCACCAGATTGGATTGCTGGCTGCGCAGGTTGGCGGCGGCGCTGTTGGGCACGTAGTCGAGCTGCTTGATCGCCTGCTGCACCCGCTCGGCGGTGGCCGGGGAGATGCGCCCCTTGCCGTTGAGCACCATGGAGACGGTAGTGACCGAGACCCCTGCCAGCTGGGCGACATCGGTGATCTTGACGTTTTTCGAGACGAGCGGTTTGGATGGCATAGGGCGAACGGGGTGCGATGGCTGGTTGAGTGCGAGGCCCCAGCATACCTGCTCAGATGCTCAAGTGAAACGTTACATCACCATTGGGCCGATCCGGCTCACAAATTTGGATCCTGCTGCCAGTCAGCCCCCTCATTCTGTGATCTTGTCGGCACTTGCAAGTTGATAAAACGATTTATCATCCAACAAAACCTGATGCTGACCCGTGCCTCTGCTTCGAGATTGTCTCGAGCGGGGGAGGGCAGCCACAGACATTGCTGTTTATTCACAAGGAGCCGTTTCATGGCCAAGCCTCAAGCCAAATCCACCATCTGGGAGTTCCTGCAGAGCCTCGGCAAGACCTTTATGTTGCCGGTCGCCCTGCTGGCCTTCTCGGGCATTCTGCTCGGTGTCGGCAGCTCGCTCACCAGCGATGCGGTCAAGCAGAGCATGCCCTTCCTCGACAATACCGTGCTGCAACTGCTGTTCCTCTGGATGACCAAGGTGGGGCTGGTGGCCTTTATCTACCTGCCGGTGATGTTTGCGGTGGCCATTCCGCTGGGGCTGGCGCGAGAAGAGAAGGGGGTTGCGGCCTTTGCCGGTTTCGTCGGCTATGCGGCGCTCAACCTCTCCATCAACTTCTACCTGACCGTGGCCAACGTTATCGGTGATGCAGCGGCGGAGAAGGCCTACGGGGTGAAATCGATCCTCGGCATCAGCTCCATCGACACCGGGATTCTGGGGGCCATCATCGTCGGGGTGATCGTCGCGAAGCTCCACGCCCGTTTCTACACCTACAAGATGCCCGATGCGCTCGCCTTCTTCGGCGGTGCCCGCTTCGTGCCGATCATCACTGTGCTGGTACTGGGTGTGGTCGGCTTGGTCGTGCCGTTCGCCTGGCCCTGGTTTGCCGCTGGCATCAATGGTATCGGGGCGCTGATCTCCCACGCAGGTCCCTTCGGCCCCTTCCTGTTCGGTACCGGTGAGCGTCTGCTGCTGCCGCTCGGTCTGCACCATATTCTGGTGGCGCTCATCCGCTTTACCGAAGCGGGCGGCACCCAGTTGGTATGCGGTCACGAGGTGAGCGGCGCCCTCAATATCTTCTACGCCGAACTCTCCTGCGCCGACACCAGCGGCTTCTCGGTCTCTGCCACTTCGTTCCTCTCTCAGGGCAAGATGCCTGCCTTCCTCGGCGGCCTGCCGGGTGCGGCGCTCGCCATGTATCACTGCGCTCGTCCGGAAAATCGCGGCAAGATCAAGGCGCTGCTGGTCTCCGGTGTGGTGGCCTGCGTCATCGGCGGTATCACCGAGCCGCTGGAGTTCCTGTTCCTGTTCGTGGCGCCGGTGCTCTACGTCATTCACGCCATCCTGACGGGGCTCGGCTTTATGACCATGGGGCTGCTCGGCGTCACCATCGGCAACACCGACGGCAACCTGATCGATTTTCTGGTGTTCGGCGTGCTGCAAGGCACCGCCACCAAGTGGTATCTGGTGCCGGTCGCGGCCGCCATCTGGTTTGCCATCTACTACAGCGTGTTCCGCTTCGCCATCGTGCGCTTTAACCTGAAAACCCCCGGTCGCGAGATTGAGACCAGCGAGGCTGCCCAGCCCGCGGGCAAGAAGGTAGGCAACAGCGGTTACAACGGTGAAATCATCCTCAACGCCCTGGGCGGGGCTGATAACATCCTGGCACTGGACAACTGCATCACCCGCCTGCGGATGTCGGTGCAGGACATGAGCCGGGTCGATGACAAGGTACTGAAGGCGAACGGCGCCATCGGGGTGATCAAGCTCGACGAGCACAACCTGCAGGTGGTGATCGGCCCGCAGGTGCATCTGGTGAAAAATCAGCTGCAGAGCCTGATGGGGGCCTGAACCGGCCAATAAGATCCGAACGGGAGGCGCAAGCCCCCCTTGTTTGCCTCTCCCAATATGTCTCCTGTTTATGGAGGGAGAAACTTCATGCACGATATTTATGACTTCGACCGAGTGGTCGACCGCCACGGCACCTACTGCACTCAGTGGGACTATGTAGCCGACCGTTTTGGCCATGCCGATCTGCTCCCCTTTACCATCTCCGATATGGATTTCGCGACCGCCCCCTGCATTCGCCAGACCCTGGCAACCCGCCTTGAGCACGGGGTCTTTGGCTACAGCCGCTGGAATCATGACGACTTCAAGGGAGCGGTAAGCAACTGGTTTGCCCACCGCTACGGGGCAAGCCTCGACCCCGAGACGCTGGTCTACGGCCCCTCGGTCATCTATGTGATTGCCCAGCTGGTGAGCCTCTGGTCGGCGCCGGGCGAAGGGGTGCTGGTGCATACCCCCGCCTACGACGCCTTCGGCAATATGCTGGCCGCCAACGACAGGGTGCTGCTGCCCTGTCCGCTCAAAAAAACAGAGGGGAGCTACCAGATCGACTGGGTCTGCTTCGAGCAGCAAGCGGCCCGCCCCGATTGCCGGATTTTGCTGCTCTGTAGCCCCCACAACCCCACCGGCCGGGTCTGGACGCGGGATGAACTTGGCCGGATGGCCGCCATCTGCCAGCGCCACGGAGTGAAAGTCATCTCGGACGACATCCATATGGATGTGAGCTTTGCCCGCTACCTGCCGTGGAGCGAGGTGGCATCGGACGATAGCTGGGCGCTGGTGAGCTCGGGCTCGAAATCCTTCAATATTCCCGCCCTTGGCGGCGCCTACGCCTTTATCGCCAACGCCAAGGCGAGAGCCGCCTATCTGCAGCGGCTCAAGGCGGCCCATGGCCTCTCATCACCGCCGATTCTCGGGGTGCTGGCCCATATCAGCGCCTATCGGAACGGCGCTGCCTGGCTCGATGCCCTGAAAGCCTATCTGCATGGCAATCTCACCCAGGTGGCGGCGCGACTCAACGCCGCCTTCCCCGCCATCGACTATCGGATGCCCGAGGGAACCTATCTTGCCTGGATTGACTTGAATGGCCTTGGCATAGACACCACCGAACGGATGGATGCGTTGCAAACCTTGCTGGTGGAGAAATACCGGGTCGCCATCATGCGCGGCGATACCTACGGCCCGGAAGGCAACGGCTATATCCGCCTCAACGTCGGCTGCCCGCGCTCGAAGGTCGATCAGGGGCTCGACGCCCTGATCGGCGCACTGGGGGAGCTGGTGTAAGAGCAAATCCATGTAGCCTGAGAAACCTAACGGGGCCATCAGTGATGGCCCCGTTAGGTGGGGAATATCAAAAAAAGGCGCTGTCCCAATTACGTGTTGAAAGGCTAATCTTGAAGTAGGCCATCACCTTGAGGTCTACCATCATGGATACCCCAGCCTTTCAACACCTGTTGTCACTATTTCCCCAGTTAACCCTGCGCCAGTGCCGTGTTGCTCAGCAAGAGCTCACTGCCCCCCACACCATTACCTCGCTCAATACCCAGTTACCGGCATGCAGTGGCTGCCCATATTGTCAGGCCGATGTCACCCAGCTGGCACCTTGGGGATGGAGTCGGGGACTACGCCGCTACCGTTGCAAACAGTGTCTGCGCACAAGCTCCATCCTCACCAAGACGCCCTTAGCCAGATTGCGTAAAGCACAGTGCTGGGAAGACTACGCGCAAGCCCTCATCGAAGGACTGACCGTCCGCCAAGCAGCGCGGCGCTGTGGGGTCAGCAAAAATACCGCCTTCCTCTGGCGTCACCGCTTCTTGCGCGCGATGGGGCGTTAATGGGATGGTCGCCCCTCCCCAAAACGGCATCTGAGTGCCAAAGTGGCGAATGTAAGTTCCCACTGATGAGAGAGGCGACCACCATGAAGGCTACGACTATCGGCATCGATCTGGCAAAACATCTCTTCCAATTACATGGCGTTGATCAACATGGCAAGACGGTCCTCAAGCGACAGTTGAAGCGGGATCAGATGCTCTCATTCTTTAGCAATCTTCCTCCTAGCC
>NZ_CDBR01000019.1 GCF_000819685.1 Aeromonas allosaccharophila | reverse complement strand
ATGATCATCGCCAAGTGCAACAAAGCCCGCAAAGTGGTTATCACTGCCACCCAGATGCTGGACTCCATGATCAAGAACCCGCGTCCGACCCGCGCCGAAGCTGGTGACGTGGCCAACGCCATCCTGGACGGTACCGATGCAGTGATGCTGTCCGGTGAATCCGCCAAGGGTAAGTACCCGCTGGAAGCCGTGACCATCATGGCCACCATCTGCGAGCGTACCGATGCCGTGATGCCGTCCAACCTGTCTGCTGCCAACGACAGCAACAAGCTGCGCATCACCGAAGCCGTATGTAAAGGCGCCGTAGAGACCTCCGAGAAGCTGGACGCCCCGCTGATCGTGGTTGCTACCGAAGGCGGCAAATCTGCCAAGGCCATTCGCAAGTACTTCCCGAAAGCCTGGATCTTGGCGATCACCACCAACAAGAAAACTGCTGCCCAACTGGTTCTGACCAAGGGTGTAGTTGCTCACGTGGTTGACAGCATCGCCTCTACCGACGATTTCTATCGCATCGGTAAAGAAGCCGCGCTGGAAATCGGCATGGGTCTGAAAGGTGACGTGGTTGTGATGGTCTCCGGTGCTCTGGTACCGAGCGGCACCACCAACACCGCTTCTGTTCACGTTCTTTAATCAGAGCTGAACAACATGAAAACGGCGCCTTCGGGCGCCGTTTTTTTTATCCCTCCCCCCTGCTTACCTGACAAGCCCGGTGTTAGAATCCACGCGAATTTAATCTATGCGGGAAATCTCCCGAATATCGCGTAATAACCCGGAAGTTATATGCCCTCAATACGTTTTAAAAGAGTCTCGGCCACCCTGTTGCCGCTGCTCTGTTTAATCGCCAGCCTCTGCGTCCCGCAAGCCATGGCGCAAGATGCCCCCTCTCGCAATTCCGTTCAGCGAGCGCTGGATGGTCTGGGTAAATCAGAGACCCTGACCGTCAGTCAGCAAGCGGATCAGAAGTTGCTGACCGAGACCCTTGCCCTGCTCGACAGCATCGACAAGGAAGAGGCGAAGGCCAAGACCCAGGCACAGCGGATCCGCAACCTGCCCACCGAACTCAAAGAGATCAGCGCCAAGCTCGATGCCCTGACCAAGGGCAAGAGTGTCGAGCAGATCAAGAGTGAATACGCCAGCATGAGCCTGGCAGAGCTCGACAGCCGTCAGCCGGAAGTGCTGGCCAACATGCAGGAGGCCCAGGAGGCGCTCGGCACCATCGGCAGTCAGCTCACCAGCCTGCAGACCCTGCCGGAGCGGGCGCAGGCCAGAATGAGCCATGCCTATCAGCGCAGTCAGGAGATCCGCAGCCGTCTCAACGCCGGTGAAAGCATCTCCAGCGCCGAGAAGATGAAGCTCAATGCCGAGTTGGCGCTGATCGATCTGCAACTGGCCCAGTTGCAAAAGGATCTGGATAACCGCACCAGCATGCAGGATCTGGCGGTCAAGCAGCGCGACTATCAGAGTGCCCGCCTCGCCATCGAAGAGCAGAAACTGCAGTTGCTGCAGGAGCAGAGCAGCGCCAAGCGTCTCGGCGACACCGAGAAGACCGCCGAGCAGACCGGTGAGCTGGTGGCGACCGAAGACAGCCCGCTGGTGCAAAAAGAGCAGGAACTCAACCACCAGCTCAGCCAGCAGTTGATCAGCGCCACCACCAGCCTCAACTCGCTGGTACAAAAAAACCTGCAAGCCAAGAGCTGGCTGGAGCGCGGTACCCAGACCGAACGCAACCTGAACGAACAGGTGCAGATGCTCAAGGGCAACCTGATGCTGTCACGCATCCTCTATCAGCTCTACCAGCAGCTGGAAGCGGCCCCCTCTATCGCCGTCAAGAATCTGGAAGAGCAGATCGCCGACCTCCACCTGGCCCAGTTCGAACTGAGTCAGCAGCGTGACCAGCTGTTCCAGAAGAATCTCTATCTGGACAACCTGATCGCCGGCAGCAAGGAGCCGGTCAGCGAAGAGGACAAGGCCAACCTTGCCAAGCTGCTCGACACCCGCATCAATCTGCTCGATCAGCTCAACCGCCAGCTCGACAGCCAGCTCACCAACGCCATCAGCCTGCAGCTGACCCAGCAGCAGTTGGCCCGGATATACGCCTCCATCGAGTTCACCCTGCAACAGCACATCTTCTGGGTAAGCAGCAACAAACCCATCGATACGAAGTGGTTTATCAGCTGGCCCGCCCAGGCCTACAAACAGGCTTCCGACTGGGTACTGAAACCGGACTGGAAGCGCTGGCGCGAAGAGCTGCTGGGGATCTCCCTGCTCGCCTTCCCGCTGCTGCTGATCGGCGGCCTGCTGGTCTGGAAACGTCCGGCACTGGTTGAGCGCCAGAAGAAGATTGCCAAGGATCTTGGCCGTTTCCGTCAAGACAGCCAGTGGCATACCCCGCGCGCCCTGCTCTATACCGTGCTGCACCGCCTGCCGGGCAGCCTGTTCATTCTGGCTGGCGGCTTGCTGCTCACCTATTGCGGTTTGCTCAGTCCCAAGCTGATGTTCCAGATCACCCTGAACCTCGCCCTTGGTTATCTGGTGTTCAGCGTCTATCTGGCGGTCATGCGCCCGGGCGGCATCGCCGAAACCCACTTCCGCATTCCAAAAGCGGAGCTGCAAGCCAAACGATCCAGCATGCGCTACCTCTGGCTGCCACTGCTGCCGCTTATCATGCTCGCGACCAAGGCGGTGGTTGAACCCTCCACCCTGGGCAACGATGTGATCGGCCAAGCCATGACCTTGGCCCTGCTGGGGCTTGCCGCCTATCTGGTGTTCCCCATCTCCCGCGCCCGCATCAAGGGCGAGGCAAGCATGCAGAAGTCGCTGATCGCCATCGCCCTGGCGCTGGCACCGGTGGCACTGATCGTGCTGGCGATGCTCGGTTACTACTACACCGCGCTGAAGCTGACCGGTCGCCTGATCGAATCCTTCTACCTCATCATCATCTGGAGCCTGGTCTACCGCACCGCCCTGCGTGGTCTGGAGCTGGCCGCCCGTCGTCTGGCCTACCGCCGTGCGGTGGCTAAGCGCGAGCACAAGTCTTCGGAAGATGCGGAAGGTGGCGAGTCCGTCGAAGAGCAACCCATGGATCTGGAGGATGTCAGCCAGCAATCACTGCGTCTGACCCGTACCGTGCTGCTGCTGATCTTCGGTGTCGCCTTCTACTGGCTCTGGTCCGATCTGGTCGCGGTATTCTCCTACCTCGACAGCATGGTGCTGTGGCACCGCAGTGAAGGCACCGGCGCCAACGCCGTGCTGTTCCCCATCAGCCTGAGTGACGTGCTGATCGGCTTCCTGCTGCTCGGCGGCGCCTGGTCACTGGCGCGCAACCTGCCCGGTTTGCTGGAAGTACTGATACTCTCCAAGCTCAATCTGGCCCAGGGTACCGCCTACGCCATCACCACCATGCTCAACTACGTGCTGATCGGCTTCGGCTCCCTGACCGCCCTCTCCATGATGGGCGTGCAGTGGGACAAGCTGCAATGGGTAGCGGGTGGTCTGTCGGTCGGTATAGGTTTCGGTATGAAGGAGATCCTCTCCAACTTCGTCTCCGGCATCATCATCCTGTTCGAGCGTCCGGTGCGGATCGGTGACACCGTCACCATCGGATCCTTCTCCGGTACCGTCTCCAAAATCCGAATCCGCGCCACCACCCTGACCGATTTCGACCGCAAAGAGGTGATCATCCCCAACCAGCAGCTGATGACCGAGCGGCTGATCAACTGGTCGCTGAGTGACACCGTCACCCGGGTGATCGTGCGGGTGGGCGTGGCATACGGCTCGGATCTAGAGCTGACCCGCACCCTGCTCAAACAGGCGGCCGATAAAAACAGCCGGGTGCTGAAAGATCCGGCCCCCATCGTCTACTTCCTCACCTTTGGCGCCAGCACCCTGGATCACGAGCTGCGCTTCTTCGTGAGCGAACTCGGTGATCGCAACCCGGCGGTGGACGAGTTGAACCGCAAGATCGACCAGCTGTTCCGCGAGAACGGCATCGAGATCGCCTTCAACCAGATGGATGTCTACATCAAGAACATGCAGGGCGAAGAGCAGAAGGTGGAGTCCAACTCCGCCGCTCTGCCGCCCCCCGCGGAAGATGGCAAACAGCCAGCCTGATAGCGAACGGCACTGATCTGATGACAACAGCCGCTCACCCTGGTGAGCGGCTTTTTTTATACGGCTCAGGTCAACGAGGCGGTTGGCAGGTAACGGGTCTGCAGGAAACGGATGACCAAAATGGCTCGCATGAAGACCTTTATCTTCGAGTACACAGGATTGTTCATGACATCGCGTCAGCAGACACCATAAAGCGGTTTACCACCACACGGCTCTCACCTATGGTAAAGCATGCAAAAGATGCATCGAGGAGTCGCTTTTCCCATGAATGACCGAGAACTGCAACAGATCCTGTTTCGCTCCTTCGATGTGATCCCGCTGCCTATTCTGGTGCCAGAATCCATTGCCCGTCACGATGACCGCTCGCCCGACATGATCCCGCAGCGGCGCCACCGCTTCCTGAACAAAGCCTTCCTTGAGCAGCTCGGCTACGACCTTGCCGAGCTGCCGGACATGGCCTCCTGGTTTCGACTCGCCTACCCGGATGAAGGGTATCGCCGCACCATCATCGACTCCTGGCACTCGCAGGTGGAACAGAGCTTGTCACAAGGGCTGGAGGTCGCCGAGATGCCTGCACTGATCCGCTGCAAGGGCGGCCAGTCGCGCTGGTTTATCGTCACCGCCCAGCTGGGGGCCGATGCCATCCCGGATGGCCATATTGTCACCTTTCGCGATATCCACGACCTGCAGTGCATGGTCGAGGAGGTGAGCCGCCTCTCCTGCACCGATCCGCTTACCGAGCTGACCAACCGGCGCGGTGCCCAACAGCAGTTGCAGGCCCTCTGGTTACAAGGTGAGCCCCTCTCGGTGGTGCTGGGGGATATCGACCATTTCAAGCAGGTCAACGACCGCTACGGCCATCCTGCGGGTGATGCCGCGCTCTGCGCCGTCGCCCACGCCATGGCAAGTCAGCTGTTGCCGGGGGAGAGTCTGGCCCGCTGGGGCGGGGAGGAGTTTCTGCTGATCCTGCCGGGTTGCGACATTGAACAGGCGGCACGGCGCGCCGAACAGCTGCGCCAGCATGTCAGTACCACCCGCGTGCCGTGGCAGGGGGAGCAGCTCTCCCTCAGCATCAGCCTGGGGTGTGCCAGCATGACGGGGCAAGAGGGCATCGACTACCTGCTGATGATGGCCGATCGGGCCCTCTATCAGGCCAAGGAACAGGGCCGTAACCGGGTTGTCATCTCGACACAATAGCCTGGTGACCAGAAGGGGAAGCCGACACGCGACCATAAAAAACCGAAGCACCAGGCTTCGGTTTTTTACTGCAGCAACTGGCGTGAGCCAGCCGGGCATTACTTCTTGATACGGATAACCGGGGTCTCGCCCACAGTCACGGCACCAGTCATTTTGATCAGCTCTTTGATCTCGTCCATGTTGGAGATGACAACCGGAGTCAGGGTAGACTTGGCTTTCGCTTCCAGAACGGCCAGATCGAACTCGATGATAGTGTCGCCGCGCTTGACCTGTTGGCCTTCCTGAGCGATACGGGTGAAGCCTTCGCCTTTCAGTTCAACGGTGTCGATACCGAAGTGAACGAACAGCTCGATACCGGAGTCGGATTCCAGAGAGAACGCGTGGTTGGTCTCGAAAATCTTGCCGATGGTACCATCGCACGGCGCAACCATCTTGTTGCCAGCAGGCTTGATAGCGATACCGTCACCAACGATCTTCTCGGCGAAGACAACGTCAGGCACATCTTCGATCGGCACGATTTCGCCAGACAGCGGAGCAAAGATTTCGATGCCGCCGGTGTCAGAGCTATCGTCGGAAACCAGTTTCTTCAGTTTGTCGAACAGACCCATATAAAGCTCCTAGAGATGATTTGTCGCTGTTTGCAGCCGATCTTAGCAGACTGCCTTCTGCTTAATAAAGTTATCTACGCATGCTTCGATTTCAGCGGCGGTGGCAAAGCTCAGTGCTTGATCAGCCATGGCCTTCACATCTTCGAAGTTGGTGTTGCGGATAAGCTTCTTGATACGCGGTACAGAGATGGCGCTCATTGAGAACTCATCCAGACCCATACCCAGCAGCAGCAGGGTGGCGCGCTCGTCACCAGCCAGTTCACCACACATACCGGTCCACTTGCCTTCGGCGTGGGACGCATCGATAACCATCTTGATCAGCGTCAGGACGGAGGGTGACAGCGGGTTGTACATGGCGGAGATCATCTCGTTACCACGATCGACAGCCAGGGTGTACTGGGTCAGGTCGTTGGTACCGATACTGAAGAAATCCACTTCCTTGGCCAGATGATGAGCCATCACGGCAGCGGCCGGGGTCTCGATCATGATACCCACTTCGATGGATTCATCAAAGGCTTTGCCTTCGGCACGCAGTTCGGCTTTCAGCGTCTCTACGGTAGCTTTCAGGCTACGGAACTCTTCGACGGAGATGATCATCGGGAACATGATGCGCAGTTTGCCGAAGGCAGAGGCGCGCAGAATGGCCCGCAGCTGAGCGTGCATGATGTCTTCGCGGTCGAAGAAAATACGCACGGCACGCCAGCCCAGGAAGGGGTTCATCTCTTTCGGGAAATTCATGTACGGCAGCTCTTTGTCGCCGCCAATGTCCATGGTACGCACGATGATCGGCTGATCCGGCATCGCTTCGGCCACTTCTTTGTAGGCTTTGAACTGCTCGTCTTCGGTCGGCAGCGCGTCACGGTCCATGAACAGGAACTCGGTACGGTACAGACCCACGCCTTCGGCGCCATTGCGGATGGCACCTTCGGTATCCTTGACGGTACCGATGTTAGCGCATACTTCGACCTGATGACCATCCAGCGTGATGGCAGGCAGGTCTTTCAGCTTGGCCAGCTCATCTTTCTCGGCCTGGAACTGAGCCTGGAACTTCTTGGCTTCGGTCAGCTGTTCAGCGGTCGGATTGATGATGATCTGGTTGTTGATCGCATCCAGCACCAGCATGTCACCGTTCTTGACGCGCTCGGTGATGTCGTTGGTGCCCACGATGGCCGGCAGCTCCAGAGAGCGGGCCATGATGGAGGTGTGAGAGGTACGGCCACCGATGTCGGTAACGAAACCCAGCACATATTTCAGGTTGATCTGAGCAGTTTCAGACGGGGTCAGGTCTTTGGCGACCAGAATGACCTCTTCGTCGATGGTGCTCAGGTTGACAACGGCGATGCCCAGTACGTTCTTGACCAGACGGGTACCGATGTCACGGAAGTCGGTTGCGCGTTCGCGCAGATAAGGGTCATCCAGCTCGGCCATCATCTTGGCGTACTGTTCGATCACCTCATAGATGGCTTTGTCAGCGGAAGCCTTGTTCTCTTTGATGAAGGATCTGATATCCCCTTCCAGCTCCTCATCTTCGAGCAGCATGATGTGGCCTTCGAAGATGGCCTCTTTTTCCTCACCGAAGGTACGACCGGCCATCTCTTTGATGGCTTCCAGCTGAGCAGCTGACTTGGTACGAGCTTCGAGGAAACGGTTGATCTCGGCATCAATCTGCTCGGCGGGAATCTTGCCCTGATTGATAACGATTTCATCTTCTTTAAGAAGAAGCGCCTTGCCGAATGCGATACCGGGGGACGCAAGAATGCCAGATATCATAATCCTTCCTATTAAAACGACTGTGGGGGAGGAATAAAGCTGGATTACTCCAGCTCGTCCATCAGGGCAACCAGCTTCTCAACAGCTTGTTGAGCATCCGGGCCGTCAGCCTGGATAGTTACATTGGTACCCTTGGTCAGGCCCAGGGTCTGCAGCTTGAACAGGCTCTTGGCGCTGGCGGACTTGCCACCGGAGACCACAGTGATCTCGCTTTGGAATTCTTTGGCTTCTTTCACGAACTGAGCTGCCGGACGGGTGTGCAGGCCGTTTTCAGCAGTAATAACAACAGACTTCTCGTACATGGTTTCACCCCATATTATTGATATTTTTTGGTGGATTGGTCGTTTTTGAAGCGCCCTGACCCACCGTGTCAGTATGGATATGTTGTAAAGTAACGAAAGCAGACCCGCAATGGTTTAATCCAGGTCAAGTTTCTGTGCAGTAATCGGCGCGCTGGTTGGCAATTTTCAGTTATTGGGCTACAAGCCGCATCAGGACTGGCCTGAAATTATTTTATAACGAAAAATAACACTTTGTTACTTTGTGATACCCAGCCAGCAAACACCGCGTGACGCCGCACAGGATATGAGATTTACAGCGGAATGTCTGCTTTTTTTCTCACTCCGGAACTTGTTATTTTACCCCAAAAAATAAGGATCAAGTGACACTAACAGGGGTTGAGTCTAGCCCATAAAGAAGCGGCGCTCCTGGGAGCGCCGCTGTTTTGAAAGATTCTGATCAGTTATTGCTGCAGTTCATGCTCGCTGAACACCCCGGCAAACAGGGCGCTGGAGAGGTAACGCTCCGCCGCACTCGGCAGGATGACCACAATGGTTTTGCCCGCAAATTCCGGTAGCTCGGCCAGACGGCTGGCAGCCACCACGGCAGCCCCGGAGCTGATACCGGCCAGGATCCCCTCCTCCTCCATCAGGCGGCGAGCCATCTCGATGGCTTCGTCACTGGTCACCTGCTCCACCCGATCGATTAGAGAGAGGTCGAGGTTGCCCGGGATAAAGCCGGCGCCGATCCCCTGGATCTTGTGGGGGCCCGGCTTGATCTCTTCGCCAGCCAGCTTCTGGCTGATGACCGGCGACTCGGCCGGTTCGACCGCGACAGAGACCACTGCCTTGCCTTGAGTCTGCTTCAGATAGCGGGAGACACCGGTAATGGTGCCGCCGGTACCGACCCCGGCCACGAACACATCCACTTCGCCATCGGTGGCATCCCAGATCTCGGGGCCGGTGGTCTTTTCGTGGATCTCAGGGTTGGCCGGGTTTTCAAACTGTTGCAGCAGCACATACTTGCCCGGCTCGGATTCGAGGATCTCGTTGGCCTTGGCAATGGCCCCCTTCATGCCGAGCGGCCCTTCGGTCAGCACCAGATTGGCGCCGAGCGCCTTGAGCAGCTTGCGGCGCTCCAGGCTCATGGTAGCGGGCATGGTCAGGGTAATGGGATAGCCGCGAGCTGCCGCGACAAAAGCCAGAGCAATACCCGTGTTGCCGCTGGTAGGCTCGATGATCTCCTTACCCTTGGTCAGGATGCCGCGCTTCTCGGCATCCCAGATCAGGTTGGCACCGATCCGGCACTTGACGCTGAAGCTGGGGTTACGGCTCTCGATCTTGGCCAGCACGCGGCCTTTGGTAACACGGTTGAGACGAACCAGCGGGGTGTGACCGATAGTCTGGCTGTTGTCCTCAAAAATTTTGCTCATGGTGCTATCCCTGTGTTTGTTACGACGATGAAACAAGATTACCCTGTGGTTTCTGAATGAGAAGTGACTATTCGTTATAACCATATGGTATTACAACATATAGAGCTTATTCTCTCTGGCCCCTGACTCCGGGCGCCAATCGTCAAAGGAACCGACGTTATGGGATTTTCAGGAAGCAGCGATTATCTCGCCTCCGATGCATTGAGGATGGCGGTCAATGCCGCCATCACCCTCGAAAAACCGCTGCTGATCAAGGGGGAACCGGGCACCGGCAAGACGGTGCTGGCCGAAGCGGTCGCCGACCATCTCGGCACCAATCTCATTGCCTGGCATATCAAGTCCACCACCAAAGCCCAGCAGGGACTCTACGAATATGATGCGGTGGCCCGGCTGCGCGACTCCCAGCTCGGCGACCCCAGAGTGGCCGATATCAGCCACTATATTCGCCGGGGCAAACTGTGGCAGGCCTTCAGCGCCGAGCAGCGACCTGTGCTGCTGATCGACGAGATCGACAAGGCCGACATCGAATTCCCCAACGATCTGCTGCTGGAGCTGGATCGGATGGAGTTCGACGTCTACGAGACCGGCGAGCGAGTCAAGGCACGCCAGCGGCCGGTGGTCATCATCACCTCCAACAACGAGAAAGAGCTGCCGGACGCCTTCCTGCGCCGCTGTTTCTTCCACTACATCCGCTTCCCCGACAAGGCCGAGATGCAGGCCATCGTCAAACTCCACTACCCCGACCTCAAGGAGAGCCTGCTTGGCGAGGCGATGGAGCTCTTCTTCGAGCTGCGCGAGGTAGAGGGGCTGCGCAAGAAGCCCTCCACCTCGGAACTCTTGGACTGGATCCGCCTGCTACTGGCCGACGATATCGCCCCCGAGGCGATGCGCGCCCGCGAGCCGGGCAAGCTGGTGCCCGCGCTATACGGCGCCCTGCTCAAGACCGAGCAAGACCTGCATCTATTCGAGAAGCTCGCCTTTCTGGCACGGCGCGGCAGCTGACCCATGCTGATCGACTTTTTTACCCACCTGCGCCGCCACAAGCTCCCCTGCAGCCTGCGCGAGTTGCTGGACTTGCACGCCGCGCTGGCCGTCCGGCTGGTCACTGTCGATATGGACGAGTTCTACCAGCTCTCCCGCTGCCTGCTGGTAAAAGACGAGGCCCACTACGATCGCTTCGATCGCGCCTTCGCCGAATACTACGAGGGGCTGGACGCCATCCCCCTGCTGCCGGAAAGCCTGCCCGAGGAGTGGCTACGCAAGGAGTTCGAACGGCTGCTGAGCCCCGAGGAGAAAAAGTTACTGAAATCCCTCGGCGGACTCGACAAGCTGCTGGAAACGCTCAACCAGCGGTTAAGCGAGCAGAAAGAGCGCCACGCCGGCGGCAACAAGTGGGTGGGAACCGGTGGCAGCAGCCCGTTTGGCCACGGCGGTTTTCACCCCGAGGGCGTGCGCATGGGTGGAGAGGGCCAGCACGGCAAGGCGGCCAAGGTGTGGGAGGCCCGTCACTACCGCAACTTCAGCGACGACTCGCCGCTTGGCCAGCGCGCTATCCAGCTGGCACTGCGCAAACTCAGGCGCTGGGTGCGCAAGGGCAATCCCGACGAGCTGGATCTCGACGACACCATCAGCAGCTCTGCCCGCCAGGGCTGGCTCGATGTGAAGCTGCGGCCCGAGCGCCACAACGGGGTCAAGCTATTGGTCTTTTTCGATGTAGGGGGCTCCATGGATGCCCACGTGGCCAAGGTGCAGCGCCTCTTCTCGGCCCTGCGCCACGAGTTCAAGCATCTGGAGTACTTCTATTTTCACAACTGCCTCTACGACTTCGTCTGGAAGGATAACGAGCGCCGCGTTGAAGAGCGGTTCGATACCCTGCGCCTGCTGCGCACCTACGGCAGCGACTACCGGGTGATTTTTGTGGGGGATGCCACCATGGGCCCCTACGAGATCACCTGGCCGGGCGGCAGTGTCGAGCAGTGGAACGAGGAGTCAGGTCAGGTGTGGCTTACCCGCTTGCAGCAACACTTTCCCAAACTGGTGTGGATCAACCCCACCCCGCGCCGGGAGTGGCTCTGGCACCCCTCGATAAAATTGATGAATGATGTGGTTGGCGGGCGGATGCATCCGCTGACCCTGGCGGGTCTCGCTGCGGCGATCGACCAGCTATAACCTTCTCACCCCTATAAACCGACAAGCCGGGAACGCACCCGGCGAGGAGCAAAGATGACCTCTATCGTGATCAGTGGCTCAGGCCTCTATACCCCACCCTTTGCCGTCAGCAATGAAGAGCTGGTGGCCGCCTTCAACCAGTATGTGGATCTCTACAACGAGGAGAACGCCTCCGCCATCGACGCCGGCCAGCTCTCCGCCAAGCAGCATTCCAGCTGCGAGTTCATCGAAAAGGCCTCCGGCATCAAGAGCCGTTATCTGGTGAGCCGCGAAGGGGGGCTCAACCCAGACATCATGCAACCACTGCTGGCGGAGCGGCCCGATGAGATGCCCTCCATCATGGTGGAGATGGCGGTGGCCGCCGCCGAGCAGGCGCTGATCGCCGCCGGTCGCGAGCCGGGGGAGATCGATCTGGTCATCGTCGCGGCGTCCAACATGCCGCGTCCCTATCCGGCGCTGGCCATCGAGCTGCAGCACTATCTGGGGGCGAGCGGCATGGCGTTCGACATGAACGTGGCCTGCTCGTCTGCCACCTTCGGCATCAAGACAGCCGCAGACATGCTGGCGGCAGGCACCGCCCGACTGGCCCTGGTGGTGAATCCCGAGATCTGCTCGGGGCACCTCAATTTTCGCGATCGGGATAGCCACTTTATCTTTGGCGATGCCTGCACCGCGGTGCTGCTGGAGCGGGAAGCCGATTGCAAGGTGGCCAATCCGTGGCAACTGGTGGCCAGCAAGCTGGTGACCCAGTACTCCAACAACATCCGCAACAACTTCGGCTTTCTGAACCGGCTCAGCCCGCGTACCCGCTACAGCGACGACAAGCTGTTTCGCCAGCAGGGGCGCAAGGTGTTCAAGGAGGTGTTGCCGCTGGTGTGCGACCAGATTGCCAGCCAGCTCGATGAGCAGGGCTGGGCCGCTGACTCCCTGAACCGGCTCTGGCTCCATCAGGCCAACCTCACCATGAACCAGTTCATCGGTCGCAAGCTGCTGGGCCACGATGCCAGCCAGCAGGAGGCGCCGGTCATTCTTGATAGCTATGGTAATACCAGCTCGGCGGGTTCCATCATCGCGTTTCATCTGTACAATCGCGACCTTCCTGCGGGAGCCCGCGGCGTACTTTGCTCATTTGGTGCTGGCTACTCCATCGGTAGTCTGCTGCTGCGGCGCCTGTAATGGCGGGCCTCCCGCCGACATAACAATAACCAGCAACATGGGTGGGAATATGCAGAGGATCACGGGGCGCTGCGCCCTGCACTACGGGGTAACCCTGTCACTATTTTGTCTCTATGGCTGGCAGGTCTGCCCGTTTCTCGAGAGTCTCACCCTGCCCCAGTTGCTGGGGCCGACCCTGGTGACGTTCGCCATCATGTTCGCCGTGCGCAATTGGCTGCTCTCAAGGCGGCCCCTGCCGCGCAACGAGCTGAACAGGTTCGGCCTGGAGGTCGGTTTCTACCTGCTGGGGGCGCTGCTGCTCTCGTGCTACAACGCCCTGACCCACGACTTTCCGCTGGAGAGCCACCTCAAGGTGCTGCTGGGGATGACCACCCTCGGCTTTCTGGTGGCCGCCGATCTGACCCTGGAACGGGGCTGGCATCGGGCCAGAGCGCGGCAAACCGAGCTGAGTCTGGCGCTGAGCCACCCGCTGGCCATGCCGCTGCCACGCAAGTTCACCCTCTTTACTCTGGCGACCCTCACCCTGCTGGGAAGCGTCTTCTTCTTGCTGTTCAACAAGGATCTGGAGTGGCTAGTGACGGTGGAGCGCAGCCTGCCGAGGGTCGATGCCCAGCACTACATCCTGTGGGAGATCGCCTTCGTAATGACGGTGACCTTCTGCTATCTCGCCCTCATCATCCACGGTTATGGCCGCAATCTCGGCCTCTCCCTGCGCCAGCAGACCCGCACCATGGCCAGAGTGCAGTGCGGTGACTTCGACGCCAGGGTGCCGGTCACCCGGGATGACGAGTTCGGCCTGATTGCCGCCAGCACCAATCAGATGATCGGCGAGCTGAAATCCCGCAGCGACGAGCTCAACCTGACCCGTGATGTGGCCATCCTCGGCCTCGCCTCGCTGGCGGAGACCCGGGACAACGAGACCGGCGCCCATATCATCCGCACCCAGCACTACGTGAAGGCACTGGCGCAATATCTCAGTCGCAACGACCGGGATCGCTACCCGCTCGATGACGCCACCATCGACCTGCTGTTCAAATCGGCGCCCCTGCACGATGTGGGCAAGGTGGGCATTCCAGACGCCATCCTGCTCAAACCGGGCAAGCTGACCGACGAGGAGTTCGCCATCATGAAGCGCCACCCGCAGATAGGCGCCGATGCGCTGGCCAGTGCCGAGGCGCAGCTGGGCTCCAACTCCTTCCTGCGGCTGGCCCGGGAGATCTCCCTCACCCATCACGAAAAGTGGGATGGCAGCGGCTATCCGGCAGGGCTGGCGGCGGAGGATATTCCTCTCTCCGGGCGCTTGATGGCGGTGGCGGATGTCTACGATGCGCTCATCTCGAAGCGGGTCTACAAACCCGCCTTCAGCCATGAGGAGGCGAAGGAGATCATCGTGAAGGGGAGCGGCAGCCATTTTGATCCCGGCATCGTCGCGGCTTTTCTCGCCTGCGAGACGCAGTTCAGGGAGATTGCCGCACAGTTTCAGGATCACCACTGAGCAGGGGCATCCCGACCCGTTGCCGTGATCGCTGACAGGGCAAAAGTGTCATAAACATGCGCGCAAGCGGCATGTGCTACATCGGGCCGATATTGATATTTCCCTTTATTTACAGATGTTTTTTGTCATTTTGTGATCCGGGTTCGTACCGATGACGCAACCGGGATCACAAGATGGCAGTAAAAGGCCGCAATTTGCCCTCCTGCGCCAATGATGGCTTCCAATGAAAGCGAGGTTTGCTATCATCCGGAGACATTTTTCATCTGTCGCCGGCTACAAAAGAATACCCTCATGTACACACAGTTCTTCGGCCTCTCGGAACATCCGTTTTCCATCTCGCCCAATCCCAAATACCTCTATATGAGCGAGCGCCACGGCGAAGCCCTTGCTCATCTCAACTATGGATTGCAGGATGGCGGCGGCTTTGTGCTGCTGACCGGCGAAGTGGGCACCGGCAAGACCACCGTCTCCCGCTGCCTGCTGCAACAGCTGCCCGCCGAGACCGAGATCGCCTACATCCTCAACCCCTCCCTGACCGAACGGGATCTGCTGGCCGCCATCTGCGACGAGTTTCAACTCCCCTATCCCGAAGATGCCGGGATCAAGCGGCTGTTCGACCTTATTCGCGATCACCTGCTGGCCAACCTGGCGGCAGGCAAGCGCAGCGTGGTACTGGTGGATGAGGCGCAGCACCTGCTGCCCGGCGTACTGGAGCAGCTGCGTCTGCTCACCAACCTCGAAACCGACGAGCGAAAACTGCTGCAAGTGGTGCTGATCGGTCAGCCCGAGCTGCAACAGATGCTGCGCCAACCCCTGCTGCGTCAGCTGGCCCAGCGCATTACCGCCCGCTATCACCTGCTGCCGCTCTCCCACAGCGACGTGGATGCCTACGTCCGCTTCCGGCTGCAGGTCGCAGGCTGCGTGCAACCCATCTTTACCCCTCGCGCCATCAAGACGCTCCATCGCCTGAGCGGCGGCATCCCCCGTTTCATCAACCTCATTTGCGACCGCGCCCTGATCGCCGCCTTCGCCCGTGGCAGCTACAAGGTGGTCCACGGCGATATCAGCCAGGCCGCCTTCGAGGTCAATGGCGTTCGTGACGAGGGGAGCTGGGTCTCCGGTCTGGTGGTGACGCTGGCAGGCGCCCTGCTGGTGGCTGCTGGCTGGTGGGGCTGGCAATTTTTCGGCGTGTTCCCCACCCGCCCGGTGGTCAAGGTTGAGGTGCCGGTCACCATCGACGAAACCGACGAACAGACAGAGCAACTGACCGAGGCGATCAATCAGGCCCTCGACCCCGACAGCGCCATGCAGAATCTCTACAAGGTATGGGGCTACGAGGCCGAGCCGTTCGAGGCAACCTGCGACAACGCGCCCCGCGCCGGCCTGCGCTGTCAGGAGGGAGAGGCGAGCCTCGACGAGCTGCGCGCCCTGCAGCATCCCGCCATGATCACCCTAACCGACGACACCGGCGGCCTCTACTACGCGACCCTGGTCAATCTGGGGCCGGGCAAGGCCAGCCTGATGATCGGCGACCAGAGCTGGCAGGTGGATCGTCAGTGGCTCAGCGACAACTGGGGCGGCAGCTACACCCTGCTCTGGCGCATGCCGAAAGGGGGCGTCAGCCTGATCGCCAGCAATGCCGGTCAGACCCAGATCCAGTGGCTCGACAACGCCCTGAGCCGTGCGCTGCAACAACCCGAGCGCAAGGTGCGCCGTTTCGATGACCAGCTCAAACACAAGCTGCGCCAGTTCCAGCAAGACCAAGGCCTGACCCCTGATGGCATCGCTGGCAGCAACACCCTGCTGCGTCTCAACGCCCTCTCCGGTGAACCCATGCCCAGACTGGAGGAGGCCTCCTGATGTCTACCCTGCTAAAAGCGCTGCACCGAGCGCAGCAACCGCAACAGAGCGCCCATATCCCGGCCATGGGCTTGCCCATGCCCCGGGAAGAGGCGCGTACCTCCCGCCGCATCGGCTGGCTGCTGGCCCCTCTGGCCCTGCTGCTGGGGGCGGGCGCCAACTATGGTTGGCACCTGATCCACCTTCGCCCCATCGAGGAGAAGGTGGAGATAAAAGAGGTGATCACCCCGCCCTTCGTGCGGGTCGAACCCAGGGCGATGGTGACTCGCCCGCTGCCCCCGCCCCTGCCGGAGCCGGTGGTACAACCCAGAGCCGTGGCCAGAAACGAAGGGGCCAGCCAGGGGAATCCCCCCGATCTGAGTCTGGCCGAGCAGCTGATGCGGGCACTCAATGAAACGCCATTGCAGGAGACGCCGAACGCCGCCAGCCAGAACGTGCAACCGGCCCAGTTAATGGCGCTGGGTGCCGCTCCGCAGTCGGTGCGCCAACAGGTGCCGCAACTGAGCTACGGTTCTCATGTTTTCTCCTCCAACCCCGCCAAGCGGGGCGTGGTGCTCAATGGCCGCGAATACCGGGAGGGGAGCGAGATCGCCCCCGGGGTGTGGCTCACCAGCATAGAGCAGCAATCTATCGTGCTGCAGGTCGCCGGGCAGAGTGTGGCCCTCAAGGCGTTGCAGGATTGGACCCCGTGAGCCATCACCGGCAAGGCTGCCCTGTCGGATGCCGCATAAACAATCACCACACAGTGCGGTTATGACCAGTGCCGCGACTGAGGGTTGCTACTTTTGTCAGCACTCATTCAGTCCAGATGTGATGAAATATGCATTTTTGCGCATTGGAGTGCCCGGAGCCGTTGTATCGCGGCAAACCGCCGTACACAATACGCAGCCGCACCAGAACCTGGAATTTGTTGATTAATATGACATTACGATTCAGGGATGACATTTTGACCACGCTGCTGGCCCAGTGCCGGCGGCTACCCATGACCAGAGTGACTCAGGTGCTCTTTCTGGCGCTGCTGATCATGCTGGCGCAGCAGAGCGCCGCGCTCACCTGGCGTCTGCTCACTCTGGCAAGCCCGCCAACCAGCCAACCGTGGCAACCGTCCGCCGTGGCGGCCAGCAGCCAAGGCAACCCGCGCATTGAACTGGGCGAGGTGACCCGGCTGGGGCTGTTTGGCAAGGCGATCCCCAAGGCGCAGGCCAAAGCCGCCGCCGTGGCCGCCAATGCCCCGCGCACCCAGCTCAATGCCCAGCTCAACGGGGTGTTGGCCAGCTCAGATCCCGCCAAATCCATCGCCATCATCGCCATGTCCGGCATTCAGAACTCCTACGGGGTCGGTGACATGATTGACGGCACCCAGGCGCGGATCCGACAGGTCTATCCGGATCGGGTGATCATCGAACGGGATGGCCGCGACGAGACCCTGATGCTGGACGGCGAGGAGTATGGCAAACCGCTGCCGCAAACCGCCAACGCAGCCCCCCTTGGTTCCCTGCGCAGCGAGCTGATGGCCGATCCGGGCAAGATCACCGATTACCTCAATATTTCACCGGTTCAGGTGGATGGCCGCATGACCGGCTATCGCCTCAATCCGGGCAGCAATCCTGAGTTTTTCAACCAGAGCGGGCTGCAGGCCAATGACCTGGCCATCAGCATCAACGGGCTGGATTTACGGGACAACATGCAAGCCATGCAGGCGATGCAGCAGATGGCTGGCGCAACGGAAATGACAGTGACCGTCGAGCGACAGGGCGAACAGTTCGACATCTATGTGCGCTTGTCAGAATAATGATTTGGAGTCGTACCAATAATGACAACTAAAGGGAAAGGCTGGCGTCTAGCCACTGTCGCAGCGGCACTGATGATGGCGGGCTCAGCCTGGGCCACCGAATATTCAGCCAGTTTCAAGAACGCCGAGATTGAAGAGTTCATCAATACGGTGGGCAAGAACCTCAATAAAACCATCATCATAGAGCCCTCGGTGCGCGGCAAGATCAACGTGCGCAGCTACGACCTGCTCAATGAGGAGCAGTACTACCAGTTCTTCCTGAGCGTGCTCGACGTCTACGGCTTTGCCGTGGTGCCGATGGACAACGGGGTGCTCAAGGTGTTGCGCTCGCGGGATGCCAAGACCTCAGCCATTCCGGTGGTGGATGGCAGCAACCCGGGCATGGGCGACGAGATGGTGACTAGAGTAGTGCCGGTGCGCAACGTCTCGGTCCGTGAACTGGCGCCGCTGCTGCGCCAGCTCAACGACAACGCCGGTGGTGGCAACGTGGTGCACTACGAGCCCTCCAACGTGCTGCTGATCACTGGCCGCGCCGCCGTGGTCAACCGTCTGGTGGAAGTGGTGAACCGGGTCGACCGCGCAGGCGATCAGGATGTGGACATCATCAAGCTCAAGTTCGCCTCGGCGGGTGAAATGGTGCGGCTGGTGACCAACCTCAACAAGGATGGCAACCCACAGGGCGGTACCGCCTCCCTGCTGCTCTCCCCCAAGGTAGTGGCCGACGAGCGCACCAACTCGGTGGTGGTGAGTGGTGAGCCCAAAGCGCGCGCCCGCATCATCCAGATGGTGCGCCAGCTCGACCGCGACCTGCAGAGCCAGGGCAACACCCGGGTCTTCTACCTCAAATATGGCAAGGCCAAAGATATGGTCGAGGTGCTCAAGGGGGTCAGCTCCAGCATCGAGGCCGACAAGAAGGGCGGCGGCGCAACCACAGGTGGCGCCAGCATCGGCGGTGGCAAGCTGGCCATCTCCGCCGACGAGACCACCAACGCACTGGTCATCACCGCCCAGCCGGATGTGATGTCCGAACTGGAGCAGGTGGTGGCCAAGCTCGATATCCGCCGCGCCCAGGTACTGGTGGAGGCGATCATCGTCGAGATGCAGGATGGCGATGGCCTTAACTTCGGCGTCCAGTGGGGCAATGCCAACGGCGGCGGTACCCAGTTCACCAACACTGGTGTCCCCATCACCGGTGCTATCGCTGCGGGTAAGGATTACCAGAATGGCAAGACCGACAGTGCCGCCAAATTGCTAGAGAGCTTTAACGGGATGGCAGCCGGTTTCTATCACGGCGACTGGGCCATGCTGGCCACAGCGCTGGCCTCCAATACCAAGAACGATATTCTCTCCACCCCGAGTATCGTCACCATGGACAACAAGGAGGCCTCCTTCAACGTCGGTCAGGAGGTCCCGGTCCAGAGCGGCTCACAGACCTCCACCACCAGCGATCAGGTGTTCAGCACCATCGAACGCAAGACGGTGGGCACTAAGCTGACGGTCACGCCGCAGATCAACGAAGGGGATTCGGTGCTGCTCAACATCGAGCAGGAGGTCTCGAGCGTGGGTAAACAGGCGACAGGAACAGACGGTCTGGGACCCACCTTCGATACCCGCACCGTCAAGAACTCAGTGCTGGTAAAGAGTGGCGAAACCGTGGTGCTGGGCGGCCTGATGGATGAGCAGACCAAGGAGGAGATCTCCAAGGTACCGCTGCTAGGTGATATCCCGGTACTGGGCTATCTGTTCCGCTCTACCGCCAATAGTACCTCCAAGCGCAACCTGATGGTCTTTATCCGGCCCACCATCTTGCGCGATGCAGACGTCTACTCTGGCATCTCCAGTAACAAGTACAGTCTGTTCCGCGCCGAGCAGCTCAATGCCGCCTCGCAGGAGGGGTATCTCACCTCCCCCGCCCGTCAGGTATTGCCTGCCTATGGTCAGGATGTGATGGTGTCGCCCGAGCTGCAAAAAGAGATCCAGAAGCAGATCAGCGAGATGCAGAGCAGACAGCAGAACACTGTCGAGACCACCACTCCGTTTGTGCAGAGTAAACCCTGATGAGTGCCTACCATCTGGATGGAAGCGTCGGGCCTGCGCAACTGCCCGAGCTCCCCTTTGTCTTTGCCCGCAACTTCGGGGTGATCCTGATTGAGCGGGACGGTGCCCCCGTGCTGCAGTGTCGCCCCGGCGTCACCCCGCAGGCCCTGCTGGAAGTGCGGCGGGTAGCCGGTTGCAGCTTCGCGGTGGAGCAGCTCGACAACGACGCCTTCGAAGAGCTGCTGATGGCCCACTACCAGCGCGACTCCTCCGAGGCGCGCCAGCTGATGGAAGATCTCGGCAACGAGATGGACTTCTTCGCGCTGGCCGAAGAGCTGCCGCAGAGCGAAGATCTGCTGGATGCCGATGACGACGCCCCCATCATTCGTCTCATCAACGCCATGTTGAGTGAGGCGATCAAGGAGGAGGCCTCCGATATCCATATCGAGACCTTCGAACGGGCACTGGTGATCCGTTTTCGCATCGATGGGGTGCTGCGGGAGATCCTGCGCCCCCATCGCAAACTGGCCTCGCTCTTGGTCTCGCGGATCAAGGTCATGTCACGGATGGACATCGCCGAGAAGCGGGTGCCGCAGGATGGTCGAATCTCCTTGCGTATCGGTGGCCGTGCCGTCGACGTGCGGGTCTCCACCATGCCGTCCAGCTACGGCGAGCGAGTGGTATTGCGTCTGCTCGACAAGAACAACGTGCGCCTCGAGCTCAAGCAGCTCGGCATGACCAAAGCCAATCGCACCATCATCAGCGAGCTCATTCGCAAGCCCCACGGCATCATACTGGTGACCGGCCCGACCGGTTCAGGTAAATCCACCACCCTCTATGCGGCGCTCTCCGAGATCAACTCGCGGGATCGCAACATCCTGACCGTCGAAGACCCCATCGAATATGACCTCGAAGGGGTGGGCCAGACCCAGGTCAACACCAAGGTGGACATGACCTTCGCCCGCGGCCTGCGCGCCATTCTGCGTCAGGATCCGGATGTGGTGATGGTGGGGGAAATCCGTGACCTCGAGACCGCTCAGATCGCGGTGCAGGCGTCCCTCACCGGTCATCTGGTGATGTCGACCCTTCACACCAACACCGCCATCGGTGCCATCACCCGGATGCGGGACATGGGGATCGAGCCCTTCCTGCTCTCCTCGTCCTTGCTGGCGGTGCTGGCCCAGCGGCTGGTGCGCACCCTCTGCCCCGATTGCCGCGCCCCGCGCCCCATTACCGAGCAGGAGCGGCTGGCCATGGGCATCGAACTGGCCCCCGATCAGCAGGTGTGGCGCCCGGTGGGCTGCGAACAGTGCAACCACACCGGCTACCGCGGTCGAACCGGCATCCACGAGCTGGTGGTGATCGACGAAGCGGTGCGTGAAGCCATTCACAGTGCCAGCGGCGAGCTCGCCATCGAGCGGCTGATCCGCGGCCACACCCCCAGCATCCGCCGTGACGGCATCGACAAGGTGCTCAAGGGGCAGACCAGCCTCGAAGAGGTGCTGCGCGTGACCCGGGAAGATTGAAATGGCGGCATTCGAATACAAGGCCCTCGACAACAAGGGGCGCAGCAAGAGCGGCGTGATGGAGGGCGACTCGGCCCGTCAGGTACGCCAGCTGCTGCGCGAACAGGGGCTCACCCCCCTCGAGGTGAACGAGACCACCGAGAAGGCCAAACGGGAGGCGACCCGCTTCGCCCTGTTTCGTCGCGGTGCCTCCACTGCAGAGCTGGCCCTGATCACTCGCCAGCTGGCAACGCTGGTGGGGGCTGGTCTCACCATCGAAGAGGCACTCAAGGCGGTGGCCGAGCAGTGCGAAAAGGCCCACTTGCGCTCTCTGGTGGCGACCGTGCGCAGCAAGGTGGTGGAAGGTTATTCGCTGGCCGACTCGCTGGGTGCCTTCCCCCATGTGTTCGACCAGCTGTTTCGCTCCATGGTGGCGGCCGGTGAAAAGTCGGGTCATCTGGAGAAGGTGCTCAACCGCCTCGCCGACTACACCGAGCAGCGCCAGCACATGCGCACCAAGCTGCTGCAGGCGATGATCTACCCCATCGTGCTCACCTGTGTCGCCATCGGGGTCATCTCGATCCTGCTTACCGCCGTGGTGCCCAAGGTGGTGGCCCAGTTTGAACACATGGGCCAGCAGTTGCCGGGCACCACCCGCTTTCTCATCGGCACCAGCGAGCTGATGCAGGCCTATGGCCTCTGGTTCCTGCTGCTGATCTTCCTCGGCAGCTTTGTCTGGCGCTGGTGGCTCACCGATGAAAAACGCCGCCGACGCTGGCATCAAGTGTTGCTCGGCCTGCCGGTGATTGGCCGGGTCAGCCGCGGCCTCAACACCGCCCGTTTCGCCCGTACTCTAAGCATCCTCAACGCCAGTGCGGTACCGCTACTGGAGGGGATGAAGATCTCCGGCGAAGTGCTCTCCAACGACTTTGCCAGAATGCGCATTCTCGAGGCCGCCGAACGGGTACGCGAGGGGACCAGTCTGCGCAAGTCGCTGACCGAGACCAAAATTTTCCCGCCCATGATGCTGCACATGATCGCCTCCGGCGAGCAGAGCGGCGAGCTCGACAGCATGCTGGAGCGGGCAGCGGACAACCAGGATCGGGAGTTTGAATCCCAGGTCAATATCGCCCTCGGGGTGTTCGAACCCATGCTGGTGGTCTCCATGGCCGGGGTGGTGCTGTTTATCGTGATGTCGATCCTGCAGCCGATCCTCGAGCTCAACAATATGGTGAATATGTAAGGTTCGGACGTCCGAATACGCGACCCTATTAGAACCTGCCAATCCAATCGATCCCGCAGGTTCGCTTAGCCGACAGGCGTCATCGAACGATTGCGGTTTAACAATTTATCGTTGATGGTTCATGCCATCTCATTTCGTTAGGGAGTAACTCATGCAAAAGCGTCGTCAATCCGGTTTTACCCTGCTGGAAGTCATGGTGGTCATCGTGATCCTCGGCATTCTGGCCAGTCTGGTGGTGCCCAACCTGATGGGCAACAAGGAGAAAGCTGACCAGCAGAAAGCGGTCTCCGATATCGTGGCACTGGAAAACGCCCTCGACATGTACAAGCTGGACAACAACCGCTACCCGACCACCGAACAGGGTCTGGATGCACTGGTGACCAAGCCCTCCATCGATCCGGCGCCGCGCAGCTACCGCGATGGCGGCTACATCAAGCGCCTGCCGCAAGATCCCTGGGGCAACCCGTACCAGCTGCTGAGCCCGGGCCAGTTCGGCAAGATCGACATCTTCTCCATGGGTCTGGATGGTGAAGCCGGTACCGATGATGACATCGGCAACTGGAACCTGAAGGATTTCCAATAAGTGATGTGCCACCAGCGCATTCACTCCGCCTTGCTGGAGCAGCCTGAATGAGGGCTGCGCCATCTGCTCATCGCCAATCCGGCTTTACCCTGCTGGAGGTGCTGCTGGTTGCCATGTTGATGGGTCGGCTTGAGGCTACCGCTATGCAGTTGAGGCTGGCGCCATGAAACAGAGTCGCCAAGCCGGTTTTACTCTGCTGGAGGTGCTGCTCGTCGCCATGCTGATGGGACTGGTAGCCACCGCTGTCACCCTCAGCATGGGAGGCGCCAGAGGGGATCGGGAGCTGGACAAGCAGGCGCGTCGCCTGATGGCGACCCTGCAGCTGGCGCAGGAGTATGCGGTGATGGATGGTCGGCTGGTGGGCATTCGCATCGAGGATAACGGCTGGCAGTTTATGCAGCGTCAGGCCAAGGATCGCAAGTGGCTGGCCCTGACTGGCGACAAGCAGCTGGGGCCGGTGCAACTGGCCGAGAACATGACGCTGGCACTGGAGCTGGAAGGCTTTGGCTGGCAGCCCGATCCCGACGAGAAAACCGAACAGAAGCGCGACGAGAAGGAGCGCACGCCACAGTTGCTTATCTTCCCGGGCGGCGAGCTGAGCCCGTTCGTGCTCACCTTCACCCAGCAGGATGACGATGCCCGCTACACCCGCATCGTCAAGGGGGACGAGTTCGGCCGCCTCACCCTGCTCACCGGCGATGAAGATGAAGAGGTGAGCGAATGAACGCCCGTGGCATGACCTTGTTTGAGAAAGGAGTCATGGTGGCGCTACTTCTGTGCCAACCACACCCTCAGCAGGCGGCACTATGAACGCACGTGGCATGACACTACTCGAAGTGATGGTAGCGCTGGCGGTCTTTGCCATCGCCGGTCTCGCGGTAATGAAAACCGCCAGCGAACACCTCTCCGCCCTCAACTATTTGGAGCAGAAGACCCTGGCCACCTGGGTGGTGGAGAACCAGCTGGTGCAGCAAAAGCTCGAGAACAAGTGGCCCGGCGACAGCTGGGTGGAAGGGGACGAGCAGATGGCCGGGCAGACCTGGTACTGGCGCTATCGCGGTGTCGCCACCGCCGACAACAACTTCCGGGCACTCGATATGGAAGTGCGCACCGAGGCCAAGGCCGAGAACCCGGTCGCCATGATGCGGACCTTTATCAGCCGATGACCCAGCTCTCCGTCCGCACGCCTCACCCTGTCCGTCACGCCGGTTTTACTCTGCTAGAAATGCTGGTGGCCATCGCCATCTTCGCCAGCCTCAGCATGGGCGCCTATCAGGTGCTGCAGGGGGTGCTCACCAGCGACGAGGTGGCCAAGCGAAAAGAGGCCCGCCTCAACGAATTGCAGCTCGCCTTTACCCTGCTGGAGCGAGACGTCACCCAGATGGTGCCGCGCAGCGGTCGCATCGAGGGGGAGAACAACAAGGTGCTGCTGGCGGCCTCCCGTTTCGGCCAGCAGAGCGATGACTGGGGCATGGCCTTTATGCGCAGCGGCTGGCTTAACCCGGACGGCATGCTGCCCCGCTCCCATCTGCAGCGGGTCGGCTGGCGCCTCAAGGATCAGAAGCTGGAGCGCCTGAGCTACCTCTATCCGGATCCGGTGATCGGCACAGAGCCGCGCATTCAACCGGTGCTGGCAGGGGTCACGGCGTTTCGCCTCTACTTCTTCGACAAGGGCAACTGGAAGGAGGAGTGGAGCCAGCGCAGCGTGCTGCCCCACGGACTGGCGGTAGAGCTGGATCTGGACGATTACGGCACCATTCGCCGTCAGTTCCTGATTGGTGCAGGAGGCCAGCGCGCCGAAGAGAACAGCCAGAGCAGCAACCCCGACCAAGGGGGTGGCAGCGACAGCAATAACGGGAACAACGGCGGCAACAACAATACCAACGGCGGTAATGGTGACAGCCAGAACGGCGGGGGTGCCAATGCGGGCTAATCTCACCGCTCCCGGTCGCCAGCGCGGCATGGCGCTGCTGGTGGTGCTGCTGATCCTCTCGGTGATGGTGATCATCGCCAGCAACATGAGCGGCCGCCTGCAGCTTGAGCTGCGCCGCACCGCCAACATCACCACCGGCAAACAGGCGTGGTGGTATGCCCTCTCGGCGGAAGCGCTGGTGAGCAAGGTGCTGACACAGGATTTCAAGGACAACCCCGAGGTGGTCAACCTCAGCCAGAACTGGGCCCGCAAGAACACAGTGTTTCCGGTGGACGATGGCCAGCTCAAGGGCGAGGTGACCGACCTGCAATCCTGCTTCAACCTCAACAGCCTGAGCGTGGCCTCCAAGGCGGGGAGCGGCGAGGAGCTGGAACAGCAACCCTATCCGGTGCAGGTGTTTCGCGAACTGCTCAAGCAGCTGGCGATGGATGATTACGAGGCTGCCCAGCTAACCGACGCCATCCGTGACTGGACCGACAAGGATACGGTGCTGGTCTCCAGCCTTGGCGCAGAGGACGCCTATTACGAGGGGCTCAAGCCACCCTACCTCACCGCCAACCAGTGGATGCTGGGCAAGGATGAGCTGCGGGCGGTGCGCGGGGTGACAGCCAGGGTCTATGCCAAGCTGGCCCCCTACGTCTGCGCCCTGCCCAACGACAAGTTGAAGATCAATATCAATACCCTGGCGCCCGAGCGCCCCGAGCTGCTGGTTGCCCTCTATCTGGGCAAGATAGGGCAGGATGATGCCAAACGGGTATTGAACGAACGACCGCAGAAAGGGTGGAAAGAGAGCAAGCTGATGACGGACTTGCTCGCCCCGCCCGATACGGTCAAAGGACTGAAAGAGGCGCTGGTGGTGAAAAGCGACTTCTTCGAAGCCCGCATGGTGGCGGAAGTGGGCGATAACCGGGCCTGGCTCGAGACCCTGTTCCAGCGGGGCAAGGACAATAAACTGGTCATGCTGCGCCGCCTCAGTAGCGGCGCCGAATAAACAGCGCACCTGCGAGCCCTACGCCCGCGGGTACGAGAGATGTTGGATGCAGCCTGCGGGCTGCGCACCGGTTGCCAAGGCGCACAACGCCCTTTGCAAACCGGTATCGCAGGAGAGAGATGCGTGAGCGAAAGTCTGGTCATCCGACTGGGGACCAATAAACAACAACCCGTGGCCTGGCTGGTCTGGTCCGGTCAGGAGCAGGAGATCATCGCCTCCGGCACCCTGCCCTCGGCCGATGCCCTGGGCGAGCTGCAGGAGCGGGCCGGTGGCCGCCCCGTGGTCACGCTGGTGCCGGGCAGCGATCTGATCTTCCGGCGCGTCACCCTGCCGGGTCGCTACAACCGCCAGTCGGCGGCGGCCCTCCCCTACCTGCTGGAGGAGCAGATCGCCTCCGATGTGGACGAGCTCCATCTGGTGGTGCTGGCCCACGAGGGTCAGCAGGTGGATCTGATGGCGGTGGATCGGCAGAAGATGGGCGAGTGGCTCGGCTGGCTCGATGCCGCTGGCCTCAAGAGCCTGCAACTGCTGCCCGATGTGCTGGCGCTGCCACAGGCCGCAGATGGCTGGTCTGCCCTGCAACTCGGCAACGAGTGGCTGGTGCGCCAGGGCCCCTGTCAGGGGATCGTCGCCGACGAACCGCTGCTGGCCATGTTGCTGGCAACCGAAGCCGAGCCGGTCACCATCCACAGCCACACTCCGGTGCCCGCCATTGCGGCCGCCAACTGGCAGGCGGCGGAGCCCGAGCTGCCCATGCTGCTGCTGGCCAAAGGGGCGCTCAACTGTCGCGCCAACCTGCTGACCGGCCCCTACCGGCCGCAGACCGAGTATGCCCGCTACTGGCTGCAGTGGCGCAAAGTGGTCATCACTGCAGGGCTGTTGCTGCTGGTGGCGCTTACCCAGCGCGGGGTGCAGCTCTATCAGCTCACCGAGCAGGACAAGGCGCTGAAAGCGGAGATCCGTGCCGTCTATACCCGCATCTTCCCGGGCGAGAGCCGCATCGTGAACGTACGCAGCCAGATGAACCAGCATCTGCAACAGATGGGACAAACCCCGCAAAACGGGGTGCTGCTGATGCTGACCGAACTGGCCCCCACCTTTGCCGAAATACCCGGCCTCAAGCCGCAGGTGATGCGCTTTGATGCCAGTCGCCGCGAGCTGCGGCTGCAGGTGACCGCCCCCGGCTTTGCCGAGATCGAGCGGTTCCGCGAGCTGGCAGGCAAGCAATTCGAGGTACAACAGGGCGAGGTGCGCAGCACCGAGGGCAAGGTAGAGGGCGCACTGGTGCTCAAGGGTAAATCATCATGATGGAAAAATTGCAGCGCTGGTGGCACGGCATCACCGCACGGGAACAGCGGCTGGTGGTCGCGGGTGGCGCCCTGTTGCTGGTCGGTCTCTTCTACTGGAGCGTCTGGCAACCGATCAATAATCGCATTGCCGAGCGAGAGCGGCAGGTGCAGAACCAGCAGCAGACCCTCGCCTGGCTCAAGGAGAAGGGTGAAGAGGTGCTGGCCATGCAGGGTGGCTCGGGTCGCCAGATCGACACCAGCGGCACCCTGGAAGGGGTGGTCAACCGCACCGCCTTCAATCACAAGATCAAGATTGCCCGGCTGCAACCCCAGGCGCAGGAACTGCAAGTGTGGATCGACACGGTCCAGTTCGATGACTTGCTGCTCTGGCTCTCCACCCTGGTGGAGCAGCACGGCATTCAGGTGCAAATCATCGAGATCGCCCGCGAGGATCTGGCACCGGGTCTGGTCAAGGTCAGACGTTTGCAGTTGAGTCGTCCTCAATGAAACATCCCATGGTCACACCCCGCCGGTTGCGGCTCTCTCACCGCCATGGAGCAGGTGCGCCGGGCCGGGTTTCTCTCTTGCAGTTGAGTCGTTTCCTATGAAAAAGCGCATCCTGATTGCCAGCCTGTTTCTGGCCGCCTATCTGGTCTTCCTGCTGGCCACCCTGCCTGCGGCGCTGGTGGCACGCTATCTGCCGCTGCCTGCCAACGTCGCTAATCTGTTGAAACTGGAAGGGGTGAGTGGCACCCTCTGGAACGGCCAGATCGCCCGGCTGCAATATGCCAGCGAATCGGTGAGCCAGCTGCGCTGGGATCTCAACGGCTGGTCGCTGCTGCGCTTCGCCCCCGAAGTGGCCATTCGCTTTGGCGATCGCAACGGCCTCAATGGTCAGGGCGTTGTCGGCTGGAATGGCGCCGCCTTCGGCCGGGATCTGACCCTCAACGCCCCCGCCCCCTGGTTGCTGAGCCGGGTGCCGATGCGCATGCCGATCCCGCTCACCGTCACCGGCCAGCTGCAGCTTAAAGTGGAGCAATTTGCCCAAGGCAACCCCTGGTGTGACAACCTCTACGGCAACCTCGACTGGTACAACGCCAGCGCCGATACTCCGGCGGGCAAGCTGGATCTGGCCGACCCCGAGCTGAAACTCACCTGCCTCGACTCCAGACTGGTGGCCGAACTCAAGCAGGGCTCAGATGCGGTGCAGACCATGGGTCGCCTCGAGCTGCAAGCCAATGGCCAGTACCTGTTCCAGGGCACCCTGAAGCCGGGCCCCGAACTGCCGCCGCAGATGCAGCAAGGGCTCCCCTTCCTCGGCCAGCCCGACAGTCAGGGCCGCTTCCCCCTGCGCTATCAGGGGCGGATCTGACGCCATCCCCCACCGACCCCGGAGCCACTCCGGGGTCGGTTTTTCCCCCTTTGTGCGCTCTCCCCTCACTGCACTGACTCCCTCAGCCCTCACTCACTTAGCGCAATAACCTTTGCAAGGTGCCTGCTCCCGCTCGCCACCAACCCGCTCAGCGCGGAAAAAGCCCGCCTCCCTCGTCAATCCATTTGTCGTCAATGGTCAATGAGCGCGCACCATGTCGAGAAACGCGGCAGCTCATCCCCGCCATTATGAATATCAATCAGGTTGCATTCTTTATGAAATGTGAGCTACCACCCGTTATTGATCTTTTTCAGCCAGATTGCAGCAACCTTTAAGGCAACAAAAATAACCAACTGAAAAATAAAGATTAATTCAAGAAAAACATCCTCCTTGCGCCCCATCTCATCTCATTTCCGCTGCGCCTGCCCATCAAAAATGTGAGCAACGGCAAAAACCATGGTCAACCAAAGACTATTGATATAAATATCGAAATACCAGATGAAACCCATGGGTAGATACAATGAGGTCAACTGGAGATGATTGATTTGTCTTGCTAGCACGACAGACACACATCTCGACCGATCTGTTCATTTGGTTTTCAAGCGTTGAGGGAAGGGTTATGGAAAAGAAGCGTATCTACCTGTTTTGCTCTGCCGGGATGTCCACTTCACTGCTGGTTTCAAAGATGAAGGCGCAGGCGGAAAAATATGATGTGCCGGTGCTGATCGATGCCTATCCGGAGACCCTGGCCGGCGAGAAGGGACAGGATGCCGATCTGGTACTGCTGGGCCCGCAAATTGCCTACATGCTGCCGGAGATCCAGCAGCAGCTGCCGGGCAAGCCGGTTGAAGTGATCGATACCCTGCTCTACGGCAAGGTCGACGGGCTGGGCGTGCTGAAAGCCGCCGTCGCCTCCATCAAGAAGAGCCTCGCATAGGTAAGGAGATCCCTGTGAGCAACATCATCGCATCGTTGGAGAAGGTCATACTGCCCATTGCCGTCAAGCTGGGCAAACAGCCTCATGTCAACGCCATCAAGAACGGCTTTATCAAGATGATGCCCCTGACGCTGGTCGGGGCCATGTTCGTTCTCATCAACAACGTCTTCCTGAGCTTTGGCGAAGGATCCTTCTTCTACTCCATCGGTGTGCGGCTCGATCCTGCCACCATCGCCACCCTGGATGGCCTCAAGAGCATCGGCGGCAACGTCTATAACGGCACTCTAGGGATCATGTCGCTGATGGCCCCCTTCTTTATTGGTCTGGCACTGGCCGAAGAGCGCAAGACAGATCCCCTGGCCTCCGGTCTGCTGGCGGTGGCAGCCTTTATGACGGTCACACCATTCAGCGTGGGTGAGTCCTATGCGATTGGCGCCAACTGGCTGGGCGGTGCCAACATCATCTCCGGCATGCTGATCGGCATCGCCGTGGCCGAGATGTTCGCCTTTATCGTCCGTCGCAACTGGGTCATCACCCTGCCGGACAGCGTACCGGCCTCGGTCTCCCGCTCCTTCTCGGCGCTGATCCCGGGCTTCATCATACTCTCCATCATGGGGGTCATCTCCTATCTGCTGAGCGATGCGGGCACCAACTTCCACCAGCTGATCATGGACAGCATCGCCAAGCCGCTGTCCAATATGAGCGGGCTGGTAGGCTGGGTCTATGTGGTCTTCTCCTCCTTCCTCTGGTTCTTCGGGGTACACGGCATGCTGGCGCTCACCGCGCTGGAATCAGGCATTCTGTTCCCGTTTGCCCTGGAAAACGTCGCCCTCTACAACCAGTACGGCTCGGTTGAAGCGGCCATCGCGGCAGGCAAAGAGTTCCACTTCTGGGCCAAGCCGATCACCGACTCCTTCGTCTTCCTCGGCGGTACCGGTGCCACCCTGGGCCTCATCCTGGCCATCTTTATGGTCTCCCGCCGCGATGACTACCGTCAGGTGGCCAAGCTGGGTCTGCCCTCCGGCCTGTTCCAAATCAACGAGCCCATCCTGTTTGGCTTGCCGGTCATCATGAACCCCATTCTGGTGGTGCCCTTCATTCTGGTGCACCCGGTACTGATGGGGATCACCATGGCGGCCTACTACGCCGGGATCATCCCGCCCATCACCAACATAGCGCCATGGACCATGCCAACCGGCCTGGGTGCCTTCTTCAACACCAACGGCAGCGTGGCCGCCTTCTGTCTGGCGATATTCAACCTGGGGGTCGCGACCATGATGTATATCCCCTTCGTGCTGATTGCCAACAAGGCGCAGAACGTCATCGATGAAGAAGAGGAGAGCGAAGAGGATATCGCTCTGGCCCTGAAGTTCTGATGACCCGTGTTCTGATGACCAAAGCTTCGATCACAACAGGGGAGGAGCAAGGCTCCTCCCCCACCAGCCTGGAGAAATCACCCATGCAGTATCGTTTTCCGGATAACTTCTGGTGGGGCAGCGCCAGCTCGGCCCCGCAGATGGAAGGCGCCGCCAACCGCGGCGGCAAGTCCGCCAATATCTTTGACTACTGGTTCTCCATCGAGCCGCAGCGTTTTCACAACGGGGTCGGCCCGACCGACACCTCCACCTTCTATGACAACTTCGAGAGTGACATCAAGCTGCTCAAGCAGTTGGGGCATAACAGCTTTCGCACCTCCATCTCCTGGTCACGGCTGATCCCGGACGGGGTGGGCGAAATCAACCAGGAGGCGGTCAGCTTCTACAACGCCGTCTTCGATCGGCTGCTGGCCGAGGGGATCACCCCGCTTATCAACCTCTACCACTTCGACATGCCGATGTGCATGCAGGAGCGCGGCGGCTGGGAGAGCCGGGAAGTGGTGGCCGCCTATGTGCGCTACGCCACCCGCTGTTTCGATCTGTTTGGTGGTCGCATCAAGCACTGGTTCACCTTCAACGAGCCGATTGTGCCGGTCGAGTGCGGCTACCTTGGCCACTACCACTACCCCTGCGTGGTCGATTTTGGCCGGGCGGCCACCGTCGCCTACCACACCGCGCTGGCCCATGCCGGTGTCGTGCAGGCCTATCGCGCCTGCCAGCATGATGGCGAGATCGGCATCATCCTAAACCTGAGCCCGACCTATCCCCGCTCGCAGGATCCGGCTGATATCGCCGCCTCCCGCATCGCGGATCTGCTGCTCAACAAGAGCTTCCTCGATCCGGCCATGAAGGGGAGCTACGACCCCGAGCTGGTCGCTCTGCTGGCGCAGTATGACTTGCTGCCGCAAATCGAAGAGGGTGACAAGGCACTGCTCGCCGCCGGCAAGGTGGATATCCTCGGCATCAACTACTACCAGCCGCGCCGGGTCAAGGCCAAAGAGGTGGCGTGGCAGGGTGCTCCGCGTACGCCGGAAGATCTGTTCGACTACTACGAGATGCCGGGTCGCAAGATGAACCCCCACCGCGGCTGGGAGATTTACGAAAAAGGGATCTACGACATCCTCACCGACCTGCGGGTCAACTACGGCAACCTGCCCTGCTACATCTCGGAGAACGGCATGGGGGTCGAGGGGGAAGAGCGCTTTATCGGTCCCGAGGGACGGGTGGAGGACGACTACCGCATCCAGTTCATTCGCGAGCACCTCGAGTGGCTGCATCTTGCCCTGGAAGAGGGCAGCGCCTGCCGCGGCTATCACCTGTGGACCTTTATCGACAACTGGTCCTGGCTCAACGCCTACAAGAACCGTTACGGCTTCGTCCGTCTCGATCTGGAGAGCCAGCAGCGCACCATCAAGAAGAGCGGCTACTGGTTTGCCGAGGTCGCACGCAACCATGGTTTCAATTAACGGCTTCGACTAACGGTTTCAATCAACGCATTCACGTAAGGAACGACACATGTTCGATCTGGACAACATCACTGAAGAGGCCGCCACCTGCAACGATCTGGAAGAGGTGGTGATGGGGCTCATCATCAACTCCGGGCAGGCCCGCAGTCTCGCCTACACCGCCCTGAAAAAAGCCAAGGAGGGGGATCTGGCCGCCGCCCACCAGCTGATGGCCCAATCCCGCGAGGCGCTCAATGCCGCCCATCTGGTGCAGACCCAGCTGATCGAGGACGATCAGGGCGAAGGCAAGATCCCGGTCACCCTGGTGCTGGTCCATGCCCAGGATCACCTGATGACCTCCATGCTGGCCCGTGAGCTGATCAGCGAGCTGATCGAGCTGCACGAAAAGCTGCAGAGCAAGTAACCTCCGGACGGGGCGAGAGGCCCCGTCATCGGCCCGCAGATCAGGAAATAACTCATGAGCGTCAAAACAATCCGGGAAACCGAACTGTTTAACAACAAACCGTTCCACATGTTCATCTACAACAAGCAGGTGAGCGGAACCGGTTTGCACCAGCATGACTACTACGAGTTCACCCTGGTACTGACCGGTCGCTACTATCAGGAGGTCAACGGCAAGCGGGTGCTGCTGGAGCGGGGGGATCTGGTGTTTATCCCGCTCGGCTCGCGCCATCAGAGCTTCTACGAGTTCGGCACCACCCGCATCTTCAACGTCGGGATCACCCGCACCTATTTCGACGAGCACTTCAAATACCTGCTGCCGGAGCACTTCGTCGCCTCACAGGCCTATGCGCTCAAGAGCGAGTTCCTCAGCTACATCGAGTCGGTGCTGGTCTCACCGGGATTTCGGGAAGAAGCGCTGACCGAATTTCTCGAAGTGGTGACCTACGCGGTGATGAACCGGCTGCGTCACTACAAGGACACCTCTGCCAGCGACGATCTTCCGCTCTGGCTGCACGAAACCGTGGAGCGGATGCACGATCGCCCCCTCTTTGCCGAGGATGCGCTGGCCAACATGGTCTCCCTCTGTGGCAAGAGCCAGGAGTATCTGACCCGGGCCACCCGGCGCTACTACAACAAGACGCCGATGCAGATCATCAACGAAATCCGGATCAACTACGCCAAGATGCAGCTGGAGGTGACCAACAACTCGGTGGCCGATATCGCCTTCGAGACCGGCTACAACGACGTCAGCCTCTTTATCAAAAACTTCAAGAAGCTCACCTCGTTTACCCCGGGCAGTTACCGCAAATATCTCTACCCGAAATTTGAAAGCCCGGCCTGATGCCGGCCCTTAACTCCATGTAAATAGAACAGATTGCAATACAGAGCACCGAACATGATCAGCCCCTGCCACAGGCGGCTGCGGCCGCTCCCACCCTGACGACAGAGCGGCCACCATCAAACCGATAGAGATCGATGAAAGAGGGATTTATGAGCGAGAAGATCAAGGTAGTCACCATAGGCGGCGGCAGCAGCTACACCCCCGAGCTGGTCGATGGATTCATCAAGCGGTATGCCGAGCTGCCCATCAGCGAGCTGTGGCTGGTGGATATTCCCGCTGGCGAAGAGAAACTGAACATCATCTTCGACCTCTGCCAGCGGATGATCCGCCAGGCGGGTATCCCCATGACCCTGCACAAGACCCTGGATCGCCGCGAGGCACTGGTGGGCGCCCACTTCGTCACCACCCAGCTGCGGGTCGGCCAGTTGCAGGCGCGGGAGAAGGATGAGCGAATCCCCTTGAGCCACGGCATGCTGGGGCAGGAGACCAACGGCGCAGGCGGGCTGTTCAAGGGGCTGCGCACCATTCCGGTCATCTTCGACATCATCCGCGATGTGGAGGAACTTTGCCCGGATGCCTGGCTGATTAACTTCACCAATCCGGCCGGCATGGTGACCGAAGCGGTGCGCCGTCATACCAACTTCCGCCGCTTTATCGGGGTGTGCAACATTCCGGTCGGCATGCAGATGTTTGTGCGCGACGCCCTCCAGCTCACCGAGCGGGATCACCTCTCGATGGACCTGTTCGGCCTCAACCATCTGGTCTTTATCGGTGATGTGCTGGTCAACGGCGAATCCCGCTTTGACGAGCTGCTGGAAGGGGTCGCCGATGGCAGCCTCACCCGCGCCAGCTCGGTCAAAAACATCTTCGATCTGCCGTTCGATCCCGGTTTTATCCGTGGTCTGCGCCTGCTCCCCTGCTCCTACTTGCGTTACTACTTCAAGGAGAAAGAGATGCTGGGGATCGAGATGGGCGAGTTCTACAAAGGCGGCGCCCGGGCTCAAGTCGTGCAGCAGGTCGAGAAGAAGCTGTTCGAGCTCTACCAGAACCCCGCGCTGTGCGAAAAGCCCAAGGAGCTGGAGCTGCGTGGCGGCGCCTACTACTCCGATGCAGCCTGCGAGGTGATCAGCGCCATCCATAACGACAAGCAGAGCGAGCACTACGTCATCGTGCCCCATCAGGGTCATGTCACCAATATCCCGGCCGACTGGACGGTGGAGATGAGCTGCCTGATCGGGCGTGACGGCGCCATCCCCCATCCGCGCCTCACCCGCTTTGACGACAAGGTGAACGGGCTGGTGCACCTCATCAAGAGCTTCGAGATCGCCGCCGCCAAGGCCGCCATCAGTGGCAACTTCGATGACCTGCTGCTGGCGATGAACCTCAACCCGCTGATCCACTCCGACAACGATGCCCGCATCGTCGCCCGCGAGCTGCTGCTGGCCCACCGCGAACACCTGCCCAACTTCGCCGCCGCCATCGATGCCCTCGCCTGAGGCCAGCACGCCCCGCCCGCACCGGCGGGGCGCTTAACCGCAAGGGAACCCTCATGAGCAAGAGATTGATCATCAACGCCGACGACTTCGGCCTCTGTCGCGCCCAGAACTACGGCATCGTGGAGGCATTCAAGCACGGGGTCGTCAGCTCCACCACCGCGATTGTCACCTCCCCCGCCATCGAACACGCCGCCTGGCTGGCCGAACGCTTCCCCGAATTGCCAGTCGGGCTGCACTTTATGCTCAGCTTGGGGAAGCCGCTCACCCCGCTCACCTCCTTGGTGAACGAACAGGGCGATCTCAACAAGGGGATCTGGCACAAGAGCGAGGCGGGAGAGCTGGATCTGGCCGAGATATCCTGCGAGCTGGCGAGTCAGTATCAGCGCTTTGTCGCGATCTTCGGCCAGCAGCCGACCCATATCGATAGCCACCACCATGTTCATATGTTGCCGACCATCTACCCGCTGGTGGAGGCTTTCGCCAAGAAGCATGACCTGCCCCTGCGCATCGATCGGGGCGAAATCGCCCGCCATGGCCTCACCGTCAACCACCTGCAGAGCTGCGATCGGTTCGACGACCGCTTCTACGGCGCGCAGCTGACCTGGGCCGACCTGCTGCAACTGCTCGATGAGGCCAGTGCACAGGGTGCCCATTCGCTTGAGATCATGTGCCACCCCTCCTTTATCGATCTGGAGATGCAAGGCAGCTCCTACTGCCAGCCCCGTCTCAACGAACTGGCGATCCTGACCGACCCGTCCCTGCCCGCCCTTATCGCCGAGCGCGGCTACCGCCTTACCAGCTATCGGGAGTGGCGGTCTGACACGAAATAGAGTGAAACAACCAAAACAATGCCGGTGGAAGAAAGCAGAGCAGTGAACAGGGATGAGGCTGGCAGGCAAGAGAACATGAGAGAAGAAATAGGATGGCGGCACCGGGACCGCCATCCTGATCCTGTTACCAATATTTGTTTATCTCGCGGCGCAACGCTTCGGCAGTTGCCTGGCCGCTTTGTGAGGCCAGTGCCCGTCCGGCAATAAAGGTCTTGGCCCGGATCCCTTCAAACAGATGGATATCTTCCGGCACGATACCGCCGGTGATCGACAGCTCCAGCCCCAGCTCGGAGAGTGCCCGCATCTTGCTCAAATCGGCTTGGGTCCAGCTGACCCCGGCCAGCTCGGCATCCCGCGAGCGGTGATAGATAGCCTGGGTGATCCCCATATCGGCCCACTGTTTGGCATCATCCAGCGTCCAGTTGCCGTAAATCTCGATCTGGATCTCCCCACCAAACTCATCCGCGACTTTCTTGCAGGCAGCAATGGTAGCGACGTGCGCAGCGGCCGATACCGTGATCCAGTCAGCCCCGGCCGAGAAGGCCATGCGAGCCAGAATGGCACCACCGTCTGTGGTCTTCATATCACACACGATAATGTGATCAGGATGACGCTCGCGCATGGTGCGTACCGCAGACATGCCTTCAGCAAAGGCGAGAATAGTGCCGACCTCAATGACCTCGACATAACCGGCGACTCGATCGGCAATATCCACGGCGGTAGCAAGATCGGTAGAATCCAGAGCAATCTGTAACATTGGCTTGGTCATAATATATTTCCTTAATTTAAATTGTTGGCAGGATACACAGGGCCATTGATTTAAAGTCGAAAAGAGGCCGTAACCTGAAGTCACTAAAAAATAGAATTAAAATTTAACGTATATGGTGACTAATTAACGCTGACCATAATAAGCATTGGCACCGTGTTTCCTGAAATAGTGTTTGTCAGACAACTCCTGCGCAATATGGATGGCCGGATTCAATGCTCTGGTTGCCAATGCCATTGTTGCAACCTCTTCCAGAACCAGCGCATTGTGCACCGCATCCACCGCACTCTTGCCCCAGCAAAATGGGGCATGGCCGGTAATGACCACGCCTGGCAAGGCCTGCGGATCCAGGTCCCGACGCTGAAACTCTTCGACAATGACCTTGCCGGTATTTTTTTCATAATCAACGTGGATTTCATCTTCGGTCAGCGGACGCGTACAGGGAATATCGCCATAAAAATAATCGGCGTGGGTCGTTCCCAATGCAGGAATATCCATGCCTGCTTGCGCCCAAATTGTGCCATGACGTGAATGGGTGTGCACAATACCAGAAATACCTTTGAACGCTTTATATAAAACCAGATGGGTTGCGGTATCACTGGATGGAGATAAATGCCCGTCAACAACGAGCCCATCCATATTAACGACCACGATATCGTCAACGGTCATATTGTCGTAAGAGACCCCGGATGGCTTGATGGCCACCACGCCCCGATTGCGATCAATCTGGGACACATTGCCCCAGGTCAGGGTAACCAGACCGTACCGGGGCAACAGCAGGTTGGCCTCCAGTACCGCCTCTTTCAATGAGTTGTACATTCCGTTCTCCTGGGCCCCTTGCGGGGCCGCTTTGGGTGCCTCAGGCCACTTGAGCCAGCGCCTGGTCAATGACGTTGAATACATCTGCCGTGCTCTGGCATGCTCGCAGCTTGTCGAGGTTAATCCCGCTCTCGCTGTGTTCATCCTCCAGCACCTGAGTGACCTCCATCAGCCCCTCCATGTGTTCATCCGAGGTGCTGCCCGCCAGCGTCACCAGCACATCCACCGGCTCCTCTTCCCCTTCAAACTTCACCGGCGTGGTCAGGGTGACCAGTGCAAACGCCGTACGATTGACCCCATCTTCCGGTCTCGCATGGGGCATTGCGAACTGGGGGGCAATCACGATATAGGGCCCCATCTTTTCAATGCTGCCGATGATCGCATCGTGGTAGCGAGGCTCCACGGCACCGGAGCGGATCAGCATGTCAGTGCCCAGCTTGATGGCGCCGCGCCAGTCGCTGGCGGCCGCGTTAAGCAATACAGAGTTGTTTTCCATCAGAGATTGTTTGAATTTCATCTTGTTCTCCTTGCCCGCTGCCGAGTGCAGCGAGGATCATCGGCTTAATTTGCAAAGTTGTTCTTGATGATGCCCAGCAGTTCATCACCAAACGAATTGGGATTGAGCATGTTCTGCACCCCCAGCACAAATTTGCCCTCACCGGGGCTCATCTCGCCGGCCAGATGCTTGGAAGAGACGATGATGTCGGTGGTCTGCAGCTTGGTTTTGTAATCGGCCACGGCGCAGGAGTCCATGACATGGGGCACACCACGCTGCTCGAGAAACTTGCCGATCTTCATCTTCATCATCATGGATGAGCCCTGTCCATTGCCACATACCGCCAGGATCCGCACTGCACTTCCCCCTTTGGCACTCTCGGCTGGCAAGGCAGGCAGATCGGTCTTATCTTCTGCCGCGGCGGCACTCGGGACGGCCATGTCCTCTTCCATCCGCAGGGTGCGGGAAGCGAAGTACATATAGAGCCCGGCGCCGGCCAGCAACACCACGAAGAACAGGGAAGAGAAGGAGAGCCCCTGCATGATCACCGGGAACACCAGCGCCCAGTCAGCCATGCCCATCCAGCCATTGAAGCTGGTGCCATTGACCGCGAACAGATGGATAGCCCAGGCAGAGCCTAACACCTCGATGATCCCCATCACGAAGCAAATCTTCATCACCGCACGCCAGCCGCCAAAGTGGTTGGCGAACACCCCTATGGTGGCGTTGGAGAAGAACATGGGAATGAAGCCCGGGATAATCATGATGGGCGCCTGGAATGCCAGCAGGGCAAGCACAGCAAGGAACTGACCGATGGCCCCCCACATGAAGCCAAAGACCATGGCATTCGGCGAGTAGGCGTAGATAGCAGCGCAATCGATTGCCAGGACGGCGTTGGGAATGACCCGTTCGGAGATCCCCTTGAAGGCCTCGGAGAGTTCGGCTACGAACATCCGCACCCCCACCACGATGACCTGAATGGCAACCGCAAACTTGAGACCGGTCTCGAGAATGTAGATAGACCAGTGGGTCTGACCCGCCATCTGTTGCAGATTATCGAGGCCAAACGAGAGCAGGATGATGCCGAAGAAGATGGTCATCACGATGGCGGTCGCCGTGATGCTGTCGTGGAAGATGTGCAGCCACTTTGGCAGCTTCAGGTGGTCGACGCTCTCTTCCTTATTGCCCAGTTTCGGCGCCACCTTGGTGGCAATCCAGGAGGCTACCTGTTGCTGGTGGCCGATGGAGAACCCAGCCCCGCCAGTCACTTCCTGAGTTGGCTTGAACATGATGTTGGAGGAGATCCCCCAATAGAGCGCCATGATGACGGCGGAATAGAGGATGGTTTCCCACATCGAGGCGCCCATCACCATATAGAAGACCGCGATCAGGCCCACCTGCTGAAACATGATGTGACCGGTCAGCATGATGGTGCGGATCCCGGTATAGCGCCGCAGCAATACCAGCAGAATATTGAGGGCAAGGGCCAGCAATACCGCATAGCCGACCCAGGAGTAGTTCTCCCCCATGGTCTCCATGGTCGCCATCATGGTGGTGTAGGGGTCAATCACTGAACCGGTGAGGTGATGATATTCCGCAATCTTGTCCACCACCGGCTTGAAGCCGGCCACCAGCGTACTGGCGCCCACCTGCACCAGCATGAAACCGACGATGGTCTTCACGGTGCCCTTGACGACCGTCGTGCCATCCTGCTTGAGCAACAGGTAGCCAATACAGGTCACCAGCCCCAACAGCAGGGGTGCCTTGGTCATCACCTGACTGTAAAAGATGTAAAAAGCGTTGTAGAGGGTTTCCATATTTATGCTCCGTCCAGATGAGGACAACTCATTGCTATTGGATTGGTGCAGACATCTCACCATTCATATGGGCATTGCTTTACCTGACGCCCCGCGAGCAGATTCAACTGTCACCACTCACTGTGAAATCTAAAATAATCATACATAGTCATCACGTGATTTATTGTGATGAAGATCTAGGTCGAGAGAATCTCTTTTTTCCACCATCAGGATGTGAAATTCCGGTTAAAAGGGCCATAAAAACCGCCTAAAAGGATTCAAAAAATCCCTATCAATACGTACCTAATCAGTAAATCCAATAAATACAGATACTTAAAGACATACTCATCTCTTGATTGTGATATGCCGCAATTAATCTCACAAAACAATCATCACAATCATTGATAATCACAAAAGGCATGGATATAGTCACAGCAAATCAAAACAAATCACTAGCTCGCAACCATGCAAGCCATGTCATCACCCGATGAATCACCACTGCGTGAACCATCCAAACCAGAAAAGGTATGTCAGATGAGCAAGATTGAAGAAATCACCCGTGAGTCATGGATCCTCAGCACCTTCCCCGAGTGGGGCACCTGGCTGAATGAAGAGATTGAGCAGGAAGAGGTCAAGCCGAACACCTTCGCCATGTGGTGGCTGGGTTGCACCGGTATCTGGCTGAAGTCTGCCGGCAATACCAACATCTCCATCGACTTCTGGTGCGGCACGGGCAAGCGAACCCATGGCAATCCCTATATGAACAAGCAGCACCAGATGATGCGGATGGGGGGCGTGCGCAAGCTGCAACCCAACCTGAGAACCTCACCTTTCGTGCTCGATCCTTTCGGGATTAAAGATATCGATGCAGTGCTCGCCACCCACGATCATGCCGACCATATCGACGTCAATGTGGCGGCTGCCGTGCTGCAAAACTGTGGGGAGCATGTGAAGTTCATCGGTCCCAAGGCCTGTGTTGACCTCTGGCTGCGCTGGGGTGTGCCTGCCGAGCGTTGTGTGGTGGCCCGCGTGGGTGACGAGATCCCGGTGGGTGACATCGTGATCCAGGTGCTCGATGCCTTTGACCGTACCGCGCTGGTTACCCTGCCGGCAGGTGTCTCCTCCACCGACAAGAGCATTCTGGATGGTATGGATGATCGGGCGGTAAACTATCTGGTCAAGACATCCGGCGGCAACCTCTACCACTCGGGTGACTCCCACTACTCCAACTACTACGCCAAGCACGGCAATGACTACCAGATCGATGTGGCGCTGCTCTCTTATGGCGAAAACCCGCGCGGCGTGACCGACAAGATGACCTCATCAGACATCTTGCGGGCCGGGGAGTCCCTCAACACCAAGGTAGTGATCCCGTTCCACCACGATATCTGGGCCAACTTCCAAAGCGATCCCCGCGAGATCGAAGTGCTCTGGAACATGAAAAAAGATCGCCTCGGCTATCGCTTCAGCCCCTTCTTCTGGCAAGTCGGTGGCAAATACACCTTCCCGACCGACCAGAGCAAACTGCACTACCAACACCCGCGCGGATTCGATGACATCTTCATCGACGAGCCGGAGTTGCCTTACAAATCCTTCCTGTAAGCACAGCCTGTCGTACATCGGGTAATTCGAGGGATGGTGATTGAGTTGGGCCAGCAAGGCGTCATCTCAATCACCTCCTCTATTGCCCACTCCCTCACCAGATAACAAGAAGATCAGACGATGCGCTATCACGCCCTGGCCCTCGATCTCGATGGCACCACCCTGACCAGTGCTCACACCATCATGCCGGCCGTCAAAGAGGCCATCATGAGGATCAAGGAGCAGGCCACCATCATGCTGGTCACCGGCAGACACCACACTGCCGCCCACCCCTATCACCACGAACTGGCGCTGACCACTCCCATCATCTGTTGCAACGGCACCTACGTTTACGACTACGACCAACGTGCTGTGCTGGCAGAGAACGCCATTCCCCATGCGCTGGCACAACGCTTTATCGCGCTGGCAAGGGAGCACCGGCTCAACCTCGTCATGTATGTCACTGACCGCATGGTCTACTCCGCTCATCAGCCGGTGCACTACATGACTGCTCTGCAGCAGTGGGCCAACGGCTTTACGCCACCGGTCCAGCCGCAGGTGGCCAGTGTTCACTCGTTTGAAGAGGAGCTGGCAACCAGCAGCCATGTCTGGAAGTTCGTGGCCGAGGGAGAGATCGCCGCCATTCAGGCCTTTTCAAACCATCCTTGGGTACGCGAGCACTTCAGTGGCGAGCAGTCCTGGTCCAACCGGGTTGATTTTGCCCGCCGCGGCAACAGCAAGGGGGCGCGACTGCAGGAGTATCTGGACCAGCAAGGGATCAGCCCGGCACGACTGGTCGCCATCGGCGACAACCACAACGACACCTCCATGATCTGCCTCGCGGGGATGGGCATCGCCATGGCCAATGCCGAGCCGGAGGTCAAGCAGATAGCCAACCGGGTCACCCGCGAGAGCAACGACGAGGGCGGGATCCTCGAGGTATTGAACCGCTATTTTCCTATCTGAATGCAGGAGCTTGTATGCATCACTTTGACCATGCCTTTCGCCTTGGCCTTTATGAAAAAGCGATGCCCTCCGACCTGGAGTGGCAAGATAAAATTCTGTCGGCCAAGGAGCTTGGCTTTGATTTCATCGAGATATCCATTGATGAGTCTGATGAAAAACTGCAGCGACTCGATTGGTCAGATAGCGAAATCTATCGGCTCAGACGCCTGTGCGAGCAGCACAGCCTCCCGCTCCACTCCATGTGCCTGAGCGCCCATCGCCGCTTTCCGTTTGGTTCGCACGATCCTGCCATCCGCGCGCAGGCGGCCATCATCATGGAAAAAGCGATCAATCTGGCCTACAAGCTCGGCATTCGCTGCATCCAGCTGGCAGGCTATGACGTCTATTACGAACCGCAAAGCGACGAGACCCACCGCCACTTCATCGACGGGATGAAGGCGGCAGCCAAAATGGCAGAACGGGCAGGCATCATGCTGGGTGTGGAGATCATGGATACCCCCTACCTCAACTCCCTCAGCAAATTCGAGGTGCTGAAAAAGCAGATCCCCTCCCCCTACTTCATGGCCTACCCAGATGTCGGCAATATCACCGGCTGGAACTATGACACCTGCACCGAGCTGCAATTAAGTGCAGACCATATCGTGCAGATCCACCTCAAAGACACCCGCAAGGTAACGGCCAGTTGCAGCGGGCAGTTCCGTGATCTGGTCATTGGCGAAGGAGAGGTCGACTTTGCCGCCATTTTCCATACTCTGGCAAAAATCGGTTACAATGGCCCCCTGGTGCTGGAGATGTGGGCCAAGGATGAAGAGTGGGCCAGCAACCTGAAAACGGCCAAGGGGCGACTAGTCGAACACGCTCGGCAAGCCGGTCTGGCGATCGCCTGAACGCCCGTTATCAGAAGAGTTAACAAGGTTGCTGTCATCCACACATATGCGCGATATAATCACCACCCAATCAGATTCAATCATCATCAGGCATGATATGACAGAAGCACATCGCCATAACGCCATTTTGGAACTGCTCAATCAGAAACGTCATCTGTCGGTCAACAGCATAATGCAAGCCTTTGATATTTCTCCGGCTACTGCTCGCCGGGATATCAACAAGCTCAATGACTCCGGCAAGCTGCGCAAGGTGCGCAACGGGGCCGAAGCCTTGATGCAGGCTAGAAAGGTCCACTGGTCTCCTCTCGACAGCAACGAAAGCCTCAATCACAGCGAAAAAGTGCGCATCGCCCAGGCGGCGGCAGCGCTGATCAAACCGGGCGAAAGCGCGGTCATCAACTGTGGCTCCACCGCCTTCGTGCTGGGTCAGGAGATCTGCGGGCAGGATGTTCAGGTCATCACCAACTACTTCCCGCTCGCCAACTACCTGATCGAAAATGACCATGACGGCGTGGTGATCATCGGAGGTCAATACAACAAGTCGCAATCCATCACCTTGGCACCACAGGACGAGATCTCATCCCTCTATGCCGGACACTGGATGTTTACCAGCGGCAAGGGTGTCACCGCAGATGGTCTCTACAAGATGGATATGCTGACCGCCATGGCGGAGCAAAAGATGCTCAACCACGTCGGCCGACTGGTGGTACTGGCCGACAGCAGCAAGGTGGGACAACGGGCAGGCATGCTGTTTTGCGCCGCCAGCAAGATCGACATTCTGATCACCGGCAAGGCTGCAGACAAAGAGGTCATCGAACAGATCAAAGCCAAGGATGTGCAGGTCATTCTGGTTTGACCGCCTTAGGAGCGGGAGAGGCATGATTCACCGCGCCTCTCCCACCAAAACCGCAGATACGAAAAAGCCCAAGCGATTGAATCGCTTGGGCTTTCTCTTAATATGGCGGAGGAGGTGGGATTTGAACCCACGGATGGTCGCCCATCGCCGGTTTTCAAGACCGGTGCATTCAGCCGCTCTGCCACCCCTCCGAACGGCGTGCATACTACGCTAAGCCCTTGTTCATATGCAATACATATTTCCTGTGGGATAGTGTGCGGGAGCAAAATGGCAGGTGGCTTGAAATTGTTCCTCGTCATCCCTATTTGTTCTACATACAATGCGTAAACATGCAGTAACAAACAGCGATCACGAGGCGGCTGCTCGCCGTCTCACCCGGACATCAAGAGGACACCCAAGATGGATACCCGTTCTATCTACACTGGCACCCAAAGTGCCGTACGCGATACCAACAAGGTGCTGCGTAACACCTATATGCTGCTCTCCCTCACTCTGGGCTTCTCTGCCGTGGTGGCGGGCATCGCTACCGTGATGAACATGCCGCCGCTGCACTGGGCCGTGTTCCTGATCGGCGTCTACGGTCTGATGTTCCTGACCGAGAAGAATCGCAACAACGGCATGGGGCTGGTATTCACCTTTGCCCTGACCGGTTTGCTGGGCTATAGCCTGGGCCCCATCATCAACATGTACATGAACAATGGTGGTGGCGAGATCGTGATGACTGCCCTTGGTGGCACCGCGCTCACCTTCTTCGGTCTGTCGGCCTATGCCCTGACCACCAAGCGTGACCTCTCTTTCATCGGCGGCATGCTGTTCGTCGGTTTCTGGGTACTGCTGGTGGCCATGGTAGCCAACATCTTCCTGCAGATGAGCGCCCTGAGCCTGGCCCTGTCCGCCATGTTCATGCTGTTCTCTTCCGGCGCCATCCTGCTGACGACCCAGCAGATCGTGCGCGGCGGTGAGACCAACTACATCTCTGCGACCGTCACCCTGTATGTCTCCATCTACAACATCTTCCTGAGCTTGCTGAGCCTGCTTGGCGGCAACCGCAACTAATCAGAAACCCCGCTTCGGCGGGGTTTTTATTGGCTCCTCTTTCTGTCAGGATAAGTTGTAAATCAAGGATATGAAGCGAAGTGGCCCTGATTTGGATCAGGGCCACTTCGCGCTTAGCGGGTTACTATCTCGCTCTCGTTTCGATCAAGGGTTTCACCTGTCTCATGCCGATGGATCTCTCTGGCCTGCTGCGCCGACTGCTGACTGATAGTCACATCGATTTTGCTTCGCTCAAGGGTGGTGCCTAGCATGCCCATGGACTTCTCCGGTTTGTTACGCCGACTGCTGACCGATAGCCATATCTATTTCGCCCTCAAGGTGCTGCTGGCCATTCTCGGTCTGCTCGCTTTCACCCTAGCCACCGGCAATATCCAGCTCACCGTGCTGCTCTCCCTCGGGGTGGTGGCAGGCGCCATCGCCGAAACCGACGACAGCCTGTGGGGACGCCTGAAAAACCTCGCCATGACGCTGATTTGCTTCATGTTTGCGTCGCTGTGCGTGCAGTATCTCTACCCCACCCCCTGGCTGTTTGCCATCGGGCTCGCCAGCTCCACCTTTATCTTCGTGATGGTGGGGGCGCTCGGCGCCCGCTACGCCACCATCAGTTTTGGCTCGCTGCTGATCGCCATCTACACCATGCTGGGCGCCGCCAAGGCGCCAGATCTCTTCTACCAACCGCTGGCCCTCGGCGCGGGCGCCCTCTGGTACGGGCTGGTCTCGTTTATCTGGCTCTGGCTGCTGCCCTACAAGACCCTGCACGAGCAGCTGGCCCAGAGCTACTTCGCACTTGGCCGCTACCTGCTGGAAAAATCCCGCTTCTTCCCGGCGGACGAGCACGGCGCCCAGGCCATTCGCCACAATCTGGCCCAGCTCAACATCAATCTGGTGAGTGCGCTGACCCTCACCAAGTCGGCCCTCAATGCCCGCCTGAGCCGCCGCCACCCGGCCAGCCCCGAACTTGCCAGCCTGCTGCGCCTCTACCTGCTGGCGCTGGAAATTCACGAGCGCGCCACCTCCAGCCACTACCCCTACAGCCGACTGGAAGCGGAGCTCAAACAGGGCATCGTGCTGGAAGGATTTCAGGAGCTGTTCCTGCAACTCTCCGAGGCGTGCCAGAGCTTGGGCTACGCCATTTTGGTGCACAAGCCCTACAGCCATAACAAGCGCATTCACTGGACACTGCAGGCCCTCGGCGATCAGCTGGAGTTTACCAATCTCAAGCAGCACTACCCGAAAACCCTGCTGACGCCGATGAAGTTCCTGCGCCGCAATCTGGCCAGCATCAACCAGCTGCTGGGCAGCGCCGAAGTGCTGCAAAACCCCGAGCAGCCGCAGCAAGAGCTGCCCGCGCTGGCCAAGCCGCCCCGCCTGCCACTGCTGACCCAGCTCAAACAGCACCTCACCTTGCACTCCATGGTGTTTCGTCATGCGCTGCGCCTCTCCTTGGGGCTGGTGATTGGCTACGGCATATTGCAAGCCTTTGATATGGATAAGGGCTACTGGATTTTGCTCACCGTGCTGTTTGTCTGCCAGCCCAGCTACAGCGCCACCCGTCGCCGACTGGTGCAACGGATGCTCGGCACCTTCGCCGGTATTCTGGTGGGCATTCCGGTGCTCTGGCTGTTCCCCGAGCTGCACATCCAACTGGTGGTGATGGGGCTCGCTGCCTTCCTCTTCTTCACCCAGGTGCGCAACAACTACAGCGCCGCGGTCTGCTTTATCACCCTTTACGTGCTGATGGCGTTCAACCTGCTCGATGGCATCGGCTTCGCCATTCTGGGGCCGCGTCTGCTCGATACCCTGCTCGGCTGCCTGATCTCCTATGGGCTGGTGGCCTGGCTGTGGCCGGACTGGCAATACAAGCGGCTGCCGACGCTTATCGCCAATTCGCTGTCGGCCAACGCCCGCTACCTCTCGGCGGTGCTGGCGAGCCTCACCCAACAGCGGGACGAGTCCATCGACTATCGGGTAGCGCGCAAGAGCGCCCATCTGGCAGACAGCGAGCTGGCGACCGCCTGGCAGAGCATGCTGGTGGAGCCGCAAAAGCGCCGCCGCTTCCTCGATCTCTGCTTTACCCTCACCTGGCGCAACCACGCCCTGCTCTCCTACATCTCGGCGCTGGGGGCCCATCGCGACAAGCTGGAGGCCGTCCACGGGCTGGATGAGATGCGCCACCATATCTGCCACACCCTGGAGCAGGCCGCCGGTCATCTGGCGGGCACCCCCTCCAGCTCCATCGGCAGCAAAAACCTGCTGCTCAACACGGATGGCGATAACGAGTGCAGCGAGGAGCAGCTGATGCTGACCCAGCAGCTCAACCTGATCAGCGAGCTGGCGGATCAGTTGCTGCATCTGGCCAACGAGAGCCGGTTGCTCACCGGGGATCAAGGCGCTACCATGCCCGCCCAATCCTGATAGCCCCATTAGCGAGGAGCCCCATGTCTGCGTCCGAACAACATCAGCTGGAATTCAACGGCCAACTCATAAAGACCGATGCCAAGGGCTACCTGCTCAACAGCAACGACTGGAGCGAGGAGCTGGCGCTGGTGCTGGCTGCGCAGGAAGGGATCGAGCTGGAGGAGCCGCACTGGGAAGTGGTGCGCTTTGTGCGCGCTTTCTATCTGGAGTTCAACACCTCCCCCGCCATCCGCGCGCTGGTCAAGGCGATGGAGAAGCAGTACGGCCCCGAGAAGGGTAACAGCCGCTACCTCTACAAGCTGTTCCCGGAAGGGCCCGCCAAGCAGGCGACCAAGATTGGCGGCCTGCCCAAGCCGGTGAAATGTATCTGATCCCATAAAACAGGGGCCGCAGCTGCGGCCCCTGTTGTTTTTAGGTGCGCCTTGCTCACGCACCTCGTATTCATATCCCTCGCACTGCCAGCCAACGTTATCCCTGCTCTTCAGCCTGCGCGACCAATAGCTCCGCCAACCGGTGACCGTGCAGGTAGGAGGCGATCAGCTCGCTATCTGCCTTGCCGATTTCAATCTGCTGATACCAGTGCTCCAGCATGGCGGCAAAACCGCGCAGGGCCAACACCGGCTGCCAGTCGTTGGGGGCCAGCATCTCGGCCTGCTTGTCGCGGGCGATGATGCCGCGGGTGCAGTTCTCAAGGTGCAGCGAGAGGTTGTCGCCGTAGGCATCGATGCGCTCCTCGGTGATCCCGGCGCTGCGGTTCATGCTGCCACTGATGGCGCGATCCCCGCGTTGCCAGCTGACGCTTACTCCGGCTAGCAGACGCTTGTCCTGCGCACAGGGCCGCAATACTGCATGGAAATCCCCCTGTGGCACGCCGCCATAGAAGCAGAGGCTGTCGAGCACATGGATAAAGTCGTCGAACAGAAAATCCCGCGCCTTGCCCGGCAGGGCGAAGCGGTGTTTCTGCCAGTTGAGTTCGGTGAGCGGCTGGGCACGGGCAGCAGCCATGGCGGGCAGATAGCGGCGGTTGAAGCCGACAAACAGCGCACAATCCTGCGCCATGGCGAGGTTGGCCAGCGCTTCGGCCTCGGCCAGATTGTCGCACAGGGGCTTGTCGACAAAGGTGGGGATACCCGCTCGCAGGCACTGCTCGGCCAGCTCACGATGGACGGCGGTAACGGCGTGGATCATCACGGCGTCGGGGCGACTGGCCAGCAAGGCCGCCACATCGGTAAAGCACTCGGCGACCCGATACTGGCGGGCGAGCTTCTCCAGCACCGCTGGACTGCGGGTGCAGAGCAGCGGCGTGACCCGCTCATCGCTCGCCAGCAGCGGCAGATAGGCTTTCTGGGCGATATCCCCCAGACCAATCATGGCAATGCGCATCTCAACTCCTTTTCACTCGATAACGGGACAAGCGGATAACTGCCCGCACCATCGCAGGATTTCCCCCGCAGATCCAGCCTGCCGTTAGCGTACTGGCTGGTAACGGCTTGTCTCTGCAATCCAAAAGTTAGATATCCCGTACAAGGAGTTTCCCCGAAAGCGCTCTGCTCTCGGGACTTTTTGTATGGCGGGAGCCAGAGCAGCGACAGATTGTGATTTCATTTCGAAGGCGGCCCACAGATTTATGCCATCCGGGTCACTGTCACAGCAGCTTCGTTTGGCTTACTATTGCCCTCTTATCCCTGTTGCAAAGCATGGGATAGTCTATTTCAGACTATTCGCCGGACTTTATTGCTGCTGTCTAAAGCCATAGCCACAACCATATTTGGCAGCTGCCATTTATTGGCGGCAACCATGATTGCCTGTGCGCTATCGGCGCCTATAAAACGCGTTATTTATGGATGTATAACGATGAAATCATCAATTGCACTCAAAGCCTTGTCACCCTATATATTCGCAATATTGTCAGTTGGGCTGATATCCAGCGGATACCATGCGCTGCCGATCTATTGCGGCCTGGCCATTGTCGTCTATCCGGTGCTGGTTGCCATGCTGGCAAACGATTGGGAAAAACAGGGGCTGGTCTATCGCGAATCGACCCAGGTCGAGGTTGATGTCAATGTGCGCGGGATCCTTATCAAGGAGCAGAGGCGGCATCTGGAGAACCTCTATTTTGTCTCGCCGGAAATAATGCAGACCAAACTCACCAGCCTCGCCCGCCTCAAACTGCTGCTCTGCGGCGCAATGTTTGCCGTGTCGCTCTATGAATTCGCGCAGCAGGCAGAGACACAGTTTTCCCTACCCGCCGTCAATCTGATGGATATCAATCTGCTGGATATATCCGGCCTGATGATCGGCCTTGGTGGGGTACTGTTTCTCGGCCACTGTGCGAGAAAAAGCCTGTCCCTCTATGGAGCCTGTCGCCATAAAAACTATCTGGTGCAGAGTCATAACGAACCCGGTGTCCAGCTCTATAGCGCCGCAATTCCTGCCAAGGCATCGAATCTGCAGGTGACCCATACCCGCATGTTTGATGCTCTGCTGGCATGGTATTGAGCGAGGCGTCAGAGCGGGATCAGGCACCGGATGGCATGGGACGACAAGGCCGACGGGCACAACAGATCATTAAATCGGATCCGGCAAACAGAGTGAGAAGGAGGTTTGGCATGATGATATTCAGCGTCTTTGGCCGACTGGTCGGGGTGAAACGGGAGGGGGAGCAGTGGCTGCTATTTAACGTCAGCCTGCCCGAGCGCAAATACTCGCGCATCCGCGATGTGATTATTCCCGACTTTCTGACCGAAGATGAGATCCAGCGCTGGCTTGACGATATCTATCACGAAGCCGCCAGCGCCGCCCACCCCGATGTGGTGCGTATCGAGTAAACCGCCCGCTTGCGGCCTTGTCAGTCATGTCGTAGCACCGGATCGGAGGGCGGCCTTCAATTAGCCTTCAATTAGGACACCCACCTTTTGGAGCAAGCCACTATCAGGCAGTTGCAGGCACCATAAGGGTATATTCATCCGAACTGATGCCGATTCAGCCTGTAAAAGTCGGCTGGTGAGAGAGATTTTAAGGTTTAGAAAGCTCAAATTTTGACACCCACCTTTTGGAACAACCCACTATCGCGCAGCTGCAGGCACCATAAGGGTGAATGCATTCGAGCTGATGCCTGCAAAAGTTGGCTAGTGAGAGAAATTTTCAGGTTTAGAAAGCAGCAGCCCCTGCACAGCCATTCACTGAACTGTGTGCAATACCCGGAGCTATCGGCAGGGTGGACGCGAAGCAATCAAAGCAGTGGTTGATGGCATCGCCGCTGGCCACAGTGGTGGGCAAACTGCTGGCATTGATCTCTGTCTCCCACCACTCTGATCCCTTGTCGCCTGAACAGCGTCACCTGCTTCAACCAGCGAACACCATCAAGACCCAACCGTTCCAGAATGGGTTCAAGTTGGGCCGGAATATGACCCTGCTTGTCGGGCCGAATAGCACGGCCTGTCCAATCAACCAGCATCAGGTAATCGGTGAAGGCATAGGGCAATTCTTCAGGCTTCCCCTGGCTGGCAAACGGCAGCAACAGTGGTGGCAAAACCTCAGGGGCAGCAGGCTCGTCAAGGCGCTGTTTGATACTGGTGTAGTCACTCTGCTCTGGCCGATCGGTCAACGCGGCTCGTATCGGATTGAGGTCAACATACGCCATACAGGCCAACAAGGCTGATTTGGTGAGCAAAGCCTGACTCTTGAAGCGGCCCTCCCAGAAATGGCCCTTGCAACCATCTTCCTGATTGGCCTGACGGGCCAGATTTTCATTGAGTAGCCGAATAAACCAGCTGATGGAGTGAAGCCGCTCCCGCCATTGGGCCAGCAATTGCTGCACGACAGCCAGTTCAGGCTCGATCAACATCTCCCCTTGATACCAACGCCTGACCAACAGCGGCCACTGGAAAAGCGCCGCCCAGCGCTCAGCCACTTCTCGCTCACTCCAGTTGGCTGCGGTGTCGGGCTCCACCTTGAGCACCAGATGATAGTGATTGCTCATCACCGCATAGGCACAGATGCCGATTGCAAACAGTCGCGACAGTTGCCCCAACTTGTCGACCACCCACTGACGCCGATGCTCGTAACTCTGGCCTGAATGGGCATCGTCACCACACAGAAAGGCTCGCCGCACACAGCGGCTGACCACGTGGTAGTAAGGCGTATCCTGCAAACTGATTTGACGTGAACGGGCAATGGTCATGGCGCATCCCTCAACGGTGACCTCTCAAGTCAAGACCAGCACTACGCCTCTGTCAAAAAGGTGGGTGTCCCAGATTTCGGTCATACCGCCAATATCCAGTGGGATATCTACCAGAACGGGCAGCGGCAGGTGCTGGTCAAGATGCTCTACAACGAAAAGGAGATCGCCTTTAAAACCGGCTGCCAACCCTACCAAAGCGGCAGCCACTACTACTACTTCGAGGAGCTCAAACGCTGCTACGGCTATAACGGCTAACCCTTCGCGCGCCGGATATGGCAATCACAAGGGGCGACCAGCAGGTCTCCCCTATTCACTCCCCTTCCCTGCTTGCCAAAGCGGGATATGGCAATAAAGCCGCCTTCCAGTTCCATTTGCTGATCAAGCTAAAAAAACGATTAATTTCTGATAGTTAAGTCACTTTAAGGCTCGCTTCGGCAGTTTCGTTTGGCTTACCATGGCCAATCAGAACCTGTTGAGCTGCGATGGGTTGCTGCCAGCGCGGGTCAATGGAGCATATTGGAAGCTGTAATCCACGGCGGTGGCGCGGGATTTGGCTGTACTGTGCCTTGTTAAGAGAGGTAGGTGCCCAAGATTCCTTCCACTACAGCGTCATTGATTTCTTGATTTTCTATCTCCATCTCTTAGCTGAAACCATCGATATTTTCATTAAATGTGATACAGCTAATGGTGTTGCACCAGCATCATATAGCATTTTCACACACCTGATACCACTATCACTTAATGTACCATTTCCTTTGTAATGCTTTGGATGATGCAGTTGAGCTTCATTAATTACTTGTATTGGTATTTTTTGAATTGATTTATTTGCCTCATCATATATGGCATTTAATTTATCGATCTGATTTGAGATTTTATTTTTCAATTTTTTAATTTCTTTCAGATACGTTTTCTCGGCAGAATCGAACATTAAAATATCAAAACTCGAAAGCGTAACAAATTGTTCACCAATCGCAACTTGAATATCCTTTCTCATCTTAATAACTCGTTCAAGCATTGTCTTATCGTAACCTGATGGTTGTTTTTTCCCTATTGTGGTTAATGGCTGCAAGTTATCATAAGCACCAACGTCTACAGTTAGATAGTGTGGAGCATGGCCAATAGTATTTCTGTAATTAACTAGCCTGTTAAATTCTATCCGTTGCTCATGAGTAATAATCCCTTCATCTAACAATATCCTAGTGGCCTTTCTTAGTATTTTTGATGATGATTTATCTAATTCTTCATCATCCTGTAATTCGAGCCTTTTGGTTTGGCGAAGTTTATCTGTTGCTTTAATTGAGCCAATAATAAATCTGCGTAGACTCTCCATGTAGAAGATTATTAAAATCATCTCAAAGGATCTTAATTTAAGAATGTTTGACTCCAAAGCTGATGGTGCTAAACCATATGGTCTATGACTTCTCATTATAAAATACCCTTACAAGAAAAAACCATTATAAAAATGCAAGCTTGAGTGTGTCAATTTAATCTTAAATTACCAAAATAAATTCACCATGAATCAGATAATAACAATTTTGACATAGTCCAATTAACACACTGGCATTATTCTATATCGAAACGAAAAAGGGTAACCATCTGGTTACCCTTTTTATTTGTGCCCCTTCCCTATCACTGGAATATCAGCGCGCCGGTCTCTTGGCACCATTGCCTTTGGCAGCAGGCTTGCCGCCTTGAGCAGCGGGTTTGGTGCCCGGCTTGGCAGAGCCAGCGCGGGTCGGCGCTTTGCCCTTATGGGCGGGTTTGCCGGCAGGTTTGCTTTTACCCGCATTCTGGCCAGCATTCTTGCCTTCGCCCTGTGCGGCCGGTTTGCCATTAGCCGCCCCTTTCTGCAGCTGGGAACCCACCGGCTTGCCGCCAGTGGCCTTGCTGCCTGCGCCATTGCCGCGCTGATGGGCAATGTTACTGTGGCGAGTCAGGGCCGGTTTCATCCCCTTGCCACTGGCGGCGCGCTCGTTGCGACCTTCCGGCGGCACCAGACACCCCGGGCCGTTGCCAATCAGGTGACCTTTGCCCATGGCGAGCAGGGCTTCGCGGATCATCGGCCAGCCAGCGGGATCGTGGTAGCGCAGCAGCGCCTTGTGCAGGCGGCGACGGCGCTCGCCCTTGGCGACAAACACATCGCCACCGGTGCGGCTCACCTTGTTTAACGGGTTTTTCTCCGTGTAATACATGGTGGTGGCGTTGGCGAGCGGCGACGGGTAGAAGTTCTGCACCTGATCGAGCTTGAAGCGGTTCTCTTTGACCCAGAGCGCCAGATTGATCATGTCTTCATCGGTGGTGCCCGGGTGGGCGGAGATAAAGTAGGGGATCAGGTACTGCTGCTTGCCCGCCTCTTTGGAGTATTTGTCGAACAGCTCCTTGAACTGGTAGTAGCTACCCATGCCCGGCTTCATCATCTTGGAGAGCGGCCCCTCCTCGGTGTGTTCCGGCGCGATCTTGAGGTAGCCGCCGACGTGGTACTTGGCCAGCTCCTTGATATAGCGGGGATCTTCGACCGCGATGTCGTAACGCACGCCGGAGGCGATGAGGATCTTCTTGATCCCCTTGAGGTCGCGCGCCTTGCGATAGAGGTTGATGGTCGGGCTGTGGTCGGTATCCATGTGCGGGCAGATGGTGGGCCAGACACAGGAAGCGCGACGGCAGGTCTGCTCGGCCTTGGGGCTCTTGCAGCGCAGCTTGTACATGTTGGCGGTAGGGCCGCCGAGATCCGAGATGACGCCGGTAAAGCCCGGCACCTTGTCGCGGATATCTTCGATTTCTTTGAGGATCGACTCTTCCGAGCGGCTCTGGATGATGCGCCCTTCGTGCTCGGTGATGGAGCAGAAGGAGCAGCCGCCAAAGCAGCCGCGCATGATGTTGACCGAGGTCTTGATCATCTCGAAGGCGGGGATCTTCTCATTGCCATAGGCCGGGTGCGGCACCCGCTGGTAGGGCAGGCCGAAGACGCCGTCCATCTCCTCGGTTTCAAGCGGGAAGGCGGGCGGGTTGACCCAGACGATGCGATCGCCGTGAGCCTGCGACAGGGCGCGGGCACAGCCGGGGTTGGTCTCGTGGTGCAGAATGCGCGAGGCGTGGGCGTAGAGCACCTTGTCCTCTTTCACCCGCTCGAACGCCGGCAGCTTCACATAGGTTTTTTCCCACGGCTTGGGTTTGGCCGGCTGCACCAGCACAGGCTGGGCCTCCTGCGCGGCAGGGGCCGCTTCGGTGGCATCGTCCGAGCATGGGGCCCCTTCCATATAGGGGTTCATGATGGGATCGATGCGGCCAATCTGGTCGAGCTTGCTCGAATCCACCCCTTTCCAGCCCGGCAGCGGCTCCTTGCGGATAACGGCGGTGCCGCGAATATCCTGCATGGTATCGATGGTCTCCCCCGCTGCGATGCGGTGGGCCACTTCCACCAGCGGCCGCTCGGCGTTGCCGTAGATCAGGATATCGGCCTTGGCATCGAGCAGGATGGAGCGACGGATGGTCTCGGACCAGTAGTCGTAGTGGGCGATGCGGCGCAGGGATGCCTCAATGCCGCCGATAACCACCGGCACCTCCTTGAAGGCCTCCTTGCAGCGCTGGGTATAGACCAGGGTGGCGCGATCCGGCCGCTTGCCGCCCACATCCCCCGGGGTGTAGGCGTCGTCGTGGCGCAGCTTTTTATCGGAGGTGTAGCGGTTGATCATGGAGTCCATGTTGCCCGCGGTCACCCCGAAGAAGAGGTTCGGTTTGCCCAGACGCATAAAGTCATCCTTCGATGACCAGTCCGGCTGGGCGATGATGCCGACCCGAAAACCCTGCGCCTCCAGCATGCGGCCGATGACAGCCATGCCGAAGCTCGGGTGATCCACATAGGCATCCCCCGTCACCAGAATGACGTCGCAGCTGTCCCAACCGAGCTTGTCCATCTCTTTGCGGGACATGGGCAGGAAGGGCGCCGTGCCGTAGCACTCGGCCCAATAGCGGGGATAGGAGAAAAGGTTGGGTACCGGCTGCATTTTGAACACCTGGAAAAATTCGGGTCGCGCATTATACCGGTTGCGGCCAAGGGGAGCGATGGCTTTTTGTCCCTATAGATCCCGCGGAATAGGCCGCCACCCGCAATAGCAAGGGCGCCCGCAGGCGCCCTTGTGATGATGGAGGCTGATAACTGGCCCCCGCTAGGGTTCAAGTCAGAGTTCAGGCCAAGGTGCTGTTCAGAGCGCCGGAGGGTGCGACTCCCCTGCCCCCTTGGCGGCCAGTGCTTCGTCTACCTGTTGATCCCGCGCCCCTGTCATGCCGGCGTGGCGGGCGATCAGATGGTAGATGGCGGGCACCACCAGCAGGGTAACCAGGGTTGCCAGCGACAACCCGAAGAAGACCACAGTCCCCACCGCCATCCGGCTCTCGTAGCCTGCCCCCATGGAGAGCATCAGCGGCACCGCGCCGATAATGGCGGTCAGCGAAGTCATCAGGATGGGGCGCAAGCGGCGCACCGAGCCTGCGATGATCGCTTCCTCGAACCCTTCGCCGCGCTGGCGCAGCTGGTTGATGAACTCGACGATCAGGATGCCGTTCTTGGTCACCATGCCAATCAGCATGATCATGCCGATCTGGCTGTAGATGCTCATCTCCTGCCCCGTCAGCCAGAGGCCAAGCAGACCACCGAAGATGCCGAGTGGCACCGTCACCATCACCACCGCCGGGGTCAGGGTGCTCTCGAACTGGGCCACCAGCACCAGATAGACCACCAGCAGGGCGAGGCCAAAGACCAGCACCATCTCCCCCTGATTGTCGCGGTAATCCTTGGAATCACCGGCGTAATCCACCGTCATGCCGGTGGGCAGATTGGCGTTGGCCCAGCCATCGAGGAAATCGAGGGCCTCACCCAGGGTGTGGTCAGGATGCACGTCGGCTGTCAGGGTGATCGCTTTTTGCCGCTGGTAGTGGTTGAGGCGGTTTGCGGTCGCTACCTGCTTGACGGTGGCCAGAGTCGAGAGACTGACCATCTCGCCGTTGGCGGCTTTTAGATAGATGCGACCGAGATCCGAGATGCCGTTGAACTCGGTCTGGTTGCCGCGCAGGTAGACATCATACTCCTCGCCCCTGTCCACATAGGTGGTCTTGCTCGCCCCGCCCAGCAGGGTCTGCAAACTGTTGGCCACGGTGGAGACCGGAATGCCAAGCTGGCTGGCGCTGTCGCGATTGATGGTCACCTGCAGCTCGGGGGTCTTCTCGGCGTAGTCGAGATCCGGGCTCAACATCAGGCCGCTGCCCTGCGCCGCCTGTTGCAGCGCCAACCCTTGCTGATAGAGCTCGGCATAGTCGTTACCCTGTAGCACGAACTGCACCGGCGCGGTGGAGCCGCCTCGGAAACCGGGCTGGAAGGTGCGGATCATCACATCGGGAATGCCGGAGAGCTTGGCACCCAGAGATCGGGAGAACTCGGTGGCAGTGACGTCGCGCTCGGCCCAGTCGGTGAGCTGGATGATCACCATACCGGTCTGATCGCCGCCACGGCCAAAGGCGGGGGTACTGAAGCTCAGCGCCTGCACCACCCCTTTGCCGAGCATCGGCATGATGGCGGACTCCACCTGCTGCATGTTGCGCTTCATCCGCTCGATGCTGGTCCCCTCTGCCCCCTTGACGAAGACATAGATGACGCCGCGATCCTCGGTCGGGGTGAGGCTGGTCGGCAGCTGGGTAAACAGGGCACCGATACCGCCCAGACAGAGCAGCAGCACCAGCGGCGTCCAGCGGGAGCGACGCAGCACCCACGCCAGCAGGTGGCGATAGTGCCCCTCCAGCCAGCCGAGCCCGCGATCGAGCCCGGCAGTCAGCCGGTTCGGTTTATCCAGCGGGCGCATCAGCCAGGAGCCCATGGCCGGAGTCAGGGTCAGTGCCACCAGCGAGGAGCAGAGCACCGCGAGCGAGAGCAATATCGCAAACTCGGTAAAGAGCCGCCCCACCATGCCATCCATAAAGGCGATGGGGACAAACACCATCACCAGCACGGCAGTGGTGGCGATGACCGCAAAGCCCACCTCGCGGGTGCCGTGCCATGCCGCCAGCAGCGGCGGCTCACCGCGCTGCAGATGGTGGTGGATGTTCTCCACCACCACGATGGCGTCATCCACCACCAAGCCGATGGCGAGGATCAGCGCCAGCAAGGTGATGAGGTTGATGGAAAAGCCGAAATACCAGGCGCCAATAAAGGCGGAGATGAGCGACACCGGCACCGTAATGGCCGGAATCAGCGTGGTACGCCCCTGCCCGAGGAACAGATAGAGCACCGCCACCACCAACACGGCGCAGATGGCCAGGGTTTCATACACCTCGTCGATGGCCTGCTTGATAAAGATGGTGGAGTCGTAATCCACCTCGAGCTTGGCCCCCTCCGGCAGGAAGCGCTGCATCTCGCCGAGCTTCTTCTCGATCCCCTGCGCCACCGCCAGCGGGTTGGCGGTGGACTGGGCGACGATACCGATACCCAGACTCTCTTTGCCGTTGCGCTGATAGGCACTGTCTTCGTTCTTGGCCCCCACCTCCACATCGGCGATATCAGCCAGATAGACGCTCTGGCCGTTGGCGGCGGTGGTGACTTGCAGTTGCTGGAAATCTTCCGCAGTGTGGTAAAGTCGGGCGATCTGCACCGCCATGGTCATGGAGTTGTTGCGGATCTCGCCGCCCGGCAGCTCGATGTTCTCCCTCTTTAGGGCCTCTTCCACATCGCTCACCGTGATGCCACGGGCCGCCATGTCGGCAGGGCGCAGCCGCACATACATCACCTGGGTCAGATCGCCGGAGAGCGCCACTTCGCTCACGCCGTCCACCAGACTCAGGGGGTCGACCAGCACGCGGTTGGCGTAGTCGGTCATGGCGGTGCGATCCATCTGGCTGCTGCTGAAGTTGAGCCAGATCGCCACATCGCCGTTGCCGCTGTCCTTGGTCACCAGCGGCTCGTCCACCTCATCGGGCAGCCGTGGCCGCGCGCGGGAGAGCGCATCGCGCACATCGGAGATCCCCTCCACCATGTTCCAGCCGAGCTTGAACTCGACGGTGATCATCGAGCGCCCCTTGCGAGTCATGGAGTTGATGTTCTTGATGCCGCTGATGCCGGAGAGCTGATCCTCGATGGGCTTGGTGACCTGACTCTCCATCACCGAGGGGGCAGCCCCCTCATAGGTGGTGCTGATGGAGACCGACGGGATCTGCACATCGGGCATCTCCCGCACTGTCAATTTGCTGAAGGCGACCAGACCAAACACGGTGAGCAGGGCGCTGAGCACCACCGCCACCAGCGGGCGGCGTACTGAGATATCGGAGAGCCACATCAGCCATTCACCTCGGCCAGATCACGCACCTGCACCCCATCACGCAGATTGACCAGCCCCTCGACCACGATGCGATCGCCGACCTTCAGCCCCTCTGTGACCCAGACGGTCTCCCCTTCGGTCTCGCCGAGTACCACTGGCACCCGCTTGACCCGGCCATCGGCCTCGAGACGGTAAACAAAGCGCTGCTCACCGGCGTACTCCACCGACTGGGCAGGGATCAGGGTGAGCTGCTGGGCCGGCAGCGCCAGCTCCACATTGAGCAACATGCCCGGGCGCAACTGGCCGTTGCCATTGGGGATCATCACCCGCGCCTTGATGTTCTGGGTATCGTTGGAGACGCGGCTGTCGAGGGTGGTCAGGGTGCCGTTGAATTGCTGATCCGGCCAGGCAGTACTGGTGGCGGTGACCGCCATGCCCGGGCGCAGCAGGGAGAGGTAACGCTCCGGCACCGCCAGATCGAGGCGCAGTTTGTCGAGTTCATCCAGATGCAGCAAGGTATCGCCGCTGTTGACCAGTGCCCCTTCGCTCAAGTCAATCAGGCTCACGGTACCGGCAAAGGGTGCCTGCAAGGTACGCAGGGAGAGCTCGTAACGGGCGGCATCGAGGCGCGCCTGCACCTGGGCCACGGTGGCCTCCTGCCCCTCCAGCTCGGATTGGGTCACGGCGCCACGGGCCACCAGCTTGCGCATATCCCCCAGCTTGCGGTTCTCGTCGCGCAGACTGGCGCTCTGCTCGGCCAGCTCAGCCTGCTGTTTGCCCGCATCCAGCGCGATCAGGGTCTCCCCCTTCGCCACGCTCTGGCCCGACTGCACCGCAATTTTGACGATGCGGCCGGTCACTTCGGGGCTGATGATGACGGAGCGATTGGCTGCCAGCTTGCCCACCAGCTTGAGGGTCGGCTCGGCCAGACTCTGTTTGACGGTTTGAGTGCGGATATTGACCTGTCTGGTCGGTGCTTTGGCGGCGGGTTCGCTGTGACGCAGCGCCCAGACGCCGGCACCCACGATTAGAAGAAGGCCCAAGCCGAGCCAGATACGCATTTTCATCGAACAGTCCATGAAGAGTGAGAAAGAAAAACCAGATTGGGGCCATTTTAGCCCCAGACTATGCCGTGACTATGTATAAATGTGACAAAACGTAACAGGAAGGGGGCAAGATCACTCCATTTGGCATGGTTCGATTCTTTTCCCACCCTCTTCGCTTACACTCACGACACTCTCTTTTCCATGCCCGATCGTTGCCTATGCCCAATGTGTCAGCCACCCCTTTTCTCACCCGCCTGACCTGGCTGCTGTTTGCTCTGGTCATTCTGCTGGTTGGTCTGACCCTGCGGCAAAGCCTGAAACAGATAGAACGCCTCTACCAGAGCGATACCCTCAACAGCGCCATCTACCTGCGGGATCAGTTCAAGCAGATTGAGGTCTTTCTGGAGGCGATGCGCGGTCAGGCCGAGGAGCGACTGCGCAGCGACCCCCAATCGGTGCTGACCCGCCAACTCTATGGCCACATCGAGGCACTGCCGGATGGGCTGGCACTGGACACGCTCCCCGCAACCCTGCCCGCAGGGCTGGCAGGCAACCTCACCGGAGCGGGGCCACTGCCGCCACCGGGCAGCGAGCGGGAGGCGCGCATACATCTGGCCCTGAGTCTCTCCCCGCTGCTGGCCACCGCCAGCGAACATCTGGCCAAGGAGATCGCCTGGGTCTACTTCATCGGGGTGGACAACTTTATCTACCTCTACCCCTGGCAGCCCTCCAGCCGGTTTCGCTTCTACCCTGCCCTTTACCAGAAGTACTTCTGGCAAGATGCGCTGACGACCCGCACGCCGGACAAGGGGACGGTTCTCTCCCGCCCTTATGAAGACTTTCTCGGACTCGGCACCATGATCACCATGTCGCAACCCCTCTACAAGGACGGCACCCTGGTGGGGATGATCAGCATGGATGTGCTGCTCGCCCGCCTGCAACAGCAGCTCAATCAGCTGACGCCGGCGTTGGGGGAGTATCTGCTGCTCAATCAGTATCATCAGGTGCTGGCCAGCAGTGCGCGCCAACCGGTGATCCCGCAAGACCCCGCGCCCACCGGTGAGTACCGCTGGCGACAGGGGCGATTGCAACTGACGATGGCGATCCCCGATACCCCGTTGCGACTGGTACACAACGTCACTCTGCTACCGCTGGCGTGGGCCATGCTCTGCCAATCCGCACCGACCCTGCTCGCCATCCTCTTTATGCTGCTGGCGGCCCTCTCCAACCTGAGGTCCCACCGTCTCAACCTGCGACTCAACTACCTCTCCTGTCACGATGCCCTCACCGGCGCTTTCAATCGCCACTATCTGGAGCGCCTGGAGCAAGGGGGCGAGCTGGCGCGACTGCAAGCCGGGATCCTGATGTTCGATGCGGATCACTTCAAACGGGTCAACGACACCTTCGGCCATGCCGTTGGCGATATGGTGCTGATCCGGCTGGTGCAGCTCTGCCAGCAGCAGCTCGGCCCGTCGGACAAATTAATCCGCTGGGGTGGCGAGGAGTTTCTGCTGCTGATTGGCCACAGTGATGCCTCCCGCCTCGGCGAGCTGGCAGAGCAAATCCGACTCGCCGTAGCCGATCATCACTGGACCGCTATCGAGCCCGATCTGGTGGTCACCATCAGCCTCGGCTATCACCCCCACGAGGCGGGTATCCCGCTCCATGAAGCGGTGCGCCGTGCCGATGTGGCGCTCTATCAGGCCAAAGCCAACGGGCGCAACCGCAGCGAAAGATGGCAGGGTGACGCATCCGGACTTGCGGAGTAAGCTGGTCGCTCCAACCCCTTTTTGGAGGAACGTCGTGCCACGTAAACCCCGCGTAGGGCTCGCTCTCGGGAGCGGTGCCGCCAGAGGATGGGCCCATATCGGCGTCATCCGCGCCCTTGAACGACTGGGCATCAAGCCCGACCTCATCGCCGGCTGCTCCATCGGCAGCTTTGTTGGCGCCGCCTATGCCGCCGGTGAGCTGGACCGGCTGGAGTCGTGGGTGCGCGGCTTTACCCGCCTGCAGGTGGTCAGCCTGCTCGACCCGGCCCTCTCCGGCGGTCTGTTTCGTGGCGAGAAGGTGTTTGGCCTCGCCGCCAACCACCTGGGCAATCCTGAGCTGGAGAGCCTGCCCATCCCCTTCGCCTGTGTCGCCACCGAACTCGATACCGGCCGCGAAATCTGGCTGCAACAGGGGCCGCTGCGCCAGTCGGTGCGCGCTTCCTGTGGCATGCCGGGGATCCTCACGCCGACCCGGGTCAACGATCGCTGGCTGGTCGATGGCGCCGTGGTCAATCCGGTGCCCATCTCGCTGGCCCGCGCCATGGGGGCCGAGGTGGTGATCGCCGTCAACCTCAATACCGACTTGCACCAGCCCTGGACCGACGAGCCGGATCAACCGGGCAGCATGGGCCTGCTCAGCCAGTGGCTCAATCGCGGTGAATCCGCGCCTGCCACCCCGGGTCTGTGGAGCGTGATGAGCGGCTCCATCAACATCATGCAGGAGCGCATTACCCGCGCCCGGATGGCGGGCGATCCGCCGCAAATCCAGCTCTGCCCGCGCCTTGGCAGCTTCTCCATTATGGATTTTCATCGCGCCAGCGACGCCATCAACGAGGGGGAAGCCTGCGTCGAGCGCAACCTCGATCAACTCAAGGATGAACTGTCTCGTCTTGGCTTGTTGTAACTCCGCCATCGTTGCCGACACCAACAAAAAGAGCGCCTTGCGGCGCTCTTTTGCTATCACAAAACCCTCGGCTTAGAACAGCCCCAGCCCCTTGAGCATCACGATCAGGATCAGCAGCGGTGAGACATAGCGGATGATGAAGAACAGTGGCTTGAGAATGGGCAGAACCAGCTCGCCGCCATTGGTCAGGGCATCGCGCATCTTCTCCTCGCCCCATACCCAGCCTACAAACAGGCAGAGGAAGATACCGCCGAGCGGCATCAGGATGTTGGAGGAGAGGTAGTCGAACAGATCGAAGAAGGTCTTGCCCGCAATCTGCACATCCGCCATGGCGCTGTTGGAGAGCGCGCAGGTGGAACCCACAGCCCCCAGCACCAGCAGGTTGATCAGGGTCGCCTTGGGGCGGCTCATCTTGAAGCGCTCGGAGAGCACCGAGACCGGCACTTCCAGAATGGAGAGCATGGCACCGGTGGCCGCGATGGCCGACAGCACGAAGAAGAGCACCATGAAAACATGGCCAAACGGGATGCTGGCAAACACTGCCGGAATGGTGATGAACAGCAGCGAAGGACCGGCGGTCGGCTCGAACCCGAAGGCAAACACCGCCGGGAAGATGGCGATACCGGCCAGCATGGAGACGAACAGGTCGGCGCACATCACCCGAAATGCGGTGAGCGGAATGTTCTGGTCATCACGGAAGTAGCTGCCGTAGGTCATCATGCAGCCCATACCGATGGAGAGCTTGAAGAAGGCCAGCCCCATGGCGGTCAGCACCACGGCCCCGGTGATCTTGGAGAAATCTGGCGAGAAGAGGAAGGAGAGACCTTCACTCGCCCCAGGCAACGTCAGACTGCGGATACCGATCACCAGCAGCAGGATAAAGAGCACCGGCATCAGCTTCTTGGTGACCGCTTCGATCCCCTTTGAGACCCCCATCAGCAGGATGCCCCCCATCAGGGCCAGCACCAGCCACTGCCACAGCAGGCTCTGCAGCGGGTTGCTGATCAGCGCGCCAAATGCCGCACCGGTCACCTCGGGATCGGTGGAGAGAATGGAGCCGTCGATCGCCTTGAAGATATAGGCAAACACCCAGGCCGCCACTTCCGAGTAGAAGGACATGATCAGGAAGGCCGCCAGCACCCCCATCACCGCAATCAGCCACCAGGGTTGCCCTTTCGGAGCGAGATTGCTCAGGGTGGTGACCGCATCGGTTTTGCTTTTGCGGCCCAGCATGATCTCGGAAATCATCACCGGCAAACCGACCAGCAGGGTGGCGATCACATAGACCAGCAAAAAGCCGGCACCACCGTTTTCACCGGTCAGGTAGGGGAATTTCCAGATATTGCCGAGGCCGACGGCTGAACCAAGGGTGGCGGCAAGGACGCCGAACTTACTGGTAAAGCCGTCGCGGGCCTTGGGGGGTGTTTGACTCATGCTTGTATCACTTATTTCGCATCATGCGAGATGAACCGGGTTTTGAGGGTCGGAATTTTCTGAGGTTTATGGTGGTTTGCCAAGATGTTTTGAGCAAAAGCCCTATATAGAGCACAGATAAGAAAAAAGCGGCAATCAGGGCTCTGATTTGCAGGCAAAAAAATACCGCCCGAAGGCGGCATTTCTATTCACATCGATGATCACACCTTGGCGAGATCATCCGGTCCAATCTGACCGATTTCGGCGACTTTTTTGTCTGCCAGCAGCCAGAGGGTGAACTTGTGCAGATCCGGGTGGTGCGCCAGGGCAACCAGGAAGGCGCCCCCGACTTCACGATAGCCCAGCTCGTAGTTTTTCAGTGTGGTGGGAGGAACACCGAGCAAATCTGCAAACTTCGGACGGCTCAAACCGACCGCTTCACGGATCTGACGGATCTTCTTGCCAACAGTGACGATATTTGAATTCATAATGTTCCATACTCCGTTCGGCGGATTTACTCCGCCTTTATTTTTCGCGACGACTCGTAGTCAAGTGTATCAGTTTTGTACGGACTCGTTATGGTCGAGCCTCTATCTTTATGAGCGCCTTTCGGCGACAACCCTTACTTTCATCGGGGATGGTAATCGCTCAGCCGTCTCAGGTAAACAGTCTCGAAAAGAAACCTTTATTGTTGCCGCCAGAATAACTCGTATAATTCGCCAGCTACCCAATAAGAGGAATAAGTATGGCGTTTCCCGGCATTATCTCTCGCCTGCACCCCGTATCCAGCCCTGCAGAACTGGCACAACAGCGTCTGCAAGGTGAACAATATCGCGCCGAAGCATTCTGGCTTCCGGCATCGATGCACAACCATGCCAGCGAGATCCTGGCCGCCCTGCCGGACAGCTGCAGCCTGTTTCTTGAACAGGAAGCTGCGGGCCTGGCCCTGCGCAGCCACGACGGCACCCTGCATAACAATGAACAGCTCATCACGGTAAACGGGCAGAGCATTACCCTGGCAACGACCCCGGGTGATGGCGGTCTGGTACCCGAATCCGGCATGTGCGAGATGGCTGACTGGCTGGACACCGGACACAGCCATTTCATCTGTTCAGCTGCGGTTCAGCCTGTGGCGCGGGCCATCCTCAATATCTGGCCCCTTGACCCCTATCTGGCCCGACATTTCTTGATGACATTTACCCCCCTGCTGCAGTGTGCAAGCGAGGCAGATTACCTCGCGGTCTTTGCTGCCAGAGCACATCCTGCCAACCCGCATTCCGACTGGGTTCAGGCCTATATGAAACTTGAAAAGAAACTGCACAGGGCCTATCTGGATCACTAATTAATCTGGATAAACAGCCATTTAACGACACGACACAATTTGCCATAAGGCTCATTTGTGAGCTTGATCATGTTTTAAAATCGGCATAGAGTGCGCCTCGTCATCGGAATGACATCAGTTGCCTGGCAGTGGTTTCTCACGCATTGCGTGCCATGCCAGCGCACTCGACACACCAGGAGAGTGTGCAACCCGGTTCTGCCGGGTCATCTGCCAGACTCGACGCCAGCCGTACGGCGGAGCCTGCAGCTTACATAAATTAAAAAGTGTGAAGCACGTGAATAACGTGCGATCTCAACGAGGATTTTTTTATGATGAAAATGGCTCCTTCCATGATCGCCATCGCCATGGCTGCTCTGGGTGCTACCGCTGCTCACGCCGCTGACGACATCTACTTCGGTGCCGGTGTCGGTGCTGCTCACTTCAACGGTCTGAACAAGATCGAAAGCACCAACGTAGGTCAAGAAGATGCAGCTGCAGCCAACGCCTTCGTTGGTTACAACTTCACCGAAAACTTCGGTACCGAATTCGGTTACCAGTATGCCGGTCGTGGTAACACCGACGGCAACCGTTACGAAAACCAGGGTGCCACCCTGTCCGGTATCGCTCGTCTGCCGGTTGGCAACGACTTCTCCCTGTTCGCTGAAGGCGGCGCCTACTGGGCTCACACCGACGGTCTGGGTGTAAGCGACACTAAAGTTTCCCCGCTGGCCGGTGCCGGTGTGACTTACAAAGTAAGTGACGCGCTGGATCTGCAAGCTCGCTACCGCTACATGTGGGACGTAGCTGACCTGCACGCCGACAACGGTGACCGTTACAAGTCCAACCAGAGCGTTGCTACTCTGGAAGCGGTATACCACCCGTTCCGTACTTCCTATGTAGCTCCGGTAGCTGCTCCGGTTGTTGAAGAAGCCCCTGCTCCTGCTCCGCAAGTGGTAGAGAAGAACTTCGCCCTGAACTCAGACGTGCTGTTTGCCTTTGGCAAAGACACCCTGAAGCCGGAAGGCGTTGCGGCCCTGAACGGTCTGTATCAGCAAATCGTTGAATTCCAGCCGAAAGATGGCAACGCTGTTGTTGTTGGTTACACCGACCGTATCGGTTCCGACGCTTACAACCAGAAGCTGTCTGAAGCCCGTGCCCGTACCGTTGCCAACTTCCTGGTGAGCAAAGGTATGGCTGCCAGCAAGGTTGCCATTGAAGGTCGTGGCGAAGCCAACCCGGTTACCGGCACCAAGTGCAACGGCGTAACCGCTAAAGCTCAGCTGATCTCCTGCCTGGCTCCGGATCGTCGCGTAGAAGTTCGCGTATCTGGCGTACAAGAAGTTCAGCAATAATCTGACCTCGTTCAGATAGTGCGAAAAAAAGGGATGCTGCGGCATCCCTTTTTGTTTGTCTCATTCTCGCTTGCATCCCTCAGTTCCCCCTCCCTGCGCTTGCCTGCCCCGCCCCGAAAGCATAAAGTAGTTGCGCCTGTAAGGTATTGGATAAGCACTAAAAAGCGCTTCTTGTCCGGTCTGTTGTCCATGACGCCACTGCATCATGAGAGTCCAAAGCCTTCGCTATCCACTTTGCTGGCGATTTTTCGCAGCAATAAAAACAAGTGCATTGCCCGACCCGGGCTAACACAACGAGGATAAACCGATGAAACTCAAAATGGCTCCGACCCTGATTGCTCTGGCGCTGGCCGCCGCTGGCACCACGGCTCAGGCTGCTGGCGATGGCTGGTATGGTGGTATCGGTGCAGGTTGGGCATATGCTCATAACCTTGACGATGTACAAGGTCTGGATACAGACAAAGATGCCACCGCACTGAGCATGTTCGGCGGTTACAACTTCAACGACTACTACTCAGCCGAACTGGGCTACCTCTACGCCGGTAAAGCGGGCGTTGACGGCAGCGATTTCAAGACCCAGGGTGCAACCCTGTCCGGTATCGCCCGCCTGCCGCTGGGCGACATCTTCTCGGTGTTTGCTGAAGGTGGTGCCTACTTCAATCACGTCAACGGCAATGGCAACAGCGACAACGGCACTGCGCCGCTGGCCGGTCTGGGCCTGACCGCCAAGGTCTCCGACCTTATCGATGTGCAAGCCCGCTACCGCTACCTGTGGAGTCTGGGTGACGAGCAGAAAACCTGGGAGAGCGACATGAGCGTCGCGACCCTGGAGCTGGTGATGCACCCGAATCGCACCTCCTATGTAGCCCCGGTTGCTGCCCCCGCCCCTGAACCGGTTCCCGAGCCGGTACTGGTCGACAAGAACTTCGCCCTGAGCTCTGACGTGCTGTTTGCCTTTGGCAAATCCACCCTCAAGCCAGAAGGTGTCGCAGCGCTCAACACCCTGTATCAGCAGATCGTTGACGTTCAGCCGAAAGATGGCAGTGCCGTGGTCGTCGGTTACACCGACCGTATCGGCTCTGATGCCTACAACCAGAAACTCTCCGAAGCCCGTGCTCGTACCGTGGCCGACTTCCTGGTTGGCAAAGGTCTGCCGGCTGGCAAGGTTGCTATCGAAGGTCGCGGTGAAGCCAATCCGGTCACTGGCACCCAGTGCAACAGCGTCAAGGGCAAGGCTCAGCTGATCTCCTGCCTGGCACCGGATCGCCGCGTCGAAGTGCGCGTCACCGGCGTGCAGCAAGTCACACAGTAATCCTGCAGTCCGACATAACAAGGAGGCCACATGGCCTAATGCCGATCAGTTAAGG
>NZ_CDBR01000018.1 GCF_000819685.1 Aeromonas allosaccharophila | reverse complement strand
AGGCGGGCTGTTTCAACCACTCGTAGAAGCCACTTCGGTGAACCCCCAGGGTCTGGCACAGGGTAACGACACTGTACCGGTCGAGTCGGGAGGTTATGAACGCGTACCTTTCCTTGACTCGCTGGCAAAGTACGCGGCGGCCTCCTTTAGGATGTTGCGCTCCTCGGTGATCTGGCGCAGTTCAGTTTTCAGGCGGCGGATCTCGGCTTGCAAGGCAGACTCTTCGAGCTGCTGGTCAGCAGGCTTACCGTACTGCCTGAGCCAGGCATACAGACTGTGGCTGGATACCCCAAGGGCGCGTGCAACGTCAGCCACCGGCCGTCCGCGCTCGGTGATTTGTTTAACGGCTTCGATTTTGAATGTTTCTGGATAACGCTGACGGGTCATAACACCTCCAATAGTTGCCTCATTTTAAGGCTGTGAGGTGTCTAGGGAACTGGGGGCGATTCACTTCGGCGGCGCTGCCCCGATGGCACTCATCCACCACGATCAGGTCGAAGAAGTAGGGTGAGACCTGCTTGAAGGCTTTCTGCGACTCTTCCGGCCCGGTGAGCGCCTGATAGAGGGCAAGGTGGATCTCATAGGCAGGATCGATCGTGCGTCCGGTGACCTTGGTCATGGCCGAGCCAAAGGGCTGAAAATCATTGATCTTGGTTTGATCTACCAGAATGTTGCGATCGGCCAGAAACAGGATGCGCTTCTTGGCGCCCGCCTTCCACAAACGCCAGATGATCTGGAATGCGGTGTAGGTCTTGCCGGTGCCGGTGGCCATCACCAGCAATACCCGATCCTCATCTTTCGAGATGGCTTCTACGGTCTTGTTGATGGCCTGCAGCTGGTAATAGCGGGGAGATTTGCCGCTGCCATCCGAGTAATAGTCCTGACTGATGACAGGCAACTGTGCCTGGGTGTAACCCTTCCAGGTGCAGAGTTTGTCCCAAAGCTGGCCCGGGCTGGGGAAGTCCTCCAGCGCGATCTCGGATTCCAGCTTGGCCGGATTGGTCTTGTCATGAAATACGAAACCATCGCCGTTGCTGGCAAATACGAACGGCACATCCAGCAGACGGGCATAATCGAGCCCCTGCTGCATCCCCTTGCCAATCTCATGCTTGTTGGCTTTGGCCTCGATCACCGCCAGTGGCAAGCCCATCTTGTGATAGAGCACGATATCGGCCGATTTGACCTTCTTGCGTGCCGCCATCTGGCCGCGCACCACCACTTTGCCATCCCGCAGCTTCACCTCTTGGCGGACCTGGGTCAGGTCATCCCACCCGGCAGCCTTGATAGCAGGCAACAGGTATTTCGAGATGATGTCGGCTTCGGTGAGGGTTGCTTTGTTGATCTCTGCCATGAGCACACTTCCGGTCGGGGACAATATTGCTCAAGATTCTCTCATAAAATCAGCCGAGTTTTGTTGATTTCAGACTCATAAAGCAACATGGGAGGCTGCTCTTGATAGCGTACCTTCTGGCCAAGGATACGTCTGGCAATGGCATAACCAGGTCGTAGTGAATACTTGTTGAAGGGCATCGCTTGAGTTAGTCCCATAGCCAGTTAGACGGCTTGGCTCCCGCTGAATGCACAGGCCAAGATTCCAGATAGATAGGAATCCGCCCCCATCAATTCCAGCACACCAAGATCCATAATCCCTTCAAACAAGATGACCAATATTCCAGAGAGAAAAACGGCACGAAATTTCCAGATAGATAGGAAGTCTTCGATCAGGATTCCACATAACTCGTTCTGAACTGGCATTCCACTATGTGGAAAATTCGCACCACTTTTCCAGATAGATAGTTATGTGGAAAGAAACTGGACGGGAATTGGCTGGGGATGACAAGGCTCATTTCATGGCCCCACATCCTGCGAGATTCCACACCGCCATATTTGTCACGAACGGACAAACTTTAATACTTTCAGTTGGTTGTTGATTTTCCCCTGAGCGAAGTCCATGGTGATATGGAGTTTGGTCACACGATCACCTGATTGCATCATTTATCCGCTACACCTGAGGCCATCACCATGAACAGCATCGTCATCCTGATCCTCCTGTTTTCATTCCTGATAGGCTTTGGCGCCTTTGCTGCGTGGCTGTATATCGAGAAGCGTCGCATGGGTGCCTCGGATAAATGACCCGCTATTTTACTGAATGGACCTCTTTTGCCACGCACGAAATCAGATGGCGGGAGCAGCCCAACATTTCCTGGATCACCGAGTAGCTGTGTCCGGTGCTCAACAACTGTGCGATGTGCTGACGCTTCTTTTCATCTTTCTGGCGACCGCGATATTTCCCATCATCCCTAGCCTTGGCAATACCCTGCTGTTGCCTGCGTCGGCGATCTTCGTAGTCTTTGCGAGCGACGGCTGCCAGCATATCCAGCAGCATGCCATTTACAGCCTGCAAGATGGCGCTGGTGAGCTCGGAGCGGCTGTCCCCCTGTAACGCCACCCAGGAAGTCGGAAGCTCCGGAGAAACGATGGAGAGCTGTTTCTGAGCTAGCAACTGCTTCAATGTTTGCCAATCCGTCTGATTGAGACGAGCCAGACGAGCAATCTGTTCTACCAGCACAATGTCACGATCTGCAGCGTCGCGGATCAGCCGCATAAGCTCAGGCCTGTCCAACGTCGCACCAGACTCATTCTCCACATAGAAACTGGCTATCTGATGGCCATGCTCTGCAGCAAAACCAATCAGTAGCTCTCGTGCCCGCTCAGCATCCTGCTCCACAGTCGATGCACGTAAATACGCTCGTATGAACATTGAAACCCCCATCAGTCTGTTTAAAGTGGTTCCTAATTATTGGTTCAATATAAGTGGTTTCAATATGATTTTCGAGAGGGTATTAGGTGGTTTTTATGGGGTATACCTTTTTGGAACCACCACATGACGATCAAAACACGACCTTTCGGTAGCATGTTGATCTGAAGAAACAAACTCTAGTTGGACTACGCCACCGGCGTTGTTGAATAACAGAATTTTCCACTGGCTAAAAGCGACACGGGCCTAAACATCGCACTTGGAAGCCGCACTCCAGTGTCACGGCTATGGTGGTGCACAGAAAGTTCTGCTGATTTTAATCATTGAAACTGCGCAGATATGCGTTTGTTCAACAACGCCTACGCCACCAAAAGATCTCTTTTTGATGGTCTTTGGGTGGTGTATATAGACTACGTGGATTAGCTAGGGATGCATGGTTTAGATAACCAGAAAAAATATTAAATTCAGACGTCCATCTAAATAATAATTCCGAAACATCAATTACTTTTTTGGGGCATTAGGGATCTAACCACCATCATTCACTTACACATCAAGACCGGCAATCCTCACCAGATGGACGGTTAGCCACAGCAGCTCGTTCCCGCCGAGGGTGATATCGAGCTGGGCTTTGACGTAATCGCGGATCAGCAGCGCGCAGCGGTAAGCATCCGGATACTCCTTAATCACCTGCACCAGCAGAAAACTGTCCCGCGCCCCGTCCAATTCCCCCTCCTGTAAACGCTGGAGGAAAAACTGCATATGGACCAGAAAACGCGAGTAGTTAATCGATTCTGTGTCTATCTGCTGCTTAAAGTGATACTGCACGAGATTAAAAATATCCTTCAGCATTTTCACCGACTGCATGGTCTGCGCCACGTTGTCGCCCTCGCTCTGGCCGTTTACCAGATGAAAGGCGATATTTCCGGCTTCCTCTTCCGGTAGTTCAATACCGTACTGCTGGCGAATAATCGTCACTGACTCGCTGGCGGCGCGAAACTGCTGCGGATAAAAGCGCCTGACTTCCGGCAGCAGGCGGTTTTGAATGGCGATCCCTTTGCGGCTGCGTTCGATGGCAAAGGTCAGATGGTCAGCAAGGGTAAAGAAAATCTGCTCGCGAACCTTGCTGGCAAGCTGCATATTGGCGCGGGAAATAATCATCGCGGCCATTTCGATAACCTCGTCCGAAATAGCAGAGAGCGCTTCGAGATAGCCGCTGTGCGCGCCAAGCGCCTGGATCACGAACAGCTTCTCAATCTTCTCCGGGGTAATCTCATCCCCCGGCCTGCTGCTGAAACCAATGCCTTTCCCCATGACGATAACCTCCCTGTTATCGTCATCCATAGAGAGTACCAGACTATTATTGAGCACCTTCTGAACAATCATCTCTGAGACTCGTCGTGGTTGCCGTTTTGCGCGATGAAATCCTTATACCACCAGAAACTGCGTTTGCGGATCCTTTGCAGACTCTTCAGGTCATCCTCGCCGCGATCGACATAAATAAAGCCGTAGCGCTTGGCGTATCCCTGATGCGTGCTGACCACGTCAATCGCCGCCCATGGGCAGTAGCCAATCAGCTCGACGCCGTCGGCAATCGCCAGCCGCATTTGCTCAATGTGCGCCTGCAAGAAGGCGATACGGTAATCGTCATTTACCGTCCCGTCATGCTCCAGCTTATCCGGCGCCCCCATGCCGTTTTCGCTAATCAGAATCGGCAGACCGTAGCGCTCGCACACTTTACGCAGCGTCAGGCGCAGCCCCACCGGGTCGACCACCCAGCCATAGGGGGTTTTGCCGACCCACGGGTTTTCCGCCGGGCGATAAACCCCCTCTTCGCCCAGCATAATTTGCTGGTCGCCCGCGCGGGGCGCAACATCCCCACCGTCACCCCGACTGGCTGCAATGGTAGCGGTCGAGTAGTAGTTAATGGCGATAAAGTCCGGCCGTCCCTGCTGCAAAATCAGCGCATCCTCTGGCTGAACTGCCGGCGCGAGGCCGCGATCCTGCATGTAAGCCCACGCAAGGGCGTTATAGCGACCATGCGCCGCAATATCCAAAAAGCTCCAGCAGCGTAGCGTTTCCCAGTTATGCGCGGCGATAGCGTCCTCTGGTTTACAGCTTTCGGCGTACATCGAGATGGTATTTATCGCAGGGCCAATACGTAGTCTAGGAAACTCGCGGTGGCACAGGGCGAAGATCTGCGCCTGGGCCAGCATCATATGGTGATTTTGCTGGTACAGCGCCTTCTTGTCCGGTAGTTCGCGACCCGCGGGCACACCAATCGCCCCAGGATGCAGGATCATGGTGTTCTGCTCGTTAATCGTCAGCCATAGCGGGACTTTATCGGCAAACTCGCTGAACAGCAGCCGGGCATAGTGGACGAACGCCTCTCCTGTTTTGCGGTTCCGCCAGCCGCCTTTTAGCTCCAGCGCCCAGGGCAGGTCGAAGTGGTACAGCGTAACGATTGGCGTTATCCCGTAACGTGTCAGGGCGTCGATCAGTCGGTGGTAAAAGGCCAGCCCGCCCGGATTCACCGGACCGTCGCCGTCCGGGATCACCCGCGACCAGGCCACCGAAAAGCGGTAAGCCTTCAGCCCCATTTGCGCCATCAGCTCGACATCCTCCTCCACGCGATGATAGTGGTCGCTGGCGATGCGGAAGTCCGCCGTTCCCGGCGGATGGCTGAGCATATCGACCACCGAGGGTCCTTTACCGTCTTCATCCCACGCACCCTCAAACTGATAGGCTGAAGTGGACGCGCCCCACAGAAAACCATCTGGGAATCGGGCCTGCTGTTGATAGTTCATGCTTGCACCTCCTTAGCTGATTGCACCATCAGCGGCTCGCCATAATCAACCTGAGCGGCGGCGGTCAGACGCAGAGAATGTTGCTCATCGCCGTTGACCACAATCACCGGAGTAATCAGGTCGTACCCGGCCTGCTCGATGGCGGGAATATCAAAGCGGACCAGCTCTTGTCCGGCCTCCACCTTATCACCCACCTTCAGCGCCGAGCTAAAATGCTGGCCGTTAAGATTGACGGTATCGATACCGATATGGATCAGTAGCTCAAGACCGCTGGAGCTCTGCAGGCCAACTGCGTGGCAGGAGGGCAGAAACATCATCACTGTGCCGCTAAATGGCGCACGCAGTACCCCTTCCTGCGGATGGATCGCCAAGCCCTCGCCCAGCAGACCGCCGGAAAATACATCATCATTCACTTCGCTTAGCGCCACCACCTGGCCGCGTAGCGGGCTTAAAACGGCAATCTCGCCCTCGCTTTTCGGGCTGACGACTGGTGGCGGAATCTCGCCAACCTCTTCTTGATCATCGGGGATATCTTTAAAAGCGATAAACCAGGTCAGGGAAAAGGTCACCACGATGGAAATCGCGCAGGTCACCAGCGCATGGACGATGTTCATCGGATTTTCACCGATAAACGCTGGCAGCCCAGCCAAACCAGGCGAGACAAACGCGTAGCGCACCAGACCGCTAAACCCGGCGTACATCCCGGCGCAGCCGCCGCCGACCATTGCGGCAATCATCACACGGCGGAACTTGAGCAGCACCCCGTACAACGCCGGTTCGGTGATCCCCAACAGAGCGGTAAAGCCCGAAGAAGAAGCCAGTTGGCGCAGGTTGCTATTTTTGGTTTTTAACGCCACACACAGCGTCGCTGCGCCCATCGCCACGTTTGATGCCAGCATCCCCGGTCCGTTAATCATCTCGTAACCGCTTTTACTCAGCTGACCGGTAGCAATCGGCGTCATTGCCCAGGCTGTGCCGGTAATAATCAGGAAGGGCTGCAGAGTGCCCATCAGCATCGGGATTAACCAGCTGGCGTAGCTGTCAATGGCGGCCGCGCCCGCAGCGACCAGATCGTTAAGCAAAATGCCCGCAGGGCCAACAACCACCAGTGCCAACGGCGCGGTGATCAGCAGAATCAGCATCGGTTTGACGAAAAACTTAATAATCGATGGCGAAACCTTTTCGGCAAAGCGCTCAACCCACGACATTAGCCACACCGTTAAAATGATTGGCAGAACCGACCCTGCGTAGTCGGAAAGCTGAACGTTGATACCGACAAAATCGACCGTTTTACCGGTCGCTAGCATCTGGCCGATGCCCGGATGCAGCAGCACGCCGGCAAGGGTCATCGCCAAAATCGGGTTACATTCAAACTTCAGCGATGCCCCATAGGCCAGCAGTACCGGCAGGAAGAAGAAGGCAGCATCAGCAATAATATTGAGCAGTTGATAGGTTGAGCTAGCTTCACTTATCAGCCCCGCGAGCTTGAGAATGGCCAGCAACGCTTTAATCATCCCCGCGCCGGTAATCGCCGGGATCACTGGGGTGAAGGTGGTCGAAATAACACTGATAATGTGCGCTACGATGCCGGTCGGTTTAGCGTTTTTGTCACTGCCTGCCAGACCTTGCTTCTCCGGCAACGCTTTATTGAGCAGGCGATAAACCTGCTGCACCTCATTACCGATAACGATCTGGAACTGGCCGCCTTTCTCGACCACGCTGATCACCCCGGGGATAGCGCCAATCTGCGCATCGTTAACCTTTGCGCGGTTATTGAACTCCATGCGCAACCGGGTCGCGCAATGGGTGAGCATACGGATATTCTCCGCACCGCCCACAGAGTGGAGGATTTTGTCTGCTGTTTCTTTATAGTTCATAGTGTTCCTCGGTATTGAGGCAAAAAAAAAGACCAAAACAGAGACGCTCCCCTTTACGGGAGAGCATTTCTATTTTGGTCTTGCCTGCTTTCGCAGTAACACGCCATCATAAAAATGGGTTACTTGGGCGTATTGTCTAAACAGTTATGGAATACTTCAATCGCATCTGAACAAAAATGTGAGCAAAGTTGCGTAAATTCTCCAGTCAATATTACCCAAGCCATGTTGGCGCCATATCGTTACCTGATTCACCATAACCCTCAGCCAGCATCAAGAGCCTTTCTGGCATCGGAGGGTTTGCACATGACCCAATTCGACTGTAGTGGCATAGTGAACTTGGCCACCTGATTAGAGGTGATATTCTCACCCCATAGACTGACAGATTCCCCCCCCCTGTTTTGGCTGGCTCGATGAAGCCCATTGGACGTTACGTACAAAAGCCCAACCATGTGGCACCATACTAACCAGTACTCTGTCTCGAACGACCAAATGGCCGCACCAAATATGAAACCTGACAGCGATGTTCTTCACCAGCTGATCGCCCTCGCCAGCAGCCCCCCTCCAAGTGCAGGTACTTTGGCTTTACGGCTCTCGTGCCAGGGGGGCGGCTGGGCCCGCTAGCGACTAGGATCTGGCGGTGGCCTTTGATCCGGTCAAACAGAGCGGCCCCCTGGGTGCTGCACTGGAAAACCGGTTGCGGCCCGAACTGCTGGTGCTGGAGTGGCAACGAGCTCTGGGGCTGGCGGCAGGGAAACTCTCGATCGTCGATATCAATCAGGCCCCGCTCTCGCTGGCTTTTGCGGTAATCGATGCCAATCGTCCTCTCTATAGCCATGATGAGAGACGACGCTTGCAGGAGGAGGTGCAGAGATGAGCGATAACGCCTATATATCGGCGCTTTGCGCATCAGCCTATCAGGCCGAACTGTCAGAGATCTTGGCTATTCTGGCGCAGCATGCGCTTTCCAATCTGGAGTACCGCGCCGCCGAGCGAATCCTGCAGGTTTCTATCGAAGCGTGTATTGGAGTGGCAAAACACTGGGCCAAAACGCTGGCAAGTCATACCCCACAGGATGCCTATCAGGCATTCGAAATCCTGGCCCAGCGTGGTGAGCTATCCCCCGACACCTTGATCGGCTGGCGCAAGATTAGTGGCCTTCGCAATGCGCTGGTGCACGACTATCTGAATATTGACCCCGAGATCATCCGTAGCGTCATTGCTCAAGGCCACAGCGACCAGCTGTCCACGTTTGCAGAGCAAGGTCTCGACTGGTTGGCTACCCATATTGATTGAAACTTCGACATCATCTACCTGTTTGCTGTTCTCTTACCCGCTATAGGGGATAAATGTTAAATACCGCCTATGGCGTGTAAATGATATTTACCCTCTATAACAGGTAAACATTGATATACCTGTCACAGCGTGTAAATTGAAAGAACGCACGCGACCAGGTAGTCGAATCATGAAAGTAACCAGCGCCAAGCAGCTCAGCGCCTGTATCAAGGATGCCAGGCTTTCGCAAAAGCTTTCCCAGGGTAAAGTGGCCGAGAAAGTGGGGATTAGGCAAGACACTGTATCCAGCTTCGAGCTCAACCCTGAGTCCACCAAGCTGGAGACCCTGTTCAAGATCCTCGCAGCACTCGAGTTGTCACTGGATATCAAACCCCGCAATGAGTCATCCGACAGCCCTATATCAGGCTGGAAGGAGGAGTGGTAATGGCCAATCTGGCTGTCTACATGAACGGCTATCGGGTAGGCACATTCACCAAAACTACCAGCGGCGCCCATCAGTTTCAGTACCATGGGTCATGGTTAGCACAACCAGGCAGCCGTCCCATCTCACTCTCCATGCCATTGCGCCATCAGCCCTACCGGGGCGATGAAGCCTATAACTTCTTCGACAACCTGCTGCCAGATAATACGGAGGTGAGGAACAGGGTTGTAGCACGCTATCAAGCGGCATCAACCCAGCCCTTCGATCTGCTAAGTTGCATTGGCCAGGATAGCGTAGGGGCATTACAGCTGGTTACCGAAGGGCACGATGTTCCAGATGTCAGGCGAATCGACTACAAGGCACTTTCCGATGACGAGCTCGAGCATATCCTGACCAGCTACAAATCAGGAATCCCTTTGGGGATGGTCAGGGAGCAAGAGGAGTTCCGGATCTCTATCGCTGGGGCGCAAGAAAAGACTGCGCTGCTCTATCTCGATGGCCGTTGGTACTTGCCACTCAACGCAACGCCGACAACCCACATTATCAAACTCCCTATCGGCAAGATTGAAAGCCACTCCTACTCGATAGACCTCTCCCAGAGCGTAGAAAATGAATATATCTGCACTCTGATTGCCAAGGAGTTTGGTCTACCCGTACCTCACTGCTTCATGATGCAGGTTGGCCAGGTCAAAGCACTGGCTGTGGAACGCTTCGACAGACGTTACGCTGCCGATCGCAGTTGGATCATGCGCCTTCCCCAAGAAGATTTCTGTCAGGTATTGAATGTTCCGTCAGCACGGAAATACGAGAGCCATGGAGGACCGGGGATCACTGACATCATGAAAACCTTGCTGGGCTCTGCGACACCAGAACAGGATCGCTACCTGTTCATGAAATCTCAGGTGCTGTTCTGGCTGCTGGCGGCCACCGATGGCCATGCAAAGAACTTCTCGGTCTTTATTGAACCGGAAGGGCGTTTTCGCCTGACCCCTTTTTACGACATCCTATCTGTCTATCCAGTGTTTGGCGGCCGAGGTCTACACCCACGCGATGCAAAGCTGGCCATGGGCCTGACCGCGACTAAGGGCAAGAAATATGCGATAGAGCAGATATTTCCTCGCCATTTCTATCAGACTGCCAAAGCGGTTGGATTTGAAAAGGTTCAAATGGAAATGATCCTAAACGAAATGGCCAGTAGTCTGGATGAAGTGATCTCGGCCGTCCGTCAGCAGTTACCAGATACATTTCCCGCCCAGATTGCGGACTCGATTCTGGATGGGCTCAGCACCAGAGCGCAGCGTTTAACTCTGTAGTCAACCAAGTGAAACGAATCCTGGCCAGAGACAAAACATAAGCACCAACCATTGCAACCTTATATCTAGGCCCAGTTTTCCCGGTTTCCCACTTTTCCCACCTCCACTTAGCCAGCGCGGGATGGTTCAGCATAAACAGGGGGCTATGACCATTGTCTGGGTAGTACTTTGGGTAGTTTTTTCTAAAAAAATAAGAAAAATCACATCATGGCTATGATTTTTATAGCCATTTACAGTTAGTTATACAATCAGATCCAGAACATCGAGTGATGTTTTTCGGCGTTTACCGCTGTTTCAGATGACTCACAAACCCCTGATTTTCAGTGGTTTGTTTTTTTTGGATGTCTGCATCGTTCTGGATTGTTCGAGCAAAGTGGTATCACCATACAACGTAATCCCCCTTCCCCATAACGTGATCCTGAATCGCTGAATCAGGCAATCAAAAAGCCGCTCACACAGAACGTATTCTCGTTTGATAAGCGATGCGTGATGCCGCAAGGTCACTGCCAGACCAAACGGGAGGTGATGATGCTCTTGCCCAACGCGGCTTCGCCTCACATCAGGGGCTTGTTCGGGCCATTCTGACGCGAGGGCTTATGAGCGCGATGATATTGGCTGGAAAGAGGGCTGCGAATTCGGTGCAGCCTTGCGACTTACCTCGGGCCGTAAGCCAGCATAAAGACGTTAATGGCGCGCTCCACGACCTCTGCCATCTCCTTATCATCCGGACATGCTCTTGCTCCGAGCAGGAGAGGCTCCAGCATCTCGACCTCTAGCAAGCCTTTGAGGTGCATGGCTGCCGCCCAGCTGTTTTCGATAGCACAGAGTTGGCCACTGCGAGATTGCTGTTCAATATATTGACTGATGTATTGCCAGCCGCGTTGTGGCCCAAGGCGATAATATTCGCGGCCAATATTGGTACGGGCGGACTCATGGACAATCACCGCGCGCAGGCCAATGACGTCCGGATTGAGGATAAAACGCAGGTAGTGAAGGCCTAAACGGGTGATCTCTTCGCGCACCGGCTTGGCCGGATTCATCGACATGAACGCTTCCGCAATCCGCTGCCGACCAAACTCGTCGATCACTGCGGCAAACAGCTCTTCTTTCGAGCTGAAATAGTTATACAGCGTGGCCTTGGACCCACCGGTCCGGTTGGCGATCTCCGACATGGTGGTGTTTTCAAACCCAAGCTGGGTAAACGCTTCCCTGGCAACATCGAGGATCGCCTGTCGCCGTTCTTCGCTTTTAACTCTCATTGCAAACCTTCATTAATGAACTCATCAGTCTAGTTTTGCTTGACGAAGAGGCTTTGTCAAATTATAACTAAACCGTACAGTTCAGTTATCAGGAGTACATGTGTCATTCCTCTCTCGTGACGTTGCAGACAACCATTCGCAGGGTTGGCGAGTCTGTTGTTGGTCCCTGTTTGCCCTGCTCAGTGGTTGTGCCCATCAACCTGATCTGCCCAGCGAGGCCCTTGCCAGCGCCGATACCCTCGAGCACAGCAAGAGTTTGCTGGCGACGCGTCAGGACAGCTGGCCTCAATCCAGCTGGTGGCAGCGTTACCGTGATAATCAGCTCGATCAGCTGATCCGGGAGGCACTGCACAATGCGCCGTCTCTGGCCATCGCACAGGCCCGTCTGCGCAGTGCCGAGGGGATGGCAAGACAAGCCGGAGCCAGTGAGATGCCGCAGCTCTCTGTCAGTGGTGATGTCACCCGGCAGCGGGTGAGTTACAACTACAGCTCACTGCCACCGCATGGCTGGAACACGTTTGGCAGCGGTATGGCGAACTTCAGTTATGAGTTCGACTTTTGGGGCAAGAACCGGGCCACGGTGGAAGCCGCGCGCTCGACGCTGGCTGCCAGCGAAGCGGAGCAGGCCGATGCCGAGCGGGTGCTGGTCAGTGCCCTGATGCAGTCTTATGTCGAGCTGGCCCGTTTGTACGCCAATCGCGACACAGCTGCAGAAGCGCTGAAGATCCGCAGTGAGACCGTCAGCCTGTTCCAGCAGCGTTACAACAACGGTCTGGAAACCCTGGGGTCAGTGCGTCAGGTCGAATCACTCAAGGCGAGTGCCGAGCAAGAGTTGCTGGGAGTGGAAGAGACCATAGTGCTGCAGAGCCATGCCATTGCCGCCCTGCTCGGTAAGGGGCCGGATCGCGGACTGGCTCTGCAGCGCCCGGCGCTGGCCATGACCTCGGTGTTTGGTTTGCCGGACAGCGCCGGTATCGACTTGCTGGGGCACAGACCGGATGTGACCGCTGCCCGCTGGCGCGTTGAAGCTGCCGCTCAGGAGGTCGGTGTCGCAGAAACCCTGTTCTATCCGAACGTCTCGTTGTCAGCCTTCTTTGGTAACCAGTCGATGGGGCTCGACAAGCTGCTCGAGTCCGGATCGCAAACGGCGGGGGTCGGTGGAGCCCTCTATCTGCCGATCTTTACCGGCGGCAAGCTGGAAGGTCAGCTGGACAGTGCCCGTGGTCGCTATCAAGAAGCCGTTGCGCAATATAACCAGACCCTGACCCAGGCCATGCAGCAGGTGGCCGATGCCGTCACCAGCCAGGATGCGCTCAAGGCACGGTTGATCCAGTCCCGGACTGCGGTGGATGCGGCCGAAGATGCCTACCGGATTGCCAATAACCGCTACAAGGGCGGGTTGTCTACCTACCTGGATGTGCTCAGTGCCGAGGCAGCCTTGCTGCAGAGCCGTCAGGTACTGGTCAACATGCAGGCCCGCGCTCTCTCCATTGATGTCTCGCTGGTTCACGCACTGGGTGCGGGTTACAGCGTTGCCCACTCTTGATAAAAGACAGGAAATTCAATTGTATGTCGCAACAAGTTCAACACTCCGACTCCGCTGCCGAGCAGACGTTTGATGCCCGTGAGGCCAATGCCCGGCGGCGTCGTGGCTTTATCGGGCTGGCTGCCGCCGTTGCGGTCGCGGCCGGTGGTTATGGCGCTTACTGGTATTTCGTCGGCTCGCATTATGTCTCGACCGACAATGCCTACACCGCGGTCGAGCTGGCCGAGGTCACTCCGGCGGTGGGCGGGATCATCAAGCGTATTCAGGTGGTCGATACCCAGCATGTCCGTAAGGGTGACCTGCTGGTCGAGATAGATGACACCGATGCCCAATTGGCATTGGCACAGGCTGAGGCCGACCTGGCGCTGGCCAAGCGGCGGGTACACAGCTACCAGGCCAATGACGAAGGGCTGGCGGCGCAGGTGAAGGCGCGCGAGGCCGACCAACTGCGAGCCCAGGCGCAACTCCAGGCGGCTCAAGCTGATCTGGATCGGGCCAAGGTGGATTTTGACCGTCGTGCCGCCCTGCAGGCCTCCGGCTCGGTATCGGGCGAAGAGCTGACCAATGCCCGCAATGGATTGATTCAGGCCCAGGCCAATCTGAGCGCGGCGCGCGCCTCCTCGGCGCAAAGCGTGGCCAACGTACACTCGACCATCGGCTCGCAAAAGGCCAATGCGGCGCTGATCCGGGACACCACGGTGGATACCAACCCGGAAGTGCTGCTGGCCAAGGCCCGTCTTGAGCAGGCCAGGGTCGATCTGTCACGGACCCGCATTTTTGCCAACGTCGATGGTGTGATCGCCAAGCGTCAGGTACAGGTGGGTCAGCGCGTACAGATTGGCGCACCGTTGATGAGCGTGGTGCCCCTGCATACCGTGCACGTGGATGCCAACTTCAAGGAGGTGGAGCTGCGTAGCGTCAAGATCGGCCAGCCGGTCGAGATCACCGCTGACCTCTATGGCAACGAAGTGGTCTATCACGGCACGGTGAGCGGCTTCTCCGGCGGCACCGGCTCGGCGTTTGCCATGATCCCGGCCCAGAATGCCACCGGTAACTGGATTAAGGTGGTGCAGCGTTTGCCGGTTCGTATCGAGCTCGATCCCACCGAGCTTGCCAGTCGTCCGTTGCAGGTGGGGCTGTCGATGATCGCCACCATTGATACCCGCGTCGAGGCGCCCGGTCCGGCACTGGCCGAGCGTACCCACACCGATGACCGCAAGCAGGGCTGAGGAGATACGTGATGCAACACGTCGCTGAGCCGGCTCCGCTGCGCGGAGCACAACTGGCATTAGGCGCTGGCATCCTGGCGATGGCCAACTTCCTGGCGGTGCTCGACACCACCATCGCCAACGTGTCTGTCTCCAACATTGCCGGTAGTCTGGGCACCTCGACCAGCCAGGGCACCTACGTCATCACCTCTTATGCGGTAGCCGAGGCGATCTCGGTGCCGCTGACCGGCTGGTTGGCGTCGCGCTTTGGTCCGATCCGGGTGTTTGCTACCTGCTTTATCCTGTTTGGTCTGTTCTCGCTGCTGTGCGGCATGGCCACCAGCATGAACATGCTGGTGCTGTTTCGGGTCTTTCTCGGGTTGTGCGGGGGGCCGCTGATGCCACTGTCGCAGACCCTGATGATACGCATTTTCCCCAAGGACAAGGCACACGCGGCGATCGGGATCTGGAGCATGACCACGCTGGTCGCACCGATCATGGGGCCGATTCTGGGCGGGATCCTGTGTGACCAATACAGCTGGCCCTACATCTTCTATGTGAAGGCGCCGTTTGCCCTGCTGGCCGGGGTGATGTGCTGGAAGCTGTTGCGACCGTTCGAATCAAAGACCCTCAAGTTGCCTATCGACAAGGTGGGACTGGTGTTGCTGATCGTCTGGGTGGCGGCGCTGCAAATCATGCTCGATGAGGGCAAGGATCACGACTGGTTCGAATCGACCCGGATTGTGACCCTGGCGATCATCGCGGCCATCGGCTTTGTCGCCTTCCTGATTTGGGAGCTGACCGAGCGCAACCCGGTGGTCGATTTGCGGGTGTTCCGTCATCGGGGCTATCGCACCAGTATGCTGACCCTGTCACTCGGTTTTGGTGCCTTTTTCGGCATCACGGTACTGACCCCGCTGTGGCTGCAGATCTACATGGGCTATACCGCCACCATCGCCGGTTATTCAACGGCCATGATGGGGATTCTGGCGGTGTTCCTGGCGCCCTTGATTGCCAATCTGGCGACCAAGATCGATCCGCGGCCCATGGTGTTTATCGGTGTGCTCTGGCTGGGCGGTTGGACCCTCTACCGCAGCCACGCCAACATGGACATGACCTTTTGGCAGATAAGCTTCCCCATGTTCTTTCAGGGGATCGGCATGCCGCTGTTCTTTGTGCCGCTCACCGGCATTGCGCTGGGCAGCGTGCTCGCCCGTGAAATGGAGTCCGCCGCCGGTTTGATGAACTTTATCCGAACGCTCTCCGGCGCGGTGGCCACCTCCATGGTCAACACCGGCTGGGAGCGCGAGACCCGCTATGTGCGGGCCGAACTGGCCGGACTGACCGACCGCGCGGGTGACACCACCCAGGCGATGCAGATGGCAGGTGCCGGGGAGCAGAGCAAAGGCACCCTGGAGTGGCTGCTGCAAGGCCAAAGCGTGATGGTGGCCACCAACAAGATCTTCATGATTATTGCCGTGCTGTTTTTCGTGGCTGCGTTTGCCATCTGGCTGGCGCCCCGCCCGAAAACACAGGTAGACACTTCCGTAGTGCACTAGGTCCCTCAGCCCTGAGGGGATCACGCCTGGACAGGTCGTTCTGTTCAGGCTTTTTTTCATTTTTCGGCCAGAGGGTTTGCCGCCAGCCGCCGGGGAGTCAACGGGTGGGAAGCGCCCTAGCCTATCGGCATCACCAGCGCCGGTTGGTGAGGGTCGCTCAGCCGCTCGGCCAGATAGTCCACCAGCAGCCGCACCTTGGGGGAGAGGTGGCGGTTGTGGGGATAGAGGGCCCAGATTCCCTCCGCCGGGGCCCGCAGTTCAGGCAGCAACTCGATCAGCTCCCCTCGGGCCAGATGGTCGCTCACGTAGTAGTCCGGCAGCTGGATGATGCCGATCCCCTTGAGCGCCGCGTCCAGCAGGGCGTGGCCGCTGTTGCACTGCAGCAAGCCGCGCACCCGCACGCTGTGGGGGCGGCCATCCAGGGTGAAGTGCCACTCGTCGCTGTTGCCCACCAGACAGGTGTGGCGAGTCAGCTCGGAGAGGCTGTTGGGCATGCCGTGGCGAGCGGTGTAGGCCGGTGAGGCGCAGACATAGGGCACCCGCTGCGCCAGCTTGCGCGCCACCAGCGTCGAATCCTTGAGGTGGCCGAGCCGCAGCGCCAGATCGTAGCCCTCGTGCACCAGATCCAGCAGCTGGTTGGTGAGGTTGAGGGTCACCTCCAGCTGGGGAAAGCGCACCATAAAGTCGTTCACCAGCGGGGCGATGCGGCTCTCGCCGTAGGAGACGGGGGCCGTGATGCGCAGGGTGCCTTGCGGCACGGCCTGATGGCGCCCCACCGCCAGCTCCGCCTCGTAGAGGTTGTCCAGCAGCTGGCGACAGTGGCGATAGTAGATCTCGCCAAGCTCGGTGAGCCGCACCTGACGGGTGGTGCGCAGCAGCAGCTTGGCCTGCAGCCGATCTTCCAGCTGTGCCACCTGACGGCTCACTTGCGCCACCGACACCCCCAGCTTGCGCGCCGCCGGGGTAAAGCCCCCCTGCTCCGCCACGCTGACAAATTCACAGATCCCTTCCCAACCGAACATTATTACCTGTGTGTAAAAGTGATTTGAGATTTGCCCTCATTATCACCAAATCGGCGGGAAACTACACTGACTGTCCGAACTCATCTCTGTTCACCCTGCTCAACAAGAAGGATGTCATTCATGGCACAGGTTCAAAGCATCACGTGTAAAGCCGCCATCGCCTGGGGCCCGGGTCAGCCCCTCTCCATCGAGGAGGTGGAAGTCATGCCACCGCAAGCGGGCGAGGTGCGGGTGCGCATAGTCGCGACCGGCGTCTGCCACACCGATGCCTTCACCCTCTCCGGTGAAGATCCGGAAGGGGTCTTCCCCTGCATTCTCGGCCACGAGGGGGGCGGCATCGTCGAATCGGTCGGCGAAGGGGTCACCAGCGTCAAGGTGGGGGATCACGTGATTCCGCTCTACACCCCCGAGTGCGGCGAGTGCAAGTTCTGCAAATCCGGCAAGACCAATCTCTGCCAGAAGATCCGCGCCACCCAGGGCAAGGGGCTGATGCCGGACGGCACCACCCGCTTCTCGAAAGATGGCCAGCCCATCTATCACTACATGGGCACCTCCACCTTCAGCGAATACACGGTACTACCGGAGATCTCCATCGCCAAGGTGGACCCGGCCGCCCCGCTGGAAGAGGTCTGTCTGCTCGGTTGTGGCGTCACCACCGGCATCGGCGCCGTGATGAACACCGCCAAGGTGAAAGAGGGTGAGAGCGTCGCCATCTTCGGTCTGGGGGGCATCGGCCTCTCGGCGGTGATCGGTGCTCGTCTGGCCAAGGCCGGTCGCATCATCGCCATCGACATCAACGAGAGCAAGTTCGAACTGGCCCGCAAGCTGGGTGCCACCGACTGCATCAACCCGAACGATTACGACAAACCGATTCAGGAGGTGATCGTCGAGCTGACCGATGGCGGCGTCGACTTCTCCTTCGAGTGCATCGGCAACGTCAAGGTGATGCGTGCGGCGCTGGAGTGCTGCCACAAGGGTTGGGGCGAGTCGGTCATCATCGGCGTGGCCGGAGCGGGTCAGGAGATCAGCACCCGTCCGTTCCAGCTGGTCACAGGTCGGGTCTGGCGCGGCAGTGCCTTCGGCGGGGTTCGCGGTCGCAGCGAACTGCCGAGCTATGTACAGCGCTATATGCAGGGTGAGTTCCGCCTCGATGACTTCATCACCCACACCATGCCGCTGGAACAGATCAACGAGGCGTTCGATCTGATGCACCAAGGCAAGAGCATCCGCACCGTCATCCACTACTGAGCATGATCGCCCCGCCCGCCATCGTGGGCGGGGTACAGGAGTCCTTCGATGAATCTGGAGATTATCAGCAGCAACAAGAGCTTCGGCGGCTGGCACAAGCGCTATCGCCACCACGCCAGCGTGCTCGGCTGCGAGATGAATTTTGCCATCTATCTGCCGCCTCAGGCCCTCACCGGCCAGAAGGTGCCCGTACTCTACTGGCTCAGCGGCCTCACCTGCACCGATGAGAACTTCATGCAGAAGGCAGGCGCCCAGCGCATTGCCGCCGAGCTCGGCATCGCGCTGGTGGCACCGGACACCAGCCCGCGCGGCGACGGCGTGGCAGACGATTCCGGTTATGACCTCGGCATGGGGGCAGGTTTTTACGTCAATGCCAGCCAGAGCCCCTGGCAGGCGCACTACCAGATGTATGACTATGTCACCCGCGAGCTGCCTGAGGTGATAGAGACCCACTTCCCGGTCTCGACAAAGCGCGCCATCAGCGGCCACTCCATGGGCGGTCACGGTGCGCTGATCGCCGCGTTGCGGGAGCCCGGTCGCTACCGCTCGGTCTCGGCGTTCAGCCCGATCTGCCACCCGAGCCGCTGCCCCTGGGGCCAGAAGGCGCTCGGTGCCTATCTCGGCAGCAATCCGCTGTTGTGGCAGGAGTGGGATGCCTGCCAGTTGCTGCGCCACCAGCCGGTCACGCCGCTGCCGACTCTGGTGGATGTGGGACTGGATGATCCCTTCCTCGCCGAGCAGCTGCATATCGATGCGTTGGCAGAGGTGGCCGCCAGCAAGGGGTGGCCGCTGGAGCTCAACCGCCACGAGGGCTATGACCACAGCTACTACTTCGTGGCGAGCTTTATCGAGGCGCACCTGCGCTTTCACGCCCGCCATCTCTGATCAACACAGGCCCGTAACGGGCCTGTTTCAGTTGGGGGTTGTGGTGATCGGTTGGCATCAGCTGCCGACACGACTCACATCGCCGGAACCGGCGATCTCGCTACGCAGTCGGGGATCGCCCCAATAGCTGACCGACCCCGAGCCCGCGATGCCGACCTTGAGCAGATCCTGCGCCCGCACCTCCACATCTCCGCTGCCAGCGATATTGACCTCGACCTCCTGACCCTTGAGATTGCCCCCCTGAATATCACCCGACCCGGCGATGTTCAGCGTGAGCGCTTTGGCCGATCCCTCCCCCAGATCCAGACTGCCCGCACCGGCAATATTGCCTTCCAACCGGTTCATCTCCAGCCCGCTGGCTGTCAGGTCACCGACCCCGGCCACCGACAGCACCAGCGAATCCCCCTTGAAGCCGCTCAACTCGCCACTGGCAATGCCCGCCAGCGCCAATTCATGGAGCTCGGGCAGGGTGATGGTGAGCTCCAGCGGTTCGGTGGGGTCGAGCCGATAACCCTCCTTCACCTCGATCTCCAGCTTGTTGCCGCTCTCGGTCAGCTCCAGATAGGGCAGCAGGTTCTCCTGCCCCTTGATCAGGATGCCGCGCGGCTCGCCCGCCACCAGATAGAGGGTGGCAGGCACGCCTGCCAACACCCGGGTCACCCTCTCGCCCAACGGTTGCTGGCGCTCGATCACGGCGCCAGCACCGCTGATCCGGGTTTCGTCCAGCCAGTTGCAACCACTGAGCACTGCCACTAGCATGACAACCATCATCCACTTCATCACCACTCTCCTCGTTATCTATTGGCCATCCGGGGCCAATTGGTTTTCATGCTCTGCAATGCGTGCGCCAAAAAATCAACTGCATGATTCAAAAGAAAATAACCGTTTTCTCCCGCACCAACCTCAGTATTTAGAGAGTCATTTAGACCATATGTTGGTGAAAACAACCATCCTCGAACGGGTATGTTTGTGGCTGGTTGGCGGGCCGTCCTGCCGGTCACTATGCTGACAGCCCGTGGCAATTTTTGATTGCCGTACCGATCTGTTGAGCCAATAGTGGTACTTCGTGCGTACCAAGCTCTCTATTGCGGTAATGTCATTACCACTGTCTTGTCAGTCTTCACTGCCAACAAGGAGTCAGAGCGTGACCCAAGCAAGCCCTCTCTATGCCACTGCCGTCGGTCTGCCAGCACCGACTCGCACCCCGTTGCTGACCGGTAGCGACCCCGAGCAGAAACGGCGCGAGCTGCTTGGCTACTTTTGCCAGACCTTCGATCTCTACGACTCGCTGTTCGACTGTCTGGCCGATGAGCGGGCCTGGTTCAACAAGGCGATCCCGCTGCGCCACCCGCTCATCTTCTACTACGGGCACACCGCCGCCTTCTTTATCAACAAGCTGCTGGCGGCGCGCCTGATCGACCAGCGGCTGGATGCCCGCATCGAGGCCATGGTCGCCATCGGGGTGGACGAGATGAGCTGGGACGATCTGGACGAGACCCACTACGACTGGCCCAAGGTCACCGAGCTGCGCAGCTATCGGGCCAAAGTCCGTTCGCTGGTGTGCGATTTCATTCGCCAGATGCCGCTCACCCTGCCCATCGACTGGCAAAGCCCGGCCTGGGTGATCCTGATGGGGATAGAGCACGAACGCATCCACCTCGAGACCTCCAGCGTGCTGATCCGCCAGTTGCCGCTCGCCTGGGTGCGACCGCAGCCTTATTGGCCCGCCTGCACCGAAGCACGCCAACGTATTGACCAGGTGCCCGCCAACAGCCTGCTGCCGATGGCCGGCGGCAAGGTGCGCCTTGGCAAGCGGGACGCCACCTACGGCTGGGACAACGAATATGGCGAGCGCCATATCGAGCTGGCCCCGTTTCAGGCCAGCCGCATGCTGGTGAGCAATGCCGAGTACCTCGCCTTCGTACAGGCGGGCGGCTATGGCCAGCAACAGTGGTGGGATGAAGAGGGGTGGAGCTGGTGTCAGTACGCCAAGGCGCAGATGCCCACCTTCTGGGTGGGTGATCCCACCAAGCCCGGGCAACTGCAGTTGCGGCTGATGACCGAGCAGGTCGCCATGCCATGGGACTGGCCGGTCGAGGTAAACCAGCTGGAAGCGGCCGCCTTCTGTCGCTGGAAGGCGGCCCAGACCGGACTGCCCATCCAGCTGCCGAGCGAGGCAGAGTGGCAACTGCTGCGTGAGCAGGTACCCGGCGATCAGCCGGACTGGACGGAGGCCCCGGGCAATATCAATCTGGCCCGCTTCGCCTCCTCCTGCCCGGTGGATGCCTGCCCACAAGGGGAGTTCTTCGATCTGGTGGGCAATGTCTGGCAGTGGACCAGCACCGCCATCGATGGCTTCGACGGCTTTAAAATCCACCCGCTCTACGACGACTTCTCCACCCCCACCTTTGATGGCAAGCACACCCTGATCAAGGGCGGCAGCTGGATCAGCACAGGCAACGAAGCGCTCAAATCATCCCGTTACGCCTTCCGGCGTCACTTCTTCCAGCATGCGGGTTTCCGCTATCTGGTCTCCCGTTATCAGGAACCCGTTATCGTGAATCCCTATGAAACCGACACGCTGGTCGCTCAGTACCTCGACTTCCAGTACGGCCCGAGCCACTTCGGGGTAGCCAACTACGCCAAGACGCTTGCTGATCTTGCTGGCGAGCTGTGCAGCAACCACCAGCGGGCGCTGGATATCGGCTGTGCCACCGGCCGCGCCAGCTTCGAACTGGCCCGCCACTTCCAGCATGTAGACGGAGTCGACTACTCGGCCCGCTTCATCGATGTGGCGCTGGCCCTCGCCAGTCAGGACAGTTTCCGCTACGCCATTCCGCTGGAGGGGGAACTGGTGGAGTATTGCGAGGCGCGCCTGTCGAGCCACGGGCTGGGAGCGAGTCAGGCTGAGCGCATCCACTTCAGTCAGGGGGATGCCTGCAACCTCAAACCCAAATATGACCACTACGATCTGGTGCTTGCCTCCAACCTGATCGACCGGCTGCGGGAGCCAGCCCGTTTCCTGCGGGACATAGCTCCCCGGCTGCGCAGCGGTGGCCTGCTGGTGCTCACCAGCCCCTACACCTGGCTGGCGGAATATACCCCGCCCGCCAACTGGCTCGGCGGCATTCGTGAAAATGGCGAGGCGCTCACCACCTATCAGGCGCTGCAACGGCTGCTGGCGGCGGAGTTCGAGGAGCACTGCCCGCCGCGGGATGTGCCTTTCGTCATCCGCGAAACCGCCCGCAAATACCAGCACACGGTGGCGCAGCTGACCGTCTGGCGCAAACGCTAATCCGCCGGTCGGCATACAGATGAGAAGAGGGAGGCCAACGGGCCTCCCTCTTGTTATGGCAGCAAAAATGGCGCGAGTATCAATGCCCCTGCTCGTGATAGCGGCGCGCCAGCACGGCGCAGACCATCAGCTGGATCTGGTGGAAGATCATCAGCGGCAGCACCATGACCCCGACGCTGGCGGCCGGGAACATGACGTTGGCCATCGGCACCCCGTTGGCGAGGCTCTTTTTCGAGCCGCAGAAGACGATGGTGATCTCGTCCGCCTTGTCGAACCCGAGGCGACGGCTGATCCAGACGTTCCAGCAGAGCACCAGCGCCAGCAAGACGCAGCTCAGCAGCACGATGCTGGCCAGATCGTACCAGCCGACTTGATGCCAGATCCCCTGCACCACCGCCTCGCTGAAGGCGACGTAGACCACCAGCAGGATGGAGCTCTGATCCAGCTTGCCGATCATCGGCCGGTGGCTGTCGACCCAGCGGCCGATCAGTGGCCGCGACAGATGACCCACCACAAACGGCAGCATCAGCTGCACCATGATCGCCTGAATGGAGTGCCAGGTGTCGATCCCCTCTCCCTGCACATGGATCATCAATCCCACCAGCACCGGCGAGAGAAAGATACCGAGGATGCTGGAGGCCGAGGCGCTGCACACCGCCGCCGACACATTGCCCCCTGCCATCGAGGTAAAAGCGATGGCCGACTGCACGGTGGCTGGCAAAGCGCAGAGATAGAGGAAGCCAAGGTAGATAGCCGGGCTCAGCCAGCTCGGTACCAGCGGGGTGAGCAGCAGCCCCAGCAGCGGAAACAGCACGAAAGTACTGAGCATCACCACCAGATGAAGCCGCCAGTGACCCAGGCCCGCCAGCAGATTCTGGCGCGACAGCTTGGCGCCATGCATGAAGAACAGGAGCGCCACCGCCAGCTTGGTCAGCAGACCGAACCAGACAGCCACCTGCCCCTCGCAGGGAAAGAGGGAGGCCAGGGTGACCACCGCAATCAGCACAACAGTAAAGGGATCCAGACGCACGAAAGGTCTCCATCAGAAGGGCATCCTGCTGCCGTGACGGCAGTCAGGATTGGGGAGGACAAGAAACACAACAGGAGGTGTCTGGCACCTCCCGCTAAAACGAACCTCCAGCTTACCGTGATAACCAAGAGGCGCAAGATTGAGCAACGACCAGTGGATAGAGTGAAATTAAACATGCCTGGATCACCCCAGTCCTGACAGGTACCGGACCAGAAGATGATCGCCAGGCACCTCCAGCTGAATATCCCCGCTCAGGGTTGCGCCAAGGGTGGTATTAACCAGCACACCCGACCAATCATGGATAAAGAGCCAGGCAGCCCCGTATCAGGATGAGGCGGCTGCAGGTAGGCAGGTTTTACTAAAACTACCGGGTGGTACCACGCAAGATTAGCCGACTGGGCACCAATACTCGCAGTGGTACAGAGCGCTGATCTCGCAGCCGTTCGACCAGCAGATTGATCCCCTGGGAGCCCATCAACTCGGAGTGGATCCGCACAGTGGAGAGGGGCGGGAAGGTGAACTTGGCGGTGGGGATGTCATTGACGCTGATAAGTTCAATCTGCTGGGGGATGGCCAATCCCTTCTCGTGGATGGCCCTCAATACCCCGATGGCGATGGAGTCGGAGGCGATGAACAACGCCTTGGGCCAATCCCCCTCCAGCATCTCTTTTGCCAACCGATAGCCAGAAGCGCTGGAGAAATCCCCGCAGTAGAGGTCCCTCTCCTGCACGACTCCCAACCGTTGGCCATAGTCGAAAAAAGCCAGCTCACGCAGGTCCGGTGCCTCATTCTGACCACCGATATAACCGATACGCCGGTGCGCTTGTTCGATAAAGTAATCGACCACCTGCTGGCTGATCAGTGCCAGATCCACATCCACAGAATCGAACTCTTTCTGGGAGCGGCAATCCACAAACACCAGGTGGTTTGAGAGGCCGCACAGCATGGCAAGACGCTCTGGTGGCAAATGGCCGACGACCAGAATACCGTCAATGGCGGAGAATTCACGACCTTCCCCACCGTTATAGAAATGGGTCAGCTCGATATTGAGGCGGGCACACTGGGTCTCGATGCCATATCGGATGGCGAGATAGTAGGGATCATTGACCTCGGTACTCTGCGGGTAGGCATAGACAACCAGAAAATGCAGCTTGCTCTTGTGAACCCCTTTGCGGGCGCTGCTGGTCTTGTACTCCAGACGCTCGGCAATCTCGAATATCTTCTGTCGGGTATCTTCCTTGACGCTCAGCGTAGGGTCTTCATTGAGCACTCGCGATACAGTAGCCTGGGACACCCCGGCCTCCTGCGCAATTTCCTTCAACGTGGCCATGCATACTCCTTTGGCGATGGATCCCGAGAACATCAGACAAGATTATCGGGCAACGTATTGGCGTCCCAGCTTTTTTACTAAAAAATGACCTCGCGGAAGGGAAAATTCCAAAGCAAAAAGGCCTCCCGAATGGGAGGCCTCTTCTAAATAGGTGCCTGACAGTGTCCTACTCTCGCATGGCGAATGCCACACTACCATCGGCGCTACCGCGTTTCACTTCTGAGTTCGGCATGGGATCAGGTGGTTCCACGGCGCTATTGCCGTCAGGCAAAAGCTTTACTACTTCAATAATGGTGCTGATACCCAGAGT
>NZ_CDBR01000017.1 GCF_000819685.1 Aeromonas allosaccharophila | reverse complement strand
TTATTCGCACCTTCCCTAGCTAAGATAGATGTAAACACTTCCACTGCCTACGTAATTGATAGAGCAGGGTTTATAGGAACGGTTTTTAGCATCGCAGCTTTCCAGGTTCTGACAGAAACCGACAAAGAACTGAAAGACCACAGGTCTTGGATTAAATCCCCTGATGCATATGCAATTTTAAACATGAAGAACGCGCGATTCCAAGGAACAACAACAACCAACAGCTCCGTTCGAACCATCATGAGAAACCTACACATCAAGTTAGTCATATATTATTTAGAAAGAAATTGGGTTCACGTCTCCGCACTATACAGTACACCAGAGAAACCCTTTGCATACACTATAGAAAACCTATTGCTTGTTTTGATAAGTATTTGTGATGATGTTTTTATTTGTGATGGTGCCGCGCCAATAGACCTCTCTTCTAGACCGAAACTCGACGAGCTTGAAACCCGGCATGAAATTAGAGTGATGCGGCGTATGCTTAATACGATTATCGGAAAAGATGGACCACTGCTGCCTGAGCCGACAAGTAATGAGAATGCTATTTAACAAAAATGGCATTTCCTGAATGCATGTGATGTCAATGATGTAACCATCCTCTATGGCCTAGCATCCTCCTTTTTCTGAAGGAGGATCTATGTCCATTACTACTCTGAAACTGACAAAACGAGCACTTGAGACCTTACCACCGCCAGCCAATGGCAAGCAGCAGGTATATCGTGATGCTGACGTAAGGCAGCTATACGTGTACCGGTACGCTCTATCTACGTCTTTCGTCTTCGACACAACTCATCGTTACAAACGGGTCTTCGAGACCATTGGCACCTATCCGCAGCTCTCCATACAAGAGGCCAGGGATGAGGTGCATGCGAGGCTCCATAAACTTGCCCGCAATACGTATCCCTTGGGACAAAACAAAACCCTCCAAGAGATCTTTGAAACCGCCTACCTCGACGATATGCAGCTGCATAAGCGCAATACGCAGTCAGAGCTGTCCAAGGTCAGAAAACACATCCTGCCGGAGTTTGGAAGCCGTCGTCTAAAAACACTGGATCGCCAAACCGTTTTGGCCTTCCAAAGGCGACTTGCTGAACACCTCAAGCCCGCCACTGTGAACAAGATCTTGTCTGCCCTGTCGAGGATGCTGACCTTGGCCGTGGAGCACGGATACCTCTCTGTCTCACCGATGAATGGGTTACGGCAACTCAAGGAAAATAATGAACGCAAGCGGATCCTGAGCCTTGATGAACGCTCACGTTTTATCGATGCATGTTATGCCCAAAACTCGGAAGCAAGTCGGTCGTTATTACTGTCTCTCTACACAGGGATGCGAATTGGGGAGGTGTGCTCCATAGAACAAGCCCACTTGTACCTCGATGAGGCTTACCTGATCCTGCCTACGACCAAGAATGGATTACCTCACCAAGTGGCCCTGACGTCTCATGCCATCAGACTCATCGAAACACAGCAACTACTGGTCAACAAACAGAGGTTCCTTTTCCCCTCCTCCCAATCCTCTTCAGGGTACATGAGCTACCCACGGCATGCCTTTCAGCGGATTTGTGCTGCAGCAGGGATCAGTGACCTTTGCATTCATGATCTCCGCCGAACTTTTGCCACGGAACTGATGCTACAGACGGGTGACATTGCCATGGTTGCACAGGCCCTGAACCACTCATCACTACAGATGGCGATGCGATATCAGCAACGCACCACGACCCACTTACTCCCTCATATCAATGCCGCTCAACAGCAATGGCTCTCTGAAGACATACCACTGCCCACAGCGTGTTGCAGTTGAGTTGCGCGGAACACCATTAAGACCCATTCGAAACCAAAACACGCAAAATTCCGCAATGCATGTGTTGTCAATGCTTCGGGGGTTCAACTTCTGAATACTGCAATCCAGTCGAACGAACAGCACAAACGAGAGGAAGCAATGGACGAAGACAAAATGATCACTCGAAGCGAGTTGGCCCAGCGGTGGCGAGTCAGCAAGAGCTGGGTGGACAAGCAGATGGTCATCGCCCCTGAGACGTTACCCCCGTTTGTAACCATCGGTCGGCAGACCCGCTTCCCCATCCAGGAAGTCATCCGCTGGGAAAATGAACGACTTTCTCGGCTTACTAACTGATAAGAAGGTAAACATTATGGCAATGCAAAGCACTACCCAAGCTCAAACCAACAAAACTTCTTCGTTCGTGCGTTGTGGCACCAACTTGTTAAAACTCAGCGCCCTCACACGGAGCCTGATACTGCCGTCACAGGGTGACGATGGCACCTATTACCTCAGTCTCTGGCAACGTAATAACCCACAGCAGGCGGTGGCTGTTATGAAGTTCGATACGGAAGAAGAGGCGCTGACGGAGATGACCCAATTGTGTAAACAAGTTCAGCGCCAAACCAAAAGCAACCTGCTCGTGCTCGCCAACGGCTTCGTCGACATTGAATGGGTTGATCGTGTTGTTTCCATCGATAAGAACGAGGCGTTGCTCATCGGCCTGTTCAATGAATCTCCGCAGGTACAACCCCATTGGCTTGTGTTCAAGACCGAAGAAGAACGCAGCGCTTGCTTAGACACCATCACAGCCCGGCTGATCTAAGACATCCAGCCAAGCAACTGTAACAGAAGGGCCAGAGGGCCCTTTTTCAATTTCTAAGGCCAGACAAAATGAACAACTCGGCTATCCCCCTCGGTCTGTACGACATGGATTATGACCACGTCATGCGTGAAGGCAAAGTAATCACCAAGCCTGCCGATACCAGCACGCCCTCATCTACTGATGAGGCAATCGACCCGTTTGCTACGGCGACATCGCCGTTGGAGGCTGCTCTCGCTTCTATCTGGGAGCCCCCCTTACTCAACAACGGCAAACTGGTTAGCGCAGACGGGTCCTCGATTGCTGACGACATGCAAATCCCCAGCTACCTGTTGTCAGCACAGGAGAATTCTACCAACAAGGCGCTGCGGTTACGCACCCAGCATTATCTCAAGCCTGGAGAGACAGTGGTTCCCGCAAAAGGGGCTAGGCTCCATATAGGTATAGACAGCGAATACGTTTACAACCCCGCGACAAAGCGTAACGACATTCTCTCCTACCAGTTCTTTGCTATGACAGAGAAAGGAGAACATTCAGATATCATTTACCCCGCATCCAATCGGATATCTGATCGCCTGTGTTTCGATAAATTCCTCGGCCACATCGTAGTGGTATGTAAGGAAAAAGGGTTACTCACGGAGTGGCCGAAACATGTCTTTGTGTATGCCCATTTCCTGCGAGCGGACCTTGCCTCGTTTGGTGACTTCTGGCAGTTCAAAACCCAGCTTAATGGCATTCGCCAAACAGTGGCGTCAGTAAACAATGCCTACGGCATCGATCTTGAGAACGTCTTGCACCGTCAAGCTAAACCCGCCCCGCTGATTTTGCGAGACAAGCAGCGTAAAGCACAACAAACCTTGATCACCTTCGTCGACACTATGCTGCACACCCCAGGTTGTGCTGGCCTAGCAGCCGTTGGTGAACTCATTGGCTTACCAAAATTGTCTCTCCCTGCGGGTCACTCCATTGATCGCATGGATGAGCTACTCGCCGGCAACAAGGCAGCCTTTGAAGCTTATGCCCTGCGCGATGCCGAAATTGCGGTCAAATATGGCCTACGACTCCATGAATTCGCTAAGACACTGGGGCTTTCATCCCTGCCAAAGACGATTGGCGGCTGTGCCACATCGGTGTTCCTGAAACATCTGCGCGAAACGGGCCAAGACCGGGATCAGCTATTTGGAACCCATGAGGTGGTGCAAACTGGATGGAACAAGAATACATCCAGACCTGTGACCAAGACGATTCGGGAGATGACCCCTGCTGCAAAGCTATTCGAGAGTCTTGCCATCGATTGCTACCACGGTGGACGGAATGAATGCTTTTGGGGTGGCCCGACCCCACTATCGCTCTTCAACGATTTTGACCTCAGCGGAGCCTATACCACAGGGCTCGTTGACCTTTTACCCCTTGATTATGAGCGAGGGCGAATGACCACGAACACAGCCGACTTCTGTGGTCATGTCTTTGGTCTTGCTCGCGTTAAATTAAGATTTCCAGACGGGACTCGTTATCCCAGTCTACCGGTGCGTACTGAAATTGGCCTGCTGTTTCCCCTCACTGGTGAATCTTTCTGTACCGCACCAGAGATCGAGGTCGCACTCCGCATGGGTTGCCAAATTGAGATACATCAAGGTTTTATCATCCCTTGGGCAGATACGACACAGCGCCTGTTTGAGCCCTTTGTCTCGCAGGTTCGGGAAAAACGTCAATCGTATGCGAAGAAGTCATTCGAAGAGCTGCTTTGGAAAGAAATCGGTAACTCTCTCTATGGCAAGCTGGCGCAAGGTCTGAGGGGCAAGTCAGCCTTCGATACATCCAGTGGGTTGAGCAAGCCCATTGAGCGCTCCGCCATCACCAACGCATTCTTTGCCGCGCATACAACCGGTCTGATCCGTGCCGTACTCGGGGAAGTCTTGGCCTCCATCCCCGCTCACCGAACCGTGGTGAGCGTCACGACGGATGGCTTCCTCACCGATGCAACCTATGACGAACTTGTGCTGACGGGCCCGATATGCCGCCGCTTTCAGGAACTGGGCGAGCGACTGGATGGCCCTGGTTTTCGGATGCTGGAGCAAAAACATCAGGTTAAACAGGTCATCGCGATGAAGACTCGTGGTCAACTTACCCCCGAAGGCGTTGAGGGTCAGCCCCAGATCCTGGCCAAGGCTGGGGTTAAGCCCCCCTGCTCTAAGGAGCTGCATCAGGCGTACATGCTTGACCTGTATCTGAATCGAACCCCCGGCCAAAAAGTCGAGAGCGATCATTTAATCTCTACTGCTGAAATGTGGATCAATGAACACGATCTCGTCTCAGTGAGCAGGTCAAAGACCCTGAATCTTGAGTTCGACTTCAAGCGGCAACCCATGCTGCCATCAATGCAGAGCGTGCTAGGCACCGAACACATCTGCTTTGATACACGCCCCTGGCCGACGGTAGCAGCCGCTATGGAGCAACGGGTGGTATTCGATAACTGGCGGCGAACGAACTGCCTGAAGACCCTCAATGACTGGGAGAGCTGGGAGGATTACTTCGTCTGCAAGACGTCGATAAAAGGATTGCCAATGCGTGTGACGGATGAAGGTTCGCTTGGCATCCTAAAGCGGGTTTTCCTGCGTGCTTATACCCAGTCCGCTTTCGGTATGACGAAAACGATGGGGTACGATGAGCTGGCCGAATGGCTGACCATCAATGGCTGCCCAACCAGTGTTGATGACTGTAAGTCCGCCAAACGCGCCAAGCTGGTCGGGCAGTGTGTACCGGTGACGACACGCACCGTCCGCCTGGTGCGGGTGATCCTGCAAGAGTGTCCGGGGTTAGATCTGGGGGCGATGTTCAAGCCCGAGGACATACTTCAGCTCCAAGACAGACTGAACAGAGCCAAGGCAAGGATGGCGCAAATCACGCAGGATGCGCCGAGCCATGAAATGATAACTGATTGATTTATATATTAATATCTGGCTGGTGTAATAAAGCGATTGGGGAAACAACATAGTGGTTGCTTCCCCCTTCTCTTTACGTGGCACTGATAAGATGCACTACAGATTCCTTAAATCGTCCAGCCGGCGCTGGCCCATTGCAGGTTTTCCGGAATTATGTAGCGGTTACTGACATTGGCGAGCCGTTGATTGACGGCACTTTCAGCATCTGCAAACAGCGCCTTGCAGTGCTCTGACATCGGTTTTAGCTCGGCAGGTTGCGCTGGCTGCAGCAGCCACTGCCCAATGGCTTCGGTATTCAACTGCACGCCCCCCTCATTGACCTGAATGGTCACGAACTCCTGGCGCATACGTTTTCCCTGCAATCCTTGCCAGCGCAGCATGGCACCAAACAGCGCTCCTTCACCTAGCTCATCTCCCTGCACCACTGCAGCCAGGCCACCAAAGTCGTAGTCACGTGCCTTGTTGAGCAGGTACTGCATGAGTGGCGAGTTGAGATCGAGCATTTGGGTATCCGGCCGATGGGCCGCTAGCTCGCGATCCAGGGTGACATCCATACGCGGTGACGCCTTGGACGACATGCCTAGCTCGCGCATCACTAGCTCCGGCAAGCGGATACGCAGCAGCTTGCTCTTGTGGGTGCGTTCGACGACGTCTATACCTAGCTGATAACACATACCCAGCACGAAGCTGAGCAGGTGTTCTTGAGTGATTTCCAGCTCATCACGCAACTCGTTAGCATCACTTCTGGCCGCATACTCGAACAGTTCACGCTGCTTGGCGATTGCTGTATGCGCTTGGTGCAGGGCTTCATCAATGCGCTCGCGAGTGCGCTCGATCCCCTGCAGTGTGGCCGCCTGCAGGATATCCTCGACATCAATGAGCTCAGCCAGTTCCCCGAGGATCTCGTCTTTCAGGCCCTCGTTGAATTCATCTTTCTGTACCACAGCCATGTCATGAACCACAGAGTCGATGCGGTCGTACAACAGGTCGATGATCTGCTGATCCATGGTGTCAGGCTGGTGGATGTTGAAGACCACTACCTTTTTCTTCTGGCCGTAGCGATAGAGGCGACCGATCCGCTGAACTAGACGCATGGGGTTCCAGGGTAGATCGAAGTTAATCATGATATGGCATTGTCGCTGCAGGTTGATACCTTCGCCACCGGCCTCGGTGGAGATCAAGAACTGGCCTTGATCCTCAAATCGGGTAATGGCCTCTCGGCGCTCAGTATGCCCCATCGAGCCATTTATAAGCTCGACTTTGTCTGCGCCGAAATGACACCGCAAGGTCTCGCACAGGTAATCTTGTGTCGTGCGGTACTCGGTGAAGATCAACACCTTTTCTACGGGGTTGGCTGCAAGAATCTTGCGGATGACCTCATCGATGAAGAGCTGGAGTTTGCGGTCGTTATGCTTGAGCTGTTCAGCTTCCTCGATCAGATCATTTAGCAGCATAATTTCCCCGGCGAAGAACTCCTTGGCGTTTGTTGCCAGCTGCTCTTCCCATTCGCCGAAGTAGCGCTCGTCGACCGGCTCATCTGTTCCATGCTCGCCGTTGAGTTTCTTTTCCAAGCGAGCCAGGCGATTGCAGAGCGCGTTGAGGATTGCCGCCGAGCTGGATGCAGCCAGCTTGCGATAGACCGTCATCACGAAGCCGATAGCGTTACCTGTGCGCCCCATCTCCACACTAGCTGCGTAACCACGGCGTAAGTAATCCTGCAGGCCCTTATCAAAAGTCTGTGATTCCTCGCTAGCAGGCACTTTCATCGCGCGCGTGATCTTCCCTTGGAAGATGAAGTTACCCTCAGCATCGGTCACATCCGCTTTGTGGTTGCGGTAGACCATGTCATGGAGGATTTCCGGTTTGAGGTTGAGCATCAGCAGCTCGCGACGACGCTTGGGACGCAACAGTTCGAGCAAGGCGATGAACTTGTCCTGCATGCCCTGGTGAGGCGTGGCACTAAGCAGCAACATATGCTCAGTTTTTCCGCGCAGACTGGCTGCCAACGAGTAACGATCAGAACTGTCGAGCTTTTGCCCGTACTGGCGGCGACTGAGGCGATGCCCTTCATCGAAAATGATCAGGTCCCAATCCTCGGCCTGCAGCAGACTTGCCAAGTGATCTTCCTGCTTGAAGCGATCCATGGAGCCGATCACGTGGTCATGCATCTTCCACTGACGCGGCTCGTTGATGGAGAAGTCTTCTCCGTAGATCTCGAACTCATCCAGCTTGAACTTGTCGTAGAGCTCCTCCTGCCATTGTTTGGTCAGCCCAGCTGGAGTTATCAGCAGAACCCGCTTGATCTGTCGACGCTGATGCAAGGCATGCAAGAGCATGCCGGTTTCGATGGTTTTACCGAGCCCCACGTCATCGGCAATCAGCCAGTTGAAATTGCCTGAGGCCAAGATGTGGTGAACCAAGTTGATCTGGTGTGGTAAGGGCTCGATATCCAGATGCGAGAGCGCCCCTGTGTTCTCGTTCCAGGTCTCGATGGCATGCGCGAGCATGCGCAAGCGCATACGCTCTGCATCCAGTTCCTTGCCTGTGGCTGCTGTGATAAAGCGGTGCTTGGCGCCTTTCACTTGGCGCAGGTGCTGATAGGGCAACCAGTGCCGCTCTCCACTCTCCGGAAAATCGACCAGCACTTGCTGAGAGCCCGCCAGGATACGCTGCTGCATGATGCTGCCAATACCCAGCGAGCGCACACCTGTACCGGGAGTCGCATCCTGAACATCCATGCCGTTCTGGAAACCAGAGCCAACCAAGCTGGCGTCAACCATGCCTTGGGAGCGCTCAGGCATGAACCAACTCACCTGCAATTGGGAGCCACTGTCTCCGTGAGCCATCTTGACCATGCCGTAACGGTACTTTTCGCCGCTGGGCAGGGGTTGGCTAACCCAGCAGCCGGTAACATGGGTAAGACTTTGATCAGACATCGATTGGGATCTCCTTGCTCGTTTGCGTGGCCATTGAATACGCATCTACAGGAATGGGCTTGTCACTCGCATAGCAGCTAGGTTCCTGGGGGTGTTTGGTTTGAAACACACCGTAAGCACGTAGCTTGGTTGTCTGTTCGATCACCAGCAGATCACTAATCCCAAGGTCGCTGTACTCCTCGACAGGTAATTCATGAGGACTGCAAAAGTTGAATGGCAGACTGGCGGGTAAACAGCCAGGTAGGTTACAAATCCGAAACCAGAGGAAACGGTTGAACGAGCGGAATGCTCGACGGAGGCTAGACCTGTCGTACCAGTACTCAAACAACGATTCGATGAACTGCTCGATTTCCTCTATTTGCGGCAATGATTCAAAGGCTCGAATCAGCATCAAGGCTGTCGGCCATGACATAACATACTGTGACAAGTTGCTTGAACCGTTCCTGTCATAGGCAATCCAGTAGTAGTCATTCTCAGCCCAAAGTGCTTTCACATGAGCAGCCAGGATCAGCTCATCTGGGCTCATACCTTTGTCAATTTCTCGCTCCAATGCTAGCCGAGTGGCACCCCACCCGTTCATCACAAAAATCTGCTGAACTAAGGGAAGCATCGATAATGACCAGCCCGCTCGGCTAATCAGCTCTACTGCTTTCTGCAGAGCTCGATCTTCACGGCTAAGTCTTTCATCAAACAGCTCAGTATCAGAATCGAAGCTACCTTGGCTGTCATACACGTCGTCGGGATCAAAGGCATAAGCCGCAAATTCGTCGTCATTTTGGTCATCATGAATGTCAAGTTCATCAGCTACACCAAAATAGAGATCATCCTGCTCGACCAATATCTCATCATTGTCGAAGAAGTCATCCTCAGGCTCATAACTATCAGGCTGATTGACTTGATACCCTTCAAAATCGAGGGCGAATTCATGTGGATCGCAAAAATCTATACCACCAACCAACTCTTGAATATGGCTATCGCTGTAGTAGCTCTCTGAACCAGAAGGCCACTGATAATCAATTATTGCTTCCTTAGGTGTCTGAGGCAGTTGAGGGATTGCTTCACAGAGAACGTCGTCCACCGTTACAGATACCTGTGTTGAGTGTGACGGGACTACTTTGAAGTGGGGGGCATGGCTCACTAAGGTCTTGGGCCCCTGCGCCGTTGACGCCACATCCACAGGCTTACATGCACGAGCTAAGGATAAGGTTTCGCGCTCATTGGCAGAAATAACTCGCGTATCCTCAGTTACTGACAATGGAACCGGCAAAATAACCGTTTCATAGACTTCGTCCCGCAAACAGGGGAAGGGGTCTAGCCCGACAAAAACACTGGCATCAGCGGTAATGTATTCCAAATCAGTAGCTGTGATCGTCTCATCATCCCTCTCTGAGACGACATCGACTTCTGGAGACAGATCAAGAAAGGCGCTCTGTTGCCTTTTCGCCAGAAAAGCCTGTTGCATCAAAGCCGCCGCCTGCTTTGGACGGTTCTGTAGTATGTAGACTCGTCCTAAGAGATCTAGAAGCTCAGGATCTTCGTTTTCAGCAAGTTCTTCTTCAAGCAACTCTTCTGCGGCAACTAGCTTTCCGGAGCTCACCAGGACGTTGACTGATTGAAGCAGTTGTTCACGGTTGCGGGTTTTGTGAGCTGGCAAATGAGCAGCCTTGTGACGATCGCATAGGCTTTTCAGCTCAAGATTTCTAATAATGTCTAATAGATCCGGATGGTCTCGCAGAATATCGCAGGCCACAATCTTGGCCTGATCCAGTTGCCAATCATCTAGGGTCTGACCCCGCGAGTACAACTCATTATCGGTTGTACGCTCCTTCAACAGATCCAGAACATGTTTTTCCGACTCTGTGCTGCCACGTTGAGCCAGCAAGTCCCTCAGGCTATGCAGCAGGTCTTCCCAATCCATCAACAACTCCAAATGACCCTTAGCCTTATGGGCAATGCAAACCTCAGTCTATGGACCGCTCTTGTTATCCGTTCGAAACAGACTATGGCAATTCTGTAGTCTCCAGTAGCCAGATACCGAGCAGTGCCACACGTATTTACGTTGGCGGATGCCATATAGTATGAGCGCCCCAAACACGCTTCATACTTATGCAATGCAATGCACGATCTCGTTGCTCTAATGTGGCAATCAACGCTGCCATCCTGGCTGTCGCTACCAGATTGCTCAGACCTCAGGTTGTGACAAACACTAACTCATGATGCGAGGGAGTCCTACCTTATCACCTCATTGAGCTGATGGACATTTGCGGCCATCACACAATGAGAAGATGCTCGAACTTTCTTTGTTGTCGACGTTCAATGGACAGAGACGCTTTGGGACTGACTGCGCAACCGACCCCTGTTGCATAAGATGATGACCACATAACTAACTGATAATTAATGTAAATCAGGCTTGGTGGAATAACGCTATTGGGGATACACACATATCTGTCTTTCTCCCTCCCCGCCGATGACAAAAAAACAAGCCTCCCAGCCACAGGCCGGGGATACTTGTTTTGGGGATGGTGGCTGAGAGAGACACCTGAAGCAGCCGAAGGATGGACTAACCTACTGAGCCGCTGACCGGTTTCGAGTTGGGTTAGTCCATGGCTCCTTGCCCTGCATGGAAAGGTGAACACAGTAGCACCACTGCCAGAACCGAACCGCCGCTGGTTCCTGTTCCTCTCCTGTCCGGTGCGACGGTTACGCAGCCACTGAGACGGTAAACACGCCCATCTGGTAGTAACTGACGAAGTTCGACTCCCACATCGTATAGAGCTCCCTGGCCGACGCTGGTCCCATCTGGCCGTAACGGAGCAGGTAGTATTCTTCGCTCAAAAAGTTGAAGTCGATCTCTTTGACCAGCTCCGCCATATCCTCCGGCCCCTGATAGCTAAAGTCCGTCACGTAATCGAATTGCCACCGGTCTTTACGCTTGAGCAGCCGTATTTCTACCGGATGAAACCCGCCACGAACCGGGCCGTAATCCGGGTCTCGGAAGTTGAAGACCAGACTGGATTTTCCCTTCAGCACCATTCCAGATCTAACCAGTTCCTGATCCAGAATACTCATCAATGCCTGACTGACAGGCAGGGCAAAATCGCCCGCAAATGGGATCGTCATAATCACCTCAGATTGGTTGTTTGGGGGGCTCACCCTTGGACAGGTGAGCACTATGCAGGGGTTATTCGATGGTAGAAGTTACGGTACAGAGCTCATCAGTTAGCGAACCCAAGCGCTCAAGGTAATCAGGCACCAGTTCGTGCAGCATCGGATTGCCGTCTGCCTTCTGGGTCAACTTCAGCCCGTCCGAGCGCAGAATGGCTGATAAGAATCCGGCGTTATTGGCGCTGCCCCCTTTAAACAGTCGCTTCATAACGCTGGATTTAAACGGCTTGTCTGCGGGCAAGGAGCGCAACACATCGTCAATCGCCGACAGCTCAATCCACTCCTTGCTATGCAGACCCCCACCCTGATTGCCGGTAATTTTCAGGAACAGCTCGCCACTCTCTTCATGACGACCGATGGCATAGAAAATCAGCCCTTCTGATCTGGTACTGAGTTTCTCGGCGGTATGGTTGAGCAAGGTGAGTATGGGTGCAGGGCCGCCGGGCACGGAGTCTGCGGTGTAGCCGGGTCCTGGCCTGGCCTTGTCGGCGTCAGCCGCAAGGGCTGGCGAGAGAGGCTCGGCGCAGCCGCTTGCTCCGGATGTGAGTGGGCTCTCTTCGGCTGGCGTGGTGCTGGCAGGTTTACGGGTCTCTTCAACGCGGTTTTTACGGGGTCTTGTCATGATAGTTTCCTTACAACGTCGTTAGATAACCGGAGATTGCGATCTCCAGACCATCGGTAGATGGGTCATAGATAAAGGGTCATAGAAAACGCGATAGCGTGACAGGACCGACTCCATCACTGTCACAGTGATCTCATTCGGTCTTTCGCGGATTGACGGTGGTGCGACTTAACCGGCAGTGCGGCTAATGCCGAGGTGATGACCGATAAGTCATCCAGATAACCGGCAAATGGAATGGGATCTGGTACCACGTCGAACGGGTTTACCAGATAAGCCAGCGCACCGATGATGAGCGCATAGCACCAGACCGGCAGATCGCCATCCGTGAGCAGGACATACAGCAGCACGGCCTTTTCCAACAGCTCCTTAATCCCCTTGATCTCTTTTAACTTACGCATGATGTCGCTATGGCTGGGATTACTCATGGTGCATCGCCTCTAGGGTGGTGTTCAGCGGTGCATCTGAGTGGATCAGTAGGTAAATCCCCGCCCCCTCATCGTTGAGGATGGCCAGCAGCAGACGCCAATCTTCGGATATGGCGAACTCTTGCTCCGGGTAACGCAAACCGAATATCACCTGATTCTGGGTATGCTGTGGCATGGCCTGGAACTCACTCACCGAGTCCGCCATCTCGATAATGATCAGGCAGCAGCCGGTAGCATCCCAGAATGCCTGAGCCTCTTCCTGTGATGAAAAGGGCTCGATAATCCGTTCCATGACCGAGACATGGAGTGCCGGGTAGGCCGCGAGCAATGTATCCTCCGGCCATTCCATACAAGTTTTCATCGTGTTTTTCTCTCCAATAAAAAGGCCCTTAAGCTCAGATGAACTTAAGGGCCTGGGAACTGTGAAATGTGGACCAACAGCCTATGTAACAGCGCTGTCTGGTTATTAATATCTGTTTATAAACAATACCTTTTCGGTCACTCCGCCTGGATCATAGACGAGAGACCTTCGCTGATATTGCGACTGCGCTCAGAAGTCAGCTTTGCATACCGCTGGGAGGATTGAATGCTGGCGTGGGCCAGTTGTGCCTTGACGTCATACAGGCTGTATTGACCGGAAGAGACCAATGCACTGGCGACAGAATGGCGCGCCGTATGGAAGCAGACCTCATCGCGATCTTCGATACCGGCTTTCTGCAACACCCGTTCATAGGCACATCTGGGTTCACCAATGGGCTTGCCCTGACATCGAATATGCTGGCTCGCGAACACATAGGGATTACCGGCTATTCTGGGGAGCTTCTCCAGAATATCGATAGCCAATGTGCTCAGGTAAATGATCCGGCTCTTGCCATTCTTGGTCAGGGGTACGAACAGCGTCTTATCCTCCCAGTTCACATGTTCCCATTTAGCGAGTAACACCTCTGATTTTCTCGCCCCCGTCAGGTAGAGCATCGCGATGAAGCTGCCTGCGGCTTGATTGCGGTCCTGCAATGCCACCTCAATGACCCGTTTCATCTCTTCAATCGATAGGAAACGCGTCCTGGCATTGTCCTCCTTCAACAGCTTGATCTTGGCCGCCTCGTTGGTGTCCAGAATGCCCCAGCGCACCGCATAGCTGCCCATGGTCTTTAACTGGGCCAATACCCTGTTGGCGGTACTCGGTGCGTAGGCCGTCTGCTGAGGGTTGTTAGGGTGAACCATCTCCGATTGCAACTGCAGGACATCCATCGCCTTGAGTTGCCGGTAACGCATGGCCCCAAAGCGTGGTTCTATGTTGTGTTTGAACCGCTGAATGTCGCTGTTGATCGATCGTTTACCGATGGTCTTGAGGTGCGGCAAAAAGGTCTGCCAGAAGAACTCCGAAAGGGTGGGCTCAGTTTTGTAGCTATCCCGCTCTGCTACCGGGTCGATGCCTTCTGCCAGCATCGCCTTGTACTTGCGGGCAATGGTCCTGGCTTGGCTCACATCGATATCGCCGAATCGCCCCAGGGCGATGCTGCGCTTCTTGCCCTGGAGGGTATAGCGCAGTAGGAAACGCTTACTGCCCTGGCTTTTTCCTGACAAGAGTTTTAAGCCAATGACCTCTGTATCGGAGAACTCCAGTTCAGTAGCGCCTGCGTCTCGTTGTTGTGCGGGCAAAGCCTTGATGGCTGCATTGGTAAAGCGAAATTTGGTCTGCATAGATACCTCCGATGATAGGTTGGATCATGGGATTAATATCTGTTTCAAAGGGGGTTCAATGCGGGTTTGGGAAGTGCGCGGCCAAGACGTAACAGCACGCCACGCTTGCCTTAGTACCAGAGACAGACCCCGGAAAAGTCCGGAGCAGTAGCCTACCAAACGTCCTTGGCTATGTTGGAAGACTGAGCAGGTTGTTCGCAACGAATTGCAGGAAGTAGTAAGTCGCTTAGACAAGAAATGGACAAGAAAGGAAAAGTGAGAGAGGGGAAACGCTGGGGAGCAGAAACAAAAACGACGCAATGAAGCGTCGTATCTGTTTAATCTGTAAGGCTTTTTTCTTCAATTTTAATGGTGCCCGAGGCCGGAATCGAACCGGCACGACGCGAACGTCGAGGGATTTTAAAAGCCGTCAGTAGAGTCAACTAAAGCAACTTAGCATTGATATACAAGGGTTTCAAGTCACTGTGAGCCATACAAAATCACCCATTTTTAGGCGGTACTACGCCTAGTTTACGCCTACTGTATGGTGCTTCGGACCTCGCAGATTGTAGGGTTCCAGTGTCAAGACACTACATCGACAGACTCTTAGAATAGGCCGATTAATGGCATCCTTATCACTCATCTGACACCCGATACGTTTCCACCGCCCCTGTGATATACTGTACGAAAACACAGTGCATTCTTTAAGTCATGCTCGCATTCCCTTACCCCAACTCAGATTGTCTGGTGCAGCCACTGATGCTCTTACCAACGACCTCTATCTTTCCCCCTCTATTAAGTAGTGCCTTGCCCACCTCAACCGCAAAACCAGTTGCACATATATTAATGTACATGGAGAATATAAACATGTACCGTTATGGTTATCGGCTGTATCCTTCCCGGCCATGACTTATGAAGAATTTCAACGCCAGTTGGGGAAAGCAGGCATCAGCGTGAAGGAGTTTGCCAGGTTGCTTGAGATGAACCGCAACTCCATTACAAACTGCTCTGTTCGAGGTGAGATCCCCTCCCATCTAGCAGTTATCGCCGCCTTAATGGCAGAGATGGCCGATAACCAACTCGACTTTAAAAAAGTACTGTCGCGTATTGATATCGCGCCCAAGAAGCCAAGGGGGGCAGGGGTAAAAGGCAAATTTGGCGGAAACCCTCAGCCCCCCTCACCTTCGACTTCGATTAAAGAGGACCGTAATGAGTAGTATCGAATTATTTGCAGGGGCAGGCGGGCTGGCCATGGGTATGACCCGTGCGGGCTTCCAGCACTCTGCCGTTATTGAGTGGAATGATGACGCCTGCCAAACGATTCGTGAAAACCAAGCCCACTACGTAGAGAAAGGCCAAGATTTCCTGCTGTTTGAAGGAGATGCACGTGCTTTCGATTTCACACCATACGCCGGTGATGTAGAAGTAATCTCCGGCGGCCCACCCTGTCAGCCCTTCTCCCTTGGGGGAAAGCACGCAGGCAACTTGGATGAACGGGACATGTTTCCTACTGCAGTCCAAGCAGTCCGTGAAACGAAGCCCAGAGCCTTTATCTTTGAAAATGTGAAGGGGCTTTTGCGTCAGAGCTTTGCTAGCTATTTTGAGTATGTTTACCTTCAACTCAGCTACCCGGATATCATTAGAAAATCAGATGAAAGCTGGGCTGAACATCTTGCACGCTTAGAAGGGATACACACTTCAGGTAAGGTGAAACCGACCTACCATGTGGTGTTTCGGCTTTTGAATGCTGCCGATTATGGTGTTCCACAAAAACGTGAACGGGTGTTTCTTGTTGGGTTCCGGGCAGACCTAGGTATTCAATGGACCTTCCCTGAGCCTACCCACTCAGAAGATGAACTCCTGATCTCAAAATGGATTACCGGTACATATTGGGACGAGCACAAGATACAGGTATCATCTAGGCCTACTCCCCCAGAAAAATTAGCGAAACGCATCTCTAAGCTAGCTGCTTCACTAGAAACAAGACAACGCCTACTTCGATGGACAACGGTACGAGATGCTATTGCAGGCCTTCCAGATCCTGAACAGCCGACTTTGCTTCGTGTTCCCAACCATACTTTCAACCCAGGGGCTAGATCTTACCCAGGACATACCGGCAGCCCTCTAGATGAACCGGCTAAAACGCTGAAAGCAGGCAATCATGGCGTCCCAGGCGGAGAGAACATGCTAGTTCGAAGTGATGGCTCTGTGCGTTACTTCACCGTTAGGGAAGCTGCAAGGATTCAAACTTTCCCGGATGATTATGTATTCCACGGTTCTTGGTCCGACACGATGAAGCAGCTTGGAAATGCAGTGCCAGTTCGCTTAGCCGAGGTTGTAGCTTCATCTGTAGCTGCAGCACTGGCAGGTGGTGGCTAGTAGAACCTTCCTTATTCTGAGGAAATCGGCATAATCTCCCAAAACATGGAGGGCTTATGCCGACGCGTAAATGCTTTGAAGAACTAGAATTCGACCTACCATCGGCCCTACTCACTCAGCTAATTACGCTGTTTGATGAAATGCCCGAAGGCCCTTTAGAGGCAGCAACCGTCCAAAAAATTGATGACGCCCAAGGCGTATATCAGCTTTTTTTAAAGGGCAAGCTCGTGTACATCGGTAAGACTGATGCCCAAGCAGGGCTTCGTGCAAGGCTGTTACGTCACTCAACTAAGATCCGCTCACGTCGTAATCTCGCTCATGACACCATCGGGTTTAAGGCTGTGAGGGTTTTTGTATTCACGGCGATGGATCTCGAAGAGTTACTAATCAAACACTACAGGTCCAGCACGACTCCCCCAATATGGAACCTGAGTGGATTCGGCTCTAACGACCCGGGCCGTAACCGTGACCATACGGAACTTAAAGCTGACCATTTTGATAAACTCTACCCTATCGATCTAGATTTGGACGTTACGTTAACCACAGAAAATGGCCAAGCATCAGCGGCGGAAGTACTGAGCCAGCTAAAAGGGCAACTGGCTTACAACATTAGATTTGAAGGGAAATCAAGCAAATCTAAAAGCCCACACCCCGATCTCGTCGCCACAAAAGTTCACTTTCCGACTAACACAGATACCGTAAGGAACGTTCTGCAAAGGGTCAAAACTGCACTTGGTTCTGAATGGCAAATCACCGCCCTCCCCGGCTATATCATTGCTTACCGCGAAAAGAAGCATTACAAGGAAGGAATACTGATTTAATCCGCAAAGTTTTGGATAACCATATCTGGACGATATTTCTAGAACGGAAAGTGATGTGCGGGTTGGGATCAAGCCACTGAACAAGATGGTAGGATTTGGTATGCCTGCTCGTCAGATGGCCAACTAAGCGGAACAGCCGCTAGGAAAAAGGCTGTACCGCTTTGGAATTACGCAACAACGCCGAGCGAAACACTAAACAGACCTCTACGGATTAAGATCAGACCCAAACCCGAGGGCCTGTCTGACCTTGCTAGTTTTTTTGGCTGCTTTCGCTACGGGGTAGAGCACCTTCTGGATTTCTTCGGCAAGTGGGCGCCACTCTGATAAAGCAGCAATCGCGGTATCCGCATCGGCCTTGGCCTCCATCGTTCTGGGATCGCGGATAATCGCGGCAAATGCGGTGAGGATAGGCGACAAAACCATCCTCATGCGCTCCTCCATGACTGTGACCGCTTGCTTGGCCCAGCTTTCGGCCCTTATCGCTATCACCTTGGCCTGCTCGACCTTCAGCAAAGAAGCCTCAATGCTCACCCTTGCATTTTCTTCGGCCTCTTTAACCCTCTCGGCAGCCTCGGCCAGGCGATACGCTGTCGCTGCTTCTTGTGCAGCCAATTCGGCCACTCTAGCCTCTGCGGCCTCAATTTCTGTGGCCCGCAGGATCACCTCTCCCAACAGGTCCTGACTCTGTTCCTCCATGTTCCGAGATCCGTACAGAGCGGCATCCTTGGTCGCGGCCAATAGCTGAGCCTCGGTGTAAAGCGGATCACCCCGTCCCAACAACCCGGTTCGATGCTCCACCTCTTGTCTGGCGATGATCTCTTTGATCCGCCGCATGCTCGGCCCCTTCGGCTTATTTGCCCTAATGAGCACCGCATGAGCAGACAGTGCTCGTTGCTCAGCTTTCCACCCATCTCTGGACAACCTGCGCCGACACGGTCCGATACGAGCTAAGCCGAAGCTATTAGACACTGTATACATCTCGTCTTGCCAAGACCTCATGGCATCCTTGTACGCACGATTTTGCATTCCTTTTCGCTCGCCTCGCGCTGCTGAAGCACGCGCTGCGGCAACTCCAGGATGCACTGATCCGAACGACTCACCAGACATCGGCACCAGATAAAAATGGATGTGCCGATACTTCTCATCGAGATGCTCGACCACTGATTTAAGTCTGTCGCCGTGCTTTTTTCTTAAATAGCGAATCATCTCATTGCGATATTCCGGCCACAGCTCATCTGGCAAATTTTCTGGCACACTAACCACACCAGCACATAGACACAGTCCATCGATCCTCAGTTTTCTCCCCCTCGGATCCACTGCCTGTTCCGCCCATTTTGTAGCCTGCTGTACGGCCTCCGATGGTGTTACTCCGAACCACTGGATAGGCTGCTGAGGTACTTTCACATGCGGATGAGCACCGGGTTTCCGCTCGGCCTCGTCCGCTATCTGTTGGGCAGACATAACTTGGCCAGTCTTCGACTTCCCCCCTTGTCGTGCATATCCATCAATGTGTGCAAACTGATACCCCGCCATATATTCTTCTCCTCTGTCTGAACTCGTCCCACGCTACTCCAAAAACGCCATTGTGTGGGCTAAAATATAAGCCAAGTGACCAAGTGACCGACTATGCTTATTCGCCGCGCCCTTCGGTCTCGTCAGCATAAGCGTCGGCCCTGCGGGGCTAGGGAACAGCAGGCGAACTCCAGAATTGGATGGCAGCACAATAGGAGCCCCAAAACATAGGAAGGCACAGATCGGTTTTGGATAGGATTGAAAGTTTAATTAGATCGGGTTGTCCGACGCTAAGATGTCAGCACCGGCACGGTGACGACGCGTAGCAGTATGGTGACAGTGTGGTGATCTAGCTGTAAGTCGTACCACTATTGACTTTGCTTAACGTTAGTGACGGTGTAATAGTGTTTTTTACTACTATCCCCCCACATTGATATTCTTCCCCCTCTCCTACCTACTATCAAACTAACTCTATTAGAAACTACTGTCACACTGTCACCGAGATCAGTAAAGCCAGATGTGGCGAGGGTTGAAGGTGTGATAGTGAAATTTTTCTCCTATCACGTACTGTTACCTAACACAAAAAAAGAGCCCATTAATAATGGGCTAAAAATTAAAACATTATCAGGCTTTAAAATATTTCCTTCGGTCTCGGCCTTCCCCGGACTTTAACACTCCATCTTTAGTAAGTTGAGCTAGGTCTTTGCCGATTTTTCCTGCATAGCTGGCATTCAGCCCAAGCAGCCCTGCAATTTCAGATGCACTGATACCCATGTAATCATCTTTCCACCAGACATCTATTTTCTCCATAATAATATGATAATAATCGCCTTTAATCATATATTGTATGTTGTTATGCTCAGATGATTTTAGCTCTGATTCATTAAGAATCCATCCTAAACCGGTGTCATACCAATGTTTTACTTCAAGCCAAAATTGTAGGAGTTGTCCTCTGTCCGTCTGGCGAACCCTACCGTTGTTATACGAATAGCCTAGAATTTCATTTACGTCATCGAGGCTTATTTTTCCTGTCACCTCAATGACCGTAAATCGGCTATTTCCAGAGATATCTTTTAAGAACTCATCATTATTGACTGTTCCGATCATTACGGTCCTGCGCTTTTTTTTAATTGCTACCCGTCCATAAGGAGGTCGAAAATTGTCCACATCCTTGGTAATGAATGCCTTGACGGCCCCAACTTCTTTCCTCGTGGAGCGTTCAAGCTCGGATAGCTCAACAATATGGTGACCTGTAACAGTAATCAGATTGTCCTTATTCTCTGGATCAAGGGGGCTTTCAGGCAGAAAACTACCCGCCACGATGGAACATACTCGACTCAAAAATGTAGATTTATATGTAGACTGGCCACCCTTCAATACTGGCACTAGCTTTGATGAAAAGTGTTGCTCGAACACTGCCGCGATGGCGCTAATAAGCCACTTTTTCATTATGCTATTCCTCATCATGGGATCAGTGCAGGGCATACAATCAAGCACTCGCTGTACACGCTCTACACCATCCCAGCACAGGCCATCAAGTGCGGCGGCGACTGGGTGATAGCTAGCACGTTCACCAATAGCCACTAAGTGATGCTCAATGACTGCTATCGACAGGCCAGACTTAGAACATTCGTCAATAAGTATCGATTTTAGATTTTCATAAGACGGCTCAACGATCACACCATTCTGCTTAACGTCCAGATTCATGCTCATCTGATTTTTTGCTATTTCAAGACCTATGTGTTTGAGCAAGGTGACTAAGTTACTACTCGTTGCCAATGGCTTGGGGCGTTTGCTTTTGCTCAGGTCGGGATATTCTATCAACTGATCAACCTGTGCAGGTTCAATTTTAAGCTGAGGCTCATCACCTTGACTTTCATTTATTTTTTTAATATTATTTACATGCATAATGTTTCCTGTTTTTTATGCAAACCAACGCTCACCAAAGCGCTGGGAATTAATAAAACCTTTTGATAATGTGGACGCATAATTAAAAGGCTAAAGGGCTCAAGTGTTGAAGACATTGGAGCCCTTTTTCATGCTCACAGCTCACCTGCCATCCAGAGTCCCAAAAGATGCTTATTCACAAAAATACGATTTCCTATTTCACATACGCACTTCGCCATTTTGGGATCAGTATGACGAAGTCGTAACAGACGAGTTAGCACTTGATAGTTCATACCTGGGATATTGGCCTGCCGGATCGGAATCCAATTTTCAATATTCATTGCCAGCTCTTGTATATTATTGTTCATAACCCCTCCAACATTGAGTGATTTAATTAATTTAATGCTTATCAGTGCGAATCGACTTAGCCAATATATAGCTAAGTCACTCTCATATACAAGATGCCAACATTTATAAGAATTAAAAGGATGTATTTTTATTTTAAATAAATACTTTTCAGCTTTTTCTATAAATTAAAAAAGAATTTCAGATTATTATCCTTTACCCCTTATTTATTAACTGGCCAAAAACCTCGTCAATCGCACGTTTTTTGTTCTCCGTGCTGTGGTGAATGTAGCGCTGAGTTGTGAGGATGGTTTTATGACCGAGAACTTCTTTGATCACGGAAAGCGGAACCCCACTCATAGCAAGGTAGCTTCCAGTCGTGTGGCGTAAACCGTGGAACACCAACCCGGTGATCTCGGCCTCTGCCAGTGCTGCGTACCAATGCTTATCGAAGTATTTGAACGGGAATAGAGAATCATCAGGGTGAGGGAATAGCCAGCCATTACCAACCTCTCGGAAGGCTGCAAGCTCGTTTAGACAATCGTCAGTCAGTGGCAGAACACGATCAGAGCCGTTTTTGGTATCGCTCAGATATGCCGTCTTATCTTGGAAGTTGATAGCGCTCCAGCGTAGTCCCAGAAGCTCAGACCGACGCGCTCCAGTGCTCACGGCTAGAAGCACAAGTAAGTGCAGGCGCTCCCACTGGCTGACCTTGCAAGCTGCTAATAGTCGCTCCAGTTCCTCACGGGATGCGAATCGCTCACGTTGCCGGGCTTCTTTGATTTGCTTTATTTGGCGGGCGGGGTTGTGCTGGCAGTCATAGCGATCGTTTATGAACTCGAACACAGAAGATAGCGCTGACTTGTACCGATTATGGGTAGCCGTAGCCATGCCATCATCAAGCATCGACTGTAAGCACTTTTTAACGTCTTGTTTTGTGATTTTACCGATTAGCTTGTCGGCACCAATCGCACCGACCCACCAATTGAGACGCCCTTTAACGTTAGGGTCTTTTCCGGTGTGCTGATCGAGGTACTCAGCTATGGCGTTTTGGAGGGATAGAGTATTGAGCGTGACATTAGCCAGTGTTCCAGCCAAGTCAGCATTGAGGGTGATAAGTGCCGCGAACTTCTCGGCCTCTTTTTTCAGTCTGAATGTTTTAGATACACGAGAACCCTCCCGCATGAACTCCACACGGTAGGTTTTTCCTTTTGCGCCTTTTCGTTCTTGAACTTTAGCCATTTCAACACCTCTCCGCCTAATTGCGCCTAGAAGATGTCGACTCGCACTGACTAAATCAAAAAATTTCTTTTAAAATCATAAACTTAATGGTGCCCGAGGCCGGAATCGAACCGGCACGCCTCGAAAAGCGAGGGATTTTAAATCCCTTGTGTCTACCGATTTCACCACTCGGGCACCGCAATCGGTATCAAGCTCGCGTGGCGGGCTTGTCAATATGGAGGCACGTTCCGGAGTCGAACCGGACTAAACGGATTTGCAATCCGCTGCATAACCGCTTTGCTAACGCGCCATGCAAAAGAGAGTTGGCTCTCTATTGTCTGAATTTGGAGCGGGAAACGAGACTCGAACTCGCGACCCCGACCTTGGCAAGGTCGTGCTCTACCAACTGAGCTATTCCCGCATTGGTCTGGCTGACTGCCTGACTACGAGGACGCATTCTAGCGATGTTCCTCGCCCAGTCAACCAGAAATATTCAATTACCTGATCGTTCGGGCATTTTTTGCCCTTTTTGAACAGTTTTAGCGCCTTTGGCCGTTTTCTGCCTCAAATCAGCGGAAACCTCACCTTGCGGCGCGGGTGACTCACAGCTTGGCGTGGTGGGTCAGATCGCCCCAGGCCGCCTTCATGTACTGGAACATCGACCAGAAGGTGAGCACGGTGGCGACATAGAGCATCACGTAGGCGAGCCACACCATCCAGACGTTGTATTGCCAAATCAGACCGGTGAGCGACACCATCTGGATCATGGTCTTCCACTTGCCAATCCAGCTGACCGCCACCGAGGAGCGTTTGCCCAGTTCGGCCATCCATTCACGCAGGGCAGAGATGATGATCTCCCGGCCAATCATGGTCATGGCGGGGATGGTGACCCAGATGGTGTTGTAGTGTTCGACGATAACCACCAGTGCGGCGGCGACCATGATCTTGTCGGCAACCGGGTCGAGGAAGGCGCCAAAGGCGGTGGACTGATTGAGCTTGCGAGCCAGATAGCCATCAAACCAGTCGGTGGCAGCGGCCAGAATAAAGATGAGGGCAGCCGCCAGATAGGACCATTGGTAAGGCAGATAGAACAGGATGACGAAGACGGGAATGAGCAAAATCCGGAAAAACGTCAACAGGTTAGGTATGTTTGTCATTATTTTTTCAGCCACTTCTTGTACGTCGCTACATAGTGCGCCAAAGCCGATTTGCGATGCAACCGCACTGGCGCCCGTCCTGGTCTTCTTAATCCATCAATCTTCTCAAGATGCGGGGCCATTATGGCATTTACGGCCCCCCCGCGTCACGGCTCTTGTGCATCAAGGAGTTAGCGATTTTTCCTGGCTGCTGGCTGCGCCTAAAAGCTGTTCAGGCGCCGTGCAAGCCATCGTGGATGGTCTGGGCCAGCTCCTGACTGATGCCGGGTACCTTGGCCAGTTCATCCACGCTCGCCTTTTTGACCTCCTGCAGGCCGCCCAGATATTTGAGCAGTGCCTGCCGCCGTTTCGGGCCCACCCCCGGAATATCCTCCAGACTGCTGCTGGTGCGGGCCTTGGCACGCCGCGCCCGGTGGCCGGTAATGGCAAAACGGTGGGATTCATCGCGAATATGCTGAATAAGGTGCAAAGCGGGCATATCTGCCGGCAAATGCAGCTCTTCGTGGCTCTCCCCCATGATAAGGGTCTCCAGCCCCGCCTTGCGGGTAACCCCTTTGGCAATCCCCACCAGCAGCGGGTATTTGCCGCCGAGGAACTCCAGCTGACGGGCCAGGATCTCTTCGGCGCGACGCAACTGGCCAAGGCCGCCGTCAATAAACAGTACGTCCGGCACCTTGTCCGGCTCCTGCTGCTTGCCAAAGCGGCGCTCCAGCGCCTGCTCCATCGCCGCGTAGTCATCACCACCGGTGATGCCGTCAATGTTGAAACGACGATATTCCGATGAGAGCGGCCCCTCCCGGTTGAACACCACGCAAGAGGCCACCGTGCGCTCCCCCATGGTGTGGGAGATATCGAAACACTCCATGCGGGCGATCGGGCGCTCCAGCTCCAGCAGCGCTTCCAGCTGATCGTAGCGAGCAGTCATCGTACTCTTGTGAGCAAGCCGCGAGCGCAGCGCCGTCTCGGCGTTGATGGAGGCAAGCTTGATAAAGCGGGCCCGCTCGGCGCGGGTACGGCTCACCACCCGCACCTTGTAACCTGCAGTCTGGCTCAGGGTCTCGGCGATGACGCTCTCGTCCTCGAGGGCCACATCGAGCAGCACCTCGCTCGGGATCTGCCGCCCCCCCTGACCCGACAGATAGAACTGCAGCAGGAAGGATTGCACTACCTCGTCAAGCTGGGTGTCGGCCGGTACTTTCGGGAAGTAGCTGCGCGAGCCCAGCACCTTGCCCTGACGGATAAAGAGCACGTGGATGCAGGCCGCACCTTGCTGGAAGGCCACCCCCACCACGTCGAGCTCGTCCAGCACGTTGCCGCTCACCGACTGCTGCTCGGTGACCCGGCGCAGCGCCAGGATCTGATCCCGATAGCGGGCCGCCTCTTCAAAGCGCAGATCGCCGCTGGCGGACTCCATCTTGCCTACCAGCTCGCCAATCACCTGCTGGTTCTTGCCCGCCAGAAACAGCTTGGCCAGCTCCACCTGCTGGGCATATTCGGCCTCACTCACCAGCCCGGGTACGCAAGGACCGGCGCAACGCTTGAGCTGATAGAGCAGGCACGGGCGAGTGCGGTTGGCATAGACCGCATCCTCGCACTGGCGCACCGGGAAGATTTTCTGCATCAAATGCAGGCTCTCGCGTACCGCGCCGCCAGAAGGATACGGGCCGAAGTACTCTCCCTTGATCTTGCGCGCACCACGATGCACGCCGATGCGCGGATGCTGGTGCGCGGTGATGATGATCCAGGGGTAGGATTTGTCGTCCCGCAGCAACACGTTGTAGCGGGGCTGGTACTGCTTGATCAGGTTGTGTTCGAGGATCAAGGCCTCGGTCTCGGTGTGGGTGACGGTGACCTGGATATCGGCGATCTGGCGCACCAGGGTGCGGGTCTTGATGCTATCGACGTTGGTGCGAAAGTAGGAGGCGAGCCGCTTTTTCAGATCCTTGGCCTTGCCGACATAGATCACGGTGCCACCGCTGTCATACATGCGGTAAACGCCGCTCTGATGGGTGACTGCGCTCAGAAACGCCTTGCTGTCGAAGAGAGGTTCGGGAGAGAGGGTCATCAGCTACTCGGCTCACACAAAGGCAAAAATTGACGGTCAGAGCATACTGCCCCCGCCGCCTGAAAAGCAAAGGGGCAGAAAAGCAAAAAGGCGGCACTCGCCGCCTTTGTGACCACACGCCACCTGATTACAGGGTATCGGCATCCAGCATGCCATAGCGAATGGCCAGATGGGTCAGTTCCACGTCACCGTTGATCCCCAGTTTGCTGAACAGACGATAGCGGTAGCTGTTGACCGTCTTCGGGCTCAGGTTGAGCTGCTCGGAGATCTCGGTCACCTTCTGCCCCTTGGTGATCATCATCATGATCTGCAGCTCGCGCTCGGAAAGGGACTTGAAGGGATTCTCGTCAGCGGAGGCAAACTGGCTGAGGGCCATCTGCTGGGCAATCTCCGGGGAGATGTAACGCTGACCGGAGTGCACCAGCCGGATCGCCTGGATCATCTCGTCAGGGGCTGCTCCCTTGGTCAGGTAACCGGCGGCGCCCGCCTGCATCACCTTGGTGGGGAACGGATTTTCTGAATGAATGGTCAGCACTATGATGCGCACATCGGGGCGGATCCGCAGAATTTTGCGGGTTGCTTCCAGACCACCAATACCCGGCATGTTCATGTCCATCAGGATCACGTCCGGATGGTGCTGGCGACAGAACGTAACTGCGGTCTCGCCGCTCTGTGCCTCGCCCACCACCTTGATCCCGCGTACATCTTCAAGAATGCGTCTTATCCCTGTACGCACCAGCTCATGATCATCGACCAGGAATACATTTATCACCCAAACACCCCGTTTTTATCTCGTTTTAGCCGCCCAGTTAGGGTTAACAGGGCGTCTTGCATCATAACCAAACTCGTCGCTTTGGCAAACCATGCGCGCCAAAAGTTTGAGAAAACCCATGTTTAGCGTTTAAAATCAAATAATTATATAAATTTTCAAAACAAAAAACGGTACCTTGCGACACCGTTTTTCATGACTTTCGTGCAGTGGCCATCACTTGGCCAAAAATGCGCGCACCTTCTCCAGATCTGCCTGGGTATCTACTCCCACCGGCGGCGCTTCAAACGCCTGGGCGACGTGGATCTTCTCCCCATACCAGAGCACCCGCAGTTGCTCCAGCGCCTCGACCTGCTCCAGCACGCTGGGCGCCCAGTCCACATAACGCTGGATAAATCCGGCGCGATAGGCATAGATGCCGATATGGCGCTGGTAGTGGTCACCAATTTGCTCGTGACTGTTGGCAAAGCGATCCCGATCCCAGGGAATGCTGGCGCGACTGAAGTAGAGGGCGTAGCCATCCTTGTCAGTCACTACCTTGACGGCATTGGGATTAAACGCCTCTTCGGCATCCTTGATCGGCACCGACAAGGTCGCCATCGGCGCCGTGGCGGCGGCCAGATTGTCCGCTACCTGACGAATGATGGCGGGCGGAATGAGTGGCTCATCCCCCTGCACGTTGACGATGATGGTATCGGCGGCAAAGCCGTAGTGACGGCACACCTCGGCCAGACGCTCGGTGCCGGACTGGTGATCCGGTGAAGTCATGCACACCTCGACGCCGGTGGCCTGCAGCGCCTGCTGCACCCGGGCATCGTCAGTGGCGACAATCACCCGATCGGCACCCGACTGCAGGGCCTTCTCCACCACGTGTTGCACCATGGGCTTGCCATGGATATCCGCCAGCGGCTTGCCCGGCAGACGGGTTGACGCATAGCGGGCAGGAATAACGACGACGAAACTCATGACGGCAACTCATCGCTATTGAGCGGACGGGCGCGGTTCTCCAGCAGTACCGGGATCCCCTCCTCCAGCGGATAGGCAAGCTTGTCGAAGCGGCAGACCAGCTCATGCACGGCCTTGTTGTAGTGCAGCTTACCCTTGCAGACCGGGCAGGCGATGATGTCGAGCAACTTGATGTCCAAAGCCAAAACGATACTCCTTCAACGATGTCGCGCTGGCGGCTTCATCACGCCAGCGATGGATGTCGAGCAACCAGATATTCCATGCGGGGCATATCACCCCCTGCTCTCCCGCCGAGGCGAGAGAGGTTAATCTTGCGCCTTGGCAGCGCCCTTCGCCCCCAGCTTGTGCAGCAGGGTGTCGAGCAGGGAGGCGGGCAACTCGGCACTGACCGGCAGATACCACCAGTTATCGAGGGCAAACGCGCGGCACTTGACCGCATCCTTCTCGGTCATCAGCAGCGGCTTGCTGGCAAAACGGCCCACCAGCTCATCCCGATCGAAGGGGTGATGATCGCCGTAGGCTGCCTGCTGATCCAGCTGATAGCCGAGCCCCTCAAGGGTGGCAAAGAAGCGGGGCGGATGACCAATCCCCGCCAGCGCATCAACCGGCCCCGACAAGGGGGCCGCCAGCGGCGCATCGTCGCGCACCCGACGCGGGGTGTCGGCAACCAGTTGCATGGGGTACTCCCCCTTGCCCGGCTCGCCGCCGTTGCAGATGATGCCATCCACCCGCTTGAGACGAGTGACCGGCTCGCGCAGCGGCCCCATCGGCAGCAGGCAGGCGTTGCCGAAACGGCGGGCACCATCCACCACCACCAGCTCAATGTCGCGGGCCAGCGCGTAGTGCTGCAGGCCGTCGTCGGTGATGATGATATCCACCTCACCGCTCTGCTCCAGCAGTCGTACCGCATCGGCCCGTTTCGGGGCAACCACCACCGGACAGCCGCAGCGCCGGGCAATCAGCACTGGCTCATCCCCCGCCAGCGCCGTGGTGCTGGTTTCATCCAGCCGATATGGATAATGGGGCGCCTTGCCGCCATAACCACGGCTCACCACCCCGGGGCGATAGCCACGGGCTTGCAACTGCTCCACCAGCCAGACCACCACCGGCGTCTTGCCGTTTCCCCCCACCGAAATATTGCCTACCACGATCACTGGCAAGGAGGCGCGATACCCCTTGCGCCAGCCGTGGCGATAGGCGTAGCGGCGGGTGCCGCTGATGATGGCGAACAGCAGGGCAAGGGGGGCCAGCAACCAGCGCCAGCCACTCTTTGCATACCAGAGCCGTTCCAGCATCAGGCCTTGTTTCCCGCGTTGCCAAACTGAATGGCGCGCAGCTGGGCATAGGTGCCGCGCTGCTCCATCAATGCTTCGTGGTTACCGCGCTCGACGATATGGCCTTCGTCGATCACCAGGATCTCGTCCGCCTTCTCGATAGTGGAGAGACGGTGAGCGATCACCAGCGAGGTACGGGCCTTGCACAGCTCGTCGATGGCCGCCTGAATGTGGCGCTCGGACTCGGTATCGAGGGCCGAGGTGGCCTCATCCAGCAGCAGAACCGGCGCATCGCGCAGCAGAGCGCGGGCAATGGCGACTCGCTGGCGCTGACCGCCGGAAAGAGAGGCACCATTCTCGCCAACCACGGTGTCGTACCCCAGCGGCATCTTGCTGACGAACTCGTCGGCGTGGGCGATGCGAGCGGCCTGCACGATCTGGTCACGGCTGTATTTGTCTTCTGCCGCGTAGGCGATGTTGTTGGCCACCGAGTCGTTGAACAGGTGGACATGCTGGGAGACCAGCGCGTACTGCTTGCGCAGCTCGCTCAACTTGTATTCACGGATGTTGATGCCGTCCAGCAGTATCTCGCCCTGATCGATGTCATAAAAGCGAGTCAACAGGCTGGCAATGGTGCTCTTGCCGGAGCCGGAACGCCCCACCAGCGCCACCGATTTACCCGCCTCAACCTTGAAGCTGACGTTGTGCAGCGCCGGGGTATCTTTGGTCGGATAGGTGAAGGTGACGTTGCGAAACTCGATCTCGCCACGGGCGCGTTCCAGAGTACGGGTGCCGGTATCCTGCTCCGGCTCGGTGTCGAGCAGGCCAAACAGGCTGTGGCAGGCGGTGATGGCACGCTGGAACTGGTTGTTGACGTCGGTCAGGCTTTTCAGCGGCTTGAGCAGCATCATCATGGAGGTGATCATGACGGTGAAAGTACCGGCAGTCAGGGTTGATTTGACGCTATCAATGGTCGCGACGTAGAGGAAGGCTGCCAGCGCGATGGACGCAACCATCTGCACCACCGGGCTACCGATGGCATCGGCGGCGACCATCTTCATGGTCTGCTGGCGCATGTTGTTACTGACCTGGAAGAAGCGCTTCTCTTCTACCTTCTGGCCACCAAACATCAGCACCTCTTTGTGCCCTTTGAGCATCTGCTCGGTGGAGGTGGTGATATCCCCTACCGCCTGCTGGATGTGACGGCTGATCTGGCGGAAACGGCGGCTGATCAAGCCAATGATGATCCCCACCAGCGGGCCAACCACCAGGAAGATCACCGACAGCTGCCAAGAGTGCCAGAACATCAGGCCGAGCAGGCCGACCACGGTCGCCCCTTCCCGCACCAGGGTCACTAGCGTGGTGCTTGCCGCCGAGGAGACCTGACTGGCGTCATAGGTCACCTTGGAGAGCAGATGACCGGTGTTCTGACGGTCGAAGAAGCTCATCGGCATCGCCACCATGTGATTGAACACCTGCTGCTGCAGACGCATCACTACGTGGTTGCCGACCCAGGCCATACAGTAGTTGGAGAGAAAGTTGGCAACACCGCGCAGGGCCACGATGCCGAGGACGAAGAAGGGCATCCATTTCAAGACGGTGCTGTCGTTGCCATTAATGCCCTGATCGATCAGCGGCTTGATGGAGTAGACAAAGGTGGTATCCACGGCGGCGTAGCCGAGCATCCCGATGATGCCACCGACCAGGCCCAGCTTGCGATCACGGACATAACCGAGCAGGCGTCGGAATACAGGCCAGCTCTCTTGTGAGGTTTCTTGTTGCATGAATAGCCGTTAGTAATGGAAATGACGGGCTATTCTAGCCAAAGCGCAGGATTACACCAAGCGTCGCCACCGATATAGAATCCATCCGCGGCGGAAATGACGGATTATTGCTCAAACCACGCTCGTGGTCGCCACCACTCGCCACCGCGCCGGTACCAAGGGCCCTGATCACGCTCGGCAGTCACACTCAACCCCGCTGCGGTGGGCTCAACCAGAATCGCCCCTTGCTGGCCGGTGATCCACTGGCGGGCATCCCGATAGCGGTCCACCACATCGGGGCGGGGAAAGCCCCATTGATTCATAAAACCGGCGCTGTGGATCACCTCCTGCGCCGCTACCGCCGCGACAAACGGGGGCGTGGAGGAGGTGCGACTGCCATGGTGTGGGCTCACCAGCAAGGTACTGGCCAACCCCTCCCCCTCCAGCGCCACCAGTCGCTGCTCGGCCTGCCGCTCGATATCGGCACTGAGCAACACGCTGCGCTCGCCATCGCTGATACGCACCACGCAGCCATCATTATTGTGCCCGCCGCCGGGTCGTTCGGGCCAGAGCACCGTAAACGCGAGCCCTTGCCAGCGCCACTGTTGCCCACGCTGGCAGAGGGTGGTTCCCTCGCTAAAGGAGTAAGAGGAGAGCTCGTGACGCACCGGCATGGCGCTGAGCAGTCGCCTGCGATTGCCGGCATGATCCCGATCCTTGTGGCTGATGATGAGGCGATCGATCATCCGGATCCCCAGATGGCTCAGCTGGGGCAGGATCACCGCATCCGCCATGTTGTAGCCACCGGGATAGCGATCACCGGTGTCATAGAGGATTGCACGCTCCCCCTTGCTGATCAGCACCGCCAGCCCCTGCCCCACATCCAGCACCCGCAGTTGCCAGCGTGGCGGTGCAGGCCAGCACGCCAACACCAGCGCAAAGGCGCCCGGCAACCACAGCCAGCGTGCCGGGCGCCACTGCGAGGCGAACCAGAGCAGCAACAGCAGGGTGCAAAGCGGCAGCCACCAGCCGGGCAGTGGCCACCACAGTTGCAGTTGTTCGGAAAGCCAATTCAGGATAGTCAGCACCCACCCGAGCCCCATATCCGCCAGCCAGAACAGGCCATAGGCGAGCGAGGTGGAGAGCGGCGCCAACAGCACACCGATCAGCGCTAGCGGAATGATGGCGATACAAAAGAGCGGCACCGCCAGCAGGTTGATCACCATGGCCAGCGGCGCGATCCCCTCGAACAAGGCGAGCTGCAACGGCAATAGACCGAGCAACAGCCAGAGCTGGATCTGCCATAGCCCCGGCTTGTCGTGGATGTATCCCACCAGCAGCAAGATGGCCACCGCAAGAAACGAGAGCCAGAAGCCGGCCGAATAGAGGGCGAAGGGATCCCAGAGGGTCAATACCACAAAGGACCACAGCCAGATGCGCCAGGCCGGCCACTCTCGCCGGCTCCAGCGCAGCACACTCCACACCAGCACCATGAGCAGGGCCCGCTCGGTGGCCACCGCAAACCCCGCCAATGCGCTGTAGACGGCGGCAAACAGCAGGGAGGTGATAATGGTGCCGCGCAGGCCAAACAGCCTGCCCAACCACCACCCGAGCACCGCCACCAGCGCGATGTGCTGCCCTGAAATCGCGATGATGTGAGTCAGGCCGCTGCCGCGAAACAGCTCCCACTGGGCATCCGTGATGCCGCTCTGCTCGCCAAAGGTGAGGGCCGCCAGCAAGGGTGCATGGTCAAGAGTGCGCCAACTATCGGTCGCTGCGTCCAACCAGCGTTCGCGCCAGCCCGGTGCAGCCTGATGAATGTCGATCACCCGGCGCAAATTGCCGGTGGCGGTGATCCCCTTGCCCAGCAGCAGACGCCGCCCATCCAGCCCCGCCTCGTTGGCAAGGCCATGAGCCGGTTTCAACGAGGTCACCAGCGAGATCCTGCTGCCCACTGTCATGGCGGGCAACGCCTGATAGGCATTGACCCGGATCAGGGGCTCAGGTGCCACCGGTTGCTCGTCAAGGGTGCTCACCCGCAGCAACAGCCGGACAAATTTATCCCCCTCGGGCTCTGCACTTTGCAGCTGTGCGGTTATCATGTGGCTCGTCTGATCGCCCAATCGCTCCAGCCAGGCCAGCCGATAGGCAAGATTGGCCTGCATCCATAGGATGCCGAGCAGGAAAAACAGCCACCGCCAGGCACGGCAATATGCAAGGGGGATCAGCAGGGACAGCAACAGGCCCCCCCATGCGAGTGAAGGTAACCATGGCCAGAGCAGTGAGGAGCTTGCCCCCAGGGCAAACGACAACAGACGCAGATCCATGGAGCAAGTATTTAGCAAGGTTTCAATATGCCCAAACGACTCATTAAACGCTGGATGCCCGATCAGCAAACCCTGAAAGAACACAAGCACTTGCGGCTGTTCGGCAAACTGCTGCTCGATGCCAACCTCTGGCACCTCAACCGCCGCTCGGCCGCCGGAGCATTTGCGGTGGGCCTCTTCATGGCCTGGGTGCCACTCCCCTGCCAGATGCTGCTGGCCGCCGGTGGCGCCATCCTATGCCGGGTCAATCTGCCGCTCTCGGTGGCGCTGGTCTGGATCTCCAACCCCTTTACCATGCCGCCCCTGCTCTATGGCGCCTATCTGGTGGGTTGCCAGCTGCTGGGACATTCGGCGCAGCAGATCGAGATTGAGTTCACCTGGGAGTGGCTGGTCTCGGTGCTGGGCACTGTAGCGCCGCCGCTGTTGCTGGGATCGCTGATCCTGGCCCTGCTGAGTTCCCTTATCGGTTACACCCTGATCCGCACCTTCTGGCGGATCAGCACGGTGCGCCAGTGGCAAAAACGCAAGATGGCCCGCGCATGCTGAGTCGCTGGTTTGCCCGTTTCAAGCTCGATCCCGACACCCTTCGCCAGCAGAAGTGGTTTGCCCTGTTTGGTGAGCGACTGCTCGCCCCGGCCCTCTGGCAAGGGAGCACCCGCGCCCTGAGCGGCGCGGTAGCGGCCGGGATCTTCGCCTGCTGGTTCCCCATCCCGATGCACTCGCTCATCGCCGTCGGGCTGGCCCTTGCATTCAGCCTCAACCTGCCGCTGGCGCTGCTGGCTGTCTGGTTCAACAATCCCCTGACTCTGCCATTCATGTATCTCTACGCCTATCGCACCGGCTGTCTGGTGTTGCACCAGACGCCGGAGCCTTTCCACCTTACCTGGACCCTCCACTGGCTGGAGCAGGAAGCGGCGACCCTGGTGCCCCCATTCCTGCTCGGCAGCCTGCTGCTGGCTGTGCTCACTGCCCTGAGCGGTGGCGCCCTGACCGCGCTGCTGTTGCAACTGCGCAAACGGTGGCAAGGCGCCCGCCACCGCTGAGCCACCCTTCCCATTGTTTGGCGATCAGCCGTTGGCGATCAAAAAAGCCCGTCACCAAGGTGACGGGCTTTTTATTACATAGTGCCAGAGCACAAGACGATGCGATTACAGTACCTTGGCGATGGCCTCGCACAGGGGATCGATGTTGGCACGGGTGATACCAGCCACGCTGATCCGGCCGGAGCCGACGATGTAGATGGCAAACTCGCTCTTGAGCTGTTCAACCTGATCCTTGGAGAGACCGGAGAAGGAGAACATGCCGTTTTGCTCGCGGATAAAGCTGAAATCCTGGCTCACGCCGAGGGTAGCCAGCTTCTCTACCAGCAGCTCGCGCATCTCGCGAATACGCACCCGCATGGCAGCCACTTCTTCGACCCACTCGGCATAGAGAGCCGGATCGCTCACCACGGCGGTGACCACAGCGGCACCGTGTGACGGCGGGTTGGAGTAGTTGGCACGGATCACGGTCTTGACCTGGGTAAAGGCCACATCGGCGATCTCTTTGCTCGCGCTGACCAGCGTGAAGGCACCGACCCGCTCGTTGTAGAGGCCGAAGTTCTTGGAGAAGGAGCTCGCCACCAGCAGCTCGTCATGGCACTCGGCGAAGATACGCAGACCTTCGGCATCCTCTTCGATCCCACGGGCAAAACCCTGATAGGCGAAGTCAAACAGCGGCAACCAGCCCGCGGCAGCACTCTGCTTGGCCAGGGCGCGCCACTGTTCGGCAGTGGGATCGATACCGGTCGGGTTGTGGCAGCAGCCGTGCAGCAGCACCAGATCGCCTTCCTGCACTTCAGCCAGCGAAGCCTGCATGGCGACAAAGTCGAGCCCCTTGGTGGCTGCGTCGTAGTACTTGTACCACTTGACGGTCAGGCCCGCGGCCTGGAATACGCTGACGTGGTTGGCCCAGGTGGGATCGGAGATCCAGATGGTCTTGGCCAGACCATTGCGCACCACGAATTCGGCCGCGATACGCAGGGCACCGGTACCGCCCGGCGCTTGCGCGGTCTTGGCTCGGCCACTGGCAACCAGCGCAGAGTGCTGCCCGAACAGCAGTTGCTGCACGATGCGGCCATATTCGATATTGCCTTCAATACCGAGGTAGTTCTTGGTCTTCTCATCGGTCAGCAGCTTCTGCTCGGCTTTCTTGACGCAGTGAAGAATGGGGGTGGCACCGGACTCGTCCTTGTAGATCCCTACGCCCAGATTGATCTTGTGGCTGCGAGAGTCAGCGCGGAAGGCTTCGGTCAGGCCCAGGATCGGATCCGCTGGGGCGGCAACAACCTTTTCAAACATGGTATTCCCTGTATTCCGTTGAGTTCGTTGGGTGGCAAAGCGGCTTGATAAACAAAAGCGCTCATCTGGCGAGCGCTTCGTCAACTCTTTATATCACCGCGTTCAATGGGGGAAAACCGCTTTTTGGCTCGCTTTCAGGCCAATTTCAACCAACAGCATGCCACGCTGGCGCCAGCGCGCACACCTCGGCCGACAAGCCACCATTGGACTCAACCAAACCGCTACAAACTGCTAACAATGACTTGGGGATCCGGCTCGGTTCCCACGGCCGAGCCTCAGTCAACGGTTGGGCATACGCGCTGAGGATGGGGGCCAGATCACGGGGCAGCCACCAGCTGGCCGGACGACCCAGCCGCTGGGCCAGCGCCTGCAGTCGATCCACCCCGCTAGGGTCGAGGGCGGTGAGATGGCTCCACAGCACATTGGGGGGCAAGGCGGCCACTACGTGCTGCAAGGCAAGGGGAGCCGAGGGGGGGGCCCACACCAGCAAGGTGCCAGCATCAAGGGGCAGCTCGGCAAAGGCGCCGACGCTGTCTGTGGTGATCACCCGCTCGATATTACCCTCCCCCCACAGGATCTTGCCAAGACCCGCCAGGGTGCGCTCGGGTAGGGCTACCTCCCCCAGTGCCTGCAACCAGGGGGCTGCGTCGATCAGGGTGCCGCCGCTGAAAAAGAGGCTGAACGGCTGGGCGGCACGCAAGCGCAACAGCTGATCGGCACAGAGCCGGATCCCCTTGTCCTCAAAATCGATCTGCTCGTTGGGGGTGAAGTTCACCTCTGACTTGCGATAGAGCGCCGCCAGCACCCGCTCGTTGACCTGCTCCCCCAATTGCCAACCCTGAGCATGCAACCACTCCTCGGGATCGGGGGGGGCGGTGGCGATCTCGGCCAGCATCAGCTCCCGGGTGAGATAGCGCCGTCCGGCCGGGGTGAGCTCATAGCTGTGGCTGCCATGGGCGAGCAGCAGCTGGTTATCCTTGAGCAGGCCCACCAGCGGTTGCCATTGGCGGCCACGGATCACCACAGGCGAGTGGCTCAGCAACTGCTGCGCCAGCGCCCGCCATTCGGGGTGACTAAAGTCGATCAATTACAATCCATCCCTGTCAGTGCTCAATCGGATAAACAGCCTGAAAAGGTACCGTTACCGGCCGATGACGCCAAGCCTCCCGCGCCAATTACGTGACCTTGCTCCCTGCAATTCTCCCCAAACAGAAGAGCCCACCGTGGGGTGGGCTCTTCCTTAGATAACACTCGACGCTTATTCGACGTTGAGGCGCAGCTCGGCGTCGTGCCAACCCAGTGGCAGGGTCAGCAGCTGATCGATCAGCTCCCGGCGATCGGATTTCTCCAGATAGGCGAGATAGAGCGGACGGCTCAGCGGCTGGCCCCCCTCCACCAGATGGAGCGCCCCTTTCTCGAGGAAGGGGCTGACCATCCGCCGTGGCAGGTAGGCAGCACCACCGTTGGCCAGCACAAACTGCAACGCCATGCTGGCGGAGCTGGAGTGCAGCACCGGGGTCTTTTGCAGACTCTGCAACCGGCTGGGTTGCGGCTCGAAGCTGGTGCCCCAATCGAGGTGGATGTGCGGCATCTGCATCAGGTTGTCGGCATTGGCAGCCGGATCCCGGCTCACCAGCTCGAACACCAGCTCACCGATGGGATGCAGGGCAATCTCGTCGATCTTGGTGGGCTCGGAGAGCAGGGCCAGATCGAGGGAGCGCTCCAGCAACTGGCGGCAGAGGTGCTCGCGGGAAGCCGTTTCCAGCCGCACCGCCAAGCCGGGTGCCAGCGCATAGATGTGATTGAGCCAGTCGTTGAAATCGAGTTCCCAGAACACCGCGGGCGCGCCGATGGCCAACTGCTGACTGAATCCAGGCGAGAGCGCCACATCCTGCTTGGCACGACCGAGGGTGTGCAAGATAGCGTCTGCGTAGGGCAGCAGACGCTCACCGGAGGCGGTCAGGCGTATATTGTTGCGATGACGGGCAAACAGACTGACACCCAGTTGCTGCTCTAGCTGGCGGATCCGGAAACTCACCGCCGACTGGGTCAGGTAGAGATTTTCAGCAGCCCGGCCAAAGTGCCGGGTCTTGCTGACCTCGATAAAGGTCCGAAGCAGCTCGGTATCCATTAATCGATGGACTCGTCACTGCCACCACCGCTGCCACCACCGACATCAAAGCTGGCACCACCGCTGCTCTCTTCGCTGGCACCGCCAACGACGGTGCAAAGGCGATGGACGCGCTTGGGGCCGATCACCTTGAGGTATTTGAACCACACCTTGGCATGGGGGTTGGCACCGGCCGCGCCGGACTTGACCTGCTCGACGAAGGCGGACTCGACATCGTCACGGGGAGTCAGATTGCCCTGATAGAGAGCCAGCATGGCGGTACCATACTTTTCCAGACTGTCCGCTTCGGCCACAGTGAATTCACCACTGCGACGCAGGCCACGGGGAAAATGTTTGAAGTCGTTGAAACGCTTGTCTGATTCGAAGCTCATAGTGCTCTTTTTCTGGTTAGTTTGACCTTTGCGGGCAAGTATCATCAGGCCATCGCTGAGTGCAAAATCAATTTTCTCACTATATTAATAAATATCTTTTATCGAAGTCACTTTGCCCCATAGCTGGCGCCGATTTTGTGGCAGAGCACACAAAAATCGTTGATAAATAATAAACTTATGTAAACGTACAGCCCGATTTCACGTCATTTTCTGGACAATTCAGGTAAAAATAAAGCGCCGAACGGCGCTTTATTTGTCACATCAGATGAACCAGCTGAACCCTGGGTTCAAACATGCTTACTCAATCATGGCCGGTTGGGCCAGGTTGTCGGCACGCCACAGGCGGTAGCGCACTTCATACTCCTGCGGCACGTAGATAACGAACGGCAGCTTGGAGTTGTAGTTCACGAAAAAGCCCTGACCGTAGATCTGGACGAAGGTCTCTTTCTGCTGGGCATCCGGGCAAGCCATCAAGGTAGTGATGGGGTCGGAGACCTTGCCCAATTGCAGATAGTTGTAGCCCCAGCCTTTGACGCTGTGCTGTTCCAGGTTGCCGGCAAAACGCGGTACGTTGCAGTCAACCATCATCTTTTTACCGACCTGCAGCTCGACCATCATGTCGGATTCTTTCTCGACTTCTGGCAGGCGGATCACCACACGTTCCTGATTCACGTCAGCGGCTGGGAACATGCTGATATCAAATTTTTTCGGCTCGGCGGCGAAGGCATGGCCACCCAACAACAAGGCGCCCAGCAGGCTAAAACGCAATACGGCTTTCATCTGTACCTCATGGGGTTGGTTCAACGCCGCTAGACTAACCGCTCCGCCGATTTCATGCCAGCGATCTGCTACGTAAAAAGTGCGTAAAATGATGCAGATCCGGCACACCATGACGTGATCTGGCTATTTTCTGACAGGGCGCACACTCCCGTTGCGGGAACCTCCAACAAAAAGCGAGGCCAACTGGCCTCGCTTCACACTCAAATGACACCACTTAGCTATTTAGCCGCCCCTTCATGGGCCTTGATCACGGCTACCGCCTTGTCGGGGAAGTCGCTGAACACCCCGTCCACATCGGCCTGATAGAGGAAGATGTTGAGCAGATCGGTGAAGTCCTTGGCATAGGCAGGGATCTGCCCCTCATCCTGACGGAAGGTATAAGGATGCACCTTGAGACCCGCCGCGTGGGCCTCTTTCACCATGCCGGTGAAGACCGGCTTGCCCAGGGTGCCCGGCTCGGTGACGATCATCGGTTTCCACGGGCCAATCCCTTCGGCATAGCTGGCGATGGTTTTCATCGCCCCCGGCTTGAACATCCAGTCATAGTTGTAGGGGGTCGCCTTGCCCTTGGCGTCGTAGACCATGGTCTCGTTCCAGTCGGTCTCGGCCATCAACTGCACCAGTTTCAGATCCATCCCTAAGGCAGGCATCAGCTCGCTGTTGATCCGCTTGAGTTCATCGGCATCGAAGCACTGCAGATAGACCTTGTCATCCTTCCCGGTGTAGCCGTACTCCTTGAGCACCTTCAGTACCGCCTTGGAGATATCCTTGCCTTCGTGGCGGAACAGCCAGGGTGCTTTGATCTCCGGGTAGATGCCGATGTTTTTGCCGGTGCTCTTGTTGAGCCCCTGGATCATCTCGATCTCCTCCTGGAAGGTGTGGATCTTGAAGTTCGACTTCCACAGCGGGAAGCGGGCCGGATAGACCGGCACCTGCTTGCCATCCACCAGCTGGAACGGCTCGGTCATGCGCAGGGAACGCACCTCGTCCAGGGTGAAATCCACCACATAATAACGGCCGTCCGGGCGGGCGCGACCGGGGAAATGCTCGGCCACATCGGTGATGCCATCGAGGAAGTGATCATGCATCACCACCAGTTGGTCATCCTTGGTCATCACCAGATCCTGCTCCAGATAGTCGGCCCCCATGCCATAGGCCAGCGCCTTGGACTCCAGGGTATGCTCGGGCAGGTAGCCGGAGGCGCCACGGTGGGCAATCACCACCTTGCCTTCATCGGCAGCAAACACGGGTAATGAGAGGGATGCCCCAAGGCTCAGGGCGATGAGGGAAACGGCGAGTTTTTTCATAGGTGAGGCTCTTTATTATTGTGTGTAGGTAATTGTTCTATCAGAGGTTTGTTGCATATTTACGGTAGAACGCGGTGGGCAGCAGCGCACTGCCCACCGTCACACATCAGCTCGCCTTGCGCAGAGCGTGATGATATTGGTCGAGCCAGATGCTCAGCATCTGCTGCTCTGACTCGTTCAGGCGCAGCCCCAGCTTGCTGCGGCGCCAGAGGATATCGTCCAGTGAACAGGCCCACTCCCGCTCGATGAGATAGCGCACTTCCGACTCGTAGAGACCGCCACCGAAGTGAATGCCACGATCCTCTTTCAGCCAGAGACGGGCATGGGCGCCATAGGCCTCGGCAATGCGCAGGGCGCTGCGATCGTCGAGCCAGTCAAACTCCAGCGCAAAGGCGCGGGCCAGCTCGCGTACCGAGCAGTCAAACTCGCCGCCGGGCAGACGGCTGGTCGCAGTCCAGTCATCCCCCATCTGGCTGAACCAAGGTTTGAGCTTGTTGCAAGCGGCCTGCGCCAGCTTGCGATAGGTGGTGAGCTTGCCGCCAAATACCGAGAGCAGCGGCGCACCATCCGATTCGCCAGAGAGTTCGAGCGTATAGTCGCGGGTCACCGCCTGCGGTGAATCTGACTCGTCATCACAGAGCGGACGCACTCCGGCATAGGTCCAGATCACATCTTTCGGGGCGATCTGGCGAGTAAAGTGGGCGTTGACCACCTTGCACAGGTAATTGATCTCGGCCTCGCTGATCTTCGCTTCCCGCGGGCTGCCGTGGTGCTCCACGTCGGTGGTGCCGATCAGCGAATAGTCCTGCTGGTAAGGGATGACGAAGACGATGCGATTGTCCTCGTTTTGCAGGATATAGGCCTCTTCGCGCTCATGGATGCGCGGCACTATCATGTGGCTGCCTTTAATAAGGCGAATGCCACGGGGGGATTTCTCGTTCAGGCTCTCGTCATAGAAGGTCTTGACCCAGGGGCCGGCCGCATTGACCAGACCACGGCAGGTGACGGTGAACTGCTCGCCGCCTTCTCGCTCCAGCGTCAGCGTCCAGTGTTTGGATCCGCGCACCGCCTTGATGCAGCGGGTGCGGGTCTGCACATCGGCGCCCTTGTCACGAGCCATCATGGCGTTGAGTACCACCAGCCGGGCGTCGTCAACCCAGGCATCCGAGTATTCAAAGCCCTTGTTGATCCCTGCGGTCAAGCCATCTTGCGGCAGGAAGCGCACGCCGCAGCTCCCCTTGAGCTTGTCGCGCTTGGCCAGATTGTCATACAGGAACAGGCCGGCGCGGATCATCCAGGCCGGACGCAGGTGCGGGCGGTGCGGCAGGCGAAAACGCATCGGACGGGCGATGTGAGGCGCCATACCGAGCAGCACCTCACGCTCCGCCAACGCCTCTTTCACCAGCCGGAATTCGTAATGTTCGAGATAGCGCAAACCGCCGTGGATCAGCTTGCTGGAGTTGGAGGAGGTGGCAGAGGCGAGATCTTGCGCCTCAAACAGGGCAACCTTCAGGCCCCGTCCTGCCGCATCGGCTGCGATGCCGACCCCGTTGATGCCGCCACCGACGACGACCAGATCATAATGTTCGCTCATGTTCACCTACTTTCATTTTTATGATTGCTATAACAGCAATGTTTGGTTTCGCTCATTTTAGAACATGAAAATACAACAAACGAACATTTTATGGCGAAAGTGTGATCGCCACAGCCCGCCAGAGGTGGCAAAAGTGGTACTGCAGGTGAGCGACAGGGATCAGGCTAAAACTGGCGAGTGAATAGCCAAAACAGCCAGGTTAGAGAGTTCTTTTTGCAATACCCAGAAAGGGGTGAAATGAACGTGAGAATGGGAGCAGGAACAGAAAGGAGGCCGCCCGAACGGGCGACCGGCACAGCCTTGGCCTCTTCAGCCGTCAGCAGATGTGGCAGGCGATCTGGTGTTGCGCCATCAATCGCGTCAGCTTTTCCGGTGGCTCCTGATCGGTAAAGAGGGCGTGGATCTGGTTGAGATTGCCCAGATTGACCATGGCATTGCGACCGAACTTGGTGTGGTCGGCGGCCAGGAACACCTGACGGGAGTGAGCGATGATGGCCTGGGCGATCTTCACCTCGTGATAGTCGAAATCGAGCAGGGAGCCGTCGTTGTCGATCCCCGAAATCCCGATGACGCCATAGTCCATGCGAAACTGACCGATAAAGTCGCGGGTCGCCTCCCCCACGATGCCGCCATCGCGGTTGCGGATCTCGCCACCGGCGATGATGACTGTGAAGTCATCCTTGGCCGTCAGGATGCTGGCCACGTTGAGGTTGTTGGTGACGATGCGCAGCTCGCGGTGATCGAGCAGGGCGCGGGCAATCGCCTCGGTAGTAGTACCGATGTCGATAAACAGCGATGAACCGTCGGGAATATTGGCCGCTACCTCGCGGGCGATGCGCTCTTTCTCCTTGAGTTGCATCACTTTACGGGCGCTGTAGGCGGTATTGACGGTACTCGAATGCAGGGAGGCACCGCCATGATGGCGCCGGATCTTGTTCTGTTCGGCGAGATCGTTCAGATCCCGGCGAATGGTCTGGGGGCTGACGTCAAAGTGGGTCACCAGATCGTCGGTCGAGACAAATCCCTGCCGCGTCAGGACGTCCAGGATCTCCAGATGTCGTTGGGTTTGCTTCACGCTTGCACTCCGATGATGAAACGAAAAAAGGCCCCGGCAGATGCGGGGCCTTTTGGCAGTTTACCTGATCCCCTTTGGGATCAATAAGCTGACGATCACGTTTTATGCCTTATTGGCAGCCGCTTTCTTGGCTGCAACGGCAATGTTCTCGTGTTTGAGGGTCATCGCCAGCAGGATGATGGAGAGCACGCACGATACGGTCAGCACCATGAAGCCGCCATCCCAACCGAAGTGGTCAACGGTATAACCCAGCATGGCGTTGGCTGCCACGGCGCCGCCCAGATAACCGAACAGACCGGTGAAACCTGCCGCAGTACCGGCTGCTTTCTTCGGTGCCAGCTCAAGAGCATAGAGGCCGATCAGCATGACAGGGCCGTAGATCAGGAAGCCGATAGCCACCAGTGCCATCATGTCGACGGTCGGGTTGCCGGCCGGGTTGAACCAGTAGACCAGCACAGCCACGGTCACCAGCACCATGAACAGGATACCGGCTGGCGCACGGCGGCCCTGGAACATCTTGTCAGAGATCCAGCCACACAGCAGGGTGCCCGGAATACCGGCCCACTCGTAGAGGAAGTAAGCCCAGGAGGAGTTGTCGACGGTAAAGTGCTTGGCCTCTTTCAGGTAGGTTGGCGCCCAGTCCAGCACACCGTAACGAATGAGGTAAACGAAGGCGTTGGCAATCGCGATGTACCACAGCAGTTTGTTGTGCAGCACGTACTTGACGAAGATCTCCTTGGCGGAAAACTCCTGCTCATGGCTCGCGTTGTAATCCTTCGGATAGTCGTCCTTGTACTCCTCGATGGGAGGCAGACCGACCGATTGCGGGGTATCACGCATCACGAAGAAGGCGATCACCGCGATGGCTGCCGCAGCCGCCGCAGGCACATAGAAGGCACTGCGCCAGTCGTTGAACCAGCCCATCCCGAGGATAAACAGCGGGCCAATCATGCCGCCGCCCACGTTGTGCGCCACGTTCCAGACCGCAACCACTTCGCCGCGCTCTTTCTGTGACCACCAGTGCACCATGGTGCGACCGCAGGGCGGCCAGCCCATGCCCTGTGCCCAACCGTTGAGGAACAAGAGCACGAACATGATGGCGATGCTGGAGGTCGCCCAGTGCATGGTACCCATCATGAACATGATACCGGCCGAGAGCAGCAAACCGGCGGAGAGGAAGTAACGGGCGTTGGAACGGTCAGAGACGTTCCCCATCAGGAACTTGGACAAGCCGTAAGCGATGGACACCCCGGAGAGGGCCAGACCCAGATCGCCACGAGAGAAACCCTGCTCGACCAGATAGGGCATCGCCAGACTGAAGTTTTTCCGTACCAGGTAGTAACCGGCATAACCGAAGAAGATCCCGAAGAACACCTGCCAACGCATGCGTTTGTAGAAGGGGTCGACCTTGTCAGCCGGGAGCCTGTCGATGTGCGCCGCAGGCCTGAAGAGACTAAGCATGTTCTGCTTCCTTATTGTTGTTATGGGCGGTTGAGGATGCCCTGACCATTCCGACGAACCATGTGAGTCCACTGATTCGTAAGCGAGCCCATTGTGCTCATATGCGCTCATTTAATCTGTGATGCATGCTCAAATATTTCATTTTTATTACAAATAAAAGTTCCAAATGAGCAGTTACTCATCTGCCTCAAACCCTTGCCGGGCAAGGGATAGGGAGTACCCCCTTAGTGGTATCTTGCCGCCATCAAGTTGCTATACGTCACATTTTCTTAGCAATGAGTGGGATCTTGTCCACATTTCCCATGGCAGGGGGATGGTGAATTTCGCGGGAAGGTTTATTTTCTCTCTCGTCCGATAACGAGCGCAAACGAGCATAACGTTTGCGCAAGACGCAAAAACAACAAGGAAACGTTTTCGGCCGCAACGGATAGACACAAAAATGAAAAACGGAACATTAAACCTCTATGGCCTCTACGGGTGGATATAAGGAATAAAGATATGAGCATACAAAGACCCAATACCCTGCTTGGCGAATGCATCGCCGAGTTTATCGGAACCGGCTTGCTGATATTTTTCGGCGTCGGTTGTGTCGCCGCTCTGGTGCTGGCAGGTGCCAACTTCGGACAATGGGAAATCTCCATTACCTGGGGTCTGGGCGTCGCGATCGCCATCTATGTGACCGGCGGTATTTCAGGTGCCCACCTGAACCCGGCCGTGACCCTGGCGCTGATGACCTTCTGCGGGTTCGACAAGCGCAAGGTAGTGCCCTACATCATCGCCCAGATGGCCGGTGCCTTCTGCTTCGCGGCCCTTGTCTACTTCCTTTATGGTAACCTTTTCACCCAGTGGGAAGTGACCCATAACGTGGTGCGCGGCAGCGTCGAGAGCCTCGGCACCGCCGGGATCTTCTCCACCTACCCGAACGCCCTGCTGACCAACATGCAAGCCTTCGCCGTCGAGCTGGTGATCACCGCCGTGCTGATGCTGGGCATCATGGCGCTGGGTGACAACAACAACGGCGCCCCCAAAGGTTTCGCGGCCGCCCTGCTGATCGGTATCCTGATCGCGGTGATCGGCGCCTCCCTTGGCCCGTTAACCGGTTTTGCCATGAACCCGGCCCGTGACTTTGGTCCGAAACTGTTCGCGTTCTTTGCTGGCTGGGGTGATGTCGCCCTGACCGGTGGTCGTGACAACCCCTACTTCTGGGTTCCGATCCTTGGCCCCATCGTTGGCGCCCAGCTTGGTACCGCTCTGTATGTCAAAGTGCTGGCTCCCTGCGTCCCGGGCAACCGTGTTGCCGCCGCCGAGCAAGCGACCCAAACCACCAAAGAAGAGGCTGCCGCGTAAGACGGCACCCAACGTAGAAAATAAACGTGGAGAACATCATGTCTGCAGAAAAGAAATATGTCGTCGCTCTGGACCAGGGTACCACCTCTTCCCGCGCCATCGTGTTTGATCAGGACGCCAACATAGTAGCGACCTCACAGCGCGAATTTACCCAGCACTACCCGAAAGCGGGCTGGGTAGAGCACGACCCGATGGAGATCTGGGCGACCCAATCCTCCGTCTTTACCGAAGTGCTGGCCAAGAGCGGCCTGCGCAGCGAAGAGATCGCCGCCATCGGTATCACCAACCAGCGTGAAACCACCGTCGTCTGGGAAAAAGCCACCGGCAAGCCCATCTACAACGCCATCGTCTGGCAGTGCCGCCGTACCGCAGCCATCTGCGAAGAGCTGAAAGCGCGCGGTCTGGAAGAGTACGTCCGTGACAACACCGGCCTGGTGCTGGATGCCTACTTCTCCGGTACCAAGGTGAAGTGGATCCTCGACAACGTGGAAGGTGCCCGCGAGAAGGCAATGAACGGCGAGCTGCTGTTCGGCACCATCGACACCTGGCTGGTCTGGAAGATGACCAATGGCGAAGTCCACGTCACTGACCCGACCAACGCCTCCCGTACCATGCTCTACAACATCCGCGACCTGAAGTGGGACGAGAAGATGCTGGACGAGCTGGGCATCCCGATGTCCATGCTGCCGGAAGTGAAACCCTCTTCCGAAGTGTACGGTTACACCACCCGTGGCGGCGGCTCCCGCATCCCCATCGCCGGTATTGCAGGTGACCAGCAGTCTGCCCTGTTCGGTCAGCTCTGCTTTGAAAAAGGGATGGCCAAGAACACCTACGGGACCGGCTGCTTCATGCTGATGAACACCGGCACCGAACCGGTTCGCTCCAATAACGGCCTGCTGACCACCGTCGCCATCGGTCCGAAAGGGGAAGTGAACTACGCGCTGGAAGGTGCGGTGTTTATGGGCGGCGCCACCATCCAGTGGCTGCGTGACGAGCTGAAGATCATTCACGATGCCCGCGATACCGACTACTTCGCCTCCAAGGTGGGTGACACCAACGGCGTCTATCTGGTACCGGCCTTCGTCGGTCTGGGCGCGCCCTACTGGGATCCGTATGCTCGCGGCACCATGGTCGGTCTGACCCGTGGCGCCAACCGCAACCACATCATCCGTGCCGCGCTGGAATCCATCGCCTATCAGAGCCGCGATGTGCTGGATGCGATGCAGCAGGACTCCGGCATCAAGCTGGCAGCTCTGAAAGTGGACGGCGGCGCCGTGGCCAACGACTTCCTGATGCAGTTCCAGGCTGACATGATGCACACCCCAGTGGTACGTCCGACACGCATCGAGACCACCGCCATGGGCGCCGCCTTCCTGGCGGGTCTGGCAGTCGGCTTCTGGAAGAGCTCCGACGAGCTGGAAGACAAATTCAGCGTGGACCGCGAGTTCATCCCGCAGATGGACAGAGAAGATCGCGCCAAACGTTACAGCGGCTGGCAGAAAGCGGTCGAGCGTTCACGCCGCTGGGCTGAAGAGGAGTGATCGGGCAACTGACCTCCCGTTGAGATAAAAACCAGAGAGGCCGACAGCAATGTCGGCCTCTTTTTTACATTCCCGGCAGGCTGTTACATTGCCAGTTGGGCGCCGTCTGCATAATTCACACATGCTGCGCCAACACCTTTGTGCGGCCACCCACAGCTCATCCAGGCCCACCGTATCAGAGTGATTGGCTGCCCAGCTGTTCTTTAAGAAAATCGAGCCAGACCCGCAGCCGGATATCCCGCTGGGCATCGGAGTAGAAGACCGCATTGATGGGGCGCGAGGCGCCGCTGTTATTGCGCGCCAGCACCTCCACCAGCGCCCCGCTCTCCCGATCCTGCCCGGTCATAAAATCCGACAGACAGACGATCCCCTGTCCCCGCAACGCCAGCTGGCGCAAGGTTTCGCCGCTGCTGGCACGCAGGCTGGGGGTGATGGCAAAGCGATCCCCCTGCTCGGCACTGAGCAGCGGCCAGTGGTTGAGGTGATCGGGATGCAAAAAGCCGAGCAGCTCGTGACCGCTCAGCAGATCCGCCGGTTGGCGCGGCGTACCACGCTCACTCAAGTAGGCGGGAGAAGCCAGCAGCCGCAACCGCGAACGGCCCAGCGGCAGCGCACGCAAGGAGGAGTCGGTCAGCTCGCCGATGCGGATGGCCATGTCCACCCGCCGCTCCATCAGATTGATAAAGCCCTCGGAGCTGTGCAACTGCAACTCGATGGCGGGGTAGCGGCGGCGAAACTCGCCGATGATCGGCACCAACCGGTGCAGGATAAACGGGGTGGCGGCATCGACCCGCAAGATCCCCTCCGGCTGTTCCCGGCGCATCAGCAGATGCCCCTCCGCCTCGCTCATCTCGGTCAGGATCTTCACCGCCCGCTGATAGAACCAGCTCCCCTCCTCGGTCAGACTGACCCGGCGGGTGGTGCGGTTGAGCAGCACGGTGGAAAGCTTCTCCTCCAGCCGCTTGATGCCACGGCTCACCACCGAATTGTCCATGCCGAGGTTCTCCGCCGCCTGGCGAAAACTGCCCGCCTCCACCACTGCCACAAACAGGGTCAGTTCATCAGAATGGGTCTTCATTGCTGTTATCCAGACAAGAGTAATGGGCCTTTATAGACGCAGGAGCTGTGGATTGGCAAGGGTCCGGTGGGCCAGATCTGTTTTTCTACAGAGAAGAACGTGACCGAGAGCCCACATCATGCTTGCGATTTGTCAGTACAATGCAGCCAGAAAAGCACCGTATGGCACCACTTATTTCACAAGGATCAATACCATGACATTTGAAGCGCGGCTGGCCGCCGCCCATCAGGAGCTGGCTCACAAAGGGGTATGGCAGTCCAACTACAATCCCCCCTTGTTCTGGTTGTTGCGCCAACTGGGTTGGTCTGTCAAACCGCCACATTACGAGAGCTGGCTTACCAACTTTATGGTATTTGGCATCGGCCTTGGACTGATCTGGAGCATACTGTTGTGGTTTTTCAGCTGGCAACCCATGGGAATGGATCTGCTATTTGCTCTACGTCAAACCGCCATTTTTGCGGGATTAATCGGCCTCATTATGGCCAGTGTCCTCAGGTTACGGCACAAGCAACTTAAACTGACTCCGTGGGAGCAACTTGCTGAGCACATCGATGCTGATGATGAGGGAGAAGAACGGCATGAACGTCCATGAAAAACTGAACTATGTAGAGTTTGCTGCACGGGATCTTGCAGCGACTAAAGCCTTCTTTCAGGCCGTATTTGGCTGGCAGTTTGTCGATTACGGCCCCGACTACTGCGCCTTTGCCGATGAGGGGCTGGATGGCGGATTTTATCGGGCGGATCAGTGCAGCCAGACAGCTCAGGGCGGCGCCCTGCTGGTGTTCTTCAGCGCCGATATTGAAGCGACTCAAGCCAAGGTGAGCCAACACGGTGGCACCATCAACCGTCCTCTTTTCGATTTTCCCGGTGGCCGCCGTTTCCACTTCGTTGAGCCCAGCGGCAATGAGTTTGCCGTCTGGTCAGACCCTTCCCGCGCCTGATGATGCAGGGCGGTACGTCCGCCCCTTTTCTCATTTTTTACATGCCACCATGGCACTTGCGCCATGTATTTCTTGCTGCCGGATTGCTGCTCTCCCCTCAATACTGTTTTGCGACCAGCGCCCTGTTTCCAGCAAGTCACGGTAGGCATACTGACCCTTCGTTTTTGCCAAGGAGGTTCAAATGTCATCACCCGTGATTGTGATTGCCCAGCTTGAAGCCAAACCCGAATTCGCCGCCCAGTTTCGCGCTGCCCTTGAGCCGCTAATCGCGGCCACGCTGCAGGAGGCGGGCTGCCAGCGCTATCAACTGCATCAGGACTTGGACAATCCAAACAGCTGGATGCTCTACGAGGTATGGGAGAGCGAAGCCGCCCTCACCGCACATCAGGGCCAGCCCCACTTTACCGAATTTGTCGCCAAGGCCGAGCCCTGGTTTGCCAGCAGCACCATTCGCCGCTATCAGCAGCTGGTCGCCTGACGGGCCCTTGCGCCGCTTTCCATTCAGCCCGCCAAGGGCCAACCACCACCCCATTGAGGAACGAGATGATCAATATGCCACCCATGGGTCTGGGCACCTTCCGCCTGAAGGGCGAGCCGCTGCTTGCCACCCTGACCAACGGTCTGGAGCTGGGCTATCGCCATATCGATACCGCCCAGATCTATGACAACGAAGCCGAGGTCGGCGCCGTGCTGACCCGCAGCGCCGTTTCCCGCCAGGATATCTATCTGACCACCAAGGTGTGGACCAGCGAATTTGGCCCGGGCAAGCTGATCCCGAGCCTTGAGGTGAGCCTGGAAAAACTGGGCACCGACTATCTGGATCTGACGCTGATCCACTGGCCCTCCCCCAAGGATGAGGTGCCGATGGCGGTCTATCTGGAGCAATTGGCCGAGGCCAAGGCACAAGGCCTGACCCGGGAGATCGGGGTCTCCAACTTCACCGTAGCCCAGCTCAAACAGGCTATCGAGATCTTGGGGCCGGGGGCCATCGCCCACCAGCAGATCGAGGTTCATCCTCTGCTGCAAAACCGCAAGGTGGTGGAGTTCTGCAAAGCTCACGGTATCGCCGTCACCGCCTATATGCCGCTCGCCTATGGCAAGGTGCTGAGCGAGCCGCTGCTGATGGAGATTGGCAAACGCCACGGGGTATCGGCGGCGCAGGTGTCGCTGGCCTGGCTACTGGCCCAAAATATGGCGGTGATCCCGAGCTCCACCAAGCGGGAGCATCAGGCCGCCAATCTGGCCGCTCTCGATATCACCTTGAGCAGCGAGGAGATGGCCGCCATCGCCACGCTGGATCGGGGCGAGCGCTGCGCCAATCCCGACTTTGCCCCCGCGTGGGACTAACGCGAAAGGCCTGAGACTAACGCGAAAAAAGGGCCGGTTCTGCCGACCAGCCAGATAAAACAGGGAGAGCATCATGCTCTCCCTGTCTCTTTTCTTGCCTCACGCGTTGCCGCGCTTGCTGAACGTCCAGCCAACCTATTGACGCCAGATGCGGCCGCACAATCAGGGTGCGTTCTGACAGAGGGCGGGATCGAACACCTGATTCCAGTCTGATTTCATATCGACCACCACCCAGCCCCGCGCTTTTGCCTGCGCCAGCCCGTCGATCAGCTTGCCGCTGGCTGGCGGATGGCTGTCGTAGGCGTATTCGCGCTTGGCATCTGTGTGGTGTAGCAGCAGGCCAAAGGTGTGGTAATCCGGGTTGGTCGAGGTGTATTGCAGCATGGGCACATCGCCATCACTGTTGCCAAAGGCCGCCACAGGGCGCTGTCCCATAAAGAGGTGGATAGCCGCCGGCTTCGCCTTGCCATCATCAAAGAAGGCGCCATTCATGGTCTTGCGGATCTCGCTGCCCTCCCCGGTCAGGGCAAACTCGCCGAGGGTAAAGGAGCCAATCACCTGCTGGGGCGGGATGCCATACATCTGCTCGGACATCACCCGCATAAAGTCGACGCCACCGCCGGAGACAATCCAGGTCTGAAAGCCATTGTCCCGCAGATACCCCAGCAGCTGCTTCATCGGCAGATAACCGAGCTGATCGTAGTGGCAGCCAAAACGGGGATCCTTGCTGCTGTTGACCCAGCGGCTGACCCGCTCGGCAAACTCGGTGGTGGTCATGCCGCTGTGGGTCAGCCCCACCAGCTTGGCGAGCCCCTTCTCCCCCGATTTGGCCACGGCCTTGAGGTCATTGTTCAGCACTGCCGCGACGATGGGATCGGCCTTCCACTCCGGGTGTTCTGGTGCCAGACGCTTGATCTCGTCCATCGCAAACTGCAGCTGATAGGTCATGGGCGCTTCCGGCCAAAGGGTGCCGTCATTGTCAAACACCACATGGCGCTTCTCGGGCGGAATAAAGGTGGGCAGCTGCTGATCGGTGGCATTGGTCACCCAGCGGGTGATCGCCTGCTTGGCTGCCGTGTCATTCCAGGCAGAGAGGGGGTCGCTCTGGCCAGCCTGTACCGCAAAGGCGCCGCACAGCAGCAAAAGAGAGGAGAGTCGGTTCAATGTCATCATGTTACCTGTCAGCTGGATATTGCCTGTAGATGAAAGCGCGCGGCCATCACACCACCAGCGCGCATGGATTCAACACTCACGGGTTTAACAGGGACAACCCTATGGCGGCCAGCTTGTACTGGAGCTTAAGCAAGCTCAGAAAAGGAGCTGCGCTTAGTCCGTTCTGCGAGGCAGATCACTGCGTTGCGCTCGCGCGGCGGGCAACGCAATTCCATCCCACTCAGCGTTATTGCTGCTGATTTGGCAAAAGTAATTTGATGTCACCGTCATTTTTGCCAACAAATCGCATCGGCATACTGGCGCCATTCTCCCGTCGGGAGTCACTATCCAAGGAGTTGTTATGCCACTGGCGTTATTTGCCCTTACCCTGAGTGCCTTTGCGATCGGCACCACTGAATTTGTGATCGTGGGGCTTATCCCCACCATAGCCCAGCAGCTCAATGTCTCGCTCCCCTCCGCGGGCCTGTTGGTCAGCCTCTATGCCCTTGGCGTAGCCATCGGCGCCCCCGTGCTCACGGCGCTCACCGGCAAGGTGCCGCGCAAGTGGCTGCTGGTGGGGCTGATGGCGCTCTTTACCGCCGGCAACCTGCTGGCCTGGCAGGCTCCCGGTTACGAGAGCCTGATTGTGGCCCGCATCCTCACCGGACTGGCGCACGGGGTCTTCTTCTCGGTGGGCAGCACCATCGCCACCGGCTTGGTGGCCAAAGAGAAGGCGGCGAGTGCCATCGCCATCATGTTCAGCGGTCTGACAGTGGCGCTGGTAACCGGCGTGCAACTCGGCACCTGGATTGGTCAGGTATTTGGCTGGCGTGAAACCTTTCTGGTGGTGAGCCTGCTCGGTGTGATCGCCATGGTGGGCAGCCTGCTGCTGATCCCCAATAACCTGCCCAAGGGGGCGGCCTCGACCATCCGCGAACAGCTCTCGGTACTGACCAAGAAACCACTGCTGCTGGTCTACGCCAAAACGGCGCTCGGTTACGGCGGCGCCTTTACTGCGTTCACCTTCCTCGCCCCGATCCTGCAGCAGGTGAGCGGCTTTAGCGCCGGTGCGGTGAGCCTGATCCTGCTGGTCTACGGGGTATCGGTTGCCATCGGCAATATCTGGGGCGGCAAGCTGGCCGACAAGATGGGCCCCCTACCTGCGTTGAAGCTGCTGTTTGCCGGTTTGGCGCTGGTGCTGCTGGCCCTCACCTTCACCGCCCCCCATCCGGTGCTGGCGGTACTGACCGTGCTGGTGTGGGGCGCCTTTGCCTTCGGCAACGTGCCGGGTCTGCAGGTGCTGGTGGTCAAACAGGCCGAGCTGCACACCCCCAACGCAGTGGATGTGGCATCGGGCCTCAATATCGCCGCCTTCAACGTCGGCATTGCGCTCGGTTCCATAGTCGGTGGCTTGGTGGTGGAGCACCTCGGCCTGATGCACACCCCCTGGATCGGCGCCCTTATCGTGCTGCTGGCCTATGGGCTGACCCATGTCAGCGAGCGCCGCGAAGCCCTCCGGCTCGCCGCCTGTCAGGCATAAGCGGCGCCAGTAGGCCGCACTGCCTCTTCCTTCATCAAATAAAAACGAGCGGCATATGCCGCTCGTCTCTTTTCACGCTCTGTTATTTTTGTGAGTTGTTATGCCGTGCGGGAAACCACTGCCCCCTTGTTTACCGCCCGCGTGAGCCAGTAGTCGAGGCTGACGTAGCGGCCCCCGCCGTAAACCAGCAGCACCAGCAGTGGTTTGCCCCCCGCCGTCAGTTGCCGTCCCGTTCGTCCGCCTGCCAGCGCGCTTCCAGCCAGAGCAGGTTGCACAGGCCCAGCAGCAGGGCGAATCCGAGGCCCAAAATCCAGGTGAAGTACCACATAGCAGATCCCTTGAAGTCAGTAGAGTTGATGGCTGTCGCGCTTGATGCGGGCGCGGTCGAGCTTGCCGTGCACCACCCGATAGACCCAGCCGGTGTAGCCCAGGTTGACCGGCATCAGCACCAGCACGATGCCGAACATGATGGCCAACGTCTTGTAGCTGGAGGTGCTGTCCCACAGGGTCAAACTACTGACCGCATCAAGGGATGAAGGCAGCACGAAGGGGAAAAGGGCGATGGCCACCGAGCAGAGCATGGCGGCGCAGGCGATGGCGCTAGCTAGAAGCGCCATCCGGCCCCGCTCCAGCCAGGCGGCAATCCCGCTCACCAGCGGCGCCAGCGCCCCGATGAGCGGCACCAGCCACAGCAGCGGCTGCTCGTGGTAGTTGTGCAGCCAGCCAGCGACATGCGGGGTGACCCCCTTCATCAACGGGCTGATGGCGGCATTCGGGTCAAAGGGTTGTGTGCCCACCCCGGTCAGCTGAAACCCTTGCAGATCCACCAGATGCCAACCGGCCAGCAGGTAGCAGAGGGTCACCAGCGGGGCCAGCAGGATGGCGATGCCCCGTGCGCGCAGCGCAGGGGTGCCCGTCACCTTGGCCTGCAAGAAGCTGGCGCCGTGCAGCAGCAACAGGCTGATGGCGGTAGCCAGCACCGAGAGCAGCCAGCCCCAGTGGAAGTCAAACGCGCCGTAGTGCAGACGCAGCGCCGTATCGAAGCGAAACGGCAGCCCCTCCATCACCAGACCAATGGCTGCGCCCAAGATCAAGGCAGGCACCAGACCACCGGCCACCAGCGCCCGATCCCACCAGCGACGCCACACCGGATCAGCCAGCTTGCTGCGATAGTCAAAACCGACCGGACGCAGGAAGAGGCCAAGCAGCAACACCACCATGGGGATGTAGAGCCCCGAGAAGGCGGCGGCATAAACCAGCGGCCAGGCGGCGAACAGGGCACCGGCACCGGCAATCAGCCACACCTGATTGCCCTCCCACACCGGCCCCACGCTGTTGATCACCAGACGGCGGTCGTCGTCATCTTTCGACACCACCGGCAGCAGCATGGTGATGCCGAGATCGAAGCCATCCATCACGATAAAACCAACCATCATGAAGAGCACCAGCGCCCACCAGATGAGTTTCAGGGTTGCGTAATCCATCAGGCGATCCTCGCAAGTTCGGGTTGTTCACCGCTGTAGCGGCCGGTATGGAGAATGGCGGGCCCCTTGCGGATCACATGGCGCAACAGGAACAGCTCCACCACCAGCAGCAGGGTGTAGATGGAACAGATGGCGATGAGGCTGAACCAGAGTTGGCCCGGCTGAAGCAAAGAGACCGAGGCCGAGACCGGCAGCACATCGCTGATGGTCCAGGGTTGACGGCCAAGTTCGGCCACCAGCCAGCCCGCCTCGATGGCAATCCACGGCAGCGGAATGCTCCAGAGCAGGGTCTTGAGCAGCCGTGGCGAGTCTTGCAGCCGGTTGCGGCAGAGCTGGACAAAGCTCACCACCATCAGCCCCAGCATCGCGACGCCCAGCCCCACCATCAGGCGAAAACCGAAGAAGAGCGGCGCTACCTGCGGGATGGAGTCCTCCACTGCCTTGGCGATCTCCGCCTCCCCCGCCTTGGCGATATTGCTGGCATAGGGGGTGAGCAGCAGACCGTAGCCGAGATCCTTGCCGTGTTTGGCAAACTGCGCCCGGTTTTCGGCCGAGTCGTTACCGGCGCGGATCTGTTCGAGCGCACCGGAAGCCACCATGCCGCTGCGAATGCGCGCCTCGTGCTGCACCTTGAGATCCTTGATGCCGGTCACCGCCTCATCGAGGGATCGGGTGGCGATGATCCCCATCAGATACGGGATCTTGATGGCGACGTGAGTGGTCTGCTCCTGCTGATCCGGGAAGCCAAACAGGGTAAAGGAAGCTGGCGCTGGCTCGGTATGCCACTCCGCCTCGATGGCGGCGAGCTTGACCTTCTGCACCTCACCGGTGCGATAACCCGACTCATCCCCGAGCACAATGACAGAGAGGATGGCCGCCAACCCGAAGCCGGAGGCAATGGCGAAGGAGCGCAGGGCAAACTGCACCTCGGTCTTGCGCAGCAGATACCAGCTGCTCACCCCCATCACGAACATGGAGGCGGCCACATAGCCCGCCGCAACGGTGTGAACAAACTTCACCTGCGCCACCGGATTGAACAGCACGGCGGCGATATCCACCAGCTCCATCCGCTGGGTCAGCAGGTTGAACTCGGCCCCCACCGGGTTTTGCATCCAACCGTTGCCGATCAGGATCCACAGCGCCGAGAGATTGGAGCCGAGCGCCACCAGCATGGTCACCAGCAGGTGCTTGCCGCGGGAGAGCTTGTCCCAGCCAAAGAAGAAGAGCCCCACCAGGGTCGATTCGAGGAAGAAGGCCATCAGCCCCTCGATGGCCAGCGGGGTACCGAAGATATCCCCCACATAGTGGGAGTAGTAAGCCCAGTTGGTGCCGAACTGAAACTCCATGGTGATCCCCGTGGTGACCCCCATGACGAAGTTGATGCCAAACAGTTTGCCCCAGAAGCGGGTGATGTCCTGATAGATCACCTTGCCGGTCATCACATAGGCCGACTCGGCGATCACCAGGATCCAGGACAGCCCCAGCGTGAGGGGCACAAACAGGAAATGGAACAGGGCCGTGGCGCCAAATTGCAGGCGAGACAGGCTGACCACGTCATCCGGATTGATCATGCGTCACTCTCTTTTGTTGTATTTGCCGTGCACGTTTCGTGCGTGACAAGTACATCACGGAGCATGACACCTATAACAGATGCAGTTATATTGAATTACACCTATAACAGCTGATCCAGATCATGTCCCTTTACCAGCAGTTGGCCGACCGCCTGCAAAGCCAGATCGACGATGGCATCTGGCAACCGGGGGAGCGCATCCCCTCCATTCGCCAGAGCTGCAAGACCCACGGGCTCAGCCCCATGACGGTGTTGCAGGCCTATCAACTGCTGGAGAGTCAGGGGCGGATCCTCGCCCGCCCCCAGTCCGGCTACTACGTCAAAGCCGCCTCACCACAAGTCGTGCAGCATACGCCGAGCCAGACCCACTACAGCGGCTCGGTGGATATCAACGATCTGGTGTTCGAGGTGTTGCAGGCGAGCAAATCGCGGGATCTGGTGCCCCTTGGCATGTCGGTGGCAGACCCGACCCTGTTCCCCCATCCCCAGCTCGGGCGGGCGCTGGCCAGCTGCATGCGCAAGCTCGATCCCTTCAGCACGGTGGCCGACCTGCCCCCCGGCAACGAGGCACTGCGCCGCGCCATCGCCCAGCGCTACGCCAGTGACGGGGTGGCGGTCAATCCGCAGGAGATCATCATCACCACCGGCGCCATGGAGGCGCTCTCCCTCAGCCTGCAGGTGCTGACCGAGCCCGGTGACTGGGTGGTGGTGGAGTCCCCCACCTTCTATGGCGCCCTGCAGGCCATCGAGCGGCTGAAACTCAAGGCGGTGGAGATCCCGGTCATCCCGGGGGTGGGCATCGATCTGGCGCTATTGGAAGACGCCCTCAGCCAGATGCCGATCAAGGCGTGCTGGCTGATGGGCAATGTACAGCACCCGCTCGGCCACACCATGCCTGATAGTCACAAAGCGCGGCTGATGGCGCTGCTCAACAGCCATGGGGTGCCGCTGGTGGAGGATGACGTCTATGCGGAGGTCTACTTTGGCCGCGAGCGCCCCAAGCCGATCCGCCACTGGGATCAGCGTGGCGACAGCCTGCTCTGCAGCTCATTTTCCAAGTGTCTGGCACCGGGCTTTCGGGTCGGCTGGGTAGTGGCGGGGCCCCATGCCGAGCGGGTGCAGCGGCTGCAACTGATGTCCACCCTCTCCACCAATGTACCGAGCCAGCTGGCGCTGGCCGAGATGCTGCGCCAGGGCGGAGTCGATGCCCACTTTCGCCGCCTGCGCCACACCCTGGCCCAGCGCCAGCAGCAGATGCGGGCGGCCCTGCAACGGCTGTTGCCGGACGAGGTGCGGATCTCCTCCCCCGATGGCGGCTACTTCCTCTGGCTGGCGCTGCCTGCCCATTTCGACAGCCGCGCCCTGCACGTCAAGGCTCTGGGCAGCGGTTTTTCAGTAGCCCCCGGCGCCCTCTTTTCCAGTCAGGGGCAACACAACCACTGCCTGCGCCTCAACAGCTCCCATCCCTGGAGCGAACAGCTGGAGCAGGCCCTCACCCGACTGGCCGCGCTGATTGCCGCGCAGCTCGGTGAAAAGTAACGTGGCAAAGAGCCGCTGGCGAAACGAACAAAGGCCCGCAACGGGCCTTTGTGGTTGGGGAGTGACGCACCTTGGCTCGCCATAAAAAACTGATCATCTGGCCATGATCTGTGACTGCACCTTGAAGCCCAGCGCCTCATAGAGCGCTTGGGCACGCTCGTTGAAGGCCATCACCTCCAGCCGGATTTGCTGAGCATCACGGGCCTTGGCCCACTCATCGCAATGGGCGATCAGCGCCTTGCCAATCCCGCGGGAGCGGTGTTGCTCATCCACCACCACCGAGCCGATACGGCAAATCGGCGCACGGGTGAGAAAAGGCACAGAGTCATTGATATCGATCCGCGCCGTCAAAAAGCCCACCACCCTGCCATCCTGCTCGGCAACGCAGAACAGGCGCCCTTCGGCGCCGATGGCGCTCAGCAAAAATGCCCGCTCCTCTGGCGAAGGGGGGCTGAACACTTCGGGATAGTGCTGATGGTGGATCTCTCCAATCTGCCGGTTCAGCTCGACAATGGCGTCGATATCCAGTTCGCTTGCCTTGCGTATCTCCAACGGTTGCTCCTTGCAAAAAAGGTGATGGTCATGCGCCATCTTAGGGGCTGTGTCCCGCAATCCAAATAGGCTCATCCGTATCTTTTGACGAGCAACCTAAACAACAACGCCCCTTGAGCGGGGCGTTATCGGCAATCCATGGCGATGAGGGATATCAGGCGGGGGCGTTAAGTTGGGCCACCTGCCGCTCGATGCTCCCTTTGAGGTTGTCATCGAGTTTGAGGGCGCGCGCCAGTTCGTCGAGATAACCGCGCTCCATAAAGTGATCCACCTCGATGGCGAGCAGGGAGGCGAGATAGACCTCGGTGGCCAGCTCCATATCGGTCACTTCCCGCGCCAGCGCGTGGGGATCGAGGGGGCGGGCCAGCTCGGCGTCAATCCAGCGGGCGACGTCGCTCTGACCCTGTTCGGTCAGGTACTCCTGAATTTTCTGGCGCTCGGCGCCGTCGATATGGCCATCGGCCCGGGCCGCAGCCACCATGGCGCGCACCAAAAGCGCCGCGCGGGCATCCAGCGCATTGCCTTCCAGCCCACTGATGGGATGGGTCGGCTGGGCCGGTGCCGCCTGCTGGGCCTGCCAATCCTGATAGAGCTTGTAGGCCAGCCCGCCAAGGGCTGCGGCGCCGCCCACGGCAGCGGCCTTGCCACCATATTTGCGCACTTTTTTATTGCCCAGCAACAGACCGAGCGCGCCGCCGGCCAGCGCTCCCTGCATCTGCCCCTTGCGCTTGTCTCCGCCTTCATTGAGCCAGCCTTTGCCAGCCCCCAGCAACTGTTCCAGCATCTGTTTCATCGTGACACCTCGCTATTGTTCGGCCCATGCTGGCGCCAGACTGATGAACCAACAGTGAATGGGCCCCCATTATTGCACCGGCCCCTGTGCATCCTGCCGCCATTCGCGGTATACCTGAAACAGGTCAACAAGGAGCATCAGGATGCGCACCATCACCCCATTAGTCGCCTTGCTGCTGTGTGGCACCGCCAGTGCGGCCAGCGAGCTGGATCGCTCAGCCCAGCAGGCCAAACTGGATGCCGCCTGCCAGCAAGCGCAACAGCAACTGGTCGAGCAGGGCAAGCAACAGCGGATCGATGCCTGTATCAAGGAGGGGGGCAAGGCCGACAAGTGCCAGCAGGGGTTCGCCAGCTTTGGCCAGCGCGAGGGCAACAAGCGGCCCGATCTCAATAACCTGCCCCCCTGCCAACAGGCAGATGCCTATCGCAAAAGCTACCGTCAATGACGGTTAACCAAGGAGAGAGCATGACCCCACCCCGCGAACTGACCCTGCAATTTCTGGCCGAACCTTCCGACGTCAATTTCGGCGGCAAGGTGCATGGCGGCATGGTGATGAAGTGGATCGATCAGGCGGGCTATGCCTGCGCCGCTGGCTGGTGCGGCGGCTATGCGGTGACCGTCTATGTGGGGGGGATCCGCTTTTTGCGCCCCATCCAGATTGGCCAGCTGGTTGAGGTGCACGCCCAGGTGATCCACACCGGCACCACCAGCATGCATCTGGCGGTGGATGTCTACAGCCGCCACCCCACCGAGACCGAGCGCCACAAGACCACCCACTGCATCATCATCTTTGTGGCGATGGATGAGCACGGCAAACCGACCCCGGTGCCCCAGTGGCAGCCGCTGAGCGAAAGCGATCTGCAGTTGCAGCAGTACGCCAAAAAGCTGATTGCCCTGCGCGAGGAGATCGACAAGGAGATGCGCCAGCACCTCTGATCTTGGTGCCTCACAGCCCGATACAGCGGGCGCTTTCGGCCTACGGCGGCGCCCCTGTATAATCCCCCCCTCTCCCCGCAACCGGAACCCTGCCCATGTCACTGGAAACTGCCCCGCCCGAGGTGAAACTCGCGGTGGATCTGATTGAACTGCTGGAAACCAACCAGCTGGCCCCCGAGCTGGTACTGGCGGCGCTGGCCATTGTGAAAAGTGACTACGAGCGCAAGTTGGCGGAGGGGAAGGATCACTGATCCCTACCCGTACTTTTTACGCCTTATCTTTCCGACTTCAGTTTTTCTCCACAGAATAGAGCCACTTATTGCGGCCCCATCACCTCGTCGCAAAGGGCGATCAGGGCCGAGCTCAAGCGGGTGAGCGGCTCGCTTCCGCTAACTCCGGCATGGAGCGCCAGTTCCACCGGCGCTACCTTGGGCCACTGGGTCAGAGCCAGCTGATCGGCAGGCATCAGCCGTTTTGGCAGCAAGCTCACGCCGATGCCTGCACTCACCGCCCCCTGCAAGCTGGCGAGGCTGGCGCTGACATAGGCGATGCGCCAACGCCGGCCAAGGCCATCGAGCGCCTCGGTCATCTGCCGCCGATAGAGCCCTTCGCTCGGGAACACCACCAGCGGCAGCGGATCCCGTTCCCGGGCAGGCCAGTCGCGGCTATCGACCCACACCAGCGGTTCGCGCCAGCTGGCGAGCGGCGAGCCCTGGCCGCGTGTCTGCTTGACCAGCGCCAGATCCAGCTCCCCCGCCGCGAAGCGCTGCCAGATCTCGTGGCTCAGGCCGCTTTGCACCTCCAGCCGTACCTCGGGGTAGTCGCGGGCAAAGGCGGCAAGCACCGGAGTGATGGCGCCGGCGGCGAAATCCTCCGGCACCCCGAGGCTGAGCGCCACGCTCCCCTCCGTTACTTGTTCTTCGGCCTGTGCCAGCAGCGCCAGAATACGGCGGGCCAGCCCCAGCAATTTTTCCCCCTCCGCTGTCGCCACCACCTGACGGCCAGTGCGATCCAGCAGCGGGCAGCCGAGCTGCTGCTCAAGACGGCGGATCTGCTGGCTGATGGTGGATTGGGTCAGATGGACCCGTTCACCGGCACGGGTAAAGCTGCCGGTGTCGATAATGGCGACAAAACTGCGCAGTAACAGGGGATCCAGCATGGGGCGCTCCATTTACAAAACCACTGAAACCTATTCTATCATTTAATTTCCAAATGACTTTAGACCCCGCTAGGCTGGCGTTTCTTCCGTCAAATCAGGGTTTGTCACCATGTCACAGCCTCTTGTAGCGTCTACCCCTCTTAGCTCGCTCACCCCATCAACCTCACTCCAGACTCACCGACAGTGGCTGGAGCAGGCGGTGCAGCTGGCCAGAGCAAATCACCGGCAGGGGGGCCGCCCCTTCGCCGCCCTGCTGGTGCGAGATGGCCAGTTGGTGGCGAGCGCGGTCAACGGCATCCATCTGGATGGGGATCCCACCCGTCACGCCGAGCTGGAGGCGCTGCGCAAGGCAAGCCAGTGCGGGCCGCTCGCGGGGGCCATCGTCTATGCCAGCGGCCACCCCTGCCCCATGTGCCTCGGTGCGCTGGTGATGAACGGCATCGCCGCCGTCTATTACGCCTTTGATAACGCCGATGCGGCGCCGTTCGGCTTTGACAGCTCCGCCGCCTATCAACAGCTGGGGCTGACCCTTGCGCCGCAACCGCTGCCCCTGATCAAATTGTCCGTCTCCATGACGGCCGCGGATCTCTACGACTCCGAGCCGCAGAGCCATGACCATGAGTAAGAGAACTACCATCCACCCGGCAGCAGCGCGCCGCCAGCAGTTTGCTCTGCTGGTACTGGTGATCCTGATTGGCCTTAACCTGCGCCCCTTTCTCACCGCCATCGGCCCGCTGGCCCAAGCCATTGACCTGCGGCTGGCGCTGGGGATGGACACCCTAGCCTGGCTCACCCTGCTGCCGCTGTGGCTGATCGGGATTGGTGTGCTGCTCACCCCCAGCCTGCGTCGGCGCGCCAGTGCGCGCCAACTGCTGGGAACGGCCCTACTGCTGCTCGGCATCGGCAGCGCCATGCGCTTCGATGCCCAAAACGGCGCCTTGCTGATCGCCAGTGCGGCGCTCTGTGGATTGGGGTCGGCACTGGTGCAGGGGGTGTTGCCGGCGCTGATCAAGCAAGCGTTCGCCCACAAGGTGCCGCTGGTGATGGGGATCTTCTCCGCCTGCATGATGGGGGGCGGGGCGCTCGGGGCCAGCCTTACCCCACGGTTGGCGGCGAGCCTAGACTGGTCGCGGGCACTGGCGCTCTGGAGCCTGCCGGTGCTGCTGGCCCTCGTCTGGCTAGGGTGGAAAGTGCGTCTGCCACGGGCCGCAGCTGTCGCCATTCCCCACGGCGAGCAGCGGCTGATCACCCTGCCCCGTAGCTGGTTGCTGATCGTCTGCTTTGGCATCATCAACAGCGGCTACGGCATCGTGGTGGCCTGGCTGGCTCCCGCCTATATGGCGCAAGGCTGGAGTGCCGAGCAGGCGGGCGAGCTGGTCGCCTGGCTGGCACTGGCGCAGACTGCCAGCGGCCTCGGTCTGCCGCTGCTGGCGGCGCGCAGACTGGATCGGCGGCCGTGGATGGGCCTTGCTATCGCCATGCAACTGGCGGGATTTGGCGGTCTCTGTCTGGCACCACAGGCGGCCCCCATGCTCTGGTGCATGCTGTGCGGCGCCGGTCTTGGCGGCAGCTTTTCGCTGATCATGGTGATTGCGCTCGATCACCTGCCCGACCCGCGCCGCGCCGGTACCCTGAGCGCCCTGATGCAGGGCTTCGGCTTTATGCTGGCCGCCACCGGCCCCTGGGTGGCGGCGCGGCTCTATCACTATGTGAGCGACTTCGCGGCCGCCTGGCAGTGGCAACTGGGGGGCTTGCTGCTGATGAGCCTGCTGGTAGTGCGCCTCGACCCGCGCCACTATCCTCGCGTAATGAAGTTACCTACTAGCAGCGAGTCAACCCTTTCTGCGCCCCTCCCGGCCAGCTCTGCGGCCCAAAGCAACACACCGGCCTGAGGCCGGTGTGTTGGAGATGACTGGTGAGGCTGACCCCGTTCAGGGGGGCAACTCAGCGCCCCTTCTTTTGCCGCCCGGCGTTAGCGGTGCGTGGCTTGCCGGTGGCCGGTTTGCCACCCTTGCCGGGGGCCCCTTTTCCAGCACCGCCCTTGTTGGCGGCACCTTTGCCCGCGCCACCCTTGCCCACCGGCAGCTTCTTCTCGAAGGCTTCTGGGCCCGGCACATTGGGACGCCCGCCAATCTCGTGATCATCATCGCGGCGCGGCTTCTTGCCTTGGGCCGGTTTGGCGCTTTGCGCCGCAGGGGCCTTGGCCGCCTTGGGTTTGTCGCCTTTGGCCGGTTTCACCTCGGAGGAGGAGTCCTCAATCAGCTTGAACAGATCGATCAGCTCGTCGTCGGTGAGATCGCGCCACTCGCCCACCGGCAGCCCCTTGAGGCTGACGTTCATGATGCGGATGCGCTCCAGCTTGGTCACTTCGAAACCGAAGTGCTCGCACATGCGGCGGATCTGGCGGTTCAGCCCCTGCACCAGGGTGATGCGAAAGACGAACGGCGCCTCTTTCTTCACCTTGCACTTCTTGGTGACGGCACCGAGGATCGGCACCCCGGCCGCCATGCCGCGCACAAACTCGTCGGTCACCGGCTTGTCGACGGTCACCAGATACTCTTTCTCGTGATCGTTGCCCGCCCGCAGGATCTTGTTGACCAGATCGCCGTGGTTGGTCAGGAAAATCAGCCCCTGCGAATCCTTGTCGAGACGCCCGATGGGGAAGACCCGGGTGCTGTGGTTGACGAAATCGACGATGTTGTCCTTCTCGCCCGCCTCTGTGGTACTGACGATGCCTACCGGCTTGTTAAGGGCGATAAAGACCAGACTGTCCGCCTCGCGCGGCTCAATCACCTGACCATTGACCTTGACCAGATCGCCAACCTGTACCTGATCGCCAATCCCGGCGCGCTTGCCGTTGATAAAGACGTGGCCCTGTTCGATAAAGCGGTCGGCCTCGCGGCGCGAGCAGATGCCGCTCTCGCTGATGTATTTGTTCAGGCGCATGGATTCGTTAGCCAGCATGGGTCACCTGCCACAGGGTTTGGGCCGCGCCCGGTTGTGCCATCGCCTGTTCCGGCTGCGCCGGGGAGGCTGTCTGCTGCATCAGCCAATTCACTACGTCAAAGTTCTGCATACCATTCCATCTTCAAAAAAGGCCAATGCCAGCTTATCCATCAAAAAACGCCGCTACATTAGCATATTGCCCCGTCCAGCACGCCGGATAGTTCACAGATCGCCCCAGCAAAGGGCACAAATTGGGGCAGTATCACGGTCACAAGGGGGCAAACAAGGATACCGCCAAGGAGGAACAGAGAGGATTTAACCGGCAAAGCGGCAATGAAAACCAGGGGCTCATAAGGCATCGGGCGTATCAGCGCGTCAGGGGTAGCGGCTGACCTCAATGAGGTTTTGATCCGGGTCAAGGAAATAGACTGACTCTATCGGCCCGCAGGCACCGCTCTTGGTCACTGGCCCCTCGACAATCTCCACCCCGTGGCAGGCAAGCTGGGCCATCACCTGTGCCAGCGGCCAACGGGTGATAAGGCAGACATCCCCCGACCCCACCTGCGCCCGGTTGCGCGGCTCCTGCCCCGGCAGTTGCAGATTGATCTTCTGGTTGCCAAACCCCACCGCCCGGCGCCCCGCACCGAAAGTGATGGCCTCCATATTGAGCACCGAACTGTAAAACGCCACGGCCCGTTCGATATCACTGACCGTCAATACCAGATGGTCGATATGGCTGATCATGGTTACCTCCTGGTGGTGATCTGGCTGATGTGAGCGGCATATGCCCGCGAGCGTCCGACGGTCGCCGCCACTACGGACCACCCCATCATACCCGGCAAGGGAGATCCCATGTGTGCCGTGGCACGCAAAGAGAGCGCAAATGATCTGGTCAAATAAATCCGCCTTACTGCACCGCAGCGCACGCTTTCTCCCGCTGGGCCAACAGGGCTTCATCGTCACTGTCCATTGCCGCCAGAATCGCCTGATTGCAAGCGCGCTCCGCCAGCTTGGCCGGACTCTGTTTGGCATCCCCGATTTCAGCAATCATAGGTCGATAGCTGATCGCAGCCGAGCAGTACATGGTGCGAAATTTGGGCAGTTGCCAACTGCTGTCATCCTGCCGGGTCAAGTCATCACACAGCTTGTGAAACAGGGCGGACGCCTTGACCGTGCACTGGCTAAAGCGCCGTACATCTTGCTCGTAGGGACGGCAGACGCTTTTGGGTTGGATCTGCCAGAACTGGAAGACAAAGGGCACCTGCTCCCCCTCATATTCCACCACCAGCGTCTTGGGCTCTGTGCCGTAGTGATCCGACACCTGCTGCTGTACCAGATTGAGATAAGCCGAAAAAAGATAAGAAACCGGATCCATCACCACCTCCCTGTGGTTGTCACTGCCGGGCTCTATTACCGAAAACCGTGGCGATTTTCAAACGAGTAACAGGCGACAACAGCTTACTGATTTGGTTGGAAAAAATGATACTCTTCTCGCCACCCTCATGTACAACGTTCAAGGCCAGTGTGCGATGCAACAATGCGGTATTTATGAACAGCTCATTACTCAACTGCTGACATCTCGACTCGACCGCGAGCGCTTTTACGTAGGGGAACGCCAGCTTGAACCTGCCGAAGCGGCAGTCTGGTTATCGCGATTTCTGAGCCGGGTTTTGGAATATGCGGTGGGTTCGGTCACTGGAGAGGATCAGCTGCAACGGCAGATTGAGCTGGCTAACCAGTTATTGCTTTGGCTAAAGGATCGCACGCAAGACCCAGACTTTATTGGCGAGAACCTCATCGATAGTCAGGGGAAAATTCTGACGGCACTCTACCAGTTGGATAACCCCATCTCAGCCAATTTAAAGCAATATGCCGAAGATGTTTTCCCTCTGACCGGTCTAACGCAAAGTGAGCTGTTCTGCGGCAGCAATGCGGGCTTGTCGATGGAGTCGGAGATTAAACGGGAGATATTATCGGCAGATAGCATCTGCTGGCTGGTCTCATTTATCAAATGGGCAGGTATCCGTATTTTCCGTCATGAGCTGGAAGAGTTCACTCGCAGCGGCCGCCAATTAAAAGTAATTACTACCTCTTATATGGGGGCGACCGACGCCAAGGCGGTCGAATTTTTAGCCAGCCTGCCCAACACCGAAGTCAAACTCAGCTATAACACCCAGCGCGAGCGGTTGCATGCCAAGAGCTATCTCTTTTGCCGAAATACCGGCTTTCATACCGGCTATATAGGTTCCTCTAATCTCTCTCACTCTGCCCTCACCAGCGGCTTGGAATGGAACCTAAAAATCACCTCGCAAGAGATCCCTCATATTATCGAGAAATCCCTGAGTACCTTTGAAACCTATTGGGAATCCGATGATTTTGAGCTGTTTGATGGCAAGCTGGAAAGCCGTACAAAATTGCAGCATGCGCTGCAAGAGGCCCGCGGGGATAGTGACAAAAATAGCCCTGCCTATTTCTTTGATATCACGCCGTTTCCCCATCAACTGGAGATCCTTGAACAATTGGCGATGGAGCGCGCTTTACACCAGCGCTTTCGTAACTTGGTGGTGGCGGCTACCGGTACGGGCAAAACCCTGATCTCTGCCTTTGATTTTTCTCGTTTTTTGAAAACCAAACCCGATGCCAAGTTTCTGTTTGTCGCCCACAAAGAGGAGATCTTGCGCCAAGCATTGGCCTCATACCGCGGTGTGCTCAAGCAATCCAATTTTGGCGAACTGTTAGTCGGCGGCGCAGTGCCAACCCACTACCGTCAACTATTTGCCTCGGTGCAATCCTTGAATAACCAGCTGGCTAATTTACGTCTTAGCCCAGACTATTTCGATTACATCGTCATTGATGAGGTTCACCATATTACGGCGGCCAGTTATCGAGGTCTGCTCGCCACCTTTGAACCTCACATTCTGTTGGGATTAACCGCAACGCCAGAGCGCCATGATGGCGGTGATATTCTCGCTGACTTTTGTGGTGTCATCGCAGCAGAGATCCGCTTGCCCGAGGCCATTAATCGTCGCCATCTCTGTCCATTCCAATATTTTGGTATCGATGATGATACAGACTTGCGCCAAGTGACTTGGAAAAATGGCCGTTATGACATCACTGAGCTCACCAATATCTATACACACAATCAACAACGGGTGCAGAAGATAGTCCAGAGCCTCGATGAGATCGTCACCGATATTACCAAGATCAAAGCGCTGGCATTTTGTGTGAGCCGCGAACATGCCGATTTTATGTGCAAGGCATTTTTATTAAAGGGCATCAAGGCTGACATCCTCACCAGCGATAACCGAGACGATCGACATAGTAAGCAACAAGATTTGCGTACCGGCGTTATCAATATTCTCTGCGTGGTGGACATCTTCAACGAAGGGGTCGATATCCCGGAAGTCGACACCTTGCTGTTTTTACGACCAACGGAAAGTCTCACCATCTTCTTGCAGCAATTAGGACGGGGCCTGCGGCTGGCGAGCGAGAAAGAGTGCTGCACCGTGTTGGACTTTGTTGGGAATGCCCGTGCTGAGTATGACTTTGCCCAGAAATTCCGGGCACTGGTGGGTAAAACCAATAAGGCGATCAGCCACGAGATCAAACAGGGCTTCCCTCACGCCCCATTGGGTTGCCGCATCGAACTCTCAAAACAGACCCAAGAGTTAATTCTGAGCAATATCAAGAGGGCGACCCTCAATACCTCGCGCCTCATGGGCCTGATCCGCCGTTTCTCACTGGATTGTGATTTACCGCTGACACTGGCGAACTTTTTGAAGTTCTACCCTCACATCAGCCTTGAGGAGATCTACAAGCGCGGCAATTGGAGCGTCTTGGTCAAACAGGCCCACAACCATACCATTTCTGAAATGAGCGATGAGAAGCTGTCGACCCTCTACACCCGGGCCATCAAAACCCGGCTATTGGGCTGCGATGCACTCCATTACTTGAACTTCTTACAAACCTTGGTGGAAAACGCCTTTACCTTAACGGCCGAACACGATGAACGTATGGCCTTGATGTGCCATTACGACTTCTGGCAACAGAGCGGCCCCACTGCAGGCTTTAGCTCCTTGGCGCACAGCCTGAAACAACTCAATCAACCTGAATTAAGGGCCGAGCTGGCAGATCTGTTACCCATGCTGATCAACCGGGTGCAGCACGAACAAAGCGCCATGCCAAGCCTTCCCGGTAATCCGCTGCAACTGCATGCTCGCTATGCTAGAGAGCAGGTGCTGGTTGGCTTTGGCGCGACCACCTTCGCGCAGCAACCCACGGCTCGCGAAGGGGTCTATGTCATTGCAGAGCAAAATATCGAGTTGCTGTTCGTTACCTTGAACAAAACGGAACAGCACTTCTCCCCCACTACCCGTTATCACGACTACGCCATCAACGAGTCGCTGTTTCATTGGCAGAGCCAAAACAGCGCTCGCCCAGAACGGGGTAAGGGTCTGAGTTACATAAATCACAGAGCAGAGGGTAAGCGCTTGTTTCCGTTCGTCCGCGAGCAGAACAAAGATGAATTTGGCCGCACCCTTGGCTTTGTGAACTTTGGTGAGGTGGAGTACGTATCCCACACTGGCAGCCAACCGATGAACATTAAATGGCGTCTCACTATTCCGATGCCGCCATTTATGTGGAAAGAGGCCGCCAAACTGGCTGTTGGTTAGTAGGGATCGTCGCCCGGTGGGTATATGACGCAAAACCCACCGGATTCTTGCCCAAAACCCCGGCTAAATTATCCAGTTGCATAATAACCATGCGGCCTTGCGGTTGTTTAACTGGCCCTAACGTCAGATAATACCGCCCGCCTTCAAACCCGGATAACCCGACTTTCAGTGACGGTAATTGATGACTGAGTACCTGCTTTTATTGATCGGCACCGTGCTGGTTAACAACTTCGTGCTGGTGAAATTCCTCGGCCTCTGCCCCTTTATGGGGGTCTCCGGCAAGCTGGAAACCGCCATCGGCATGGGGCTGGCGACCACCTTCGTGATGACCCTCGCCAGTGCCAGCTCCTATCTGGTGGAGCACTATATCCTGCTGCCGCTGGATATCGCCTATCTGCGCACCCTCGCCTTTATTCTGGTGATCGCCGTGGTGGTGCAGTTTACCGAGATGGTGGTGCGCAAGAGCAGCCCTACCCTCTATCGCCTGCTGGGGATCTTTCTGCCCCTCATCACCACCAACTGCGCGGTGCTCGGGGTTGCGCTGCTCAGCATCAATGAGCGACACGACTTTATCCAGAGCGTTATCTACGGCTTTGGCGCTGCCACCGGCTTCTCGCTGGTGCTGATCCTGTTTGCCGCCATGCGCGAGCGTCTGGTCGCCGCCGATGTGCCCGCGCCATTTCGCGGGGTGTCGATTGCCATGATCACCGCCGGTCTGATGTCGCTTGCCTTTATGGGCTTTACCGGCCTTATCAAGATATAACCATGATCCATATTCTCTTTGCCATTCTGGTGCTCACCCTGCTGGCGCTGGCGTTCGGGATTATCCTGGGCTTTGCCGCCGTCAAGTTTCATGTGGAAGCAGACCCCATCGTCGATCAGCTCGATGCCCTGCTGCCCCAGACCCAGTGTGGCCAGTGCGGCTATCCCGGCTGCAAACCCTACGCCGAGGCGCTCGCCAACGGCGATCAGATCAACAAGTGCGTGCCCGGTGGCGAGGCCACCATGCGCAAGATTGCCGATCTGATGGGGGTCGAACCCCAGCCGCTGGGAGGCAGTGACGAGGCCGCCGTGCCGGTCAAAAAGGTCGCCTTTATCCACGAAGATCAGTGCATCGGCTGCACCAAGTGCATTCAAGCCTGCCCGGTGGACGCCATCGTCGGCGCCACCAAGGCGATGCATACCGTGATTGCCAACGAGTGCACCGGTTGCGATCTCTGTGTCGATCCCTGCCCGACCGACTGCATCGAGATGATCCCGGTGCCCACTACGGTCGATAACTGGAAGTGGGATCTCAATAACGTGCATGTTCCGGGCAAGATTCCGGTCAAGATAGTGGAATAAACAGCGGAGCAACCATGCATTCCTTACTCGAACGTATCAAAGCCGGCACGCTCTGGGACTTTCACGGTGGCATTCACCCCGCCGACAACAAGCTGCAATCAAGCCAGAGCCCGGTAGTAGACGCCGGTCTGCCGCCACGCCTCATCATTCCGCTTCGCCAGCACGCAGGCCCCGCCGGCGATCTGCTGGTGCAGGTGGGCGACAAGGTCAAAAAAGGGCAGCCGCTGACCCGTTATGCCAAGGGGCGGGTCGTCCCTGTCCATGCCTCCACCTCCGGCACCATCACCGAGATTGGCAACCACACGGTTGCCCACCCCTCCGGACTCGGCGATCTCTGTGTCATTCTCACCCCGGATGGGGAGGATGAGTGGGGCGAGCGCAATGGCAAAGCCGATTACTGGAATCTGGAGCGGGGCGAGCTGCTCGAACGCATTCAGCAAGCGGGGGTGGCGGGCCTTGGCGGCGCCGTGTTCCCCACCCACAGCAAGCTCGATGGCCGCGGCCAGCTCACCGAGATCCTGATCGTCAACGGGCTGGAGTGCGAGCCCTATATCACCACCGACGATCGGCTGATGCAGCAATACGCCGACGAGATCATGGATGGCATCCGGGTGCTCAAGCACCTGCTCAAACCGAAACTCACCCTGATCGGGGTGGAAGACAACAAGCCCGAGGCGATCGGGCAACTGACCCGCCACGCCACCGATGAAGATGTGCTGGTCAAGACGGTGCCGACCAAGTACCCCTCCGGCGGTGCCAAGCAGACCATCGAGCTGCTCACCGGCCGTCAGGTGCCCAAGGGTGGCCGCGCGGTCGATATTGGCATCATGGTGCTCAACGTCGCCACCGTGTTTGCCATCAAGCGCGCCATCATCGACGGCGAACCGCTGATCGAGCGGATCGTCACCCTCACCGGCGATAGCTTCAAAAAGCCCGGCAACGCCTGGGTGCGCCTGGGTACGCCGGTGCGCTGGCTGTTGCAGCGTTTCGAACTGCAACCGGAAGCGGAGCAGCGGGTGATCATGGGTGGCCCCATGATGGGCTTTACCCTGCCCCACGCCATGGTGCCTGTGGTCAAGGCCACCAACTGCCTGCTGGCGCCGACGCAGGCCGAACTGCCCGCCCCCGGCCCGGAGCAGCCTTGCATCCGTTGCAGCGCCTGCGCCGATGCCTGCCCGGCCACTCTGCTGCCGCAAGAGCTCTACTGGTACAGCCGGGCCAAGGAGTATGACAAGGCCGAGAAGCTCAACCTGATGGACTGCATCGAGTGCGGCGCCTGCGCCTGGGTCTGCCCGAGCGAGATCCCGCTGGTGCAGTACTACAAGATCGCCAAAGACGACATTCGCGAAGCCCGTGCCGAGGCCGAAAAAGCCGAACGCGCCAAGCAGCGTTTCGAGGCCAAGCAGGCCCGTTTCGAGCGGGAGAAAGCGGCCCGCGAAGCGCGCCACGCCGAAGCCGCCGCCCAGCGCCGGCAGGCGATGACTGCCGCAGGTGGAGAAGACCCGGTAGCAGCGGCGCTGGCCCGCATCAAGGCCAAGCAGGATGCGCCCATCACCGCCATTGCAGCCACAGGCGCAGTCGTGCCCGACAATAGTGCCGTGATCGCTGCCCGCGAAGCCCGCAAACGGGAAGCGGAAGCGCGCCGCGCTGCCAAGCTGGCGGAGAGCGCAAACAGCGAAACAGCTGCTGCGCCGCAATCCGCCGAGGCGGTTGACCCCGCCAGCGATCCCAAAAAAGCGGCCATCGCCGCCGCACTGGCGCGCGCCAAGGCCAAGAAAGCTGCTCAGGCTGGCGATAGCGCCGAGCCTGCTACAGCCGAAACCGCTGTTGCGCCTGCGGTAGATGCTGATCAGCAAAAGGCAGAAGTTGATCCGAAAAAAGCGGCGATTGCCGCCGCCATCGCCCGGGCCAAGGCCAAAAAGGCCGAAGCGAGTGGCGAACCGGTAAGCGCAGCCAACAGCGCGGCAGCCGAGGTCAACACGCAAAATGATGCCCCTGTCGATCCCAAAAAAGCTGCAATTGCTGCCGCCATTGCGCGGGCCAAAGCCAAAAAGGCGGCCCAGCAGGGTGACAGCGCTGAGGGCGATCTGACTGCAACCGCAGGCACCAGCAAATCCGCTGCAACCCAAAGCGATGCGCCATCTGCGGCCAGCGAAGCGGTCGATCCCAAGAAGGCTGCTATCGCAGCTGCCATTGCCCGCGCTAAGGCCAAAAAGCTGGCCCAGCAGGGCGAAAGTGCCGGTGTTGAGGATGCGAAGAGTGAGCCAGCTGCCAGCGCACAGACCCGCGACGAGACGGTAGCCAAGAGCGAAGTAACCACCAGCCACAGCGATACGGCTGAAAGCGAAGCGGTCGATCCCAAGAAGGCCGCTATCGCCGCAGCCATCGCCCGTGCCAAGGCCAAAAAACTGGCCCAGCAGAGCGCAAGTACCAGTGCTGAGGTAGCAAGTACCAGTGCTGAGGTAGCAAGTACCAGTGCAGAGGTAGAGAGTGCCGCTACTCAGGTAGACAGGGCCGGAGCTGAGGGTGAGCGCGCACCGGCCGAGCCGATGCAAAGCGATGCAGCCAGCAGTGAGCAACCACTTGCCGTAACTGCCGTGCCTGAAGCGAACGCCCCTGCAGCTGATGCCCCGGTTGATCCGAAAAAAGCGGCCATTGCAGCCGCGGTGGCCCGCGCCAAGGCGAAGAAGCTGGCGGCCGAGGCAGCCAGAGCCGCAGAGACCGCCGCTGAAGATGCCCCGTCAGCCGACCGAACAACCACAAGGTAATCGACAGACTCATGTTCAATATTGCGACTGCGCCGTTTGCCCATAACCGCAAACAGACCCGAACCCTGATGCTGCTGGTGATCCTGGCCTGCGTGCCGGGCTTGCTGGCCCAGACCTGGTTCTTCGGCTGGGGCTCCTTTATCCAGATCCTGCTGGCGCTGGTCACTGCGCTGCTGTGCGAGGCGCTGGTGCTCAAGCTCCGTGGCCGCGCCATCAAGCCTGCCCTGATGGATGGCAGTGCGGCGCTCACCGCCGTGCTGATCGGTCTCTCCCTGCCGCCACTGCTGCCGTGGTGGATGCTGGTGGTGGGCACGGCCTTTGCCATCATTGTCGCCAAGCACCTTTACGGCGGACTGGGCCAGAACCTGTTCAACCCGGCCATGGTCGCCTATGTGCTGCTGCTGGTCTCCTTCCCGGTGCAGATGACCAGCTGGCTGCCGCCGGAGAGCGTGCGCGCCTACAGCCTCGGCTTTGGTGATGCGGCGTCGGTGATCTTCACCGGCTTTAGCCTCGACGGCTACAGCATGGCCCAGCTCAAGCAGGGGGTGGATGGTCTCACCATGGCGACTCCGCTCGATACCCTGAAAACCGGCCTGACTCAGGGGCTCACCACTGGCGAGATCCTGAGCGGCCCGCTATTCGAGGGTTGGGGCGGCATCGGCTGGAGCTGGGTCAACCTCGGCTATCTGCTGGGCGGCCTGTTCCTGCTGCAACAGAAGGTGATCAACTGGCGCATTCCCACCGCGATTCTCGGTGCCCTGCTGGCGGCCTCCACCATCGGCTATCTGGTGAGCCCGGATGCGACTGCCACGCCCATGTTCCATCTCTTTAGCGGCGCGACTATGCTGGGAGCCTTCTTTATCGCCACCGATCCGGTCAGCGCCTGCACCACGCCGCGCGGCCGACTGGTCTATGGCGTGCTGATCGGGGTGCTGGTCTACATCATTCGCCGCTTTGGCGGCTATCCGGATGCGTTCGCCTTCGCCGTGCTGCTGGCCAACCTTTGCGTACCCTTTATTGACAGCCTGACTCGCCCGAAAGTGTATGGAGCCCGTCGCCAATGATGTTTCTGCCCTTTTCCCCCATCAAAGCTGACGGAGCCCGGACATGTTAAAGAGCATGCGCAAGAACGGCCTTATTCTGGCGATGTTCGCGCTGGGCTGTACCGCGCTGGTGGTACTGACCAACGAGTTGACCAAGGATAAAATCGCCCACCAGCAGCAGCTGGAGAAGCAGCAGACCCTCTCGGTATTGCTGCCAGAGGGGAGCTATGACAACGATCTGGTGGCCAGCTGCAAGCAAGTCACCAGCAGGAAGTATCTGGGCAGCGATCAGCCGCAAGCCCTCTATACCGCCAGCAAGAATGGCGTGGTGACCGGCTATGCATTGGAGGCGATCGCGCCGGATGGTTACAGCGGGGCGATCCGCATCGTGGCGGGTTTTGATGCCAAGGGCACCATCACCGCCGTGCGTGTGCTCGCTCACAACGAGACCCCGGGCCTGGGTGACAAGATCGAGCTGAAGAAATCGGACTGGATCAACAGCTTTGCCGGAAAATTCCTGACCCATGACAACGAGCCCCAGTGGGCGGTGAAGAAGGATGGCGGCGAGTTCGATGCCTTTACTGGCGCCACCATCACCCCGCGAGCCGTGGTCAAGGCGGTGAAGAACCTGCTGAAACTGCAGCAGGAGCAACCCGAACTGCTCAGCAACGCCCCGGCTTGTCCGGCGGCGAACTAACGGAGTCGAGCCATCATGAACCAGATGGAACAGATTGAAACGGGCACAGCCCCGATTGCCGAGCTGGAAAGCCGCAAGGGCGAGCTCAAGGAGCTGATGAGTCAGGGGCTGTGGAAGAACAACCCCTCGCTGGTGCAGGTGCTGGGGCTCTGCCCGACCCTCGCCGTCTCCTCCACCTTTACCAACGCGCTGGGACTGGGCCTTGCCACCATGGCGGTGCTGGTCTGCTCCAACCTCGCCGTCTCGCTGGTGCGCAGCTGGGTGCCGAAGGATATTCGCATCCCGGTCTACGTGATGATCATCGCCTCGCTGGTGACCAGCGTGCAGCTGCTGATGAACGCCTACACCTATGGCCTCTATCAGGCGCTCGGCATCTTTATCGCCCTGATCGTCACCAACTGCGTCATCATCGGCCGCGCCGAGGCCTATGCCTCCAAGAATCCGCCGCTGCTGGCGGCCCTCGACGGCCTGATGATGGGCCTTGGCTTTACTCTGGTGCTGCTGGTACTGGGCGGCATGCGCGAGATCATCGGCATGGGCACCCTGTTTGATGGTGCCGAGCTGCTGTTGGGCGAGTGGGCCAAATCCCTGCGCATCGAGCTGTTCCACGCCGATGCCAGCCTGCTGCTGGCGATTTTGCCGCCGGGCGGCTTTATCGGGTTGGGGCTGTTGATCGCCGCCAAGAACGCCATCAACGACTGGCGGGACCGCAAACAGGCGACCACCGTGGCCCACTGCAACGTTGCCCCGGCCCGCGTCCGGGCGACCGAGCTATGATCGGACGCAAGGCATGAACAACCAGAAACGCAGAGAGATCCTCGAGCGACTGCGGGAAAACAATCCCCACCCCACCACAGAGCTCAACTTCAACTCGCCGTTTGAACTCCTGATCGCCGTGCTGCTCTCGGCGCAGGCGACCGATGTCAGCGTCAACAAGGCGACCGACAAACTCTATCCGATGGCCAACACCCCGCAAGCAATGCTGGATCTCGGGGTGGACGGGCTCAAGGAGTACATCAAGACCATTGGCCTCTTTAACACCAAGGCCGAGAACGTCATCAAGACCTGCGCCATCTTGCTGGAGCGCCACGGTGGCGAGGTGCCGGAGAACCGCGAAGCGCTGGAAGCCCTGCCGGGAGTCGGCCGCAAGACCGCCAACGTGGTGCTCAACACCGCCTTTGGCTGGCCCACCATCGCCGTCGATACCCATATCTTTCGGGTCTCCAACCGCACCGGCTTTGCGGTGGGCAAGAACGTGGATCAGGTGGAGGAGAAGCTGCTGAAAGTGGTGCCCGCCGAGTTCAAGCTGGATGTCCACCACTGGCTGATCCTGCACGGGCGTTACACCTGTCTCGCTCGCAAGCCCCGTTGCGGCTCCTGTATCATCGAGGACTTGTGCGAGTATAAAGAGAAGGTCTATCCAGAGAGCTGAATGACTGGGCGCCACAACCGTCATACCTGTCTCGCTCGCAAACATCTGCGGCAGCGGTTCCTGTATCATCGAGGACCTGTGCGAGTATAAAGAGAAGGTCTATCCGGAAAACTGACCGCTCTACTTTTAGCCTCACGGCATACAAATCACCAACCCGGAGAACTGAGCAATGAGAATTCTGCATACCATGCTGCGTGTCGGCGATCTGCAACGCTCCATCGACTTCTACACCCGCGTGCTCGGCATGAAGCTGCTGCGCAAGAGCGAGAACAGCGAGTACAAGTACACCCTGGCCTTCGTCGGCTACGGTGACGAGAAGGATGAAGCGGTGATCGAGCTGACCTACAACTGGGGGGTGAGCGAGTACGAACTGGGCTCTGCCTACGGCCATATCGCGCTGGAAGCGGACGACATCTATGCCACCTGCGACGCCCTGCGCGCCGCCGGTGCCAAGATCACCCGTGAGCCGGGCCCGGTCAAGGGTGGCACCACCGTCATCGCCTTCGTCGAAGATCCGGACGGTTACAAGATTGAACTGATCGCCAAGAAAGATGCCGGTACTGGCCTCGGCGACAGCGTCTAAGCAGCCCTAATCCCGCAGCCTAATGGCAGGATCAAAAAAGAGCGCAGATGCGCTCTTTTTTATGTCCGGCTGCCGATGACGGCGCTAGATCTCGCCGTTGCGCCCCATGCTGATCACCACCCGCCGGTTCTTAGCGCGGCCCTGCTCGGTTTCGTTGGAGGATACATGCTGCTTCTCGCCATGCCCCTCCACCGAGATCTTGCCGGGCTCCAACCCCAAGTCGACAAACACCTTCTTGATGGCATCGGCCCGCTTCTCGGAGAGTTTCTGGTTCGGCCAGCGGCCGCCATAACTGTCGCTGTAGGCGTCGATCACCACCACGTCGATGCTCTTGTCCGCCTTGATAAACTCGCTGATCATCGCCAGCCGTCGTTTGGAGGCGATGGAGAGCTGATCGCTGTTCTTGTCGTAGGTGAGCACGCTAAAGGCGATGTCGTTGAAGCTGTAGGGCAAGAGCCCGCTCAGACAGTCGATAAAGGCCTGATATTTGACCCGAAAATTGACTGACGACAGCGACACCCGCACCGCGCGGTTCTGGCGATACCAGTCCCGATACTGGAAAGTCGGCATTCGCCCCCCCTCCAGCTCGTCGAGCATGGTCCAGGCGGTTTGCCCCTCCACCAGACCATCGAACTGCTGATAGAAGCGCAGTTGACTCACTTCTCGCCCGGCAATCCCCGGACGCCATACCGGCGGCATGATGCCAAGGCTCACCGTCTGGGTCTGGGCCTGCGGCCGCTTGCCCTTGAGCTCAAAGTCGAGGTTGATCTTGCGCCCGGCACGGCTGACAAAAGCCCCCGTTCCCCAGTTGGGAATGGGATGTTCTAGGCGACACTCAATCTGGGTATCGGAGGTCAAACGCCAGACGGATTGATCCAGACCGGCACCGAATTCGGTGACCCCAGCCTGTAACTGCATACTCACGGATATGCTGACCAACCCCAACAACCAAGCGTTCAATTGCCTGCCCTCCACACGATCTCACAAGAGATATCGGCCAGGGAGGGTCAAGCTTTAGCGCAAATGGATCAGTGGGGGGATGCTCTCTCCAGCAACTTGAAGCTGGCAATACGTCCGGCCAGCTCCCGTGCCAACTGATCCAGCTCGGCACTGTTTTGCTGCAGGGTGACCGAGTGCTGACGGTGCGCCTCGTACACTTCGCGGATGGTCATCACATTGTGCTGGATATCGTCGGTCACGTAGCGCTGCTGCTCGGTTGCGGTTGCTACCTGCGCCGTCATGTCACTCACCTTGCGCACCTCGTTGACGATGTCGGTCAGCTCGTGACCCGCCCGCTGCGCTTCACTGACACTGAGACCCGCCTGCTCGCTGCCCGACTGCATGGCTACCACCGCCTGACGGGCCCCAACACGCAGGCGGGATAACATCTGCTCGATATCATCGGCCGCCTGCTGGGTTCGGGACGCCAGCGAGCGCACCTCGTCAGCTACTACGGCAAAGCCGCGCCCCGACTCGCCAGCCCGGGCGGCTTCAATGGCGGCGTTGAGGGCCAGCAAATTGGTGCGATCGGAGATCTGCTTGATGAGGTTGAGCGCCTCGACGGCAGATTCGGTGTCCTGATGCAGGTTGTTGACCAACACCTGGGTCTCGTCGAGGGTGCCGGCCACCCGTTCGATGGCGGTAATGGTCTGATCCACATCTTTGTCACCCTGCCGGGCACGACCGATGGCCTGCTGGGTTGCCAACGAGGTCTGGGTAGCATTGCGAGCGATTTCAGCCACCGTTGAGGCCATTTCAGTCGCAGCTGTTGCTACCAGCTCTACCTGACCGACGCCACGCACCACCCCCTCATTCACTTCGGCAATCACCTCATTTGAGTTGCTGGCACTGCGGGTCAGCACCTCACAGGAGCGGCGCACCTCCAACAGCAGCCCTTCGAGGTGTTGCAGGAAGCGGTTGAGATCCCGCGACAGTGCCCCCAGCTCGTCGCCGGATTGCCATTGCACCCTGACCGTCAGATCGTTGTTGTTGACGAGTTGAGAGAAGGTACGATGCAGTGCCATGAAACCCAGATGCACATCCCGCAACACCTTCCAACTGATGAGGGTGGTCAACAGCAGGCAAAAGAGCACCGCCAGCGACCCCCACCAGAAATTGCGCTGACTCTCGGTCTGCATCTGTTCAACCCGTTCGAACAGTTGCTGATAGAGCCGATCTTCCCCCTGCTTGAGCAGCTCGATCTTCTCGGTACTCAGGGCAAACCAGCGCTCTGGATCAACGCCGAAGCCCCCATCAGCCATCTTGCCAAGCGCCAGCTGCTCGAATTTCACCACCTCTTCCATGACCGGATTTTGCTCTATCTGCGCAAGTAGTTCCCGCTGCGGCTCGCTTGCCACAGCGCGAAAACGCTCAAGGTAACTCTGCTGGGCAGCCAGCAGGGACATAAACTGCTGCTGGGTTGCCGGGGTGAAGCTCCCTTTGGCAAACACATTGCTGAGGGTGGCCCGCTCCATCCCCATGCGCTCCTTGTTTTGCAAGAAAGCGGCGTAGGCATTGGTCTGCAGTGCGATCCCGGCATCTTGGCTGCGCAGGCTAATCTCATCCACTACCTTGAGCAAAGAGGCAATTAACTGGCTATAGAAGGCGACCTGACGGGGCGCTTCGATGGTCAGCTTGCTCACCTGATCGCGGATCCCTGCCAACTCGCTCAATCCCTGAGCCACCGCCTCATGAGCCATCCCCTGCTCTTGTGCCTGAAAATGGCGGATCGCCTCGTCAACCAACAGCGTTTGACGCGGCAGAACATCGGCGAATTTACGCCCCTGCGAGCCGATAAACCCCGCCGACATGCCCCGCTCCTTTTGCAGTTCATGCACCAGCTGGGCACTGCTTTTCACCACGGTGAGCTGCTGCAGGGCTTGCTCCATCTCATGGGCAGCCTGATACCTGTCGTATGCATAGTGGCTGGCGAAAAATAGCAACGCTAATAACGGCAGGCAAATTGCCAGCAACATCTTGCTAGCTAATCCGAGTCTGTTCATCCCGAGCTCCTGTTATTTTTGTCAACTCATTGATTATATTTAACCATCTCGCTGATACAGCCGGTTGTGCCGCTCATTCGCAAGAACTATGAGCCACATCAAGCATTTCCGATTAGAGCAGTATTGCAATAAATGTTTTTCATCTCTGGACAGTGTCAGCATATAGCCCCACTGGTTACACTACCGTTCACCTGCGTCAAGACAGCCCTAAGGAAGCTCGCTACAGTAAGGGCAAGGCCACCAGACTCCGCTGATCGGGAACCACGCGCATGCTCCGACCTTTATCCTCTTTATTGCTGATGTTGTTACCGATGCTGCTGGCGCTATCCGGCAGCGCCGTCCATGGCGCGACACAAGAGCAGGAGTGGGCACAGGATCGTGCCAATGCGGTGCTGTCGCTGATGACCTTCACCGTGGTGCCCGACATCACCGCCAGCAACCTGAATATCGGCAGCGGCACCGATCAATCCGCCGCCCTCAACATGACCCAGATCGGTGGCGGTGCCACCATGAGCGAGGCCGTGCCCATCTATCTGGAAGGGGCGATCGGTTTTAGCCGCTACGATCCCCAGTTTGTGGTGAGCAACGGCACCGATAGCCGCACCATCCCGACCAAATGGAACAGCGTGACCGCCTCGGGCGGGGTTGGCTGGGATATCGCCCTTCATGAAGACCAGCATGGCGGCCACTGGGTACTGCGCCCCATCGCCAACGTCTCGCTGGGCACCATGGCCAGCGATCTGCGGATCGGCAACTGGCTGCTGGATCGCACCAAGGGCTACTCACTGGATTTTCTCGATAACGGTCAGCTCAATATGTACGGGCTGGGGGGCTCGCTGATGCTCGACTACGAGCTATTTTCCAAAACCCAGGATATCGATGCCGAATTGCGTTACTCCTACCAGCACCTGCAGAGCTTTGGCAACACCACGCAAAGCGTACGCGGCAGCGCCGAGGCGGAGAACCTCGGCCTCTATCTGCGCCGCCGGGCCCCGGTGTTTGACTGGACCCTGCTCGATCGTCCGCTGCGCTATGTGATGGAGGGTGCGCGCACCGAATACCTCGGTGAGCAGCGCGGCCTGCTCGGGTTCAACTCCCTCAACTCCCTTGGTCTGGGGCTGGAGATCGACAGCAGCAAATACGACATCATCGTCAGCCGCACCCGTCTGGTCGCCCGCTATATGTTCAGCCACAACACCAACGGTTATTCCATCGGGCTGGCCATGAGCTTCTAAGCCGTTATTTTGTGCCTGCCTAGCGATGGCAATCAGGTCAAGCCGAGCCACAGCGGCCGCATCCTGTTCGATTGATAATCCCTACACATGCTTTGTCAGGCACCAATCCCCACCAAGGGGCTTTTTTGCACCTGCGATTTGCCATCAACCACAGCCTGCTCCGAAAAATCCCGCCTTGTCACAGAGTTAGTGCAATCAATCACATATTCCTTTTGATGGGATTGCTAGAATGGTTCACTTCGAAGCCCTATTGCCCATCTATCCAGGAGTGATCATGCGTTTCAAAGTCTTGCTGCTCTGCACCAGCCTGCTGACCCCGGCCGCCATGGCGATCCCGAATGTCTGGAGTAGTGGCTTCGGCCAGGGGGTCGCAGAACATCTCATCAAGAATGAACAGGGGGATACCTTCACCCTCAGCTGCGACGTGGGCTATTCAGAGAATGGCGAACTCACCGGTGTCAGTTTTGCCCTGGCGAACGGACAGGATCTTTCCCCCGCAGATAACCGCAAGGTAGAACTGCTGATCGATGGCAATGGCTACTGGCTACCGGAGAAACTGGGTTGGCGCAATGGAGACAATGCTTGGGCCTCTTTCCTTGAAGTCATCACCAAGGCCAGCGCATTCGACGTCTATGTCGATGACAAGAAGGTGGCCAGTTTTGCTCCCACCCCGCAGAGCACCAAAACGGTGCTTGGCGACCTGAGTGACTGCGTCTATCGGCCAGCGGGGATGTGATCCCTTCCGCAACATCTCAATCCTGACAAGCGAGCTGACATGGACGTCACTGCCATCATTGTCCTTCTGCTGGGCCAGCTCTGGTATCTGCTGCCCCTGCTGTTGATTGTCACCCTGATCAAAACGCTCTGGTTCAAGGGGATGATCGGGGAGGCATTCATCAATCTGGGCATCCGGCTTTTTCTCGACAAACGGGAGTACCACCTGCTCAAGAATGTGACACTGCCAACCCCGCAGGGCACTACCCAGATCGACCATGTGATCGTCTCGCGCTTCGGGCTGTTTGTGATCGAGACCAAAAACATCAAGGGGTGGATATTTGGCAATCCGGCCCATAAGAGCTGGACCCAGCAGCTCTATCGCCGAAGGCATACCTTTCAAAATCCGCTGCGCCAGAACTATCTGCACCTGATGACGCTCAAATCCCTGCTGGGTCTTGCTGATCATCAGCTCCACTCGATCATCTACTTTATTGGCGACTGCACCTTTAAAACCCCGATGCCGGATAACGTGATGAACCGCGGGCTTATTCGCTATATCAAAGGCAAAACCACGCCGGTGTTGACCCCTGCCGAAGTTACTCGGGTGATCGACACCATCCAGCGGGGACGACTGGCCGCCAATTGGCTGACCCATAAACAGCATGTAGCGCAGTTAAAAGCGCGTCACAGCGAGGTTCCCCAGCCGCTTTTATCCGTAGCTGCGATGCCAGTCGTCAATCAGGTGGTGAACGCCGCGCCAACCATCACCGAACCACTCACAAAACCGAATCCGCTATGCCCCAAATGCGGCAATCTGATGGTATTACGTACCGCCAAACGTGGGGATAACAAAGGCAATCAGTTTTGGGGATGCAGTGGATATCCAACATGTCGGGGAATTACACCACACCAATAAACATGCCGACTTAAAGTACGGCCCGAGCCATAAAATTTTCACCCATATTCACATTCACATTCACAAACCAAAATACATCTATTCAAAGGGAGTTGATTAATGAACATCAAGAAAATGTCGGTATTAGCAGCAGTGGCCAGCATCAGCATGCTAATGACATCCTGTGCATCACCACCACAACCGACATGGAAAAAAGAAGGCGTTACAGATGACGATACCCTCACTGCATTATCTCAATGCAAATATGAGATACGTCTTAACGATATTTCTGCTGAAGAAAAAAACGAAGTCATCACGGATTGCATGCAAGCTAAAGGCTTCCGTTGGAGAGTCTATTAAGCATGTCTGCTGGTTGCCATTAACAATGGCAACCAGCATGGCAACTTGTCTCGAAGTAAACCCAGTCCTACCTAATCGTCGCCATCTGCCGCACGCAGCGCTGTTCCCGGTCATCCACTCGCTTGGCAAACCAGGCGGTGGTGAGGTTGCGGGTAATTTTCGGGCTCTTTAGCACAATGCCGGGCAGGATGGCGCGGGGCTGCCGCTTGCCCGCTTGCTGGTCGGCCAGGGTAAAGACTCGATGGTAGAGGTCGGTCTCGGCAAACTCGGCGGTATCGCCAAGTTTGAGGCTCTGGTGGATCGCCTGTTTGCTCATATTGACTCGGTTGGCGAGGGTGTAGACGGCCAGTTCGGTGTTGCCCGGCAGATCCGAGTCATAGCGGATCAGATCCCCGTCCAGCGCCAGAGTTTTGCCACTCAAGCGGCTGACGGCGGCCTGAAAGGCGGCGTTACGGCTGGCATACCAGCCGGCGTTGAAATCGGCAAAGCGGTAGAGGGTATCCGGGTAGTCAACGGGATAACCGAAAATATGCTTGGTGCCAAACCAGATGCCGCCGCGACGGGTAAAGACTTCGTGACGAATGGAGTTCTTGACGGGATAGGGGTAACCGCGAGCGTTGGCCTCGGCAAAGGCGATACTCACCTGCATCGGGCCACCGGTATGCACCGGGTTGAGGTTGCCAAACAGCGTCTTGCCCATCGGCAACATGCTGATCATGTCTTCGAAAATTTCGCTCATCTCCCGCTCGGTACGCAACTTGTCGATGCGCTCGGCGTAGCTCTTGCCGGTCGGCGAGTTGATAGAGAGCGCGGCCCGCACCATAAATTCGGGGATCAGCAGCTTGGCTGCCCGTGAGTTGATCTCTTTCCAGGCGATCTTGCCAAGACCCGGCACCACGGGGTCGGCCTGATAGGTGGCTTCCTGCTCCGCCACCGCCAGCACGCTACAGACGTTGTGATCACTGACCGTCACCCCCTGGGTGGTGAGCGCCGTCACCACGTCGTTGGCCCACCCCTGTTTGTCCGGCACCTGACGGGGCAAGAAGCGCACGATGCGGCTCTTCATATCCGCCGGTTTGCGCGGCTGCATGGCTGGCGGCGTTTTGGGGTTACTCACGCTCACCTCTTTGGTTGGTGCAGAGGCGGGATCACTGGCACAACCGGCCAGCAGCAAGGCAGAGCAGAAGGCGAGAAGACGACAGGAAGGCAAAGCGGTCATAAGCATGTCCATTTTTGTTGGCCCTACAGGCAGCGCCGCTGGCACTGCACTGACAAGCAAAGTGGCGCCATTGTAGAGGATTGCCTGCTGCAGTTGAAACCCGCGCTCGCGGCATTCCCTCCCCTTGCCTGCTTTTGCCACCCCACACGCCATCCGCTGTCTGCAATGCAGCACTCATCACCGTCATCAATGACTCACCCGGCCCGAACCGAACGGTTAGCGACAGATAAAAAGAAACCCCCGCCATCGCTGGCGGGGGTTGATCGTCTGGCGAGTCGGGCTGATGCCCGCGGCAAACCGCTTAGCGGTTTTTCACCTTCTGGTGCAGCTCCTGCACCGAATTGACGTTGGCGGTGGCATCCACGCTGATGGCCATGCAGGTGGCAAACGCCTCATTCATGGTGGTGGTATAAGCCACCTTGTTCTGCAAAGCGGCGCGGCGCAGCTGCTTGGAGTCCTGGATCGCTACCCGCCCTTCGGCGGTGTTGACGATGTAGGTGTACTCGCCATTCTTGATGCGGTCGAGAATGTGCGGGCGCCCCTCGTGCACCTTGTTGACCAGGCGCGGGTTGATGCTCGCTTCACCCAGTGCGACTGCGGTGCCGTGGGTGGCATCCAGCTCGTAACCCAGCTCCAGCAGCTTGGCGGCCAAATCAACCACCTGCGCCTTGTCGCTGTGACGTACCGACAGCAGGGCGCGGCCCTCTTTCGGTACGGCGTGGTTGGCACCCAGCTGCGCCTTGGCATAGGCCTCGGCAAAGCTGCTGCCCACCCCCATTACCTCACCGGTGGAGCGCATCTCTGGCCCCAGCAGCGGGTCAACCCCCGGGAACTTGGCGAACGGCAGTACCACCTCTTTCACCGAGTAGTAGGGCGGGATGATCTCTTTGGTAAAGCCCTGTGCTTGCAGCGACTGACCGGCCATCACGCGGGCGGCAATCTTGGCCAGCGGGGCACCAGTTGCCTTGGAGACGAACGGCACGGTACGGGCGGCACGCGGGTTCACCTCGATGAGGTAGATGTCATCGCCCTTGACCGCAAACTGCACGTTCATCAGGCCGATAACACCGAGCTCCAGCGCCAGCTTGCGCACCTGCTCGCGGATCTCGTCCTGAATTTTCTTGGACAAGGTGTAAGGAGGCAGGGAGCAACCTGAGTCACCGGAGTGGATACCGGCCTGCTCGATGTGCTCCATGATGCCGCCGATAACCACATCGGTACCGTCGCAGATGGCATCCACGTCCAGCTCGGTGGCATCGTCCAGGAAGCGGTCCAGCAGCACCGGCGACTCGTTGGAGACGCTCACCGCCTCGGCGAAGTAGCGACGCAGGTCGGTCTCGTCATAGACGATCTCCATGGCGCGGCCACCCAGCACGTAGGAGGGGCGCACCACCAACGGATAGGTGATCCGCTCGGCGGTTAGCACGGCCTGCTCCAACGCGGTGACGGTGCCGTTTTCCGGCTGCTTGAGGCCAAGGCGCTCGACGGCAGACTGGAAGCGCTCGCGGTCTTCGGCACGGTCGATGGCATCCGGGCTGGTACCGATGATCGGCACACCGTTGGCTTCCAGTGCGCGAGCCAGTTTCAGCGGGGTCTGGCCACCGTACTGGACAATCACGCCCTTGGGTTTTTCGATGCGCACGATTTCCAGCACATCTTCCAGGGTCACCGGCTCGAAGTAGAGACGATCCGAGGTGTCGTAATCGGTGGAGACGGTCTCCGGGTTGCAGTTGACCATGATGGTCTCGTAACCGTCTTCGCGCAGGGCCAGCGCCGCGTGCACGCAGCAGTAGTCGAACTCGATACCCTGACCGATGCGGTTCGGGCCGCCGCCGATGATCATGATCTTGTCGCGGTTGCTCGGAGCCGCTTCGCACTCCTCGTCATAGCTGGAGTACATGTAGGCGGTGTTGGTGGCGAACTCGGCGGCGCAGGTATCGACCCGCTTGTAGACCGGGAAGATGTTGTGGCGGGCACGCAGTTTGCGCACTTCGCCTTCGGCCACGCCGAGGATCTTGGCCAGACGGGCATCGGCAAAGCCTTTGCGCTTGAGGGCGCGCAGGAAGTCGGCATCGAGACCGGCCATGCCGCGCTCTTTCACCTCTTCTTCCAGCTTCACCAGATCTTCAATTTGCACCAGGAACCAGGGGTCAATCTTGGTCAGCTTGAAGATGCCATCCATGGAAAGACCGGCGCGGAACGCATCGGCGATGTACCAGATACGGTCGCAGCCAGCGTCCTGCAGCTCGTGGCGAATGCGGGTCAGGGAGTCCGGGGCATTGAGGTCAACCATGGGGTCGAAGCCGGTCTTGCCGGTCTCGAGGCTGCGCAGCGCCTTGTGCAGGGACTCCTGGAAGTTGCGACCGATGGCCATCACTTCACCGACCGACTTCATCTGGGTAGTCAGACGGTCGTTGGCACCGGCGAACTTTTCAAAGTTGAATCGCGGCACCTTGGTGACCACGTAGTCGATGGCCGGCTCGAAGGAGGCCGGAGTGCGACCGCCGGTGATGTCGTTCATCAGCTCGTCGAGGGTGTAACCGATGGCGAGCTTGGCCGCGATCTTGGCGATGGGGAAACCGGTCGCCTTGGAGGCCAGCGCGGAGGAGCGCGACACCCGCGGGTTCATCTCGATGATGACCATACGGCCATCTTTCGGGTTGATACCGAACTGGACGTTGGAGCCGCCGGTCTCGACACCGATCTCGCGCAGTACCGCCATGGAGGCGTTGCGCATCAGCTGGTACTCCTTGTCGGTCAGCGTCTGGGCTGGCGCGACCGTGATGGAGTCACCAGTGTGGATACCCATGGGGTCGAAGTTTTCGATGGCGCAGACGATGATGCAGTTATCGTTGCGATCCCGCACCACTTCCATCTCGTACTCTTTCCAGCCGATCAGCGACTCGTCGATGAGCAGCTCTTTGGTCGGCGACAAATCCAGACCGCGCTCGCAGATCTCGACGAACTCTTCGGTGTTGTAGGCGATGCCGCCGCCCGAGCCGCCCATGGTAAAGGAGGGACGGATGATGCAGGGGAAACCGACCATCTGCTGCACGCCCCACGCCTCTTCCATGTTGTGGGCGATACCGGCGCGCGGGCACTCGAGGCCGATGCTCTTCATGGCGATGTCAAAGCGACGGCGATCTTCGGCCTTGTCGATGGCATCGGCAGTGGCGCCGATCATCTCGACACCGAACTCGGCCAGCACGCCGTGCTTCTCCAGATCCAGTGCGCAGTTGAGCGCAGTCTGGCCGCCCATAGTGGGCAGGATGGCGTCCGGGCGCTCTTTCTTGATGATTTCGCGCACCACTTCCCAGGTGATGGGCTCGATGTAGGTGGCGTCGGCCATCTCCGGGTCGGTCATGATGGTGGCCGGGTTGGAGTTCACCAGAATGACGCGGTAGCCCTCCTCACGCAGGGCTTTGCACGCCTGGGCGCCGGAGTAGTCAAATTCGCAGGCCTGGCCGATGACGATGGGGCCGGCGCCGAGGATCAGGATGCTCTGAAGGTCGTTACGTTTTGGCATGGCTTCTCTTTTCCTCTTAAGCGCGATACTGCTTGATCAATTCAATAAAGTGGTCAAAGAGACCGGCACAATCGTGCGGGCCCGGGCTCGCTTCGGGGTGTCCCTGGAAGCTGAAGACCGGACGGTCGGTGCGATGGATACCCTGCAGGGAGCCATCGAACAGGGAGACGTGGGTGGCGCGCAGGCAATCCGGCAGGCTGTTCTCGTCTACCGCAAAACCGTGGTTCTGGGCAGTGATCATCACGGTGTTGTCATCGAGGCTCTTCACCGGGTGGTTGGCACCGTGGTGGCCAAACTTCATCTTGACGGTCTTGGCACCGGAGGCCAGACCCAGCAGCTGGTGCCCCAGACAGATGCCGAATACCGGCGTGTTGGTATTGAGGAAAGCCTTGATGGCCTCGATGGCGTAGTTGCAGGGCTCGGGGTCGCCGGGGCCGTTGGAGAGGAAGATGCCATCCGGGTTCATCGCCAGAACTTCGGCGGCCGGTGTCTTGGCCGGTACTACGGTCAGGCGGCAGCCACGGTCAACCAGCATCCGCAGGATGTTGCGCTTGACGCCAAAGTCATAGGCCACCACGTGGTATTTGAGCTGGTCGGCATCCGGGGTGACGTGCCCCTTGCCAAGCTGCCAGCTCCCTTCGGTCCAGTTGTACGCCTCACCAACCGTCACCTCTTTGGCCAGATCCATCCCTTTCAGACCGGGGAAGGCGCGGGCCTGTTCGAGGGCGAACGCTTCATCTATCTGCTTGCCAGCTAGAATGCAGCCAGCCTGAGCGCCTTTCTCGCGCAAGATGCGGGTCAGTTTGCGGGTGTCGATGTCGGCGATGCCAACGATGTTGTGAGACTTTAGGTAATCGGAGAGGGATTGCTGATTGCGGAAATTGGAGGCAAGTATCGGAAGGTCCCGGATGATCAATCCCTGAGCATGGATTTGACTGGACTCTTCATCTTCGCTGTTGGTGCCGGTGTTGCCTATATGGGGGTAAGTGAGGGTGACTATCTGACGGGAATAAGAGGGATCGGTGAGGATTTCCTGATAGCCCGTCATCGACGTATTGAAAACCACTTCACCAACGGAACATCCCTCGGCGCCTATCGACACGCCTTTGAACACAGTTCCATCTTCCAGCACTAGCAATGCAGTGTGATTCAAGACAACCTCCAGTTATTTAGCTTTAAATTCAGCAATTTACCTGGGTGTTGCGGGCTCGGTTCCGGTCTTGGACAGGACTCGAACCCGGCAGATTTCTGGCAAATTGGGCGCATTCTACTTAAAAAAAGTGGCATTTCAACGTCTTTTCTCAGATGAAATGCATCTAAATTCAATAAACAAGCAACATTACCCATTATCTATGCACTCTATCGCTTTGCAACCCCCTCTCGCGAAAGAAAAGGAAAAACCACTACCAAAAGACGCACCCAAGCCCGCAATAGCGACAAAAACCAACAAAAAACCCAATAAAAACAATGCAATTTTTTTCAAAATTAAAATGATTAATGATTAATCCGACTTCTTTTAGGTGACAAGATTGAACGAGAAAAATAGAAAACGTTTTTCTGCGTTTGAATTTTTAGTCTTTTTTGTGGTGTGTAAAAAAATGGCTGTATCAGCCATAAAGATGCTCAAATCCGTTACCTGGCGATGACATTTAGAAAGGAAAAATCTGGGGGATAAAGCAATGATGCGATTTATAAGGCATTCAGAGATAAAACAGCGGCAGAGCCTTATTTTTCACACACTCTGAATGGCAGGCAGCAAAAACCCCGGCAAGCCGGGGTTCTTCACTGGGTACCAGTCGCACAACCGTGCCGCACAGAGGCATCACTTGAGATTGAGCACGTCCTGCATGTCATAAAGACCGGCACCCTGCTGGCCAAGCCATTTGCCCGCCCGCACCGCACCGTTGGCGAAGGTCAGGCGGCTGGAGGCCTTGTGGCTGATCTCCACCCGCTCGCCGATATCGGCAAACATGACGGTGTGCTCCCCCACCAGATCGCCGGCGCGGATGGTGGCAAAGCCGATGGTGTTGCGATCCCGCTCACCGGTGATCCCCTCACGGCCATAGACGGCACACTCCTTGAGATCGCGGCCCAGCGTTTTGGCGACCACCTCCCCCATGGAGAGCGCGGTGCCGGAGGGCGCATCCACCTTATGGCGATGGTGCCCTTCGATGATCTCGATGTCGGTGTAGTCGCCCATCACCTTGGCGGCCTGCTCCAGCAGCTTGAACACCAGGTTGACCCCGACCGAGTAGTTGGAGGCGAACACGATACCGATCTGCTTGCCAGCCTCTTTCAGGGCGGCCTTGCCTGCCTCGTCAAAGCCGGTGGTGCCGATCACCATCTGCTTGTGGTGGGCCAGCGCAAAGGCCAGATTGGCCAGCGTCACCTCGGGGCGGGTGAAGTCGATGATAAGATCAAACTCATCGCGCACCTTGTCCAGACTGTCGCTAATCGCCACCCCCAGATGGCCCAGGCCGTTGAGCTCACCGGCATCGAGACCGATCACCGCAGAGCCCAGCCGCTCCAGCGCCGCCCCGACCACCACGCCATCGGCATGAGTAATGGCCTCCAGCAGCACCTTGCCCATACGACCATTACAGCCCATCACGGCCACACGGATCGGATTGTCCATCTCCACCCTCTCATCTCTTTATTATGGAAAGAGACCGTTTTACCAGCCCGCGCCCGCTTTGAAAAGCTCACTCTGCACCACCACACCACCTCGACATATAAACGGAAATATTGGATAAATCAGAATATTTAACGGAATTAATCACACAGACAAAATCACCAAACAAAAACACCTATCCGTCTGGACGTCTATCTTGACCTTGCAGGGTTGACTCACTACTGTGGGCCCCCAATGCGGCAGGATGCCCGCCCTGTTTTCCCCCTATCCCTATCCCTATCCGATACAGGCACAAAGCAGTTCATGACAGGAGGTCATTGTTCAATTTCAGAGGAACACATGATCCAGACTCAACCCAGTGCCAGGGCCTTGCTGCCACTTCTGGTTTTTCTCGCACTCTTTATCGGTACCGGTACCTGGCTGACCCTGCAGGGGGTCGAATTCGCCTTCTATCAGCTGCCTGCCCCCGTCGCGGCCCTGCCTGCCGTGATGCTCGCCCTGCTGCTTGGCAAAGAGGGCTTCAACAGCAATCTGGAGACCTTTTTCAAGGGGGTCGGCCACAGCAACATCATGGCGATGTGCCTTATCTATCTGCTGGCGGGCGCCTTTGCCAGCGTGGCCAAGGCCACCGGCGGCGTAGATGCCACTGTGGCGCTGGGTCTGTCGCTCATCCCCGGCTGGGCGCTGTTGCCCGGACTGTTCCTGATCTCTGCCTTTATTGCTACCGCCATGGGTACCTCCATGGGCACCATAGGCGCCGTAGCGCCCGTGGCCCTTGGCGTGGCGCAGGCGGCCGGCATCGATCCGGTGCTGATGGCGGGCACCATTCTCTCCGGCGCCATGTTTGGCGATAACCTCTCCATCATCTCAGACACCACCATTGCGGCCACCCGCAGCCAGGGCTGCGAGATGAAGGACAAGTTCCGCGAGAACTTCAAGATTGCCGCCCCCGCCGCCATCACGGTGATCCTGCTCTATCTGACCCTGGGGTCTGTGGGTGAAGCCCCTGCCAACGACACTGCCATCGAGCTGTTCAAGGTGATGCCTTACCTGCTCATTCTGGGGTTGGCGCTCGCCGGGGTGAATGTGTTCGTGGTGCTGGGGATCGGCATTCTGGCCGCCGGTGCGGTGGGCATGGTCAACGGCTACGCCATCGGTCAGTTCAGCAAGGATATCTATCAGGGCTTTACCGGCATGCAGGAGATCTTCCTGCTCTCCATGCTGATCGGCGGCCTCGGCGCCCTGATGGAGCGTCAGGGTGGTCTGGCCTGGATCAGCGAGCGCATCAGCGCCCTGATTGCCCGTTTCACTCGCGAGCACAACGGCGAACAGAACGAGAAAGCGGCGGAGCTCGGCATTGCCGGGGTGGTGAGCCTCACCAACCTCTGCACCGCCAACAACACGGTGGCCATTATTGTCGCCAGCAAGGTGGCCCGGGATCTGGCCGAACACCACGGTGTCACCCCGCGCCGCGCCGCCTCCATGCTCGATATCTTCTCCTGCGTGGTACAGGGTCTGATCCCCTGGGGCGCACAGGCGCTGCTGTTGGGCTCCATCTTCGCCCTGTCGCCGTTGGCCGTGGTGAGCATGAGTTTCTACCCGATGGCACTCGCGGTAGCGGCACTGATTGCCGTGTTCGTGAAGCACCAGATGCGCGGCAAGGCTGACAAGTAACAGACCAGACACTGGCGTGCTGAGATGCCATCAACAGGGGCCGCACCCTAGTCACTGTTGATGCAATATCGGATACGCCAGCATTTATCCCCCCCGCCCCGGGCATCAGCTGTCCGGGGCGGGAGTTCTCCTGTCACCCCCCCTTAACGTCCAGAGTGAATGTGCTAAGGTAGAGCGCGTTCACGCCATCGATGCGCAGCTATACCAGAGGTTCCCCATGCATGAGTCCCAACCCGAACGTCAATCCCTGCGCCAGCTGGTTCGTCAACGCCGCAAAAATCTGAGTCCGGCCGAGCAGCAAGAAGCGGCCCAACAGCTGCTGGCCCAGTTCAAGCAGCACCCCGAGATCCTCGCCGCCAAACGCATTGCCCTCTATCTGGCCAATGACGGAGAGATCAACCCCCTGCCCACCATCCACTGGCTGTGGGCCCAGCACAAAGAGGTCTACCTGCCGGTGCTCCACCCCTTTACCCCGGGTCACCTGCTCTTTTTGCGCTATACAGCCACCAGCCCCATGGTGCGCAACCGCTACGGCATCGAAGAGCCGGAGCTCGATATCCTGCAGGTGGTGCCCCACAGCACCCTTGACCTGATTTGCACCCCGCTGGTGGCTTTCGATGCCCAGGGCAATCGCCTTGGCATGGGGGGCGGCTACTACGATCGCACTCTCGCCATCTGGCATGAACACAAGCTGGGCCCCAAACCCCTTGGCATTGCCCACGACTGCCAGCAGGTGGATGCTGTCCCGCAAGAGGAGTGGGATGTACCACTGCCCCAGATCATCACCCCGAGCTACTGCTGGCGCTTTGAATAGGCGGTTATTGGCCAGCTGACCCGGCTTTGTGCGCGCAAACGCAGAATAAACAGGCAAACGATTTACCAATCACCGCTTTTTACCCCGGAACGTGAGCAACAAGGTCGCGACGGGGTACAGGGTTGGATATAATGCGCCCGCTTTTTTCTTAAGGAACGATCATGACTCAAGATGAAATGAAGAAGGCGGCCGGTTGGGCTGCGCTCAAGTATGTGGTTCCCGGCACCATCGTCGGGGTGGGCACCGGCTCTACCGTCAACCACTTTATCGACGCGCTGGCGACCATGAAGGACGAGATCAAAGGGGCGGTATCCAGCTCCGTGGCCTCCACCGAGCGCCTCAAGGGCTTCGGCATCACCGTATATGATCTCAACGAGATCGACGCCCTCTCCGTCTATGTGGATGGCGCTGACGAGATCAACGGCACCCGCGACATGATCAAGGGCGGTGGCGCTGCCCTGACCCGCGAGAAGATCGTTGCCGCCGTGGCTGACAAGTTCATCTGCATCATCGACAACACCAAGACCGTCGAGGTGCTGGGCCAGTTCCCGCTGCCGGTGGAAGTGATCCCGATGGCCCGCGAATACGTGGCCCGCGAAATCCGCAAACTGGGTGGCAACCCGGTGTGGCGTGAAGGGGTGGTCACCGACAACGGCAACCACATTCTGGATGTGAAAGGCATGGCCATTACCGATGCCAAGGCGCTGGAAGTGCAGCTCAACGCCATCGTCGGCACCGTCACCAATGGCCTGTTCGCGGCTCGTGGTGCTGACGTTGTGCTGATCGGTACTCCGGACGGCGTGATTACCCAGTAATCCCAACGCGAGCAACACGGTGCAATGGCATATCCCCTCACCCACCATCGCCACGCAGCCTGCCTTGACGCAGCAGCGGCGTTGATTGGCCCCCGGGATGGGATGCGAAACCCAACATTGCACTATGAATAAATGACGGCGCCTGATGGCGCCGTTTTTATTTATCCCTCAACAAGTTGCATACGGATGTTTACAACATTCGTTGATAACTTCAAAGAATTTGACTTTCGTCACAAATATTCCCTCTCCCAAACGTTTTTGCTACTTTACGGTTTTCTTCGCACACCAAATCTGCACTTACGTTTGCACATACAGAGGGATCGTCATGACTGCCAAGTTTTCGTTGGACAAGGATAAAATCAAGGTTCTGCTGCTGGAGGGAGTCCATCCCAACACCGTAGAGACCTTTCGTGCCGCAGGTTACACCAGTGTGGAGTATCTCAAGACCTCGCTCTCCGAAGAGGAGCTGATCGAGCAGATCCGCGACGTCCATTTCATCGGGCTGCGCTCCCGCACCCAGATCACCGAAAAGGTACTCGACGCCGCCAACAAGCTGGTCGCCATCGGCTGCTTCTGCATCGGCACCAACCAGGTCGAGCTGGAAGCGGCCCAGATCCGCGGCATTCCGGTCTTCAACGCCCCCTTCTCCAACACCCGTTCGGTCGCCGAACTGGTACTGGGTGAGATCCTGCTGCTGCTGCGCGGCATCCCCGAGAAGAACGCCAAGTGCCATCGCGGCGTGTGGGAAAAACTCGCCAACCGCTCGGTGGAAGCGCGCGGCAAGAAGCTTGGCATCATCGGCTACGGCCACATCGGTACCCAACTTGGCATCATCGCCGAGAGCATCGGCATGAAGGTTTATTACTACGATATCGAGAACAAGCTCTCGCTGGGTAACGCCATTCAGGTGCCAAGCATGGTCGAGCTGCTCAATATGTCTGACGTCATCAGCCTGCACGTACCGGAGACCGCCTCCACCAAAAACATGATCGGTGCCGAGCAGCTGCGGATGATGAAACCGGGCGCCATCTTCATCAACGCCGCCCGCGGTACCGTGGTGGATATCGATGCGCTGGCTGACGTCATCAAGAGCGGCCATATCGCCGGCGCCGCCATCGACGTCTTCCCGGTCGAGCCCAAGTCCAATGACGAGGAGTTCCAAAGCCCGCTACGTGGGCTGGAGAACGTGATCCTGACCCCGCACATCGGTGGTACCACCCATGAAGCGCAGGAGAACATCGGGCTGGAAGTGGCCAACAAGCTGGTCAAATACTCCGACAACGGCTCCACTCTCTCCGCTGTCAACTTCCCGGAAGTGTCGCTGCCGGGCCACAAGGGCTCCAGCCGCCTGCTGCACATTCACCGCAACCAGCCGGGGGTGATGAACAAGATCAACCAGATCTTCGCCGAAGAGGGGATCAACATCGCCGGTCAATACCTGCAGACCAGCAGCCATATCGGTTACGTGGTGATCGACGTGGAGACCGAGCACAGCGAGAAGGCGCTCGCCAAGCTCAAGGAGATCAGCGGCACCATCCGCGCCCGCATCCTCCACTGATAGACCCGTTTATCCAAGCAGCAAAAAGCCCGTCGTGATGACGGGCTTTTTTATGATGCGACGCTCAACGCACATCCGCATCTTGGCTCTTTTGCCCCCTTCTCCCCTCGCGGGAGAAGGGTTGGGGATGAGGGGCGAGAAGATACAAGTCTCACCCTGCCCTCTCCGAGAGAGAGGGTGCCAACTCACCCGCAAGATATGTGATCTACCACCAACCCAGCAGATTACGGCCTACCAGCGCGCCCCAAACCAGCGCATTGAGGGCCAGCGCGATAAAGACGGCGGCGGAGCCCAGATCCTTGGCACGACCGGAGAGCTCGTGATGCTCGGAGCCCACCCTGTCAACCACCGCTTCGATGGCGGAGTTGAGGATCTCGACGATCACCACCAGCCAGCTGATGACGATAAGCAGCAGGATCTGGTTGAGAGAATCCCCCAGCCAGAAGGCCAGTGGCATCAGCAACAGGATCAGCATCAGCTCCTGCCGAAACGCCGCCTCGTTAATCCAGGCTGACTTGAGCCCCTTCATGCTGTAACCGGTTGCGTTGATGATGCGGGTGACCCCGGTTGCCCCTGGCTTTGCCACGCTATCTACCTCATTTGGAATCGATTTTGGCCTCACATCCTATCAGAGCCCCCCAAGGTTTCAATCAGGGGACTTTTGCTTTATTTTATCTCTTTGCTTTTTCGCCCCTTGCGGCTGACACCACCCACTCGAGACTTGAGTTGTATGTCCATTCACACAGATGAATTGCGCACCCGTCGCCTGGAGTCACTGATCACTCCGAGCGAGCTCGCACACGCGTTTCCGATCACCGATACCATTGCCCAGAATCTGCTGGATGCCCGTCGCGAAGTGGAAGCCATTCTGGCCGGAGAGGATCAGCGCCTGCTGGTCATCGTCGGCCCCTGCTCCATCCATGATCCCGCTGCTGCTCGCGAGTATGCCCTGCGTCTCAATGCCCTGCGCGAGCAGTATAAAGAGAGCCTCTGCATCGTGATGCGCACCTACTTCGAGAAGCCGCGCACCATCGTCGGCTGGAAGGGGCTCATCAATGATCCGCGCCTCGATGGCAGCTTCGACGTCAACGAAGGGCTGAAACTGGCTCGCAAACTGCTGGTCGACATCAACGAGATCGGCATGCCCACCGCCACCGAGTTTCTCGATATGGTGACCGGCCAGTATATTGCCGACCTCATCACCTGGGGCGCCATCGGCGCACGCACCACCGAATCCCAGGTACACCGCGAGATGGCTTCGGCTCTCTCTTGCCCGGTCGGCTTCAAGAACGGCACCGACGGTAACACCCGCATCGCCATTGATGCGGTGCGCGCCGCCCGTCACAGCCACATCTTCTATTCACCGGACAAGGACGGCAAGATGACCATCTACCGTACCGCCGGCAACCCCTTTGGTCATGTGATCCTGCGTGGCGGCCACCGCCCCAACTACGACACCGCCAGTGTCGATGAAGCGTGTGAAGCGCTGGCCGATGTGGGCCTGCCGGAGCGTCTGGTGGTCGATTTCAGCCACGGCAACAGCATGAAGGATCACCGCCGTCAGCTGCTGGTGGCGCAAGACATCTGCGATCAGCTGCGCCGCGGCCGCACCGGTATCGCCGGTATCATGGCCGAGAGCTTCCTGGTGGAAGGGCGTCAGGATGTGGAGAACGGCTGCGCCGCCACCTTTGGCCAGAGCATCACCGATGCCTGCCTGTCATGGAGCGATACCGAAACTCTGCTGACGATGCTGGCCGAAGCCGCGCAGGTTCGGTTGAACAAAGCAAACCTGCGGTAACGGCTGAGGCATCCCCCCTCGGCCTGAGCAAACAAGTTTGAACTGCGAATAAAACCAAAGGGGCCGGTATTGTTGATACCGGCCCCTTTTTCTTGCTGTCGGCCGATTACGCTTCGCTCATCGACCCTACATGCACACTCTTTCCTCTACACCCCGCTTACAAACTGGGCATAAACCACACGCGCCCTGCCGCTTCGATGCGGTCGGTACGGATCTGGAATACCAGCTCCAGCAGTGCCTGATCCACCAGCTCGACGCCCCCTTCACGCACAACCCGGCCCTGTTGCAGGCAGAGAATGCGGTCGGCCCAGTCGATGGCCAGATTGATATCGTGGATGGCGAGCACCACCAGCAAGCCCTGCCCGGCCAGGTTTTTCAGCAAGCGCAGCAGCGCCAGCTGGTGATGAAGGTCGAGCCCAGCCAGCGGCTCATCCAGCAACAGCACCTTGCCGGTTGGATTGAGGCTCGGCCACACCTGCAGCAGGGTGCGGGCAATCAGCACTCGCTGCTGCTCACCGCCCGACAAGCGGCTGAAGTCACGTGCCAGCAAAACCTCCAGCTCCAGGGCCTCGCACAGTGCGTTTATCGCTTCATTCTGTCTGGCGGGCACAACCGCCTCATTGAGCCCCAGGCTCAACACCTGAAACACCGGAATATGAAACAGCTGGGACTGGCGCTGGGGCAACATAGCGCGCCGTTTGGCAAGCTCGGGCCAACTCAGGTCAGTGAGCACTTCCCCACCCAGCAGGACGGTGCCTTCAGCGGGCAAGATCCCCGCCAATGCGCCGAGCAGGGTCGACTTGCCACTGCCATTGGGGCCGAGCAGTGCCACCAGCTGGCTGCCATGCCAGCGCAGATCGAGGGGGGAGAGCCGACCGGCAATGGCGAGTGCATGCGCCTCCAGCAGCGGAGCAGCAACAGAGATGGGATCAGCGGGCGACATCGGCATCTTGCCTCAACAACGGGTAAATAAGGAGAGTGCGCGCCCCGACCAAATCATGCAGATATTCATGCAGCACCATCGGCAGTTTGCCTCAATAGCAGGTAGATAAAGAGCGGTGCCCCCACCGAGGCGGTAATCACCCCGATGGGCAACTCACCGGCACTGAGTGCCGAGCGGGCTAACAGATCGGCGGCCAACAGCAGGGCTCCGCCACCGAGCGCCGAGGCGGGCAGCAGGAAGCGCTGATCGCTGCCACCACAGAGCCGCAGCAGATGGGGTACCACCAGCCCGACAAAACCGATGACGCCACACAGCGACACTGCCACACCAGTGAGCAGACAGACCGCCAGCACCAGCCGCACCCGCATCCTGTCCACATCCATCCCCATCAGGCGGGCCTGGGTCTCCCCCAGCAGCAACTGTTGCAGTGCCTTGCCCTGCCAGCAGAGCCAGCCCAGGGTGAGCGGCAGCACCAGCCACCACCAGCCGAACTGCTGGCTGCCGTAAGAGAGGCTGCCCATCATCCAGAACATGAATTCACGCAAGGAGCCGTCGTCGGCAAAGTACATCAGCCAGGTCATGGCGGCATTGGTGAGAATGCCGATGGCCACGCCAAACAGCAGCAAGCGCGCATGGCCGAGACGTGCGCGGCGAGCCAGCCGAATGAGCAGCATGGTCACCAGCAGGGCGCCAGCGAAGGCCGCCAACGACAGCCCCCAGCCGGGCAGATAGAGGCCGAGGGATTTGGCCACCGCCATCGCCACCATGGCGGCCAGTCCTGCTCCGCTCGAAACGCCAAGTAGCCCGGGCTCTGCCACCGGATTGTGCAGCATCACCTGCAGCACGGCGCCGCCACAGGCGAGCGCCGCGCCTGCCAAGAGGGCCAACAAGGCGCGGGGTAGCCGCAGCTCCAGCAGGATGCGCTGTTCGAGATCGCCAAGGGGCTGCCAGGGCAGCAGCACAAACTCGCCCCAGACGAGGGAGAAGAGAAACAGCAACAGGGTCAGCAGCGTCAGGCCACAGAGCCAGCGCCGCTGCCAACGCTGCTGGCGGGCGATAAGGGAGAGGTACAAGGATGATCCCCGACAATAACTAGGCTTTATCCCAGGCCCTGTCGCAGAGCCGGGGAGAAGCAGGAAAAGGGCATGATAACAGCGGCTTGCCACCCAAGGTCAAGGCTGGTAACGCTTGGCCATCACGCTTATCTCGCCACTGGCCACCAGATTTTGCAGCGCCACCAACAAGGGCTGGCGCAGTGACTGGTGAGGTGAGTGCTTGCTCATCCCCAGATAGAGGGTCACCGGACTGGCGGGGCGGTAGTCCGCCTTACTCACCCGGTTGGCATTTCCCTGACTCAGGGCATAGTCCACCTGGCAGTCGGTGCCAATCATCAGCGGCAGGTGACCGCGCTGCACCATGCGCAACAACTGCTCCTCGGTGGGCACCCCGTGCTTGTCGAGGCGACTGTCAGAGTTGAAGGGCTCAAAGTAGGCGGAGTTGAGCACATAGCCCACCTTCACCCCCTGCAAATCGCGGTATTGGTGGATCCGGGCCACATTGACCGGCTGACCATAAAACGCGGGCCAGCACTGGTAGTAGGCAGGCTGCAGATAGTCGATGAACTGCGCTCGCTCGGCGGTATAGGCGAGGCCAATCATCAGATCGACCCGACCGGTCTGCATCTGCTTGAGCGCCCGTCCCCAGGGCATCCGTTTCACCTTAAAGCGAATGCCACTGCGGCTCTCCAGCTGTTGCAGAATATCCATGTCCAGCCCGTAAAACCGGCCATCCGGTTGCAGGATACGAAACGGCGGCCAGAGATCGGTGGCCACCGTCAGCGTCGGGGTCGCTCGCACCGGCATGGCAAATAACAGTAATAACGCTATCCAACTTAACTTGCCCATCCCGTCGCATACCTCGCACGGCCCGATCCTGTTGGTTAAAAATACCCTTCCGCACCACGTATGAAAACCCGTGGTTCAGGGATAAAATGCGCCGGATTTTAAAGGAGAACCCTATGAACCCGATTTTCGCCAGTATCGGCCTGCTGCTGTGCAGCAACGTCTTCATGACCTTCGCCTGGTACGCTCACCTCAAGAGCATGAACCACAAACCCTGGATCATTGCCGCGCTGGTGAGCTGGGGCATCGCCCTGTTCGAATACCTGTTGCAGGTGCCCGCCAACCGCATCGGCCACACCGTGATGAGTGTGGGGCAACTGAAAATCCTGCAAGAGGTGATCACCCTCACCGTATTCGTCCCCTTCTCTGTCTTCTATCTCAAGGAAGATCTGAAATGGGACTACCTCTGGGCAGGGCTCTGCATTATGGGTGCGGTCTTTTTTGTCTTTCGCGAGAAACTGACCGGCGCCTGACGCTGTACACTCAATATCATCCCGCTCATGGCATCTCATTGATCGACGAGGCAAAAAAATGGAATTGCGAGACATGTTACAGATCCTGGCCAAGCAGGATGGCTCAGACCTCTATCTGTCGACCGGCGCCCCTCCCTGCGCCAAGTTCAACGGCGGCCTGCGCCCCCTGAATGAAACGCCGCTGGAGCCGGGAGAGGTGGCACGGATCGCCGCCGAGATCATGGATGGCGAGCAGAAACTGCAGTTTGACAAGGAGCTGGAGATGAACCTCGCCATCTCCCTGCCCCAGATCGGCCGCTTTCGGGTCAACATCTTCAAGCAGCGCAACGAAGTCTCCCTGGTGGCGCGCAACATCAAGACCGAAATCCCCCGCTTTGAAGACCTGAAACTCCCGCCTGTATTGCTCGACACCATCATGGAGAAACGGGGACTGGTGCTGTTTGTCGGCGGCACCGGCTCGGGCAAATCGACCTCGCTGGCGGCACTGATCGACCACCGCAACCGCAACAGCGGCGGCCACATCATCACCATCGAGGATCCGGTGGAGTTCGTTCATCGCCACCGCAAGAGCATCATCAATCAGCGGGAAGTGGGGGTCGATACCCGCAGCTTCCACGCTGCGCTGAAAAACACCCTGCGTCAGGCGCCGGACGTGATCCTGATCGGTGAAATTCGCGACCGCGAGACCATGGAGCATGCGCTGGCCTTCTCCGAAACCGGCCACCTTGCCATCTCCACCCTGCACGCCAACAACGCCAACCAGGCGCTGGATCGTATCATCAACTTCTTCCCCGAGGAGCGCCGTCCGCAGTTGCTCAACGATCTGGGCAACAACCTCAAGGCCTTTGTCTCGCAGCGGCTGGTGAAAACCACCGATGGCGGCCGCCGGGCCGCGGTGGAGATCATGCTCGGCACCCACACCATCCGCGACATGATCAAGCGCGGCGAATTTGGCGGCCTGAAAGAGGTGATGGAAAAATCCAAGGCGCTCGGCATGGTCACCTTCGACAGCGCCCTGTTCGATCTGGTGGTGGAAGGGGTGATCGAGGAGGAGGAAGCAGTGAAGAACGCCGACTCGGCCAACAACCTGCGCCTCAAGATCAAGCTGTGGAAGGAGAAGGGACAGATTGCCAGCAGCAGCGATGCCACCGGCTGGAGCCTCGAACCCACCAAGGACGAGAAAGACGATATGTTCTAATCTGCCACCAGCGAGAACCCCGGGCCTGCCCGGGGTTCTCTTTATCCGGCACACCCCATCCGGTTTATCCGCTCACCCCGCACAGGTTACTGCCCTTCAGCACCAGCGGCGAACGCGCTGGCAATACGCCACATACTCGTCGCCGAAGCGGGCGCGCAGCAGCCGCTCCTCCGGCACGATCTGGAAACGGGTCAACCAGCCCACCAACACGATTGGCCCAACCCAGACCCAGATTCCACCGAGATAACAGCCCCAGGCGGCCAGCCAGCAGAGCAGCCCCAGATACATGGGATTGCGGCTGAAGCGATAGACGCCACAGGTCACCAGACGGCTGGTGTGCTGAGGCCTGGTGGGACTGACCGTGGTCTGATGGTGACGAAACCGTTGCAGGGCGCCAAAGCCCATGATGGCCCCTACCACGATCAGCGCAGCCATCAGCACCATTGCCCAGATACCGGGCTGGCTCTCCCCTCTTAGCCACCACATGGTTCCCGCACAGAGCAGGAAGATCAGCGGTGGTGGCAAACGTAACTCAAGATTGACCATTTTATTCCCCTGACAAGTGTCAGCCGACCCCGTGTTGCGGTAGACTCCCAACCAGTCAGCGCCTGTTGAGAGTGACAAAGATCATAATAATAACAACAAGTTGTCGTTAGACCACAGCCAATGTTGACGCTCTCATCCAAACTATCCAACGCGAACAACAAAAAGGAATCACCATGCACAAGAAAACGCTATTGGCCACCCTGATCTTCGGCCTGCTCGCGGGCCAAGCCGTTGCGGCTCCCTATCTGCCCCTTGCGACGGATCATCGCAACGGTCAGGAGCAAACCGCCAGCAACGCCTGGTTGGAAGTGGATCTGGGCGCCTTCGAACACAATATCCAGACCCTCAAGGATCGCCTCGGTGACAAGGGTCCGCAGATCTGCGCCATCATGAAGGCAGACGCCTATGGTCATGGCATCGACCTGCTGGTCCCCTCCGTGGTCAAGGCCAATATCCCCTGCATCGGCATCGCCAGCAACGAAGAGGCGCGCGTCGCCCGCGAGAAGGGCTTTACCGGCCGTCTGATGCGGGTGCGTGCCGCCACACCGGCCGAAGTGGAGCAGGCGCTGCCCTACAAGATGGAAGAGCTGATCGGCAGTCTGGTGAGTGCCCAGGGGATCGCTGACATCGCCCAGCGCCACCACACCAATATTCCGGTACATATAGGTCTCAACTCTGCCGGCATGAGCCGCAACGGCATCGACTTACGTCTGGCCGATGCCAAGCAGGATGCACTGGCCATGCTCAAGCTCAAGGGGATCACCCCGGTCGGCATCATGACCCACTTCCCGGTGGAAGAGAAAGAGGACGTCATGATGGGGCTGGCCCAGTTCAAACTGGACTCCCAGTGGCTGCTGGAAGCGGGCAAGCTGGATCGCAGCAAGATCACCATCCACGCCGCCAACTCCTTCGCCACCCTGGAAGTACCGGATGCCTACTTCGACATGGTTCGCCCGGGTGGCCTGCTCTACGGTGACTCCATCCCCTCCTACACCGAATACAAGCGGGTGATGGCATTCAAGACCCAGGTCGCCTCGGTCAACCACTACCCGGCGGGCAACACCGTCGGCTATGACCGCACCTTCACCCTCAAGCGCGACTCCTGGCTCGCCAACCTGCCGCTGGGCTACTCCGATGGCTACCGCCGTGCGCTCAGCAACAAGGCCTATGTGCTGATCCAGGGTCAGAAGGTGCCTGTGGTCGGCAAGACCTCCATGAACACCATCATGGTGGACGTCACTGATCTCAAAGGGGTGAAACCCGGTGACGAGGTGGTGCTGTTTGGCCGTCAGGGTGAAGCCGAAGTAAAACAGGCTGATCTGGAAGAGTACAACGGTGCCCTGTTGGCGGACATGTACACCATCTGGGGCTACACCAACCCCAAGAAGATCAAACGCTGATACGTGACATGAAAAGGGCCCCCTATGGAGCCCATTTTTGTTATTGCTTCATTGTCTGCCGCGCTCAAGCGGCTTTTTTACGGGTCACAAACAGACTCAACCCCATGGATGCCAGCAGGATCAGCGCAACTACGCCCAGTGCAATGTCACTCAGGGGGATTTTGAACAGACCCCACCGAGATGATTGAGGCCGCTTCACACCGCCTTTTTACGGGTCACAAACAGACTCAGCCCCATGGATGCCAGCAGGATCAGCGCAACTACACCCAGTGCAATGTCACTCAGGGGGATCTTGAACAGACCCCACCGAGATGATTGAGGCCGCTTCACGCCGCCTTTTTGCGGGTCACAAACAGACTCAACCCCATGGATGCCAGCAGGATCAACGCAACTACGCCCAATGCAATGCCGGTCGGGATCTTGAAGATATCCAGCAGCAGCATCTTGACCCCGATAAACATCAGGATCAGCGCCAGACCGTACTTCAGCAGGGCAAAGCGATCAGCCACACCGGCCAGCAGGAAGTACATGGCACGCAGACCCATGATGGCGAAGATGTTGGAGGTCAGCACGATGAAGGGATCCGTAGTCACCGCGAAGATGGCCGGGATACTGTCCACCGCGAAGATGAGGTCGCTCACCTCCACCAGCACCAGAATGAGCAGCAGCGGAGTGGCATAACGCACACCGTCGCGCCAGACGAAGAACTTCTCCCCTTCCAGGGTCTCGGTCACCTTGAAGCGACGGCGCATCCAGCCCAGCAGCGGGTTGTTGGCCAAGTCAGGCTCCTTGTCGGCCGCCCACAGCATCTTGGCACCGGTCAGCAGCAAGAAGGCGCCGAACAGATAGAGGATCCAGTGGAACTGCTCGATGAGCCAGCTGCCCGCGAACACCATACCGGCACGCATCACGATGGCACCCAGTACCCCGTACAGCAGCACCCGGCGCTGCAGCTCGGCCGGAATAGCAAAGTAGCCAAACAGCATCAGCCAGACGAAGACGTTGTCCACCGCCAGCGCTTTCTCGATAAGGTAGCCGGTAAGGAACTCCAGCCCTTTCTGGTTGGCGATTTCACGGCCTGCGCTGTGATCCAGCCAGAGCCAGATCGCGAGGTTGAAGAGCAGGGCCACACTGATCCAGATGAGGGACCAGACACCCGCCTCTTTGAGAGACACCTTGTGTGACTTGCCGCCACCAACAAAGCGTATGTCTATCCATAACAGGACCAGCACTATGCTGAAGAAACCGGTCCACATCCACCATTCACCCATTTTCACTTCTCCCAAAAACGACAAAACCCACGACCGAGAGGCGTGGGTTTGCGTTTGGAGCAGATACACCTTGCCTCTCGGCAAGGTCTCACTTACAGCTGATTTTCATCAACTGCCCGGCTGCCGGGTGCACTGCAGGATATGGGTGCACCGTAATGACGACAAACCGGCGAGAAGTTACTCCCCTTGTGCGGCGGATATTAACAGCGGGAAAAGATAACGCCAAGAGGCATCTTCACTGTCGTCAAAAATAAATCGGGGCTCCATCAAGGAGCCCCGTAAACAAGTTCAAGATATCCCCATCAGAGCGGATCGACCTTGAGGCAGGAGACCGCGTGATCGAAATTCCCCTCCAGCACGGGCCGGGTCTTGGCGCACTCGGGGCCTGCCACCGGGCAGCGAGTACGGAACACGCAACCGGACGGTGGATTCATCGGTGAGGGCAAGTCCCCCTCCAGGATCTGGATCACCTTGTTGCGCTCCAGCTCCGGGTCCGGGATCGGCACCGCTGACATCAGCGCCTTGGTGTAAGGGTGCAACGGATTGGCGAAGATCTCCTTGCGGGTTCCCAGCTCGACGGCGTTGCCCAGATACATCACCAGCACCCGATCGGAGATATGTTTGACCACCGACAGATCGTGAGCGATGAAGATGAGCGACAGCCCCATCTCCTTTTGCAGCGACTTGAGCAGGTTGACCACCTGCGCCTGAATGGAGACATCGAGCGCCGAGACCGGCTCGTCACAGATGATCATCTTGGGCTCGAGGATCAGCGCCCGGGCAATCCCGATCCGCTGGCACTGGCCGCCGGAGAACTCGTGCGGGTAGCGGTTGACCAGGTTGGGCAGCAACCCGACCTTGCTCATCATGGCGCGCACCTTCTCCTTCACCTCTTCCCGTGGCAGCTTCGGGTAGAAGGTGATGAGCGGCTCGGCGATGATGTCGCCGATGGTCATGCGCGGGTTCAACGAGGCCAGCGGGTCCTGGAAGATCATCTGGATCTCTTTGCGCTTCTCGCGCAGGGCATTCTGGTCAAGCTTGGTGAGGTCATCGCCGAGCCACACCACCTTGCCATCGGTGGCCGGTACCAGACCGATGATGGCGCGGGCAAAGGTCGACTTGCCGCAGCCGGACTCGCCTACGACTCCCAGGGTCTCCCCTTCGTAGAGACGCATGGTCACGCCATCGACTGCTTTCAGATCAGACGGCTTGGCCCAGGGCCACGCCTTGCCACTCTTGATACTGAAGTGGACCTTGAGGTCAGACACTTCCAACAGCAATTTTTTGTCGGCACCCATTTAGTTGGCCCCCTTGTTGATGGCATCCGAAACCCAGTGGCAAGCACGCTCCCGACCGTCGTTGAACGGGGTCAGGATCGGTGACTGCTGGCCGCAAATCTCGCTGACCCGGTGGCAACGCTCCTGGAAGGGGCAGCCGGTCGGCAGACGCAGCAGGTTGGGCGGATTGCCCGGGATGGTGGGCAGCACTTCCCCTTCGGTATCGAGACGGGGAATGGCGCGCAGCAAGCCTTCGGTGTAGGGGTGGCTCGGGCGATAGAAGATATCGTCTACCTTGCCGTACTCCATGGTACGACCGGCATACATCACCAGCACCTTGTTGCAGATACCGGCAACCACGCCAAGGTCGTGGGTGATCATGATGATGGCGGTGTTGAACTCGCGCTTGAGCTCGTTCATCAGGGTCATGATCTGGGCCTGTACAGTCACGTCGAGCGCTGTGGTCGGCTCATCGGCGATCAGCAATTGCGGCCGGCAGAGCAGCGCCATGGCGATCATCACCCGCTGACGCATGCCGCCGGAGAACTCGTGGGGATACATCCCCATCCGCTTGCGCGCTTCGGGAATTTTCACCGCATCGAGCATCCGCACCGACTCTTCGAACGCTTCCGCCTTGCTTACCCCTTTGTGCAGCATCAGCACTTCCATCAGCTGATCCTTCACCTTCATGTAGGGGTTCAGCGAGGTCATGGGGTCCTGAAAGATCATGGCGATCTTCTCGGAGCGGATCTTGTTGAGCTTGGACTCCGGCAGGTTGAGGATCTCCTCCCCCTGAAACTTGGCGGAACCGGTAATAATGCCGTTTTTGGCCAGCAGGCCCATGATGGCAAAGGCAGTCTGGGACTTGCCAGAGCCTGACTCACCCACGATCCCCAGGGTCTCGCCCGCGGCGAGGGAGAAGTTGAGGTCGTTGACCGCCACCACATTGCCGTCCGGGGTCTTGAACTCGACCCGCAGATCTTTCACATCCAGTAACTTCATATAAAAACTCCTTATCGATCTTTCGTGATGCTTTCCTGTCGATCCGATGCTCGATTAACGATCTTTCGGATCGAGGGCGTCACGCAGACCATCCCCGAGGAAGTTGAAGCAAAACAGGGTCACCACCATAAAGCAGGCGGGGAACAGCAGTTGCCAGATGGCCACTTCCATCGACTTGGAGCCTTCATCCAGCAGGGCACCCCAGCTGGTCATCGGTTCCTGAACACCAAGGCCCAGGAAACTCAGGAAGGATTCAAACATGATCATGCCCGGCACCAGCAAGGTGGCGTAAACGGCCACGATACCGAGTACGTTCGGTACGATGTGACGGGTGATGATCTTCCACTTGGAGACGCCACAGACGTGGGCCGCCTCGATAAACTCCTTGCTCTTGAGACTCAGGGTCTGGCCGCGCACGATCCGCGCCATGTCGAGCCAGCTCACCGCCCCGATGGCGATAAAGATGAGCGCCAGATTGCGACCAAAGAAGGTGACCAGCATGATGACGAAGAACATGAAGGGGAAGGCGTTGAGGATCTCCAGTACCCGCATCATCAGGCTGTCGACCCGACCACCGATAAAGCCGGAGGCCGCGCCATACAGGGTGCCGATGATGACCGCCACCATGGCGCCCATGATGCCGACCATCAGGGAGATACGGCCGCCCAAGAGGGTACGCACAAACAGATCGCGCCCCAGACTGTCGGTGCCGAAGTAGTGACCCGCTTCCATATCCGGCGGCGACTGCATCGCACCCCAGTCCGGATCGTCAAAGGTGTATTGGGACAGATGGGGGCCAAAGATGACCGCCAGACCGATGATGGTCAGAATGATCAGGCTGGTCAGTGCCGCCTTGTTGCGCAGGAAACGGCGACGGGCATCCTTCCACAGGGAGCGCCCCTCCACCACTTCTACTTTTTGCGCGAACGCCTCGACGGCATCGCGTTTTTCAGTTGAAACAACCATGATGAACTCCCGAATTAGTAACGGATCTTGGGATCGATAAAGGCGTAGAGAATATCGACCACAGCGTTAAAGGTGATGGTGAGGGCGCCGACCAGAATGGTCAGACCGAGCACCATGGAGTAATCACGGTTAAGGGCACCGTTGACGAACAGCTGACCGATCCCCGGCAGGCCGAAGATGGTCTCGATCACCACGGAACCTGTGATGATGCCGACAAAGGCCGGGCCCAGATAGGAGACCACCGGCAGCATGGCCGGACGCAGCGCGTGTTTCAGGATGATATGGCGCAGCGGCAAGCCCTTGGCACGGGCGGTACGGATGAAGTTGGAGTTCATGGTCTCGATCATGCTGCCCCGCATGATCCGCGAGATCGCGGAGATGTAGTACATCATCATGCCAAACACCGGCAGCACCATAAACTGCACACCGCCACCCTGCCAGCCACCGGCAGGGAACCAGCCCAGATGAATACTGAAAAACAGCACCAGCAAGGGCGCCAGCACAAAGCCCGGTATCACCACCCCGGCCATGGCCGACGACATCAGCAGATAGTCGATGATGGTGTTCTGTTTCAGGGCAGCAATGGTGCCGAAGGTGACCCCCAGCAGCACGGCGAAGAAGAAGGCCGCGGTCCCGATCTTGGCAGACACAGGCAACGCCTGACTCACCAGATCATTGACGGTGAAATCCTTGTATTTGAAAGAGGGCCCCAAATCACCCTGCACCAGGTTACCCAGGTAGGTGAGATATTGCATGCCAATGGGTTTGTCGAGCCCGTATTTGGCCTCGATGTTGGCGATGACTTCGGGGGGCAGTGAGCGCTCGCTGGTAAAGGGGTTACCCGGGGCGAAACGCATCATAAAGAAAGAGACGGTGATCAAGACCAGCAGAGTCGGGATCGCTTCCAATAGCCGTTTAAAAATGAATTTCAACATAGACATTACCTGTCCTGAACTGCTTCCAAATGGTCGCGGTTGTAATAAAGGCCCGCCGTCTGGCGGGCCCTGCTTGTTATGCGACTTGTTGCTTTAAATCAGTGAGCAATGATGTACATATCTTTGCTGTAGAGGTTATCCAGCGGGTTGGCCGGGTAGCCGCCTACATAGGGTTTGACCATACGGGCAGTCACGTACTGGTAGATGGGCGCAATCGGCATGTCCTTGGCCAGGATCTCTTCAGCCTGGACGTAGAGCTTGTTGCGGGCAGCCACATCGACCTGATCACGGGACGAATCCATCAGCTTGTCGAACTCCGGATTGGAGTACTTGCCGTCGTTGTTGCCGTGGGTGGTCTGCATCAGATCCAGCATGGACGAGGCTTCGTTGTAGTCGGCGATCCAGCCGGCACGACCTACGTCAAACTGACCCTGTTTCTTGGTTTCCAGGTAAGTTTTCCACTCCTGGTTGACCAGGCTCACCTGCACGCCCAGCTTCTTCCACATGGAGGCAACGGCCACAGCCACTTTCTTGTGGTTGTCGTCGGTGTTGTAGAGCAGCTCGAACTTCAGCGGCTTGCTGGCATCGAAACCGGCCTCTTCCAGCAGCGCCTTGGCCTTGGCATCACGCTCGGCCTGAGTCATCTTCGACCACTCGGGGGCGACCGGCTTGAAGCCATCGACGAAGTCCGGCACCAGGGTGTAACCCGGCGTCTGACCCTGACCCATCACCTTGTCGGCGATCACGTTACGATCGATGGCATAGGAGAGCGCGGTACGGACACGCACATCGTCAAACGGCTTCTTCTTGACGTTGTACTGGTAGTAGTAAGTGCCGACATAGCCAGTCACTTTCAGCTCGTCCGGCTTCTCTTTCTTCATCTGCTTGAAGCGCTCGATGGGCATCTGATAGGTGATGTCCACTTCGCCCGCCAGATAGCGGCTCAGATCGGCGTTGGTAGACTGGATCGGCAGATAGACCACCTTGTTGATAACGGTCTTGCCATCGTTCCAGTAGTGCTTGTTGCGTTCCACTTCAACGCGCTCGTTCACCACCCAGCTCTTCAGGGCATAGGCACCGTTGGATACCATATTTTCCGGCTGGGTCCACTTGTCACCAAACTTCTCGATCACCTTCTTCGGCACCGGGTAGGTGGTGGTGTGGGAGAGCATGCTGACGAAGTAAGGGATCGCTTTCTCAAGCTGCACTTCGAAGGTGTAGTCGTCGGTCGCCTTCACGCCCAGCGTATCGGACGGCTTCTTGCCAGCGATGATCTCGGATGCGTTGGCAATGGTCGGGATCTCCAGATACCAGGAGTAAGGAGAGGCGGTTTTCGGATCGACGGCGCGTTTGAAGGCAAATTCGAAGTCGTGCGCGGTGACCGGGTCACCGTTGGACCACTTGGCATCTTTGCGCAGGTGGAAGACGTAGTGCTTGTTATCCTTGGTTTCCCAGGATTCGGCCACCGCCGGGAGAATTTCCCCTTTCGGGCCGGAAGCAACCAGACCCTCGAACAGGTCGCGCAGGATATTGGATTCGACCGTTCCTTCGGTCTTGTGCGGGTCAAGGGTCGCAGGCTCCGAGCCGTTGCCTTTTACCAGTTGCTGGACTTCAGCCAGCTTGGTTCCCGCCGGGACATCGGCAGCCTGAGCCACATTGACGCCACCAAACAGTGCAGCCATCAGCAGTGTGTTAATCATTGTTTTTTTATGAGTCATTTCCCTACTCCAACAAGAACATTCCATGCGTTTTTTAAAGTGACGGGGTTAAAACCCGCTCCCAGCATAATTCCCTGCCAATTCCGATAATGCAACAGATATTGTCAGGGTAATCGGCATTTTCTGGTCAAAAAACCAGCAGCAGCGTGCTTTCTCAGTATTAAAACACCAGCGCCACGCTCATTTTTTACACAAACGACCGATTCTAGAAAAGCGCGGGCAAAAAGCAACCAATAAAAAGCCGGTCACGAGGACCGGCTTTCATAAAACAGACCTGGCTCACATCAGGCTGGGGAAAACCCCCTTGATGCCGGCCACCATGATCTCGATGCCAAGGGACATCATGATAAGGCCCATGATACGGGTCACCACGTTGATGCCGGTGTTGCCCATGATCTTGAACAGCAGCGGTGCGGCGCGGAAGATGAGCCAGGAGCAGAAGGAGAAAACAACGACAACGACTGACATGCCGAGCAGTTGCTGCCAGTGACTCTGGCTGGCATAGACGATGACCGAAGAGATGGCACCGGGGCCCGCCATCAGCGGCAGCGCCAGCGGCACCACGGCGATAGACTCGCGTACCGCCAGTTCACCCTTCTCCTGCTTGTTGTGTTTCACTTCACCGAGCTTGCCCTGCAGCATCGACCAGGCGATCAGGGTGATGAGCGAACCGCCGGCAATGCGGAACGACGCCAGCGAGATGCCAAACCCATCGAGGATCAGCTGCCCCATATACATGGAGACCAGCAGGATCACCATCACCGCGATATTGGCGGTGGTATTGGTTTTCATCCGCTCGGCCTGGGTATGGTGGCTGGTCAGGCTGACAAACACCGGCAACAGACCCAGCGGGTTGATAATTGCGAACAAACCGACAAAAAACTTCAGATACAGCGAGACGTCAATTGCTGCCATAGGCGCCTTCCAATAGAGTTTCGGGCCCACTGGGCCAGTCCATTAATTTCGTGCGTAAATTTACATCATAGCCAGAGCGGGCACCAATCAAATAATCTCACCATTTTTGGGGGTTTTTAGTTAGTTCATCTAATGCATCCGCGCTAACTGGCATAAACAAATGCCAAAAGCCCCTGCCACCGCCCGACCCGCGTCACAAGAGTGAACGCGAGCCTGTTTAATCAGGCCCTGCAGCGCTGACGGTGACTGACTGGATGGAAAGGCGACCCGAGAGACTCCACCTGCGACGTTCCCCATCTTTCAGGCCCGGCACCACTGACATGAATCGGCCGGAGAGCCGCAATGCCAAAACGGGTAAAGCGGGCAGAAATGGCTCCCTCGGGCAATAAAGCAGATTAGTCATGGATTAAAACAACAATCATTTTCGCAACAAATGCGGAAATAAAGCGCGTTTGTCGGTGGTTTTGAAACCGATTCACTCATATTTGCTAACCAATACCGCCAAAACAGCTCTTCATCCCGATCTCAAAATGCAATTAACCATTTGATAAATGTGGTTTATTACCATGTATTAACAAGTCACTCGCCTTCCCCTTGCCAGCACACTCCTGTAACATCAGTCAAACAAGGATTGTGAAATAAAATTTCTTTTGTTCTTTTGTTACACATGATCCAGATCAAGTTTTTCTGAGTCAGCCCCGCTCTATAATCGACTCAGAAAGCGATTTAGTAAGGCATGTGAAAAAGCTGTTGCAACGATACCGCCTTGACAGGGCGACTATAATTGCCGGGCATTGCCAACGTCTTACTAAACAGTTTTCAAATAATCAGGAGATAAACATGGCAGTAACCAATATGGCTGAACTGGATGCACTGGTCGCCCGCGTTAAGGAAGCCCAGCGTGAATTCGCCAGCTTCTCACAAGAGCAGGTAGACAAGATCTTCCGTGCCGCCGCCCTGGCCGCCAGCAATGCCCGTATCCCCCTGGCCCAAATGGCCGTGGAAGAGTCCGGTATGGGTATCATCGAAGACAAGGTTATCAAGAACCACTTCGCCTCCGAATACATCTACAACAAGTACAAAGAAGAGAAGACCTGCGGCATCCTCAGTGAAGATGACGAGATGGGTACCATCACCATCGCCGAGCCGGTAGGTATCATCTGCGGTATCGTACCGACCACCAACCCGACTTCCACTGCGATCTTCAAATCCCTGATCTCCCTGAAGACCCGCAACGCAATCATCTTCTCCCCGCACCCCCGTGCCAAGAACTCCACCAATACCGCTGCCAAGCTGGTACTGGATGCAGCCATTGCCGCCGGTGCACCGAAAGACATCATCGGCTGGATCGATCAACCGACTGTTGAACTGTCCAACGCCCTGATGAAGCACAACGACATCAACCTGATCCTGGCCACCGGTGGCCCGGGCATGGTGAAAGCTGCTTACTCCTCCGGTAAGCCGGCTATCGGTGTAGGTGCCGGTAACGTACCTGTTGTTATCGACGAAACTGCCGATGTGAAGCGTGCTGTTGCCTCCATCCTGATGTCCAAAACCTTCGACAACGGCGTAGTCTGTGCCTCCGAGCAAGCCGTTATCGTGGTTGACTCCATCTATGACCAGGTGAAAGAGCGTTTCGCGACTCACAACGGTTATGTACTGACCAAAGAAGAAGCTGACAAGGTCCGTAAGGTCATCCTGATCAACGGTGCCATGAACGCCAACATCGTGGGCCAGCCTGCTACCAAGATCGCCGAAATGTCTGGCGTGACCGTACCTGCTACCACCAAGATCCTCATCGGTGAAGGTCTGGAAGTGTGTGAAGAGGAAGAGTTCGCTCACGAGAAGCTCTCCCCGACTCTGGGTATGTTCCGTGCCAAGAACTTCGAAGAAGCCGTCGAAATGGCCTGCAAAATGGTCAACCTGGGTGGTATCGGCCACACCTCCGGTCTGTACACCGACCAGGATCGCAACGCCGACCGCATCAAGTACTTCGGCGACAAGATGAAAACCGCCCGTATCCTGATCAACACCCCGACCACTCAGGGTGGTATCGGTGACCTGTACAACTTTGCCATTGCTCCGTCTTTGACGCTGGGTTGCGGTTCCTGGGGTGGTAACTCCATCTCCGAAAACGTGGGTCCCAAGCACCTGATCAACAAGAAGACAGTCGCAAAACGGGCAGAAAATATGCTGTGGCACAAACTTCCGAAATCCATCTACTTCCGTCGTGGTTCCCTGCCGATCGCTCTGGGCGACCTGGAAGGTAAAAAGCGCGCACTGGTCGTGACCGACCGCTTCCTGTTCAACAACGGCTACGCCGACGAAGTGGTTCGTCTGCTCAAGGGCCTGAAGATGGAAGTGGAAGTGTTCTACGAAGTAGAAGCTGACCCGACTCTGTCTGTGGTACGCAAAGGTGCCGAGATGGCGAACTCCTTCAAGCCTGACGTTATCGTTGCGCTGGGTGGTGGTTCACCGATGGATGCGGCCAAGATCATGTGGGTCATGTACGAGCACCCGGAAACTGCGTTCGAAGATCTGGCCATGCGCTTCATGGACATCCGCAAGCGTATCTACAAGTTCCCGAAAATGGGCGTGAAGGCCGAACTGGTCTGTATCACCACCACTTCCGGTACCGGTTCTGAAGTGACTCCGTTTGCGGTCGTGACCGACGACGCCACTGGCATGAAATACCCGCTGGCTGACTACGAGCTGACCCCGAACATGGCCATCGTTGATGCCAACCTGGTTATGGGCATGCCGAAATCCCTGTGTGCCTTCGGTGGTATCGATGCCGTGACTCACGCCATGGAAGCCTACGTCTCCGTACTGGCTAACGAGTACTCCGACGGTCAGGCGCTGCAAGCTCTGAAACTGTTGAAAGAGTACCTGCCGTCCAGCTACCTGAACGGTGCCAACGACCCGGTTGCTCGCGAGAAAGTACACAACGCCGCTACCATCGCCGGTATCGCGTTCGCCAACGCCTTCCTGGGTGTGTGCCACTCCATGGCTCACAAACTGGGTGCTGAATTCCACATTCCGCACGGTCTGGCCAACGCCCTGCTGATCAGCAACGTGATCCGCTACAACGCCAACGACAACCCGACCAAGCAGACTGCGTTCTCCCAGTACGACCGTCCGCAAGCTCGCCGTCGTTACGCCGAAGTGGCTGACCATCTGGGTCTGAGCGCTGCCGGTGACCGCACCGCTGCCAAGATCGAGAAGCTGCTGGTATGGCTGGACGACCTGAAAGCCACTCTGGGCATCCCGGCCTCCATCCGTGAAGCTGGCGTGTCTGAAGCTGACTTCCTGGCCAAGGTTGACCAGCTGGCCATCGAAGCCTTCGATGACCAGTGCACCGGCGCCAACCCGCGCTACCCGCTGATCAGCGAGCTGAAAGCCATCCTGATGGACACCTACTACGGCCGTCCGTTCACCGAAGGCGTTGCTGCTCCTGCTGCCGCCCCGGTTGAAGCCAAGGTTGAAAGCAAGAAAAAATCCAAGGCCTGATAACCAGCCCTGAGATTACAAGCCCGCGCATTGCGCGGGCTTTTTTTATCTGCCACTTATCACCACCCTCCTCTCCCTGCCGATTGCGGTATCTTCCCAACCAACCAACCAACCAACCAACCAACCTGCAAACCCTGCCCCGGCTAATCCGTTATCAGCATCCCGACCTGTGACCGGCATTGATGGCCACCCTGTGATCACAAGGGCGCGCCCCCATCACCTCGTCTCCCCTACCCGTAACGCAATTGCCCTGACCGACAGATGCGAGCAGTCAACGCCATCTAAAGAGCTGAGCGCGTGATAAACGGGATAAGTGGAGCCGCGCCATCACCACGCCACACAGCAGAGCGCCGAATAGCGTATGTTTGGGGCGAACCAGCCCACAGGATGCCAGGAATGACCATCAACAGAGAAAACGGAAGAGGAATGAGTGGAGAGCGCTGTTGCAGCGGCGGCTCACCTGACTCGTCAGCGGTTGCCCCGATGCAAGGATAAAAAAATGGCAGCCATCAGGCTGCCATCGGGAGAGCAAGCTTCAGCGATCAGAGGGTCGCAGCAACTTCATCGGAGATGGAGCCGTTGTGATAGACCTCTTGCACGTCGTCCAGATCTTCCAGCATGTCGATCAGACGCATCAGCTTGGGCGCAGTTTCAGCATCCAGCTCGGCTTCGGTGGAAGGGATCATGGTCACTTCGGCGCTCTCGGCCTTGAAGCCGGCGGCTTCCAGACCATCCAGCACGGTGCCGAAGTCGTTCGGGGTGGTATACACCTCGATGGAGCCATCTTCTTCAGTGACCACGTCATCGGCACCCGCTTCCAGTGCGGCGTCCATCAGGGCATCTTCGTCAACGCCCACGAAGGTCAGCAGACCTTTCTTGCTGAACAGATAGGCAACAGAGCCGTCGGTGCCGAGGTTGCCACCACACTTGCTGAAGGCATGACGCACTTCGGCAACGGTACGGTTGCGGTTGTCGGTCAGGCACTCCACCATCACGGCAGAGCCAGCCGGGCCATAGCCTTCGTACACGATGGTCTCGAGCTGTTCGCCATCGCCACCACCGGCGCCACGCTGGATGGCACGGTTGATGGTGTCGCGGGTCATGTTGTTGGTCAGGGCGGCAGTCACCGCGGCACGCAGGCGCGGGTTGTTGGCCGGATCCGGGTCACCAAGACGCGCGGAAGTGGTGATTTCGCGGATCAGTTTGGTGAAGATCTTGCCACGCTTGGCGTCCTGAGCGGCCTTGCGGTGTTTGATGTTGGCCCATTTACTGTGACCTGCCATAGAGACTCTCCGTTATTTTTTAAATGTCAGTAACACTGGTCATGACTAACCCAAGGAAAACACGGAGGCCGCACGGCGGCGGCCTCCGGTGCCGGTATCGGCTTACTCGTCGCCCTTGACGGTGGTTGCAATCGCCAGCTCACCCAGTTGGGCTGCGTTGGCAAGGCTGGGGGCGTCTGTCATCAGACAGGCAGCCGCGGTCGTTTTCGGGAAGGCAATCACGTCCCGAATGTTTTCGGTGCCGGTCAGCAGCATGCTGAGACGGTCCAGACCGAAGGCCAGACCGGCGTGCGGCGGGGTACCGTACTTCAGGGCATCCAGCAGGAAGCCGAACTTCAGGCGCTGCTCGGCCGGGGTGATACCCAGAATGTCGAACACGGTAGACTGCATCTCGCTGTTGTGGATACGGACAGAACCGCCACCCACTTCGTAACCGTTGATCACCATGTCGTAGGCGTTGGCGTAAGCCGCCACCGGGTTGGCTTTCAGCTCGCTCGGGCCCATGTTGCTCGGTGCGGTAAACGGGTGGTGCATGGCAGCCAGACCGCCTTCGCCATCTTCCTCGAACATCGGGAAGTCGATGACCCACAGCGGCTTCCAGCTGTTCTCCAGCAGACCCAGATCGCGGCCCACTTTCAGACGCAGGGCGCCCATGGCATCGCAGACCACTTTCTTGGAATCAGCGCCGAAGAAGATGATGTCGCCGTCAGCAGCGCCGGTACGGGCCAGGATCTCGCGCACGATCTCGTCGGAGAGGAACTTGGCAACCGGAGACTGTACGCCTTCGAGGCCGTTGGCGGCTTCGTTGACCTTCATCCAGGCCAGGCCCTTGGCACCGTAGATGCCGACAAACTTGGTGTACTCGTCGATCTGCTTGCGGGAGAGCTCGGCGCCGCCCGGGACTTTCAGGGCTGCCACGCGGCCTTTCGGATCGTTGGCGGGACCCGCGAACACGGCGAACTCGACGGAGGTCAAGAGGTCTGCCACATCGACCAGCTCCATCGGCAGACGCAGGTCTGGCTTGTCGGAGCCGAAGCGACGCATCGCTTCGTCGAAGGTCATGATCGGGAAGTCGCCCAGATCCACGTTCAGGATGTGCATCCACAGTTTGCGGATCATCTCTTCCATGATCTCACGCACTTGCGGCGCGGTCATGAAGGAGGTCTCCACGTCGATCTGGGTGAATTCCGGCTGGCGGTCGGCACGCAGGTCTTCGTCACGGAAGCACTTGACGATCTGGTAGTAGCGGTCGAAGCCGGACATCATCAGCAACTGCTTGAACAGCTGCGGAGATTGCGGCAGCGCGTAGAACTTGCCCTTGTGCACGCGGCTCGGCACCAAATAGTCACGAGCACCTTCCGGGGTGGCCTTGGTGAGCATCGGGGTCTCGATATCGAGGAAGCCGTGCTCGTCCATGAAGCGGCGTACGAAGGCGCTGGCCTTGGCACGGGTCTTCAGGTACTTGGCCATCTCGGGGCGACGCAGATCCAGGTAGCGATACTTGAGGCTGATCTCTTCGCTGTTGACCTGGTTGAAGTCAAGGGGCAGCGGCTCGGCACGGTTGATGATGTTGAGTTCGTGGGCGAACACTTCGATGGCGCCAGTGGCCATGTCGCTGTTGCGCTGGGAGTCCGGACGGGTACGCACCACACCGGTAACCTGGATGCAGAACTCACCGCGCAGCTCGGAGGCCAGCGCGAACGCGTCCGGCTTGTCCGGATCGAAGAACACCTGAACGATCCCTTCCCGGTCGCGCATATCGATAAAGATCAGACCGCCGAGATCACGACGACGATGAACCCAACCGCACAATGTAATGGTCTGCCCTGCATGGGCCTCATTGACCTGTCCGCAATAGATAGAGCGCATGGACTTCTTCCTTCGAAATTGTAGAGAGACGGTTAACCTTGGGCCGCCGGGCACGACTGGCAAGCACCGTCTGTCTCACAGCTGGCCAGATTCTTTTTCTTACCCGGTTTGAAATCAGTCTCGTACCATCCGGTTCCCTTGAGCCGGAAGCCTGCCGCCGATATCAGCTTGACCAGATTCGGCTTGCTACAGGCCGGACAGTCGGTCAGGGGGGCATCGGAAAGCTTTTGCAGTTTTGCCAATTCATGGCCACAGACGTCGCAACGATATTCGTAGATAGGCATGGGTCACAAGAAATTGAAAAACAAAAGGGCTGGCATTATAGAGGAAAACCCCCTTTTGGGTAAAATGGCCAGCAGCCTCCTTTCGCCAGTTTTTTGCACTCGATGGCAAAAAGCGGGCAAAAAATCGGCACGAATGCACCAAAAGCGAAGAGAATAGCCACCATGAGCCTCTATTTGGGCCTGCCACAGTGGTCCCACCCCAGCTGGCCCGGCCAGCTACTGGGCCTTGGCGCCAAGCCTGCCGAGCACCTCGCCCACTACGCCACCGTGTTCAATTCGGTGGAGGGCAACACCACTTTCTACGCCCTGCCGACCCCCGATACGGTGCAGCGCTGGGCCGATGCAGTTCCCGATCACTTTCGTTTCAACTTCAAGTTTCCGCAAACCATCAGTCACCAGAGCGATCTGGTGAGCGCAGATAAACAGGTGACCGACTTTATTCGGCTGCTTGCGCCGCTACACGACAAGCTGGGGCTGCTCACCCTGCAACTGCCTGCCCGCTTCGGCCCGGAGGGGTTGGCCAGACTGGCGGCCTTTCTCGAGCGGCTGCCGCGGGCGTTTCGCTACGCCCTCGAGGTGCGCCACCCCGACTTCTTCGCCAAGGGGGAGGCCGAGCGGGCATTGAACCGACTGCTGATGGAACAAGGGGTCAACCGGGTGATGCTCGATAGCCGCCCGCTCTTCTCGGTGCCAGCAACCACGGCGACCCTTGTCGATGCCCAGGGCAAGAAGCCGCGCCTGCCGGTGCATCTGCTGGCCACCGCCAGTGCCCCCATGGTGCGCTTTATCGGCCTGCCGGATCCGGCGGCGAACCACCCCTTCCTGCCAAGCTGGCTCCCTCACTGGCGTCAGTGGCTCGCGGAGGGGAAAGATCTCTACCTCTATATACATACTGCCGACAACGCCCGGGCACCGGAATTGGCCCGCCAAATCACCCGCTTGCTGGAGCAGGAGATGGCCCCCTGGCCGGGGGAAAACGATCGCGCGCGTCAGGGAGTGCTGCGCTTTTAGCCAACCCATTCTGCGGCCATCGTTTCGCTGCAAAAAAAGCGCTTTTTTGTGGCGAGGCAAGCCCTGGCGTCAAGACAAACGGCCATCAATCCTCTACACTACCGCCCCAAGTAAGGGTCCGGAACATGGCCCGTACGAACAGGACAGGTCCAAAGGATTTCATGACCAGCCACCCCGTTCGTAAACAGATGATTGACCTACTCTGATGGGTATCATCCAACGACTCAATTGAACAATACAGCCGGGTGATGTCCCGACTGTCAGGTTGCGCCAGCATGCAGACCAAAGACCAAATTTTTGCCGCCCCGATCGCCCGATTGGGCGACTTCTGTTTTGACGAACAGGTCGTCGACGTATTTCCCGATATGATCCAGCGCTCGGTGCCGGGTTACAGCAACATCATCTCCGCCATCGGCATGATGGCCGCCCGCTACGCCCAACCCGAGAGCCGACTCTATGATCTCGGCTGCTCACTGGGCGCCGCCACCCAGGCGATGCGTCGCCATATCAGCCAGCCCGGTTGCCGCATCACCGCGGTGGATCTCTCCCACCCGATGATCGAGCGCGCCCGCGCCCACCTCTCCGGTTTCAAATCCGAGGTGCCGGTGGAGTTGGTGGAAGCGGATATCTGCGACATCGAGATCGAGAACGCCTCCGTGGTGGTGCTCAACTTCACCCTGCAATTTGTCGAGCCAGAGAAACGGGCCGCCCTGATCCAGCGCATTCACGATGGTCTGCGCCCGGGCGGGATCCTGATCCTGAGCGAGAAGTTCCGCTTCGAAGATGAGCCGGTCAACGAGCTGCTTATCGAGCTGCACCTGGATTTCAAGCGGGCCAATGGCTACAGCGAGCTGGAGATCAGCCAGAAACGCACCGCCCTTGAGAACGTGATGCGCACCGACAGCCTGGAGACCCACCGTGCCCGCCTGCGGGATGCCGGTTTCACCCATCAGGATCTCTGGTTCCAGTGCTTCAACTTCGGCTCCATGATTGCCATCAAATCCAGCGACGCCCAGCCATGATCGACTTTGCCAATTTCTATCAACTGATTGCCAAAAACCGGCTGAGCCACTGGCTGCATACCCTGCCCGCCCAGCTGCATGCCTGGCAACATGACAACCAGCATGGCGATCTGCCGCGCTGGAATCGTGCCCTCAACAAGCTGCCGGTGGTATCCCCCGGCAACATCGAGCTGAAAAGCCGGGTCGAGATAGGCTCGGCCGAGAGCCTTGGCGAAGGGGAGCGAAAGAAGGTCGAGAGCCTGCTGCGCCACTTTATGCCATGGCGCAAAGGTCCGTTCACCGTGCACGGCATCCACATAGATACCGAGTGGCGCTCTGACTGGAAGTGGGATCGGGTGTTGCCCCATATCAGCCCGCTCGAGGGACGCTACGTGCTGGATGTAGGCTGTGGCAGCGGCTACCACCTCTGGCGCATGGTGGGTGAAGGGGCCAAGCTGGCAGTCGGCATCGACCCGAGCCCACTGTTCCTCTGCCAGTTCGAGGCTATTCGTCACTTCGCGGGCAATGATCAACGCGCCCACCTGTTGCCGCTCGGTATTCAGGAGTTGCCGGAGCTACGCGCCTTTGACACCGTCTTCTCCATGGGGGTGCTCTATCACCGCAAATCCCCCATCGAGCACATCGAACAGCTGCGCAATCAATTGAAAGACGATGGCGAGCTGGTGCTGGAGACCCTGGTGATCGATGGTGGCGTCAACGATGTGCTGGTGCCGACCGACCGATACGGCAAGATGCGCAACGTCTGGTTTATTCCCTCCAGTGCCGCCCTCAAGCTGTGGGTCGAGCGCTGCGGCTTCACCGACGTGCGGATAGTAGACGAGAATATGACCAGCACCGACGAACAGCGTCGTACCGACTGGATGATTAATGAATCCCTGAGTGACTATCTGGATCCAGACAATCCGGCACTCACGGTAGAAGGACACCCGGCGCCGAAACGTGCCGTACTGATTGCCCGCAAGGCCAAAGACTAGCCGGTGGCGCTTGTGGAAGTTACACTGACCCCATTCCAGGAAGCACAGTTAAATGAATGACATGAAAAGCAAATTAAAAGGAATGACCCTGCTCTCCCTGCTTAGTCTCGGCGGGTGTGTCAATATGGAAAAAGCGCCTCAGGTTCCAGCTCTGACGCTGGCCGAGCTTCGTAGCGAGCTGAGCCAGAGCGAGCAGCGCCTGCAAACATCCATGGAACAGCAACAGAAGCAGTATGTGCAGCAACAGCACCTGCTGGTTCAGCTCAACACAGATGTCACCAATATGAAAGAGTCCGTCAAGCAAGTAGACCACAAGCTCGCCACCCTCCCGTCCGAGCCGCCCAAGCCGATGGCCATCCCCACCGAGAAGTGCCCGGCCCCCAATCAGGGTCACACCATCGATGGCAAGCTGATGGTCGGTGAAGCAGAGTGGATCTGGGTTGATGCCGCCAACGACGCCTTCCAGGCACGGGTCGATACCGGTGCGACCACCTCCTCCATCAGTGCGCAGGAGATCACCATTTTCGAGCGCAACGGCAAAAACTGGGTGCGCTTCTTCCTGAGCCATCAGGATGTGGACGACAAGATCCAGATCGAAGCGCCGCTGGTACGTCACGTGCGGGTGCGTCAGGCCTCTGCCGACGATCTTGACCGCCGTCCGGTGGTGCGTCTGGCCGTGCGCATTGGCGACATGACCGAGAAAGCCGAATTTACCCTGAAAGACCGTAGCGACATGACCTTCCCTGTGCTGCTGGGTCGCGAATTTTTGAAAGACATCGCCGTGGTTGATGTGGCCCGCGAATATATCCAACCCAAACCCAAGCTCAAGGATGTGAAATAATCCATGGTTTCCCGTAAGCCGTTCTATTTGCTGGTAGCCCTGCTGTACATTGTCGGCCTGGGGATGACGATCTATCACCATATCGCGTTGGATGTGCCGCTGACGCCCGGTGAAAAGCGCCAGATCTGGTCCATCGAAGCCAAGCTGGAGTTCGAGGCGACCGGTGATCCGGTGATCGCCTCCCTGGCCATTCCGGGCACCCAGCCCGGTTTCACCCTGATGAACGAGAACGCCGCCAGCCCCGGCTACGGTCTCTCCTTTGTCGAGAAAGATGGCGATGCCCGCGCCGAGTGGTCCATCCGCACCGCCTCTGGCCGTCAGGAGCTCTACTACCGCGTCGACATGATGGCGGATGCCCATGCCAAACCGGCGGCCAATCCGCAGCCGCCCGCCATCGAGAAGCAGATCGAGAGTGAGCCTTATGCCACCGCGATGAAGCAGATCCTCGAGCGGGCGCAGGAGCGCTCTGCCGATGGCTACACCCTGACTCGCGAGATCATCAAGGAGATCGAGAAGCAGGAGCAGAACGCCGAGCTGCTGAAAAAGCACAAGAGCCGCGCCAACCTGATCGCCGAGCTGCTCAACAATGCTGACGTGCCGACCCGCGTGGTACATGCCCTGAATCTGGAAGATGGCCGCCGTCGTCAGGAGCTGGTGGATTACCTGCAGGTGTTCAACAGCCCGACCGACTACAAGCTGTTCAACCCGCAAACCGGTGAGCAGGGCCGTCCGGCCAACCTGCTGCTGTGGGAATACAACTCCGGCGCCCTGCTGGACGTGACCGGTGGTCATAACTCCCGAGTCAGCTTCTCGATGATCGAGCAGGAGCAGCCAGTCAGCGTGGCGCTGGCGCAGAAGTTCGAGAAATCAGAGATGATGAACTTCTCCATCCACAGCCTGCCGCTGGAAGAGCAGACCCTGTTCAAGGGCTTGCTGCTGATCCCGATCGGCGTGCTGATGGTGGTGTTCCTGCGGGTGCTGGTGGGGATCAAGACCTCCGGTACCTTCATGCCGGTGCTGATCGCGGTCGCCTTTATCCAGACCTCGCTGGTCACCGGTCTGATCGGCTTCCTGCTGATCGTCGGTACCGGTCTTGTTATCCGTTCCTATCTGTCGCGGCTTAACCTGCTGCTGGTCGCCCGAATATCGGCCATCATCATCATGGTTATCTCGATGATCGGTATCTTCTCCGCGTTCGCCTTCAAGCTGGGGCTGACCGACGGGATGAAGATCACCTTCTTCCCGATGATCATCCTCTCCTGGACCATCGAACGGATGTCCATCCTGTGGGAAGAAGAGGGCCCGAAAGAGGTGTTCCGCCAGGGTGGTGGCTCTCTGCTGGTTGCCGTCATCGCCTATCTGGCCATGGATAACGAGCTGATCCGTCACCTCACCTTCAACTTCCTCGGCCTGCAGCTGGTGCTGATGGCGACCGTACTGTTGATGGGTAACTACACCGGCTACAAGCTGAGCGAACTGAAGCGCTTCAAGCCGCTGGTGGACGAGATGAAATCTGGCGTCACCCCGGGTAAGGACAAGTAACCGATGTGGTTCTGGGAAAAATACACCACCCCGTGGAGCCTGTCCCAATCAGGCATCCTCGGCATGAACAAGCGCAACCACTCCTACATCAGCCGCTACAATCCGCGCAGCCTCTACCCGCTGGTGGATGACAAGCTGCAGACCAAGCGGATTGCGCTGGATGCAGGGGTCACCGTGCCGGAGCTTATCGGCACCATCCGTGCCCAGCACGATGTGGGTCGCATCACCGAGCTGGTCAAAGATTGGCCGGGCTTCTGCATCAAGCCGGCCCGTGGCTCGGGCGGCAAGGGGATCCTGGTGATCCTGCGTCAGGAAAATGGCCTCTTCTACAAGCCCAATGGCAGCGCCTCTACCGGTCAGGATCTGGAGCGCCATGTCTCCAACATTCTGGCGGGGCTCTATTCGCTGGGCGGCAAGCCAGACGTGGCGCTGGTCGAAGGCCTCATCAACTTTGATGATGTGTTCGACGGTTACTCCTTCGAAGGGGTACCCGATGCCCGGGTCATCATCTTCAAGGGGTTCCCGGTGATGGCGATGATGCGCCTCTCCACCGCCGCCTCGGACGGCAAGGCGAACCTGCACCAGGGCGCCGTGGGGGTGGGTCTGTGCCTGCGTACCGGTCGTGCCCTGCGGGCGGTGCAGTTTGGCAATCCGCTGCGTCACCACCCGGATACCGGCCTCGATCTCTATGAGCTCAAGGTGCCCCACTGGGATACCCTGCTCACCCTGGCTGCCTCCTGCTACGAGATGTCGGGTCTGGGCTATATCGGAACAGACATGGTGCTGGACAAGTTCCGCGGCCCCATGCTGCTGGAGCTCAACGCCCGCCCGGGTCTGGCCATTCAAATCGCCAACGGTCGCGGCCTGGTGCCCAATCTCAAGACCATCGAGAAGCTGGGCCAGGTGAAGATGAACGTGGAGCAGCGGGTCAATTTCGCCAAGGATCACTTCGGGATCTTTGAGGAGTAACGCCTCTGCTTGTGAACTGAGCGCGCCTATGGCGCGCTTTTTTTTTATGGCTCATGTTTGTCTGTCGGCCCATCCCGTTCCCAACCATAGGGTCAGCATCTCATCCCGAAACGGCGAGTGCGCCAGCGAACAGCAGCTTGGAATAGCGTGGAGCGAAGGAGCGAAGGAGCGAAGGAGCGAAGGAGCGAAGGAGCGAGAAGAGTGTGACCGCTATGTCAGGGGATAGGTAAATCGCAGGTATAAAAAAACCGGCGCCAAGGCGCCGGTTCTTCACGCAGAGTGCGACCCGATTACAGGGAGTCAGCATTCTCGGACAGGTACTTGGCAACGCCATCCGGAGAGGCTTGCATACCTTTTTTGCCTTTTTCCCACTGAGCCGGGCACACTTCGCCGTGCTCTTCGTGGAATTGCAGGGCATCGACCATGCGCAGCATCTCATCGATGTTGCGGCCCAGCGGCAGATCGTTGACAACCTGATGACGAACGACACCGTTCTTGTCGATCAGGAAGGAGCCACGGAACGCCACACCAGCTTCCGGATGTTCAACGTCATAGGCTTTGCAGATTTCGTGTTTCACGTCGGCGATCAGCGGGTACTTGACCTGACCGATACCGCCATCTTCCACTTTGGTATTGCGCCATGCGTTGTGGGAGAACTGGGAATCGATGGAAACACCGATCACTTCCACGCCACGCTTCTGGAACTCTTCATAACGGTGATCGAAGGCAATCAGCTCGGACGGGCAGACGAAGGTGAAATCGAGCGGATAGAAGAAGACAACGGCAGCTTTGCCTTTGATGTGGGATGACAGGTTGAATGAATCAACGATCTCGCCATTACCCAGAACAGCAGCGGCGGTAAAATCGGGTGCGGGACGGCCTACCAATACCATATTCAATTCCTCTTTATGTGAAGTGAACAATCCGGTGAGGATTGGGCTACCTAGAGCCAAGTCCATCTAATTCAAGCGACAAACTATAGACCCGGTGGTAGATTAGTTAAATCAAATTAAATAGATAGCATCAATCGGGTTTTTCTATGCAACGTTGGCCCAGTCTCAAACAGCTGCAATATCTGGTCGCTCTCGATGAGCACAAGAACTTCAACCGCGCCGCCAAGGCCTGTCATGTCAGCCAGTCGACCCTGAGTACCGGGATCCAGACGCTGGAGGACATGATGAACCTGCAACTGGTGGAGCGGGATCACAAGAGCTTCATTATGACCCCGGTCGGCATGGAAATCGTCGAGCGCGCTCGCAATTTGCTCTCCGATGCACGGGATCTGATGGAGCTCGGTCAACATCAGGGTGGCGTGATGCAGGGCACAGTGCGCCTTGGCTGTATTCCCACGATTGCCCCCTTCCTGCTCAGCAAGCTGCTCAAAGAGTGCAGCAAGACCTATCCTGACCTCGAATTGTTGCTGCGTGAAGACACCACCAGCAACCTGCTCAAGCAGCTGGAACAGGGTCAGCTCGATCTGCTGATCCTCGCCCTGCCCATCGAGATCGGCGGATTTCACTGCAAGACCGTCGGTCAGGATCCGTTCCACATGGTGATGCCCGCCAGCATGGCGGCCGGTCTGCATACCCCGTTCGACTACAAGGAACTGCCCAACCAGAGCATCTTCCTGCTGGAGCGGGAGCACTGCCTCACCGAACATGCGGTGAGCGCCTGTCGCCTGCGGGACAAGAGCAAGATCAACCCGTTCGCCGCCACCAGCCTGCACACCCTGGTGCAGATGGTGGAAGCGGGTCTCGGCACCACCTTCCTTCCGCAGATGGCCATCGATGCCGGCATTCTTGCCAACTCCGATCTGGTGGCCATCCCGCTGCCGGGAGAGACCCCCTATCGCGAGATCGGTCTGGTCTGGCGCCCCAGTACCACCCGGGTGCAGACCTTCTACAAGCTGGCCGAGCTGCTGACCCCGCTGGTCAGCCACTGCGAGTGACAGCAAGCGCCAGCCCCCGGGCTGGCGTTTTTCAATCCCCCGCCACATTTTTCCCTCCAGAGACTAGGTATGAAGCCAGATCCCTGTTTATGATGGAAAAGTTGTCGCGCCAGCGCCTGTAGCCAAAACGGTGTCGCAGAAACTGGCGCGCGATGAATATCTCGTTTGGTAGATCCGTCCGTGGAGAGAGCCCCGATGTATCGCACACTGCTGCTATCCCTGCTGACTCTGTTGCTGGCCGCCTGCTCCAGCACGCCGGAGCCCCCTCCGGCCCCCCGGCAGAGCAGTGCCTTTGATGGCTTCTACCAGCAGTGGCGCGGTGTTCCCTACCGGATGGGCGGCGCCAGCCGCGCCGGGCTCGACTGCTCCGCCTTCACCCAGCTCGCCTACAGTCAGGTGCTGGGCTTCAACCTGCCAAGAACCACCGAATCCCAGGCCAGCATCGGCAAACCGGTGGATCGCTACCGGCTGCAACACGGGGATCTGGTCTTCTTCAAGACCGGCTGGCAGCAGTACCATGTGGGGGTCTACACCGGTGCCGGCGAGTTTATCCACGCCTCCACCAGCAAGGGGGTGATCCGCTCGCGCCTCGACAACGTCTACTGGAACAGCCGCTACTGGCAGGCGCGTCGGGTGACCCAGTAACGGCTTACACGCCTGCTCGTGGCACACGTTGCGTGCCGATACTCTCCGTCAATCTCTGTCGTTATGTCGGGATACTCAGCTCACGCTTATAACTCAATTGGCCCCAAAGCCTGCATCTCACACCATTTTGTGATAAAGTGGTGGCCAATTTTTAACACTTTCGCCGATTTCTCATACGCTATCTGTCCTGATTGACAACAAGCGAGGCGATAACAAGCAGCGCGCGGCGAAGGTGGAGTGTGGTGCAACACTGCAGGACGGGTGGCCCACAGCAGCAGTATCAAGGGTTAAATAGATAAGGAGATCTGCAATGAAACAGTATCAAAGCTGGCTGGGGCAATACCTGATGAGTCGCCGTGACGGTGACCACGCCATGGCATGCGAGATGGCGAGTTCCATCTGCGAGTTCTGGCAGCAACAGGGTGATGAAAACGAACTGGACAAGTGGCAGCAGATTTACCAGAACCATCTGGAAAAGACCACCTGATCCCAACCGTTGCCTTGCTGCCAGCCTTCCGGTGTTGGCAGCAAGGCAACTCGCAACCAACCACCATCAGCCAACCTCTCTCCCCCAATATTCCCGCCATGTTAAACCGCTACCTTCGTTCACCCGCGCTTTACCGTCTTCATTTTGCGCTTGCGCACCGGCCTCTGTTCATTCCATCTCGGCAGCCATCCCCTGTGCCCAGTCGATAAAGGCCTGGATCTTGGGGCACTCGCGGTTGGGCAGGGTCGCCATGTAATAACGCTGCTCGCACTTGACCTCCAGCCCGGCAAAAGGGGCCACCAGCTCGTTGCGCGCCAGCCGCTTGCTCACCAGATTCTTGCGCCCCATGGCGATACCTGCGTGATTCATGGCGGCGATAATGGCGAGATCCGAGCGATCAAAGCCCATGCTCAGCTGACATGCCTCGAGGCTAACCCCCGTCTGGCGAGCCCAGCAGCTCCACTCGTCGGTGTCCGAGTCAAATCCCCATGCCTGCCGATCATGGAGCAGACGACACAGGGACAAGTTGGCGGGATTGCCGACAAGCCCGTGCTGCTCGGCATATTCCGGGCTGCAAACCGGCAGCATGAACTCATCCATCAGCGGGTGGATGGCGAGCCGATCCGGGCTCTTCTCATCGAAATAGAGGGTCAAATCGATGCCATAACCGTGCAGGTTGATGTTCTCGTTGCCGGTGATGATATTGAGCTCGATCTGCGGGTAGAGACGAGAGAAATCCGCCAGCCTGGGCACCAGCCAGCACTGGGCGATGGAGGGGCGCGAATAGATGGTCAGGGTGCCGGAGAGCTCCTGATTCTTGATCTCCAGGATCTCCTGATTGATGAACTCCAGCGAGGATTTGAGCGCCCAGAAGACTCGCTGCCCCTCCGCCGTCAGTACCACCTTGCGGTGGAAACGCTCAAAAAGCTTAAAACCCAGCTCCTCTTCCAGCGCGCTGATCCGGTGGCTCACGGCACTGGGGCTCAGCGACAGTTCATCGGCCGCCATGGCAAACGATCCGTAGCGGGCGGCCGCCTCGAAGGTATGCAACTTGGCCAGCTGGTAGCCACTCAGCAGCTTATTGCGCGATATGTAATTATCCCCGTTATACATTCATCCCCCTCTTCGCAATGGCCGCCGATGATACACCCAAGGACCCGCCTTCAGGGTGATCTGAGAAGAACCAAAAAATGTAGTTTCGAGAAAATGTGATGAATGTGGCGAATTAGCATCATCTCAATTCACCCAAGAGCCGAATTTCATCATTTGTCAGCGACCCGCCATTTTCATTCAATAGCGCATAAACAATCACACACAACAGATGTCGAGGCGCAGTATGAGTTCAGAATTGTGGGTCATCGCAACATTGCTAAGCAGCATCATTCTTATCGTGGTTACCATAGTGAAGGGCAAGGTACACCCTTTCCTCGCCCTGCTGCTGGCAAGCTTCTATGTCGGCACCATGATGGGGATGAACCCTCTCAAGATGGTCAGTGCCATGGAAGAGGGCATTGGTGGCACCCTGGGCTTTCTGGCTGCCGTCATCGGCCTTGGCACCATACTCGGCAAGATGATGGAGGTGTCTGGCGCGGCGGAGCGCATCGGTCTCGCCCTGCAGCAATGCCGCTGGCTCTCGCCCCAGGTCATCATGGTGCTGGTGGGTCTGGTGTGCGGCATCACCCTGTTTGTCGAAGTGGGGGTGGTACTGCTCATTCCGCTCGCCTTCTCCATCGCCCGTAAAACCAGAACCTCGCTGCTGACCCTGGCCATTCCGCTCTGCACCGCCTTGATGGCCGTGCACTGCATCGTGCCCCCCCATCCGGCGGCGCTCTATGTCACCAATCAGCTGGGTGCCGACATCGGTTCCGTCATCGTCTATGGTCTGGCGGTGGGACTGTTTGCCTCTCTGGTGGGCGGCCCGCTGTTCCTGAAGCTGCTGGGTAAACGGGTGCCATTCAAGGAGGTGCCCGCAGCCTTTGCCGACATCAAGGCGCGCGATGAGGCAACTCTCCCGACCTTAAGCGCCTCACTCTTTACCGTGCTGCTGCCCATCCTGCTGATGCTGGCCAAGACGGTGGCCGAGCTCAACATGGATCACGCAAGCCACCTCTATGTTGTGCTGGAGTTTATCGGCAACCCCATCACCGCCATGTTTATCGCCGCCTTCACCGCCTACTACGTGCTGGGGATCCGCCAGCAGATGAAGATGGAAGGACTGCTCAACAAGACCGAGGAGTGCTTCTCCTCCATCGCCAACATTCTGCTGATCATCGGCGCGGGGGGCGCCTTCAACGGGGTACTCAAGGCAAGCGGGCTGGGCGACTCTCTGGCCACCATCCTCTCCCAGCTGGACATGCACCCCATACTGCTGGCCTGGCTGGTGGCCATCGTGCTGCACGCCGCCGTGGGCTCCGCCACCGTGGCCATGATGGGCGCCACCGCTATCGTCTCCCCCATCATGGTGCACTACCCGAACATCAGCCCGGAGATCATGACGCTGGCCATCGGCTCCGGCGCCATCGGCTGCACCATGGTGACCGACTCCCTGTTCTGGCTGGTCAAGCAATATTGCGGTGCCACCCTGAACGAAACGCTCAAGTACTACACCACCGCCACCTTTGTTGCCTCCCTGATGGCACTGGCCGGTACTTTCCTGCTCTCCTGCATCGTGTAACAAGAAGACCGAGAAACCTATGAAAAACATCGACGTACAACAGCTCACACGCCAATTTCCGCTGGTGCAATCCCTGATTGATCTCAAGCCGGTCAGCTGGTTCAACCCCAACGCCACCACCCTGGCGGTCGGTCTGCCCTATGTCGGGCTCGATAACCACAATGTGGCGGACGCCTCCGCCCGCCTGGCCCGCTTCGCCCCCTACATGTGCGAAGCCTTCCCGGAGACCCGCGTCAGCAATGGCATTCTGGAGTCCGAGATCGCTGCCATTCCGGCGATGCAACGCACCCTCAATGAGCGTTATGGGGTTGAATTGACCGGTAAGTTGCTGCTGAAAAAAGACAGCCACCTGCCCATCTCCGGCTCCATCAAGGCGCGCGGCGGTATCTACGAGGTGCTGACTCACGCCGAGCAGCTGGCGATCAAGGCAGGTCTGCTGCGGGAAGAGGACGACTATCGCAAGCTGTTCAGCGACGAGTTTCGCCAGTTCTTCAGCCAGTACAGCATTGCAGTGGGCTCCACCGGCAACCTCGGCATGTCCATCGGCATCATGAGCGCCAAGCTCGGCTTTACCGTCACCGTCCACATGTCTGCCGATGCGCGGGAGTGGAAGAAGCGCAAGCTGCGCGAGCACGGGGTGATCGTGGTCGAATATGCCGAAGATTACGGGGTGGCGGTGGAACAGGGGCGCAAAGAGGCCGAACGCGATCCCAACTGCTTCTTTATCGACGACGAGAACTCCCGCACCCTGTTCCTCGGCTATTCGGTCGCGGGCGAGCGGGTGAAAAAGCAGTTCGATGAGATGGGCATCAAGGTGGATGCCGAACACCCGCTGTTCGTCTACCTGCCCTGTGGTGTCGGCGGCGGCCCGGGCGGGGTGGCCTTTGGTCTCAAGCTCGCGTTCGGGGATAACGTTCACTGCTTCTTCGCAGAACCCACCCACTCCCCTTGCATGCTGCTAGGGGTCCACACCGGATTGCACGATGCCATCGCGGTGCAGGATCTGGGCATCGATAACCTCACCGCCGCCGATGGTCTGGCGGTAGGTCGCGCCTCCGGTTTCGTCGGCCGCGCTATGGAACGGCTGCTCGATGGCTTCTACACCCTGAGCGATCAGGAGATGTATGACCTGCTGGGGCTGCTGGCGCGCGATGAGCAGATCAAACTCGAACCTTCCGCCCTGGCGGGTATGGCAGGCCCGTGGCGCGTGGCGGCCAACCCGGAGTGGCAGGCGGCGCGTGGTTTCGATGAGACCACCATGGCACAGGCCACCCATCTGGTATGGGCCACCGGTGGTGGCATGGTGCCCGCCGAGGAGATGGCAAAGTACCTGGCCAGCGCCAAGATCTAGGCTGTTTCGCCACATTTATCTGCAAAAAAACCCGCCATCACGGCGGGTTTTCTGTTTTGGGAACAAGGGGATGGGACCGATCCATTGCAATCCGTGGCGACAATTTCCCCAAGTTGCTCAGTTTGTGCTAAAATGGCGCTCGTTTTTTGACATCTCGCGTCACGTTCGCCGCCAGATTGCCCATCGGGCACTCTGCCCGGGTCGTGACTCTGCACCATCATGTCTGGTGATGTTACCCCTCATGGCGAGCCACCCGGTTCCCATCAGAGAGGACACCATCAAGGGCACATGAGATAAGGAGATCGGGTAATGAAACAATATCAAGGCTGGCTGGGTGATTATCTGATGAGTCGCCGTGACGGAGATCACGCGATGGCGTCGGAACTTGCCAACACCATTTGCGCCTTCTGGAAGGCACAGGGTGATGAAGCAGAAACCAGCAAATGGCAGCAACGCTACCAGCAACACGTAGAGCAGGCGCAATAAGCCCCCTCGCTCTTCACCGATAAAAAAACCGGCGCTCATGGCGCCGGTTTTGCATTTCTGACCCTCAACCGATCATTACATCTGATCGATCATGTCCTGGGCGAACTGGGAGCAGGAGCGCAGGGTGGCACCTTCCATCAGACGCTCGAAGTCATAGGTGACGGTCTTGTTGGCGATGGCCGCTTCCATCCCCTTGATGATGAGATCGGCCGCTTCGACCCAGCCCATGTGGCGCAGCATCATCTCGGCAGAAAGGATCAGCGAACCCGGGTTGACCTTGTCCTGACCGGCATATTTCGGCGCAGTACCGTGAGTAGCCTCGAACAGCGCCACGCCGTCACCGATGTTGGCACCCGGCGCGATACCGATACCCCCCACCTGAGCGGCCAGCGCATCGGAGATGTAGTCGCCGTTGAGGTTCATACAGGCGATGACGTCATACTCGGCCGGACGCAGCAGGATCTGCTGCAAGAAGGCGTCGGCGATAACATCCTTGACCACGATAGTCTTGCCGGTTTTCGGGTTCTTGAAGGAGCACCAGGGGCCGCCGTCAATCAGCTGGGCACCGTACTCGTTCTGGGCCAGAGCATAACCCCAATCCTTGAAGGCACCTTCGGTGAACTTCATGATGTTGCCCTTGTGCACCAGAGTCACGGAGTCGCGATCGTTGTCGATGGCATACTCGATGGCGGCACGCACCAGACGCTCGGTACCGGCCTTGGACATCGGCTTGATGCCGATCCCGCAGGACTCGGGGAAGCGAATTTTCTTCACGCCCATCTCGTTTTGCAGGAAGGCGATCACCTTGTTCGCTTCGGCACTGTCGGCCTTCCACTCGATACCGGCGTAGATGTCTTCGGCGTTTTCGCGGAAGATCACCATGTCAGTCAGATCCGGACGTTTGACCGGGCTCGGGGTCCCTTCGTAGTAACGAACCGGGCGCAGGCAGATGTAGAGATCCAGCTCCTGACGCAGGGCCACGTTGAGGGAGCGGATACCGCCGCCGACCGGCGTGGTCAGCGGGCCCTTGATGGCCACGCAATATTCGCGAATGAAATCCAGGGTTTCGGCCGGCAGCCAGGCACCTTCGCCATAGATATGAGTCGACTTCTCGCCGGTATAGATCTCCATCCAGGCGATCTTGCGCTCGCCCTTGTAGGCTTTCTCGACCGCAGCATTCACCACATTCAACATGGCCGGGGTTACATCAACACCGATGCCATCCCCTTCGATAAACGGAATGATCGGATGGTTGGGAACCTGCAGCTTGCCGTTGGCATCGACTGTGATTTTCTGACCCTGGGTCGGGATTACTACTTTGCTTTCCATCGGCATCTCCTAACTTCCGTTTGTTATCAACTTGTTTGTTGCGCGCGGCCATCTTAGCCCATTCATTTTCATAATAAAACGACAAGAAAGCATGTCAGACCAAAGAGGTAGCCACCCGCCAGTGCGCCGTCACCACGCCTCCCCGACCCCGCCCCGTTATCCCTCCAGCTCGCTAGCCGCCGCCTGCGGCTGACTCAGGGAACGGTACTGGGAAGGGGTCAAGCCGGTCTTCTGTTTGAACACCCGGCAGAAGTAGTTCACGTCGGTAAACCCGCAGCGATTGGCGACCTCTTCGAGGCGGAAGCGATACTTTTTCAGCATGAACTTGGCCCGCTCCAGCCGAACCCAGCTGATGTAGTCCGCCAGCCGCATATGCCCCTGCTGGCGGAACAAACGGGAGAGGTGACTGGGGGAGAGATTGAAGCGGGCGGCGATACATTCGCGGCTGATGGGGCGGTGAAAGTTTTCCTGAATGTAGATGCAGATGCCATGAAAGAGATCGGAGCCGCGAGGACGACCGCTCTCCGACTCCACCAGCAACTGCCGTGAGTAACTGAGCAGTGCCTGCAGCAGGTAATTGTCCATCGGCGCCCTTATCGGCTCCTGCGCCAGGGTATTAAGAGAAAGCAGGATATGATCGAGCGCCCGTCCGGCACCGGCCTGAATACTGTGCTTCTGCACATCGAAGAAGCCGGTGTCCCCCTTGTGCTTGCTCACCAGACTGAAGCCTATCTGGCGCTTGCCGAACAACAGGCTGAGCACGGAACAGTCGTTGTCCCAATCCGGCTTGTTCCAGCCGTTGGGGGGAATGTACATCGCCTCCCGCTGACCCATCTGTACCGACTGTACATCCCCTTCCGGGGACCAGATCTGGTTGAGATAGTGGCCGCTGAAGACCAGCTCGAGACGGGGAAAGTTGACCTGATAACTGAAGCAGGGTGGTACCCCTTTGTCAGAGGCAAACAACACCTTCTCAAAGCCTTCCCCCTCACTTAGAAAGCCATCCAACAGCTGGGTAAAGATGATACTCATGAATGATCCTGATCAAGATGCAGAGAGCAACCGATTGCGGTGCGCTGCCCCTGCCATGCTATAGTCCGCGCCAGACTGAAATTCCCAAAAAATCGTTCTGATACAAGGAGCCATCCATGAGCTACCCGCCGTTTTTTCTAATGTGCAACCCGATCCAGGATTATGTCTGGGGCAGTCGTGACTCTCTGACCACGCTGTTTGGCATCAAAAATCCCGAAGGCAAACCACAAGCTGAACTGTGGATGGGCGCTCACCCCAATGGCTGCTCCGAAGTGACGCTGGCGGGCGAGAGCGTGAAGCTTTCCAGCCTGATTGACGCCAACCCCGTCGCCATGCTGGGCGAAGCCACCCAGGCTCGCTTCGGCTCACTCCCTTTCCTGTTCAAGGTGCTCTGCGCCGAGCAGGCGCTCTCCATTCAGGTACACCCGAGCAAGGCACAGGCTGAGGCCGGTTTTGCCAGAGAAGAGGCCGCAGGCATCGATATCAAGGCGAGCAACCGCAACTACAAGGATCCGAACCACAAGCCGGAGCTGGTCTTTGCCCTCACCCGCTATCAGGCGATGAACGGCTTTCGCGCCATCCCGGCCATCCTGGCCCTGTTCGATCGCATGGCGCTGCCCGCGCTGGCCGACCTGACCGCGGCGCTGCGCCAATCACAGGATGAAGCTGGCCTGCAGCACTTCTTCCACCAGCTGCTGATCCTCAGCGGGGAGCGCAAGGACGAGGCGCTGGCTGGCCTGCTGACCTATGCCGCCGCCCATCAGGATGAAGAGACCTTCGCCACCATCAGCAATCTGGCCAACCAGTACCCGGGGGATGTGGGGCTCTTCTCGCCACTGCTGCTCAACGTGGTGACGCTTGAGCCGGGTCAGGCGATGTTCCTCAATGCCCAGACCCCCCATGCCTACATTCACGGCACTGGCCTCGAGATCATGGCCAACTCAGACAACGTGCTGCGTGCCGGTCTGACCCCCAAATACATGGATGTGCCGGAGCTGCTGGCCTGTACCCGCTGTGTCGCCAAACCGGACGACCAGATCCTGCTCAGCCCACGCATGGAAGGCACAGTACAGCACTTCGACGTACCGGTACCGGACTTCACCTTCAGCGTGTATGGCGCAGGGGAACATGCCCTCACCACTGGCAATGCCGAGATCCTGTTCGCCATCGATGGGCCCATCACCCTGATTGGCCAGGATGGCGAGCGTCTGACACTGACCATCGGGCAATCTGCTTTTGTGCCCGCCAGCACCGGCGATTATCGCGTGACGGCTGAAGGGCGTTTTGCCCGCGCCAGCAACCGCTGATCCTGCTGAGCCATCGGCTCACTACCGTCTGTTCAAAGGGCCCTTCAGGGCCCTTTTTTCCAGCTCATCTGACCACGTGGGGGTGGGTGCGACTCACAAAATCGGTCATTTAACCCAATGCCGAAGAATAACACGTTGACTTATAATGATTAATATCATTTAGCCTCCGTGGTCACGCCACCCTGCGGTTATGCGAGCCAGCTCACACCCTTCCCCACACGTCATAAAAATCCAGTTAATGCCATTTTTTTCCTCTGTCCCCGGATATTAATCAAAGAAATAATAGAAACCGTTAATTTACAGGCAGCAGGAAAAACATTTAAGAGCATTTATATATTCCAGATGTGACACAGCTCAGCCACTTATTTCAGCAATGTAAGGGGTGATCTTTTAAATCAGGCTATGGCTGCCTGTTATTTTCCTGCGCTTTTATTTTTCTGCCTGTATGGCCAGATCGTTTTCACTATCCATGTTATCTGGCTGATATTTGCCCCTGTCACGCTGACTATCCAGTGGCAGCCGGGATAATACATGCAGATGGCCCTCTCATCCGGCAGATATTCATTGGCTGATCCGGCGACTGCATTATCGGTTTTTATACGTTCGATACCCTACTTTCATTAACCTGTGGCGACAAATATGAAACTGAAACGTTCCTTACTTGCGTGTGCCGTACTGGCTGGCCTGGTTGGTATATCCGGCTGTCAAAATGACTCAGATACCGCTGTCGATAACAATAAAGAGACCAGCGTCTCCCGTTACGTCAATCCGTTTATTGGCACAGGAAATCTGGGTAACACCTACCCCGGCGCCACGACCCCGCATGGCATGGTGCAACTTTCGCCCAACAACGGCGCCAATGGCTGGGAATATATCTCCGGCTATTACTACCACGACAATCGCCTCGCCGGATTTTCTCATACCCACCTCTCGGGGGCCGCAGGGCAAGATCATGAACG
>NZ_CDBR01000016.1 GCF_000819685.1 Aeromonas allosaccharophila | reverse complement strand
ATTCATGCTCTTACCCTGGGGTGGGACCTGCTTTTCTGTAGGTATGAGAATATGCTATCCCCTCAGTATCCTGTCGCATTCTTTGGTATAAATCCAGGTGGTGGACCATGTGATACCAATGCAATTTCAGTAGAGTCAGAATGCGCATATTACAACGAACGATGGAAGGGCTGTAAGAAAGGAAACGCTCCACTACAACAGCAGATGAAACACTTATATACAATGATTGGCGATGAACTGGGTGTATCATACACGCAGCTCATGGATGGCTCTCTGATGACAAACTATATTCCTGCCCGCTCACGAAATTGGTATTCATTAAAAGGAAAGGGTGAGTGGCTTGAACATGCACGTCAAATATGGGATGAGCGTATAAAACAGGTCCACTGTAAACTCTATATCGCGATTTCGAAAATCGTATTTGATGAACTAGATGGCCATTTAACCAAGCATGGTTTCCAGATGGTTGATAAAATCAATGAACAGATTGGCTGGGGGAGAGTCAGATACCAAATTCAGCGTTACGAAAGGGGGGATCAAGTTTCCTTGCTTGTACGCCTCCCTCATTTGTCAACATACAAAATATTTAGTCGTGCAGCATGTCAACCTGCAATAGATAGAATTAAGTCCGAGATTTATAAAGCTATAAAATGACTGTCAATCATAATCAATCGAGGACGACTTGAAATATGACACCGGTTTGAGGCCGGTGTCAGGTTATCACTATATCTGTACAGTCATATCTATCGTTATTTCATTACCGCTGGTAAAAGCCTGGATCAGCCTCTATCAACACGTTTTGCTGGTAACTCGATTTTTCAGAGCCTTATTTATCTGCGACAATATTGTTGCTCTGTGATTAAGTGGAAGCATTTTTTCAAAAATGCTTTGTTTATAACCAGAAGCCGCTGTAATCAAGTAAAAACAATCTTTTTCCCCCAAGAAAAGAGAAAACCATTCATTCTTTGTGAAAGGATTTATTTTATGAATTTTAATTAGCGCATTAAAAATATCCTTAAACACGTCAGACAAACGACCTTTCTTTCTCAACTCAATAATATTTTCATATAACGAGTTGTTAGACTCAACAGATTGTATGGGTGACGACAGTGGGATTTGATTGATGATTACACCAATAAATTCACCAACCCTGCAATCTGGAATATACCCATAATGATCTCGATACTTATCATCGTCGCTCTTATTACGTTTGATAACAGGACACCCGCCAATTAGTCCTTTTTTCTGATTATCCATGTAAGCATACTGGACCAGTCGTTGCTGCTCCTGGACCCAGGGCAAGATCATG
>NZ_CDBR01000015.1 GCF_000819685.1 Aeromonas allosaccharophila | reverse complement strand
TAATCCGGTGTTTTATGAGGATGAAGTCGATATAGACCTCAATCCCAAATTAGGGGCCGACTGGATGTTCAGAGCGCAGCAAAAGCGGGTTGTCACACCGGGACAGAACGCGAAACATTACCTGGCAGGCGTTCTCCATGCAGGCAACGGAAGAGTGCTTTACGTCAGTGGGATAAAGAAAAACTCATCCCTGTTTATCGCCATGCTGGAAAAGCTGCGTCGCCACTACCGACGAGCCAAAACCATCACGCTGATCCTCGATAACTACATCATTCACAAAAGCCAACAGACCGAGCGATGGTTGAAGAAGAACCCCAAGTTCTGCTTGGTGTTCCAGCCAGTTTACAGCCCTTGGGTTAATCACATAGAACGGCTGTGGCACAAGTTACATGAAACCATCACACGCAATCATCAATGTAGAGGAATGGCCAGCCTGCTGGCCCGAGTGAAACACTTCATGGATACCGTGTCTCCTTTCCCGGGGAATGGCTATGGCACAGCGAAGGTGTAGCACTATTGGGATCAGTTATTTAGATCCCGTCCCGTTCGCCCGATGACGATGGGCATGTCCCAATTAACCATCAATGTATGCAACGCCATCAATAAAATCACATGTTAATCAATAGGTTGAAATCACTGCGTTACATTTCAATGTATGCGTCCGTTTGGCAGATGTATACACCAGAAAACAGACTGTTCATATGCTGGTAATCCAGAAAGCACGCAATAAAAAAGCCAGCCATTGTTAATGGGCTGGCTTTCTATGTATCCAAATAGCACTATTTATTTTTGGTTATATTCTTGCCTGATTGGTCAACACCGGTAATCACAGCCTGTGAAGCAGATCCAGTTAAAAGGGGCTCGGTTGGATAGAGCTTAAGCGCTTCTGCCCGCATCGCATTGGCTTCCTCCCTACGGCCCAATGCATTAAGCGCGATCACCATATTGGCGTATATGTTGGCACGCGGTGTATGGCGTACGAATGCCCGCCCCCACTCCAGATAAGCTGCCAGTTCTGTCTGGTTGTTTGTCTGCAGACCCACCATCAGACGAACCGAGTTCACATCAAACTCGACTCGGGTTAACCAAGCCATGGGATTGATGATATCAAGTAGCAAGGTCGGCTCTTTATACCCACCTCTTTCGTACTTGGTGACTACCCATGCTGTGTGAATTGCTGTGAGCATAAAGGGAACAACCAGCAGCGGGATAGCGATCGCCATAAATCGCAGTAACAGCCATGGGCGGCATTCCATATCCCACCATGATGAGAAACCCTGACTCGCCAGGTTGGTCTCCTCAATTTCGGTATCGATGATATAAATCAGCGTCAGCAACAGCCACCACAACACGATCGCATGGTATAACGGGTATTCCGTCTGGGTATGAAGCAATATCGGTGTAACCAGAGCAAGCAGTCCCATGGCATTTACCCAACGCACACCCGCCAGACGCCATAATAATGCTCCCCCCATGATCACCATGCCGACCATGGGTGCAATACCGCCCTCAACAGCCCAATAGAGAAACTCGTTGTGGGGGTGGTCAAGATTGTACTCAATCTGCACCATGGACGGATTCAGTGCTTTATCAGCCATGTAGTGATGGAGAAAAACAGATTCAAAACTGCCGTATCCCCACCCACTCCAAGGAGCCTGTGCAATAAGTTTTACCGCATAAGGCCAGTAAATAGAGCGCATACCACCGGACTGATAGATCTCTAATCCTCGTTTTGCTCCAGCCAGCCAATATTGTGATAACAGGCCAATCGCTACAGCCAAAATAACCAGACCCAATATCCGCCATAGCAGCCGCTGTCGATAAAGCTGAGGCATCAGTAAGAACAGGGCTAGCAGGCCGCCTAACTGCCCCACTCGGGATTGCAAAACAACGAGCAGCAGTGCCGCAGATAGAATGACGCCATAGCGCAACGCCATCAGCAATCGACCACCCTCTCGGCGTAATTCCAGCCAGATAGCAAGGGCAAGGCCAGTTGCCATAAACGTCGCCATCACGTTTGGCTGTTGAAAGATCCCGTAAGGGCGATTGGCCTTGGTGTCATAGCCAATCCAGTTACCTGGCGTCAACAGGTAGAACTGCACCAGCCCCAGCACTGCCTCCATCGCGATCGCAATCAGGATGAGATAGAGCAAGCGATCACGCTGCGCCTTATCAAAACGCCATTGATAGAGTCCAAACAAAAACAGTAGGCCAGCAAAAAGTCCCAGCAATCGGGGAATAGCATAATCCTTGAGTGCAAAACCTGGATAGAGCATCGGGAGCAGTAGCAAGAACGCCCCTACCCATAAACCAGCTTGTAATGGAGAAAATACCAGACGCTGACGTAACGTCACCTGCCACAGTCCTAGCCCCATAGCCAAAGACGCAAAGATCCATCCCCACGCATTAAAGGGCAGATACAGCCCTGCGCCTCCCGGGTTGTGCATAAAAAAATGCATGCCCAACAACCAATAAGCGATAAAAAGTACGCCAAATAAAACACGTAAGTATTTAATCATCATGCATTCCTAGCATAATTCTGCAGATTGCCATATCTCTTGGGTTGGTAATAAAAGGCTATGTCCCAATTA
>NZ_CDBR01000014.1 GCF_000819685.1 Aeromonas allosaccharophila | reverse complement strand
CATGATCTTGCCCTGGGTCCCACCCCATATCATTCTTTAAGTTATCATATTTGTTTTGGATGAACGCAAACAGACTCTTTTTACACAAGAAGTTGATATCCGTACTCATACATTGTCCATTACATCGTCAAAGTGGAAGTTAGATTGTCATTCTGAATTAAATAAAAGTCAACAAGATCGCGTTTCTGTCATTTATTTTTAAAAGGAAAATCTCATTACTCGTACTTGTCGATTTTAGAAGCCTTTTTATTTTTCAGGGGATGAGGATTAACAGTTGAGAAATCATTGAAAATATCACACCCCCCCAAAGAACCAGAGGGTTTTATACAGAGTGACATGATTTACTATCTCTGGAGTTTAGTCACAGCCTTGGACTTGTCATGTTGACTTCGCTAAAAAGTTATTTATGGCCACAACCCCCAGTTCCATTTTTCTTCGTGCGGAGACATTTGCTGAGTGAATATGAATTTGGGGAGGGGTGAAGTTATTTGTCATTACCTCATTTTCTATCCAGAGAATAACGTCGTAGCCGGTTCCTCTATCATCATCACCTAGGTCATGGTCAAGACTAATTTCAGTCACCATCTCTGTTTTTAGCCATGCAATTGCCTCGTCCGGCCAAAATACGCGAACCCACCCTACCGGAGTTTTTCTTTCATCATCCAGATATAATTTCATGCCATTCTCTCCAGGTTCAGTTCCAATACTTGAGCAATCCCGCGACTGGCCCCATCAACAATCAGCTCACCGGGAAACGGTAGTCTGGATGACAAACCAAGATCGGGATCGATGTAGTAGACACATGCGCCAGGGTTGATGTTTTGTAACAGAGAGCTCGCAGGCTCAACAAGCAAACTGGTGCCGACAACTACTACGGTATCAGCCTCGCAGAGCCAGCGACGAGCTTGTTGATATTCATAAATCTTTTCACCAAACAGCACGATATCTGGACGCAATTGTGAGCCAGTGGATGGGCTGCGATCACCGACCTTCACATCTTCATGCCAAGGCTGGCGATATTTTTTGCTACGGAAACCGATGGGGACCAAAAACTGGATTGAACCATGCAGATGAAGGACATCACGGCTACCAGCTCTCTCATGTAAGTCATCAATATTTTGGGTTATGACCCTAACAGTACATTTCTGTTGTAGCAGGGCTATCAGATAATGCGCTTGTGAGGGGGCGGCTTCTAACATGGTTTGACGCCGTTTGTTGTGAAAGTCCAAGAAGCCAGCCAGATCCGTACTCATGCTACTAGCGTGGGAATAGCGCCAGTTCTTATGATTACGCCAAATACCTTCACTTCTAAACGTGGGCACACCGCTTTCCGCTGACAAACCCGCCCCGGTAAAGAAGAGGATTGTGGGATGGTAGTGTTGGCCCGTTATCGCGGCTTGTACTTTTTTTTCTCTATGACGGCGCTGATGTCTTCGAGCACGGGAAGCTATTGGTTGCATACGACCACCTTTCGTTATGGCACGACCAGTCCACCCGATTGATTTGTTTCTGAACCAGGGCGGTTGGGGTCACACCTCATTGCTATGTTTCTGCTCACCTCATCGAGGTAAGAATGAGGGGAGCGGCAGTTACCAGTTGAGATCAAACAAGCTGCGACTAATGGATGTAATTGCACTAGCAGACCTGGCACTTTGTTTACTGATGGGCTCGCTATGCATGAAAAACCAGTAGCGGTACTCCTGAGCAAAATGGTCACTTGCCTGCAAAACCGGTTCCCGGTAATCGCGTCTTATGCGCTCCGTTATGACCCGCTGTTCATCCAGATGCAGATCTTTGAGGCCAAAGCCATGTTGTCGGACACACCAGTCGACAACACACAAAGCGGTTAACTGGTTGTATCGCCTAAACGGTCGGATTGAACTAATCAGATAAAACAGTTCAGCCCCTCTGGCAAAGATACAGGGATAGGCCTCCTCCCGGATTTGGTTTTGCTGCACGCGCATGATGGTCCAGTCCAAGATTTGAACCATACCCTGGGTGGTCATGGAGGGGGGTTGATCAATGGCACGACTGACGAAACGATGGATTTGCAGGACTTTTCTTGTGGAAATCATGGTTGCTTACTCACACATTATTTAGCGCAAAGCACACTCGTGTAAGGAAGGTTTAGAAGCCTTTACTCAGCAAAAATTTAGGAAGTGGACATTGGAAGGCGAGCCTGTAAATCCAATTGTGTAACCGCCCACGAATATGTAACTTTTTCAAAAGGATACCTTCGTGGGTACCTGTACATCTCGACAGTTGGCACCATGCCTTCCAGCGTGGTCATTACGCGCTGTGACATATCACCATAGAGGGCGTAGTTGCTCGAGAACCAAACACCGCCTACGGCCTCGAAGAACTGACGGATCTGGAAGTAGGGAACACCCATCTTGATGCCAAGCGCCTTGGCTTCTGCCGAGCGAGCCACAACGCAGCCGTCGTTGTTCGATAGCACCACGATCGGGCGCCCCTTGAGGTCTGGCCTAAACAGGCGCTCGCAGGACGCATAGAAGTTGTTCACATCGACGAGGGCAATGGCGTTGGGCATGGTTTACCCCAGTTTGGTCTTGTGGAGCACATAGGTTACGACGCCAAAAATTTCTAGTTCCTGCCCGTCCAATAGATGGATGGGCTGGAAATCCGGATTGGCGGGTAGCAGGGCAGGGAACGGGCGTTCTTGCAGCTGTTTGACAGTGAATTCTCCATCAAGGCAGGCTAGAACGATAGCGCCGTGGCGGGCCTTGAGCGCCCTATCTACGATCAAAAGATCCCCGTCATTGATACCCTTTTCCACCATGCTGTGGCCACTGGCCCTGACATAGTAGGTTGCTGCGGGATGCTCAATACAGATCTGGTTCAGATCTATGGTTTGCTCAATATAGTCCTGTGCTGGGCTAGGAAAGCCGCAAATCACAGGGGACAGAAAAAGCGGCAGCTCTAGAGCGTCCGGGGTTGGATGTGGGATGGCGAACATGGTGGCTTACCGGTTACTGTTTTTATATACAGTATGGCCGTATTGCATAACGTGTGCATCCGGTGTCAGTTGACATACCGGGCCCATTAGTTATGTTCGGTTCACATGGTATCTGGCTTCATAGGACGCGTGATGGAATCAACAGTTTTTAAATGTGGTCGTGGCCAGGGGGTTTACCTGCCCGAGGCAGTGGCCCTGCCAGATGAGGTCACGCATGTTGAGATCGTCGTGGTTGGTCGTACTCGCATTATCACACCTGTAGGTGAGTCCTGGGATAGGTGGTTTGATGAGCCCTGTATGAGAACTGACTTCATGGCTGAACGTGAGCAGCCAACCGCCCAGGAGCGAGAGAAACTCTGAGGTCCAGCAGGGTAACGGAGTTGCGTAGCTGAGAGGGATTGTTTTTATATATATAGATAAAGCGCTTCCCTCTCACCTGAAAAGTGAATAGCTATGGCCATCATTCTCGCGTAGCGAGGATTGTTCATAGATCTGTCGGTGCTCGCACCCCAGGCAGGATAGCTCAGTAGCCATTTTTTCTAGGTTGCACCACTGGTCGTGGTGCATGTGATCCAGTTCTGTATCTACAATGCTGGCGATTGGTCTCTCCTCTGTAGTGGTTTCAGCCGCTGCAATTTTGGACAGTATGCGACATGCCGAGAACTGCTCTAGCTGTGCGGCCATAACTACTGCGACATTCGGAAATTTATCGATAACCTGGCAGTTTAAATAGCCATGTTTCGTCACTGGGAATTAGTGTTTATATATATTTGCTGTAATTCCAGGTGCAATTATTAGGCTTGATAAATAAGTTTCACAAAATGTCAATTTATTTTTTTTGTCCTATTGATCTTTGATGGAAATAGTCATATCTTCATCGGCACATAGACAGGTTGGCCTATGTAGATATAACGTGTTCTACTGGTTTTGTTGAAATGTTATCTCTGAATCTCTGTGCACTATACTCATATGGTCGTTACAAGTGACATTGTACACGAAGCACAGTTTAAGCATGTCTGGTCTCATTGGAATAAACTAAAAGTAAAGCATCTTTTGATATTTCACGCGTGATTTATAACAGGCTAATTTTGGTTATAATTAAAATGAAATCCAAGTGGTAATGCATAGCATATATAAAAATCAGGCCTATGAGGCCGAGGATAATAACAATGAAGCAAAGCAATGAAACAATATTTGAGTGTGAACTCTTGACGTACGACCAGCAAGATCAGAAAAATAATGAGCAGCAGGACAAAAATGTAGTTTTCGCGAAAGTCATGGACAACAGCAAGCAATTGACGTTGCCGGACCTTTTGCCAAATAGCCGACCGATGAGGACCAGCCGTAATCTGCATGCTATTATTTTACACAAAAACTGGATCCCGCGTTTCAACCAGATGACGGCTGAACCAGAGGTCGCTAATTCTGATAATCAGCGCCTAGGTCTCTCTGATGCAGGTCAGCGATCTGCGCTGGTTGATGCCTGCCAGCATGCACATCTGTCAGACAGGGCAATTGATGATCATTTGACAGCGATTTGTGAACAGCATAGTTATCATCCTGTACGTAGTTGGCTGGAGGACGGGATGCCGTGGGATGGTCAATTACGAGTGGATAAGGTGATAGCCACCCTAGGTGCGGTCAACCCAGGTTATGCCGCTCAGGTAATAAATCCATGGTTGATTGGATGTGTTGCTGCATTATATGAACCCAATTGGATATCAAAATTGGTTCCGGTCCTCGCGGGTGGCCAATCATTCAAAAAATCTGCATGGATACGCCATATTGCCACTGTGGTACCTGGGTCAACACTGGATTGCTCCATCAATCCCGATGTGCCTGATGATGTGAGACGCGCAGTTTCCGCGTGGGTGGTAGAATTGGCCGAACTTGAGAGTACTACCAGGCATGAGGCTGGCAGCCTGAAAGCGTTTTTAACGAGAGATCATGACCGTTTTCGAGTGCCGTATGGGCGTAATTTCACTGTTAAGCGGCGTCAAACTAGTTTTATTGGCACGGTTAACGGCACTGGTTTCCTGAAAGATGCTACTGGGAGTTCGCGGTTTGCGGTGATCGAGTTGGCGTCACCAGCAAATATGGATGTTCTGAATGAAATTCTTGGTTGGAGTTGGGATGAGGGGCGAGTGCGTCACACCGAACCCGAGAAATTACGTCAGTTTTGGTTGGAGGTAAAGGCAAAATATGATGATGGGGGCTCTTGGTATCTGGATGAAACGACAGTCATTCAAGCAGCGTCTGTAAACGATGCTCACACTGATAAGGGGGCTTGGTACGATATTATTTGCCATCATTATCTGTCAGGGAAATATAATGATACTAAATGGGTTGTTGCGAGTGAATTGTGCAAGCTACATGGAGAGAAGGTCAATATGGCAACATCTTGTGGTAAGGCACTCAGGATGCTTGCGAGCGAGGGGAAAATAAAGAGCAAAAAAGGCCGATCTAATCAAACTCTATACTGTTTGCCAGTGATTGGAACAAATAGGATAGATAAAGTAATAAAGTAATAAAGTAATAAAGTAATAAAGTAATAAAGTAATAAAGTAATAAAGTAATAAAGTAATAAAGTAAAAAAACACCCGCCACTGAGGCGGGTGTTTTTATCAAAAGATGCGACTAATGGTTAATGTATTATATTCTGGTTAAGTGAGCATTATGATGTTGCTAACCATCCGTAAGCCACATTATTACTGATTGAGTGATAGTTATGGTTAGGTGGTTAAGTAATTTCAATGAAAATAATATTGTGAGGTATGGATGAGTATAATTCAACGTTGTCAATATACTTATCGCTTTATAGCGAACCTACTTAACCATCTAACCATTAGCTAAAATAAGCCTACGAATATGGTTCCTTAGGTTGGTTGGGTAGTATAAATAATGATTAACCAATAGCTTGACCAAGTATTTTTAATTGCCGTTATTCAACGGCAAACGATCCACAGTCACACTGGAGGTATATTCAGGTTAACATGAACAGTAACTTCAAACTAGGACAGCATTTCTGACGATAAATAACTTTGCGAGAAGATTTTACGCCGATCGTCTTTGAGCTGCGCTTGTGCGTTTCGAAGAGAAGCTGGGCGCAATCATAGGATACATGGTTAAGTTCCCCCGATAGATTAGCGGTGTTGAGCCATCCGTGTTTACAGATATATCTTGCTTGTAAGGTCTTCAGCCCCTTTGAACTACATTACCTGATTCACAAAAAATGATCATTGGAACTCATTTGGGTTTCCTTTGGAGTAGGATATAGTCAGCTTTTGTACCTGAGGTTGGATGCTATGGGATACGAAGATAAGGAGTCTAGGCCAGAATTTCCGGTGTTTGATGCCTTTGAAGCTGCTTTGGTGCGATGTATTCGCACCGGCCGACCAATCATCAAGTGGATCCATGAACCAACAGGTAGCGGTAAAACCTATTCCGCAGCCAAATTCGCCATAGACACAGTCATCGCATCCAATCCAGCAATTCCTATCTACATCGCACCAATCAAACGCCTGGTTGAAGATTTCGAGAAAGCTATCTCTGATGAGATGAAGAAAAGAGAGATCGTTGATATCCCAATCTATCGATTGTATGCGCGAAGCGATTTTGCGAACGACGAGGCTGCTCTGGATGATGTCCTACCATTCTGTAGAGATGCTAGGCAGGTACTTGATGGGAGCAATCCGATTGAAGAGGCGTTTCCTTCTGAGGTGGTAGATAGCTCCAGCAAATCTCGTAAGGGGAAGCTCCCTGGGGATTGGATCAAACAGGTTGAGAATTCTGTATATCAATACCAGCGATGTCGAGAATGGGTAAAAATTAGCCCTTTAGACACAGTTCTTTCCGAGCAAATGTCAGATGCGTTAAACCGGATATGGGCAGGGCTGACGTCCTTATGTTCTGAGATTATTCGGCGTGAGGTGTTGGTTAATTACAGATGTGGTTATATTAATAGACCTGCACTGAGAGTGATTTTGCATAAACTCATGCCTGTTAATTTATTTGTTCACAGGCCAGGAATTATCATTTCAACAGCAAGTAAATTTGTATCTCAAGCAAGAGAAGTTCAAAAGAAAATAAATAAGTTAGGTGGTGTGAAAGCTGTTTATCGTACCTATGATAGCTTTTTTGAGTGGGTGGCGTCTCGTGATGAACGATTTTGTCTCCTAGTTGATGAAGAAGAGGAGGTATACTCTTACATTTTTAATTCTCAGAAAAAAGAGTTAACGAATCGAGACGTTGATTTACATCGAGTAGTATATGCATTTTTCCATCACTTCGATCTTGGTAGCTTCGCCAATTATGCCGATACTGAAGGTGAGTATTTTGCCAGAAACCTTTTCGATTCTACCAGTCAGATTGTTGCTCAGCTGATAGACATAAAAATAGCAATGGAGGTTGGTAGTACAATATACGAGAAGATTGATTCCCTAGAAAAAATATCAAGCCTGTCAACGTTTAATAGATCGCAACTTAGAGTCTTGGTTGATGACTTTTTTGGTAAAAGCGATTTTCAGAATGAATTTAAAAATCTTAAACAAAAGTTACATATTCTCGAAAAAATAAAGAGATTTATTGTTGATGTGCATAGACCATGGCCATTAACAGAAACTGCTGAAACACCTTTTGATGTCTATCGGCGTTTACAAAGAGTTTTTCAGGACAAGAAACAAATTCTTGCGGGACGGCAAGTCATTAAGGAGCTAAGGACAGATCTCGAATATCTATTCTTCAATGAACAGCTAGAGTTATTTGACCATGCTGTACTTGAAAAAGTTCGCGTAGTGCCATCCATAGCTCATCGAAATCTTGAACTAGTAACTGTTGATACTCTTAAACAGGAATCGATATCAAAGCAGAAAGAGAGCTTTTCGCTTGGTGAGCTCCTTCGCTTCATCATGATGATGACCCGAATCCTATTGAATACACCAATTCCCGTTCAGGATGACAATAAATTTTCGAGAATCAGCGATGACCAGTGGAAGGTTTTATTTAGATATCGCCAGAAAATTGGTCACTGGGGTATTAGTCGAGATCACTTTCTAGAAGACTCTGTAACTGCCGATGATCCATTTTTATCTGAGGCTTTGGTTTTTCAGCAAAGTAAGTTTGCTCTGAGTCTTGTAGAAGACTTTGGGCGTAAAAATGAATACTCTACCGACCTTAGAATTATCTCCATAGCTGCGACAGTACTTCGTAAGACCCCTGAAAATTTATTACTTACTTTCCTTAGAACAAACGCTCCCGATAAAAATAGTATAATGCCTACCGGTAATCTGGTTTATCTAATGTCAGCAACAGGTGGAATGCAAGGCTGTTGGGGGGGATATAACTTGCCATACTTATCCCATCGATTGGGCTTGGCTGAGTCGGTATTGGAGAACGCTACAGAAAATGAAGTTCAATTCATGAAAGACTTCAGGCGTTATCGTACTTCAAAGCGGAAAATTCATGTGAGTGACTTTGATGCTGAGCGAGCTAGCTTGATAACTGGGATAAAACCAGGCTTTCTTTATAGCCGACTGGAGAAAGAGTTTCTGGATGAGTTTAATGCACGTAGCACAGATGGTCATGCCGAGAACAATCCACATAAATGTAACGAGATCCGTTATCTAACTGCGCTCCTATCTAGGCTTATATGTGGTCAGGAGCGGTCAGCAATGGTTTTTACGCAAACTGTTGAGAAGTTAAAGGGGATCCTGAACCGGATGGCTGCACGAGGTATTGGAGTTGAGGCATCAGGACAAACCAAGGGGCTTTATACCTTTGATCCACAAGTCTTTGGTGTTGCTTGTGATCCCATTCGCATCATCGCATATACTGCAAGTTTCGGTAAGGATACCCCTAAATTAATTAATAATGAGATTCTTATATTAGATGAAGCAGATGAAGCTGATGAAGATGTTGATGAGTCTCTGCTATCAACTCTTTTGGATGAAACTGGACACAAGATTTTTTTTGCGAGCAGTTTCCGCTCTGCTGCGCGAGGACTGAATTTGACGTTGAAGCACTCCGGTTTCGACAGAGCATCAGTTCAGGGTTGCAATCGGAAGGACTTTGACATCCTAATGGTTGCAATGTCTCCATATTATGATGGCTTATACCGAGCACCGGATGATGCCGCGACGTTGACTGAGCGCCTTCAGGCTATGTTGCAACACTTGTATCTTAATAATACCTTGGGAATGTACCGCTATCGTGATCTGCCCCAAGCCATTGCGGATGGTCGTGAAGAGGCGTTTCATCCGGAGTATTATCGGAAAATTGGGCGAGAGCTCATTCAAACGATTGGTAGGGTAGAACGTGTCGAGGGTATGCCTACAGTTCAGAAAATACTCCTTAATAAGGAAGTTGTACAAGAGTTGGTCCAGTTTTACAAAATGGAACCTCACTTTGCGACACGTCTCTCTGCCGGAAACTATGCTGTATTTCAACATATTGAAGCGGTCAAGCAAAGAACAGCCATGTTCCATACAGAGCACGATTGGACGTGTTATATAAAACATGAAATACAAAGTGGTGATTCATTTCTTGCCGCAAGTGCTTCGCTTTACCGCGGGTTTCGCAATAGCGAAAAGCGTGAGGTATGGGAAAAGATCAGAAATCCCATGATGTTTACTGATCCAATAGGATACTTGCATTCACTCGATCGTGGACCTGCCAGTATGCCGGCCGAAAGATGGATATCTTTTATTGGTTATGCATTTATCTCCAGAAAGAAAAGTGATCTATATCTAGTTTCAGCTAGCAAAGCTGTGGTTGCTATCTCTAATGCTGATGAGGCATTAGGAGAGGATGTTATTGACGCCGTCAATGGTAGATTGAGCTCATTGCCCATCATTACTGATTTGTATCACACCGATGGTCGAAGATATAAGCCAGAAGAGCAGCTGGTTCCAGCAGGTTTACGCAGTTCCCCTGATTTTATGGCGGCACTTCAAAAGACAGTGATTAATCTTGATTCGCTATTTGTTGATTGGGTTCCAAGACCACAATTCTTCATGGACTATGCGAAGGGTTACTTCGCTGAGTTAGTTTTTATCAACCTGATTTCGAGCCGTCCTTGGATCAAGACCATAGATGCAGCAAATCATCCAAGCGCTGGGGAAATTTTTGAGCGATTTGATGTGTTCATAGAAGGGAGGATGCAGATTTTGGCTATCGACTTAAAAAATTGGGGACGGCGTACAGATCGACTTGTGGGGCGCAGACTACGAGACGCCGCTGCTAACAAAACTCTGATAGTTGAGAAGTCTTTGCAGATCCCGATAAAAGCACAGAGGATTGCTATCCGTGGGGCCAAAATCGTTGAACGGAAATTGGGTTCTAAAACAGTATTGCCTATCTACCTCAACTTATGTGGTGCCAGATCTAGTGGTCAGGAAACATTGGATGGCAAAATCGTACGTTTTTTCAACCTATTTGTCGCTGAACGTGATAGCGATGGCTGGACTAGATATGTCCTGAACCAAGACTTCATGACCTTAATTGACTCTATCTATAGGGATGATGCCAATGTTTGAACCGATTATGCCCGGAGCCAAGGCTCGAGCCTTGACGAATTTCATTGCACTAGAGGATTCTCCAGAACAAGCAGCACAGAAGATGCTTGGTTACCTTTCGACTCAACAGATACCATGGTGTCCTAGCGTTGTAACGCTAGATAACTTTCAAAAGAAGAATCCAGCACTGCTAATTAATAATTTAAAGAGAGAGATAGCTGCTAGCATTGGAAATGGCATTCGTGCAGAGTCAATACCTTTTTTTCAGAGTAAAAAGAACAAGCAATGGCACTACTACTATCTCCATCCTGGACATACAAATAGGATGGTAACTGATTCTCAGAATATAGATGCAGATGTTACTCTCCGACTCGGTATGATTGCTGCCCTGCTGGGTGAGATAGAGTTTGGGGCTCGTAAGCCACATGCTTTTATGATTGGTCCTTATATCTACGTCGGAGCGCGTTGCTTTTCGACTAAGAAGGGCGTTTCAATTATTGAGGCCTTCCGTCTTGATTTGGCTTTTTTACATGGACAACTTCAGGTCCTGCTAGTTGCTCAAGCGTTTAAGAACGAAGATAGTGCTGTCATATCTGGTGACTTAACCTCGCCAGGGGAAGAGGATTTGGGGCTGACACTTTCACTTATACAGGCTGAGCGATTAAAAAAATTGGATGGTCGTAAGAACAAGTTACCGGACATTACTTTCAACGATAAGGATATTCGTCGCTCAAGAATGTATCTCTTTAATCGCCTCACTGAGTTTTTCAGCGATATATTCACCAAGGCTGGAATATTGCATTCTAGGGTGGTATTTGAACCTACACATGTCACTTCGGAACCTCACCTAAAGCTTGACGCTATCAGGAAGGTATCGCGTGAACTGACGATCATCAACAATACTGATACTCAACTCTCGCAAACAGATCAATCGAATATCATAGAGGCTCTTTCTTTAGATAATGTGCAGTTTGATGCATTCAAGTTTTACAATGATGGCCGAACAGCAGACTCTGCGGCCTGGGTGGAAGAGTTGAGTACGCAAGATGCTTGGCTTGTACTCAATAAGGCCAGTAATGACGACAATGACAGTAGTATCCGGGTCGAGGAGGACTCACTCAAGCGTCCGTGGGATGCCTATCATGCACTATCCAACCAAATGGCATCAAAAGAAGATGTCGATGCTTACACATGGGCTAAGTTTTCAAAACTGTACAGACGAGGTGGTGGGTCCGCAGCGGTCAATATTCCGGTCATGCAGGGGATAGACATCACGGCCGGGAATGCTATAGACATCGCTGGCAAGAAAGATGCCTTACGCAGATGTGCTGTCGAGCTTGCAATAAAACACTGTTTTGCTATCGGTTCCATCCCGCTTTCGCCTCTTACTCCAGAAGGAAAATATACTCTGGTATTTATAGACAAAGTTTTTCTTCAAGAAAGCGGGGAGTTTCGAAAGCCACTGGAATATCTCGCATCTGCGAGGGTCATTGTTACTGATGGGCAGTTGAGCATTGTAGACAGTGATTTTTACCCCGAAGTCGGGTTAGAGCAGAAAGAAACGTTGCGACGACGATTCCCATTCATCAAAAACTTTCAGGGGGATAGCATGTATGTCATCGACGAGTCGTCGGGCCGCTACTTGCGACGATTCTCTGGAAGCTTCATTCCCAAGATTATCCTTAACAGTCGCTATCAATCTATAGATACTGCTCTTGCAACTATCGCTGATGAAGGTGGTTTACTCAAGGGGTACTATAGTCGCTCCCGAGATAGTGCATTGCTTCCTTTTTATTTAACACCTGCTGAAAAGGTTGCAGAGAATGTCAGATGGCGAGACACTTCATTTATTGAAGATAATGGGATATTTATTCGCTACTTTGTGCCCCCACAGCTTGCTGTACAATCTGCTTTTGGCTTCTCAAATTTGCATGACTTGATGGTGTTTGCACCAATAAAAACAGGAAATAGTGGCCTGGTTCAGTACTCTGTGGTTGAAGCTGACTTGCTTGATGAGCCACTGATACGTCTTTATCTTTCGACACTAACAACTGGCATCCTGCGCCTCAGGGAGAACAGCAAGTCATCGCTGTTGGAAAAGGTTGCTAGCTTGGCTGGCATGGATACCTAAAGGTATGGGGAGATGATGAGTGGCCTTGGTTTGCAGATCTTGGCCACTTTTTGTTCTCTTGCAACAAAGCATTACCATCTCCTTTGTCCTGCATACAATCTAAGCGGTGTCAGGCAACTATGATGGGTATTAATGTCCATACAAGTCCTAGCACTTATTTAATGAGCCAACCTGAGTATTTCTCCACCCAACATCGGGAAGTGATTTCATGTGCTGCTGCGTATGACTGAGTTGCTAACCAGAAAGAGATTGATTATATAAACAACAGCTCTCTGGCTTTAAGGGGAAGGAGTGGCCAAATAATTCTCGCAAAGCGAGGAAAGACCATATTGTTATAGATTTATTCTGTCAGCTAAATAACTGATCCTAATAGTGCTACATCTTGCCGGCAGACTTGTGGCGTAAGGGATTTTTGCAATCTGACGGCAACACCTGAAGTGACAAGGCTCAGCGACGATGTGTGCTCCATGTCACCTGTAGAAGCGGTACGAGTACCGTGATCTACTATTCGGAAAAACTATTTAGCCAGTTCAGTAGCAAACTTATTTTCCATGCATGAGTATGACCTTCTTACAGATTCCTAATGCACCTTCCAGATCTAACCTAAGTGAGGAGAATGATTTACGCAAAAGCCTATCAGGAAGTGCCCAATCCCACTTTTCTCTATTTAAGTTTTGGACTCCGTTTAGTAGATTTGTCGATAGTATATGTGAGTCATTAATGCTGGCCATAATATTCAGCATTTTTTCTTTGGTACAATTAATTAAGATGTAAATGCCTTCATTAACAGCATCAATATCATTTTTTTGCATCAACAGAACAAACGCATCATGCGCAATATCACTGGACCATGGGAATAGCTGCACGGCATTACTGCCCACTTCAATCAATGTGGTCGAGTCAAGTTCATAGCGTTTAAAGTTTTCTCTCGCTTCGGCCAGTAGTTCTTGTGCTTTGGCATCAAGAAATGGAACATCAAAGCCACCAGCAAGCACATTGCGCATTTCTCCTCTGACTCTTTCGTGTACAGAGGCCAAGCAGTTATCGAAGACAGGAGGAGTCCCACCTTTTGAGGGGGCCACCAGTATAAATTTCTTTTTTTCATTGACTTGGAGAACTTGCCAGCGGCGACCGGCAAAAATGATCTTCTGGCCTGTAATCAGAGGTCTGCTTATCGGGATCAACCCAACCTGAGTAGAGGCGCAGATAAGTCGGTATTCCTCATCACTGACAAATGATGCGTAGAATTCGTGATTGTTAACGAGTTTTTCGCCTACTTCACCGTGCAGCAGCAAACCTGATGAGTCCTGTTGTATCAATTTCAAGCTGCCCATCTGCTTGAGAAGCCCAATAAAGTCATCAGATGTGAATCCTTCAAAAGGCGCACCAGGGGAGAGTAGACTATGCCAAAGGTCTCTGGCCATGATGCCGCCGCGCTCACTGATAACAGAAAGGATCTGTTGAACTAGAGTTGAGGCGTGCAAGCCACCAGCAAGGGGAGGCTCAAACCAACCACCGATCAGTAGCCTGACCATGGCGATAGTTTGGATCAGGTCCTCACGTAGTGAATCTGAGATACTTGTATTGGGGGAGAGTTCGCGCTCGATGATGTAGCCGCGAAGGATTGCGGATTCTCCCTTACGGCGTCCGGACCTACCAAGACGTTGCCGCAATGAAGACACCGCAGGTGGTCGACCGATTTGGCAAATACTTTTAACGGAGCCAATGTCGATCCCGAGCTCCAACGTACTGGTGCAAATAGCTGTCGCTGGCACATCACCCGACTTCAAAGCCTGTTCAGTTTCTTCACGATATGTTTTCGACAAACTGCCGTGGTGCGCCCAGAACTGGTTTGGGACCTTATCTTGTTCGCAAAGGCGACGTAAACGGTCTGTGTACTTTTCAACGTTCGATCTGGAGTTGGGAAATACCAGGTTGTTTGACCCGCGGAGTGCACGATACAAGTCGTTACTGATGACTACATAGGGAGAAGTCGGGTCGTCTTCATCTCGTTCTTCGTCTGGTTCCGTTTTACCTTCGATACAGCCTTTGATGAGGACCTTTAGCTCCTGGCCACCATCCTTTGACTCGATGAGCTGGACGCTATCAGGTAGGGAAGGGCGCAAGAATTTTGCCGCGAGCGACATATCCCCGAGAGTAGCAGAGAGCCCAACGCGGGGGACCTGACGACCGATGGCCAGCTCAACACGATGCATCAGGGATTGGATCTGTTTTCCTCGCTCAAAGCCGATGAAGGCATGCAGCTCATCAATCACGATGTACTTGATGTTGGCCATCATCCCAGGGATGGATGACCCCCGATTCACAAAGAGGGCCTCCAGGGATTCAGGGGTGATCAACAACACCCCGTTGGGGCTCCTCAAGAATTTCTGCTTCTTGCTATAGGCGATATCACCATGCCAGCCAGTAACGGGGATCTCTAATGAGTCACAGAGCTCGTTGAGCCGTCCCCATTGATCATTGATCAGTGCTTTGAGAGGACTGATGTATAGAACCGTAGCGGGCTCGGGGCTGTTCAGTAGCACCGTGAATATCGGCAAGAAGGCCGCTTCAGTTTTACCCGCAGCGGTGGCAGCAGCGATGATCACGTCTGTATCTGCCCCCAATAAGGCCGGTATCGCCCGCTCTTGCGCATCACGAAGAGAGGTCCACCCCTTTTGCCACACCCAGCGCCGGATCCGCTCATCCAGCCGTTCAAAATGTCGGGAGTCAGAGCTGGAACGAGGTGAATTCATCATCGGACTCCACTGCCAATTCTAACTCCGCTCCCTGATCAGATTTGATGTCAGTAAAGCCAATGAGCTCTTTCCAGTTTGCATCAGGGTTCTGCTCCAGGACGGCCAGCAGGTTCACAAAGGCGGTGATCGTCGTTCTGGGGGTTCTGAAATAGCTTTCCCCCAACCGGCTCTCACAATGGGCCATAAATGCCGGTAACGCTTCGTCTGGCAATGTGTAACGGGTTTCATCACCACAGGCATAGACATGCCGCAACTTCTCAAGGAGAACGTAGAAATCCTCAGGGGTCAGGCTTGAGAGGCGCAGTACTGGCCCTGAGTAATCCACCAGCCCATCCTGAGCAAAGCTGTTCTCGGCCAAACGGGATTGCAGGGCTGAATAGCTGAAGAGGCCGCGTCTGGTGTCCATCAAAAACTCGGGAGTGCCGCCAAGGATGAACCCGAGCCCGACCGACGTCCCTTGCAAGGAATCATTGAGGATCCGCAGGATTTGTTCGTAGTTGGAGTTGCGAGCCTGGGTGTTGGCAAGCTTATAGAGGTTCACCATCTCATCAAGGCATACCAGCAAGCCTGAATAGCCTGCCAGCTGAACGAAACGGGCCATCAGCTTGAGCTGATCATACATGGTGGCATCATCAACGATGGTCCGGACACCCAGCGCCATGCGGGCATCGGTCTTGGTTGAGAATTCGCCCCGAAGCCATCTGATGGCGTCATGCCTCAGCTGGTCATTGCCATCTTCGAACCCTTTGCAGTAGGCGGCGATCACCTCGGCAAAGTCATAGCCATTAACCATCTCGGCGAGATCTTCCAGCTTCTTCCGGATGACAGCTTCAGGTTGTGAGCCATTCGCCTTGGCTTCATTTTTCGCCTGAGCGATGAACTTCTCCACTACACCAGCAAGTGCACCGCCATCAGGTTTCGTGCGGGTGGACATATTCTTGGCGAGTTCAGAATAGAGGGACCGCGCTTGGCCGCCGCTGGCATGCAGTCGGCGATCGGGATTGAGATCGGCGTGAACGGTAACAAGCTGCTTCTCAAGCGCGATTGCTCGCACAAGGTTGAGAAGGAAGGTTTTACCGGCACCATACTCCCCGATAACGATCCTGAATGATGAACCTGTATCGGCAACGCGATGGATGTCAGCCATGAAGGCGTCAATTTCGTTTTTGCGGCCAACCTGGATGAGATGCTGACCCACCTTGGGCACGACACCCGCTCTTAAGGATTGGATTACGGCGTCGCGCTCTTTTGGCCTGATTTTACTCATGAGGAATTTGCTCCAGAAGGTCGGTGTTCAATTCAAAGGGGTCATCACCATCGATCAGCATTTCATCAAAGTGATCGAGCATGACTTCGTTAATTTGTTCAAGTGCGCCATCGAGCATCAGGCCCATGGTGCTGGCAAGTACAGACAAATCATCACGAGCCCATTCCGGACGGGTAAGCAGAGCCCTGAGGAATTGGCTTAGATCATCATCAAGGCCAAACAGAGAATGGGTATCCCCAAGGGTTGTCGGCTCGACCGTTTGACCTGATGACACTTCGGTCTTGGCCTGTTGTGGCTGGTGGATATCATCATGTTCACCATCATTCTCTGTAAACACTGATGCGAGCATTGCAGTGACTTGTGAGGTCTCTTGTTTGAGCTGTGCCACCCGAGCCATATCCAAACTGGAGGCACTGCCAGTAGCCTTGGTCACGCAGCTAGATTTGCTCGTTGATACGATCCTGGCCTCATTTGAATGGAGGTCTGAGTAGACCTGTTTCACATCCAAAGAGATCAGCTTATACAGCTGTTCCAGTACCTTCACCTTGGCTGGGGTGATCGAGTTGTCAGCTTTCACAAAGGCGACGAGCAGCTTGCCGACTAAAGCCTTTTGTTCACCATCCAAGGCATCGATGGCTTTCTTTACGATCGACAGGGTAGGAGGAGCCTGAGTGCCCAGTAGCGCTTTTGCGATCAGTCGAACTGATTGAGAGTGGGTCAGGAAGGTCATTGAACCGATCTGTTCCTTGAGGAAAGCGATCGTGACTTCCGATTTATCTTCGTCGGTATTCAGGACAACACAGGCCAGATCTACAAATGCGGACACAGTATCCACACTGCTCTGATTTTTGTTCAGCGTTTCTTGCGGATTTATCGGATAGATAACAACCGGTTCGTCTCCCTTCGGGCGCTTATTGCTTCCCTCTGGGTGAGGCTCGATGCTCATATGGTAGTGAGCCAAGATGTTAGCCAAACCTTCATACTGCGCTTTATTGAGGCCTCCCGTGCTGTTGATGTTGATACGAGCTGCAAGGTCAGACCAAGGCAGAAGCATGGCATCAACACCAACAAACTCTTCCAGGGTCACGAACGGTTGTTTCATGGCTGTTGGCCAATACTGATATGGCAGATGAAGCAAAGCTTCCAAGGTGTTTTCTGCCCCAACATTTCTCCCTAGATACCGGCTATATGGCTCAAGCAAGGAGGTGCAAAGGTCAACAACCTTACTCAGCTTTTTGATGTATGGCTGCGAGAAGGAGACATCAGATAGATTGGTGACGCAGCGCTCAATGAATTGGCTGACGGCATAAGAAGACGGCGCATAGGAAACCTCGACACGGGATTTGAGCTCTTTCAGTTTGATGCCATCGCCATACTCCCGTTTATAGGTGTCGATGAACATAGCCTTGAAGATATCAAAGCAGCGCTGCGCGGGGGTCCGTAAGGAAATTGTTGGGGTACAGGTCGCCCAGAGCAAAGCCCAATCGGCAGGAACCGGCTTGCCGTCTCTAACCAGTTGCCCGAGGCAGATTTTCAGCGAAATAGGGACGTGGTAGCTGAGCGGATCGGCCTCTTGTGCGGGGAAAAGGTAATATTCCTTGCTGATGTTCTTCGCCATCCCATATTCGAGAAAATTGGTGGCATATCTTGTGAAAGAGGGGTGCGCCGAATAGATGGTCACCAATCTGGCTATTTCGGCAAGAATAAATGGCATCTCTCTTTTGGCTAGCTCGTCTCTTTTGGCATCAATAAAATACCGGCGCTCAAGGCCATAGAAAAAGATGAAAACAAACCCAATTGCGACGTCGGGGTCTTTGCGCCCATTCGCAATCCATTGCAAATATCTTTTCTTGGCGTCGGCAGTGAGATTTTTATAGCTCGGATAATATCCATGCAGAGGAAGATCTGAGGGCGCATCTTTGATGGTAACAAGGGCTTGTGGATCGATAAGTGATGGCTCTTCAAAGAGGCCTCCATCCAGCCTGGTGTTGCCGACATAAAACATACCGCCGCTAATTTTGAGACCAGCAAGAGTGATCTCTTCACCTGGGGACATCCAGCGGCCAACCATGCAGGGCCCCGCAGGCATTAGCTCAGAAGAGGTGAAGAGTACGTTTTGCTCAGAAGGCACAACGGATGGGCTGCGTTCTCCGAATGAAAAAGATATGCTGAACTCGGGCGCGGGTAGTTCCGTATCGTTATCTGTCAGGGACAAAACAGTAAAAACATCGTCATCAAAATCAAGGGAGGCTGGTGGCGCATCAATAGCTGGATCTGGCTTTGTCTTGGCAAAAGAGTTTGCATCCAAGGTCGTGGGCTCAAAAGGGGTTGATACTCCAGAAATCATGAGGTCAGAGGCCGATACCTTGATCAGATCTTCAGTGTTTGGACTCGGTTGTTGGTGTGGTAACGCCTCTGGTTGCATCTTTGTATCCGCGTTGGCTATAGCTTTCGAATGACTGGGGGCATGTGATGGCGTGAAAGCTGCCCTCGGCGGCTCTCGATGCACTGGTGAAGTGTGCTTAGTTGGATGAGGTGTGGCTGTAACTGTTGGTTTTTCTGGTTTGTCGGTGGTTTTTTTGTAACGGTATGTGAAAAAAAGAAATAAAACGCAGAATGCACCCACCCAAAATTGCCAAGGAACCGCTTTAATAGCTTCAATTATCTTGATAGTAATAAAGATGACGATGGCAAGTATAATTAGATAAAAATCTCCAAGTTTCTTTGATGTCCGCCTTTTCCTTGCCATTTATTCTCTCCAAACAGTAATGCTTCAGCTAAGTAAAATCACTAAATTAAATAGCTACCTTAAAGTGTGATGTGCCTAATGATAAAGTTCACGTATACACGAGTAAAGGTTCTATCACCTGAAGATGTTCACTCTGTGAGGATAGATTAGTGATTTCTTACGGGACCCTTAGGATAGCTTGAACAGCAAAATGAGAAGTATTTTCATCATATGCTCGAGTGATCTTGCAAAATATAGCGAACTCTGCTTGCTCTTTCGGTGTGATGAATAAAGATGCGGGGCGTTCTTGCCCAAATCGATGCTTCGGGATGGAACTAACTGAGAAGGCGAGAATCCGATCGGCACTCCCCCCCTACAAGTTAGCATTCATGGACAAGGTGCAAGTGTCTGGCTCTATGGGGCAAATCCAGTAATCACCCACCTCATATTATAAATTGGCTTACTTTTCAGGTGTCAATTTGAGCCGATATCGTGTGTTTCTGCCTCCACCAGGCTCTTTTTCTAGGCAGTTTTTTTCCAGTAGATCAGTAAGATGGCGCGTGGCTGTAGATTTGCTCACCTGAGCAATAATTTGATACTGACTGGCACTAATGCTCTGCAAACAGCGATCATCATCACTGCCTATCAAATAGTTCAGGATCATTACCTGTTCAGGGCACAATTGGTCATTAGCGTGTTGCTGCCAGAAACGTTGCCGGGCCAGAGTTTGGGTGCATGATTGTTGTGCCTGTTCCAGCGTGACGTTGAGTGTGTCCAAAAACCAAACCAGCCACTCTGTGACATCCAAGCCTCCTCTCTGAGTCTGCTCCAGAGCGCGATAGTAATCAGCTCGACGCTCAAAAATCACTGTCGAAATTGCATACAGACTGATGCTCTGGTTGTCGGCCTGAGAGAGTGCAAGATCGGTGAGGGCTCGGGCAATCCGTCCGTTACCGTCATCAAACGGATGTAACGTGACAAACCAGAGATGGCAGATAGCGGCTCGCAGTAATGGATCTAGGCAGGGATCATCGAAACTGGTATTGAACCAGTCGACAAATGTCGCCAATGCCTCCTCCAGCCCCTCTCGTGGTGGTGCCTCGAAATGCACGGTCAGTCGATCTCGTGCTCTGGATATCACCTGCATCGGCTCATCACCACGCAGTTGGCCAACGCGTATATGATGCGATCTCCGGTCATCTGCGGGAAAAAGCCAGCGATGCCATTGCAGCAGGCGTTCAAGCGTCAACTGCTCATCGCTGTTAATTGCATCCACAATCATCGCGGTCAGTCCCTCGGATCTAACTGAGGTAGGGTAGGGGGACTGCTCCACTATCCCGAGGCGACATGCCAGAGATGCACGCAACGACTGCGTGTTCAGTTTCTGATTCTCGATAGCTGAGGACGCGACGACATTGGCCAGCAGCGTATCTAGGGCATGTGTCTGATGCGCCAGTGTTGTGTTGTGAACTGATAAGTGAAGGCCCTGGAGCAACCCCAGATTACGGTGCGCTTGGCGTTGCCGTGGCAGTAACTGCTTATCTTGCCAGCAAAAATGTGGCCAGTCCTCGTGTTGCCAAATCCAGTCTGCTGCCATCGATAACCTCGTTGATTCTGTGTCGCGGGCAAGCAGTGCAATGCCAAAAATGAGCCGAATTGACACCCCATTCGGCTCGTATTGTGAGTCGATAATAGCCCTCATTCGGCTCATTCCACAATCCGCATTATGAATGACGGGGAGTTGAACTGATTAGAAAGTGGTGTTACCTATATAATCCTGTTCACTGACCTGTGAATCGCCCATAGGCTCTTAATTGTTCGGCGTCTGCTTGCTCGCTCGTTCCTGTTCGACCGCAAGTCTCTCTACAGCTCCGGCACGAAGAGTGTTTAATTGCTTGTTCAGACCAGCTGAATCAACCAGCGGATGTGGCTGACCAGGCTTACGTGTTTTCAGCAGCTCTTTAGCTTCGGTGAGGCCGGTGCTGAAGGGATGCATAGTCAGATGCACCTCAATCGGATTTTGCGAAGCATTAACCATAGCCTTGATGCGATCTACGCTGTTGATGTAAGCCTCGACCTGTGTGATCCCATCAATCGCATTTAATCCCAATCCTCCTATCGTGATAGCACGATGGATTTTATCGCCGTCTTTTACATCCACTGCATACGAGGTGGTCCCCCAAGTATGGCCAGGCGTTGCGTAGGCGTAGAACTTGGTATCTCCCACGGTAATCACGTCGCCATCTTTAACAATAATGTCAGCAGCAGCAGGCATCGCCCATGCTTCCGGTGTGCCTTGCGATTTTTGAGCGTCAGCTTGAGCTTCGCGCCAGCCTTCTGCCGTCATAACAAATTTTGCATTGGTCAGCGCCTTTATTTTGGATACGCCACCGACATGATCGAAGTGACCATGGGTTAGCAACACTAGTTTGATGTCGGCTGGATTAACCCCTATCTTTTTGATGTTTTCAATCAGCTGGTCGGTATACATCCCATACAGCGTATCAATCAGGACCGGACCATCGCTGGTCTTGATCAACCAGGCTGAAACCCAGCAAATGCCAACGTTATAGACATTATCGAATGCCTGATACGGCTCAATGATTTGTTCCTGCGGCTCGTTGAGCCAGCGTCCAAGTTCCGGTGGCATCTTACCGGTACGACCGAACTCGTTGAAAAGTTGGTCAATCGTCGTTGACGGACAACCGGTTAGCGAGGGCGAAACAGTACTGTGCATCGAAGCCACCAGTGGCGGTGTTTCAGCGTGAGCCGTGCTTCCTAAGATGAGTAAAGAGGCGACGATGACGGCTAAAAGTTTATTCAAGGTGATCATTCCTTTGTGAATACAGTATGAAATGAATTATGGTTGCGAAATTCGGACAAATAAACACCAGGATGTGCATTACAAGGTTGCACATTCCGAACATTATAGGTGGTTTATGGATCGCTTCTTTGCAATGCGGGTATTTGTGGATGTCGTCGATTTAGGTAGCCTCACTGCTGCGGCAAACAAGTTGGATATATCGCGGGCGATGGCCACGCGCTATATCGCCTCTCTGGAGAAATCGCTTGGGATTCGTTTGCTGCATCGCTCTAGTCGAAGTCTGGGGCTAACCAGTGCCGGTAACGACATTCTGCCGTACTGTCGTCAGGTTCTGTTACTGACCGATGAGATTGACTCCGTAGTGATGAGCAAGAATGCGGAACCGCATGGTTTGATCCGCGTTGCTAGCAGCATTTCTTTTGGTCAATCTTATCTGGCTGGGGCCATGTCACGATATGCGGCACAATACCCCAAAACCTCAGTCGAAATGGTGTTAGCTGATCGTGCGGTCAATCTGATTGAAGAACGAATTGATCTGGCCATCCAAGTTGGCAATGAGTTGGCGCCGGGGGTGATTGCGCGGCTGTTGGCTTGTTGTCCCTCGGTTGTCTGTGCCGCGCCCAGCTACTTGGCGCGTAAAGGTATACCACTTAAGCCAATCGATCTGATTAAGCACAATTGTTTGAACCATACGCGCCTCGGCAACATTTGGCGTTTCGGCACTCCTTCGGACTCTTTAGAGAGTCATGAGTTTGAGGAGGTATCGGTATCCGGTAACTTTGCGGCGAATGATACTATGGTGCTGCTGCATGCGGCACTGGCAGGGGAGGGAATAGCCCATTTGCCGGCATTTACCACTACTGCTCACATTAGCGCAGGTGCATTGGTGCATTTGCTTCCAGGTTACAGCATGCCTGAACTTGGAATTTATGCGCTGTATGCTTCGCGCAAGCATTTGCCTGTGACAACACGTACCCTTGTGGATTTCTTGACTGATGATATGAGTTAATCTGTCACTCGAGCATCAAGGGGGTTGATTTAACCGAATGTGCCGCTGAATCTCATCACTTTTTGCGCGAGAAGCCCCGTCCTCGGGCCAGGGTATTGCACTTACTATCTGAAATCACGGTTGCCCTAGCCCATAATCAAAACGGCCGCTATATTCAGAAGAGTGATCTCGATTCTGATTCTATGTTGAGTTAGATCACAAAAAACCAGATAAAAACAACTAATTATCAATGGGTCTTATGTGATGAGAGTTACTACAGCCATGCTGTGTGTTTTAATAGTATTATTGCAGGTTGTTTATGCCGCGACTCCGGCTAATTTACGCCTTGAAACCAGTCTAGCACCTCCATACCAAACCGTTGAGGATGGCAACCTCAAAGGTTACGCAGTGGATACTGTAAAATGTGTTTTGGATAAGATAGGCGTTCAATATCAATTTAAGATAGTTCCCCCCAAGCGCGCAGAATTAGATTTAGTTATGGGGCGCTCCAGTGGTTTCTTCAGTTCTATAGATCAGCCTAATATTAATAAATACGCAAAACTCAGTGCGCCAATAGTTTTGGATAAGTGGTACTGGTTTAGTCTCTCGTCAATATCTAGGAAAACTCATGACGCATTAAATAAAAGTAAAATAGGCGTGCTAAGAGGAAGTAGCCAAGAAACATGGCTGTTAAGAAATAATATGCCCATATATCAATCAGTTAATAATTCAGATAGTTTATTAAAATTATTACAGAGGCGACGAATTGATTTATTTCTCGCAGATGAAAGTGTGGTTCGTGAATTAAATAAGTCTGATATAAGTTTAAACTTACTTCTTCATAAACGATTTGAAAAGTATGCACCCATGGGCGTGTATATAGCCAACCATGTCTTACTTGAACACCCGTCAATTATAGATATGTTTAATAGTAAAATATCAGAGTGCAACCAATCAAATCTATTCTTATCCGCCAGTGAACAAGAAACAATTGAAGTTGCTGTAAATAGAATGTATCGTTCACTTTTGAAAAGCCAGGAGTTAATCAATACACTGAAATTAGCAAACTTGAAAAATAAACACATAAAAATAGAAGCTATATTACAACGAGACCAGCTATGGCGTTCTATGGTAGAAAATAACTCATTCGCACCAAGCTGGATAACGAACATACTAAACTCAACCATTTCAAGGTCATTGAAGGGTTTGACAATTCAAACTCCATATATAACTGAAATCATGTTGACGGATGAGCGAGGTGTCTTAACTGCTGCGAGTAACCTAACATCTGATTACTGGCAAGGAGATGAAGAAAAGATCATCGAAACCCTAAAAATGGCCAATGAATACAGACACATCAATTCACTAGGGCGATTCGACCAGAGCAATAATCGGTTTAAAATGCCATCGATTGAGTTTGATGCATCTAGTAAGTTATTTTTATGTCGATTAAATTATCCTGTATGGTATAAAGGGCAAGTAATTGGAGTACTGTCATTTGGCATTAATGTAGAAAAAGCTCTAATTATGCTCTAATATTGTAATGTGAAACTAAATTTCATTTAGTCATATGCATTATAAAGTCCATGTTCATTAAATATTTATTTGAAATGCATATGAGAAACTGCTACTCCATTTTTAAAATCCTAATCATGCCGTTGATACTCATATTTTATAGCTAGTATTTCTAGTCAAACGACTGAGGGCGAAATTTTAGAAATACATAGCTATGTGCTATGATATAGCCTCATCCGGCATGCAGGTTAAGAGGTTGATTTATAGTTTTTTGTGCATTCATGGTGTAGTATGAAGCTAACATGGCATTGAGAATGTAGTTATGGATAACATAGTTTCAATCGAAGAAATGCAAGCATTAAAAGTCTTGCTTATAGATGACCATTCTATATTGCGAGCAGGAGTCAAAACTACACTCTCAACAGATTGCTTTATGACCGTAATCGCGGAGGCTAGCAATGGTAAAGAAGGATTAGAGCTAGCAGTAGAATATGAACCAGATTTAATATTGCTTGACCTTAAAATGCCAGTACTTAATGGATTAGACACGCTAAAGAAAATTAGAGCAAAGAAAATAAAAAGCAAAGTTGTTATCTTCACAGAATCAGATTTGGAAATTGATGTTGTAGAAGCGTTTAGGTTCGGAGCCAATGGATATCTTTCAAAAGATATAGAACCGCTTGATTTAATCAGCTGCATTAAGAGTATATGTGCAGATACATCAGTTGAAAGCCCTCAGCTAAACAATAAAACGATGTCAAGTTTATTATCAGAAAGTGATATTGGTATTATTAAATCATTAAGTCATAGAGAAATTGATGTAGTAAAACTTCTTGCTGAAGGTCATTCAAACAAAGTCATTTCAAAATTATTATTTATTTCTCACGGGACGGTAAAAATACATGTGAGGAATATTCTAAGAAAACTAAATTTAAAATCTAGAGTTGCGGTTACTGTATGGGCACATAATCGAACTATTAAGTGATTATAATTTCAAAATGTACATGAATAGGAATTGTCTTGTTATTTCCATTATTGCATATTATTGTCACGCTAGTTAACTGCGCTCTTTAATCATGTGCTAACAGGGAGCTTATAATTCATAAATTGTGCTTACAACGATACATAGCCTCATCCGCCAAACGGAGCAACAAGTTTAGGTCGGGTGGTGTAGTTGCATCATAGCTAACAACACCTATAGAGCAAGATAGGGTATAGGCCTTGCTACAATGTTTATTGAACTCATCGAAGGCTTTAATTACTCTCCGATTAATAGAATTAATATTGTCAATGTTAGTTTCTGGGAGTAAAACCACATATTCATCACCACCTAATCGAGCACAGATATCCGCATTTCTAAATATAATATTTATTAAGCGAGCTGCTTGACACAATGCATCGTCTCCGACATCATGACCATATATATCATTTATAGATTTGAATTTATTCAAATCTATAAATAAAAGTGAAAGGGGCCGCTTTGTTCTAAATGCATGTTGCAAGCACTGTTCAGCCTGAAGAATAAAACCTCGCCTATTAGTTAGCCCAGTCAATTCATCTATCGTTGCCATTTGGACTGCGCGCAACTCGCTTTCAACAGTTAATGCCAAGTCTGAGAGTAAAGATCTATCTTTATCTCCAAAAACTTTGGGCTTACTATCTATGATACACAATGAACCGATATGCAACCCATCGGTTATTACTAATGAGTGCCCAGCATAAAATCTAATGTATGGCTCACCTATAACCATTGGATTATTATAGTAACACGGGTGTTTAGTAGCATCTTCAATAACAATCATGCGTTCTTTGAGAAAACCATGTTTACAAAAAGAAAAATTAGGGAGGGGTTCATGGATGTTTAGACCATAACAAGGCTTGGCCCACTCACGTTCATTGTCTTCGAATGAGATTAGGGCTATCGGCACATCAAAAATATTGCGAGCCATTCTAGTTATACGAATGAAACGCTCTTCTGTTGGAGAATCAAGCGCTTGAAGATGGCGTAACGCATCTAAGCGAGGGAGGTGAGTTTTAGAGGTTTGATGAAGAGTGTGCATCCTTGCTATCTTTTCTCATATTTGTTCGAAGCAGTAGTACTATGCCAGTCTTTTGAGTACAAAAAAATAGATTATTGTATGACATATGTCTAATTTAAGTGGATTACTCTGCCCTCTAAATAAAGATGCTGAACGTTACACGAAGTTAGCGCCTGTACGAGTGTGAAAAATTGGTGCTTATCCAAGCCAAAGCTAATGAAAAAAGTGAGAATAGGGGAGATCTCAGTCTCCCCCTGATGACCCCTTACTGAGTTATGTTAAAGCCGTAGCAGCGCTTGAGCTCCTCGAAGTCGTAGTAGTGGCTGCCGCTTTGGTAGGGCTGGCAGCCGGTTTTAAAGGCGATCTCTTTTTCGTTGTAGAGCATCTTGACCAGCACCTGCCGCTGTCTGTTCTGATAGATATCCCACTGAATATTGGCGGTATAGGGGGAGACCCAGCCGCCGCGCCACTCGTTGTTCTGCTGGCTGAACAGCTGATCCGGGCTGGCCCCCTGACGGCTACCTTCCAGTTTCATCAGGGCGGCGAGGGGGATAATGGCTTCGGCGTGGGCAAAGCGCAGGGTGGCCCGTCGGCTCTGCTCGCCTTCCACCACCTGACGTTGCACCTCGCCAAACAGGCCGTCGAGCAGCGGCTGGGCAATGGCGTAGGGGGCGCTCTGGTTGGCAAAGCTCGGCCCCTTTTCGTAGAAATCTTCCGCATCGGAGAGGTAGGAGAACCAGGCCGACTCCTCCGGAGTGAGGAACTGCTCCAGCGCCCAGGGTTCGCTGCCCTGTGCCTGCGCTTCGCGGATCATGCCGGGGCCGATGATAAAGAGGTTGTAGAGCATCAGGGCGGCATCCACTTCGTCGCGCACATAGGTCATGCCGCCATCCTCCGGGTTGACGGCGACAAACTCGACACCGCCCGCCAGATAGTCGACAAAGTCCTTACTGTAGATACGCTCCAGCATGCTGCGGGCCATCTCTTTGGTCTTGCTCAGGTTTTTAAGCTGATCCAGCGCCTTGGCCAGCTCGGGGGCCGGGGCTATCCCGGCATCCTCGTCGCCGATAAAGCGCTGGTAGCTCTCATAGGCGGGCAGGTAGTGGGCGTAATCCCCCTCGGGCGTAGTCTTGTGGAAGTAGAGCTCGAACTTGTTGACCAGCTTTTTGTCGATCTTCGAGGGGCCATCCTGCGTGAGGTAACACTGCGCCGAGTCGCTGACATAGTTCACGTCGCGCTTGAGGCTCTCCATAAAGTAGAAGGCGCTTTCGTTGGCCCTGTCCTTGCCCGAGGTGACCACCTTGATGCAGTGGGGCTCGCTGCTGTTGAGCAGGGTCGGTAGCCGCACCGCCAGTCGGGTAGCGAGATTGGCGTGCTCCTCCTTGCCCAGCGCCGAGAGTAGGCCATAGCCCAGTTTCTGGTTGGCGGCCGTCACCAGATCGACCTTGCCTCCCAACCCCAGCCCGAGGGTGGTGAGCGCCCCCTGACGCTGCGCCTCTTCCCATACCAGCTTGGTCAGCACGTCATATTTCGGGCTGGAAAGTGAACGTGAGCCGTGGCGCGCCACCATCTCGGTAAAGACCGGGCTGAACCCTTGAGGTGCTGGCTCGTAGCTCTCTGCCTGCTGCTGCGGGCTGTAGACCGCTTTGGTGCTGTATTGGTAGGCTGTTTTGCCTTGGCTGTCGGCAGACGATTCGTTCTCTGACTGGCAGCCGCCAAGCAAGACCAGCGAGACGGCCAAAGCAACATAAGAAGAGCGCGGGAAAGTCATGATAATCCTTATCTATCGTTATGAAAAAATAAGTGAAATATCATAGGAGCCATTAATGACAGTTAGATGTCACTTTGGTGAGGCGGATATTTTTTAATTGTTCAGTGCTAAAGAGTGAGGGAGGCATGATGCCTCCCTCTTGTTATTGCTTGCCGGCAGGGCTAGAGCCTAGTGAACCCTTTAATTGTAGAAATGTTCTTCGATATTCTGAATTTTGAACATCTAGTCACACAAACGAATACTTAATTTACTGGCATTGGTGTCTGGCGGTCCTCTTTATTGATACTCATATGCGAAACATGCCGACCTGATTACTCAGTTCACCCGAAATGTTTTTAAGTTGTTCAGAGAGATGGCGCGAACTGTCTGCATCCACTGCCAGTTCGTCCGAGACATCTTTGACCGCCTGAATGTTGCGGCTTACCTCGTCGGTGACGGCCCGTTGCTCTTCGGCTGCGCTGGAGATCTGGGTCGCCATATCGGAGATCTGGTTGATCGAAGTGGTGATCTGCTCCAGCGCATGGGTGGCGTTGTTGGCGTCATCCACGCTGTTCTGGGCCAGTTGCTGGCCTTCATGCATGGTGCTGACCGCTCCCTGGGTATTGCGTTGCAGGGTTTCGATCATGCTGCGGATCTCGACAGTCGAGCTGTGGGTACGTTGTGACAAAACGCGCACCTCGTCGGCCACTACCGCAAAGCCACGGCCCTGTTCACCGGCCCGCGCCGCTTCGATGGCGGCGTTGAGCGCCAGCAGGTTGGTCTGCTCGGCGATGCCCTGAATGGTGGAGAGGATGGTGTTGATCTCCTGGGCGTTCCTCTCCAGTTCCTGAATGATGTTGGAGGCCTGTTCCACCTGGGTGGCCAGATCGGTGATGGAGCGTTGGTTTCGGGCGATCACCTGTTTGCCATGCTCGCAACTGCTGGAGGAGCTGCGGGCCGCTTCGGCGGTTTGCTCGGCGTTGTTAGCGACTTCGATGGCTGTTGCGGACATCTCGTGGACCGCTGTGGCGATCTGGGAGATATCGTTTTGCTGGCGTGCCAGCCCCTCATTGGCCTTCTCCGCCATGCTGTGGGAGGACTTGGCCTGCTGGTTGAGTTGGCCGGAGGAGTTGGAGATATCCTGCACCATCGCATGGAGCCGCTCAATGAAGGTATTGACGTGTTTGGCAACCGCGCCCACCTCATCTTCACGCTCGATCTTGATGCGGCGGGTCAAATCGCCGTTGCCACGGGAGAGATCGGCAATTGCCTCGCCCAGGTTTTTCAGAGGCGCTAGCGAGCTGTTGATGGCGACATAGGAGAAGCCAGCCACGATCAATATGGTGATGAGTCCCTGAATGAGGGAGGAGGTGACCATGCTGCGTATCGACTGGTAGGCAGTTTCTTCATCCACCATCATGCCGTAATACCAATTGGTGTTGGGGATCGCGTTAAAGTCAAAGACCTCTTTCTTACCGCTGATCACCAGCTCGTTGATCTGTCCGTCATGAGCGATCTGATTGATGTAAGACGCGGTCAACTCGGGGGCTAGCGTTGTGGCGGGTTTCAGACTCAGGGAGGCATCGGGATGCGCGATGATGGTGCCGTTGCTGTCGACCAGAATGGCGTAAGTCCCCTCGGTAGTGACCGTCAGAATGTCCGAGATAAGGGCGCTGATAGAGACATCTCCGGCGATAACCCCCTGGGTGTTGCCGCGTTGGAACGGCTCGGCGATGGTGACGATCAAACTGCCGTTAGAGACATCGGCGTAGGGCGCAGTGATGACCAGTTTGCCTGCTGCCATCGCATCCTTGTACCAGGGACGTTGACGGGGGTCATAATCGGCTGGCAGGCCGGAGGGGTTACTCTCAATCATCTTGCCGTTAGCTGTACCGACATAGACCCCCTCAAAGCCACCGGCATTCATGGCTTGGGCCAGATGACTGATGGGTTCATCTTCTTTGGTGAATGCTTCCTTGGTGGTGCTGACCATGCTGATGCGGGAGTCTACCCAGCGGGAGATCCCCCTGACGTTGGCCATGGAGCTCTCGTCAATGATGTTCCAGACCAGTCTCTGGGTTTCAGTGCGCAGTTGTGAGGTGTTGTACCAGACTTGCAGGCCGGTGATCACCAGGATGATGATCCCGATAGCCAAGACCAGCTTGTTTTTAATGGATAAATTCATAGTGGCATCCTTTGGAGCGTCAGCCTGAGTGTTGGAATTATTTTTGTGTATTTTTAGGTGTAATCTTGAATTGGTAGACATAATGTTCAATTCGTCCGGCGCAGTTTACCAGCAGCAGAGTGCCTAGCAAACCAAGGGTGGTTCACCTCTTCGCTGCGTAGCTGCGGAATGCAGAAAATTAGTTATTTAGAAACACAATGGGAACCGGGTTAATAGCCCTAATAAAAACACGCCATTCGGCGCGTTATACATTTATGTATTCCTTTCGGCTCAACCTGGTAAGCGGTAGCGATTCACTTCCTGTTCCAGCCCATGGGCCTCGCTGGAAAGTGAGTTGCTGGCAATTGTCAGTTCACCCAACACCCGCCCGGTTTCTTCTACCGCCTCTCGGATATGGTTCAAGGCGCCCGTCACCTGTTGGGCAACTTGGCTTTGCTGCTCGGCTGCGGTAGCAATCATGTCGGTACGCTCGCTCAGCTGGTTGGTCTGGCTGGCAATTCGGGAGAAAGCGGCTTCGGCAATGTGGGCCTCGGCCATGGCGGATTCAGCCTGGGAAACTGAACTTCCCATACGCGACACCGCATGTTGGGTGTTGTGCCGTAGTGCCTCGATCATGCTAGCAATCTCTTTAGTTGCCAGTTGTGTACGGCCCGCCAGTTGACGAACTTCATCGGCAACCACGGCAAATCCGCGGCCATGGCTACCTGCTCGAGCAGCCTCAATGGCCGCATTGAGCGCCAGCAGGTTGGTCTGGTCCGAGATGCCATTGATGGTATCAACGACCTGATTGATCACCAGTACTTTTTGCTCCACCTCATCAATGACTTTAGCGCTGAGAGTAAGTTCCTCACACAACCCCTGCAACGAACCAATCGTCTTGGTGATCTCCTGCTCTCCGCCTCGGGCACAAAGATCTGCGTCCCGCGTTTCAAGAGCACAGTGCTGGGATTGATTAGCTACATCACGGATCGAGACACTCATTTCTTCCATAGCTGACGCCAATTCGTTCAAATGACCGTGTTGTTCATGGACCGCCTGGGAGACCTGCTGCACACCGGTATTCATTTGAATTGAGGCTGCTGCCAATGTTTCCGCACTGCCACGTTGCAGGAACAGCAGCTCTGCCAGATTAGTGCGCGTCTGTTCCAGCTCTCGATTGATGGCGGAAAATTCATCTTGCCCCCAGATTGGAACCTGGTGATCCAAAATCCTCTCCGAAATGCGCTGCAACCCTTGAAGCGAGAGGCGGACTTGCAAACGGATTGTATTGGCAATCAGCTTGACCACAAGTACCAGTGACAGCATCGTCAGCAACACGCATTTCACACTGTTCCACATGTATGCGGAGAAAGCGGCATCGGCACTGTCCAGATAGATACCCGAACCCAACACATATTCGCCAACTGGCACCAGATAGGTTGACTTGCCTTGGACCTGAGTGCTTCCTGGCTTCTGGAAGTCATAGTGTATAAATGCCGGCTGCTGATCCCGGATCACATCTGAGAATGACTCTGTTATGTCCCGGCCGGTTTCATTCACCCGAGCTGGACTCGGTCTCTTACCTTCATTTTCCGGTTTGGCCGGAAAGATCACCAAGCGCCCTTGCTTGTCAGCCAAGAACAAGTAACCACTTTGCCCCTCACCCCATCGTGCTTTGCTGAGAATGGCACGAGCCTCGATGTGAAACTGCTGATCGTCCATACGGCTGTTCAGATCGCCCAAGATTCCGGCATAACTTTCCACCTGACTTTGCAGGCCAAACTCCAGGGCCTCACTCACCGAATCCTTGGCTGACAGCGCATTGAATAATGCACCGCCGAGACTTAACAACAACATAAGTCCCATCAAAACATTCATCTTCGCCCCAAATTGCAGACGAGATAATAAAAGGGTCATACGAGGTGGGCTCGTATGACCCGCATTTTCCGCAGGCAACAACATTGCACTATCCATTCTAATATCCATAACCTTTGCATGCTCAAAAATTGAGCGGCGAATATTCAATCACATGTAAGAACTATGGCAAACGTTTTTAACGTTACTTAATGTAAGCTATGGATATATCAGTTTCATATCAACAAGATAGAGATGTAATCGGATGTTTTTAGGACGGTGCGAATGGAGTAATGAAATTATAAACGTGAGTAGGCTGATTATGATGAAGGAGCAATCAACTTGTTCGCCTCTTCCTTAGTCGATAAGCATAAAAAATCCGAAACCAAATCAAAAGGTTTCGGATTTTTACACATCAGGGGAGCGGCCTCTGGAGCCTTAACTGAGTGGCATTTGGCATATACGCCCCCTTTACTCATACTCAAATGCGGAACATACCGACCTGATTACTCAGTTCATCCGAAATATTTTTAAGTTGTTCAGAGAGATGACGTGAACTGTCTGCATCCAACGCCAGTTCGTCCGAGACATCTTTGACCGCCTGAATGTTGCGGCTTACCTCGTCGGTGACGGCTCGTTGCTCTTCGGCTGCGCTGGAGATCTGGGTCGCCATGTCGGAGATCTGGTTGATCGAGGTGGTGATCTGCTCCAGCGCATGGGTGGCGTTGTTGGCGTCATCCACGCTGTTCTGGGCCAGCTGCTGGCCTTCGTGCATGGTGCTGACCGCTCCCTGGGTATTGCGTTGCAGGGTTTCGATCATGCTGCGGATCTCGACAGTCGAGCTGTGGGTACGCTGTGACAAAACGCGCACCTCGTCGGCCACTACCGCAAAGCCACGGCCCTGTTCACCGGCACGCGCCGCTTCGATGGCGGCGTTGAGCGCCAGCAGGTTGGTCTGCTCGGCGATGCCCTGAATGGTGGAGAGGATGGTGTTGATCTCCTGAGCGTTTTTCTCCAGTTCCTGAATGATGTTGGAGGCCTGTTCCACCTGGGTGGCCAGATCGGTGATGGAGCGCTGGTTGCGGGCGATCACCTGTTTGCCATGCTCGCAACTGCTGGAGGAGCTGCGGGCCGCTTCGGCAGTTTGCTCGGCGTTGCTGGCAACATCGACCGCAGTTGCCGACATCTCATGGACCGCAGTGGCGATCTGAGTGATCTCGTTTTGCTGGCGAGCCAGCCCCTCATTGGCCTTCTCCGCCATGCTGTGGGAGGACTTGGCCTGCTGGTTGAGTTGGCCGGAGGAGTTGGAAATGTCCTGCACCATCGCATGGAGCCGCTCAATGAAGGTATTGACGTGTTTGGCAACCGCGCCCACCTCATCTTCACGCTCGATCTTGAGGCGGCGGGTCAAATCGCCGTTGCCACGGGAGAGATCGGCAATTGCCTCGCCCAGGGTTTTCAGAGGCGCTAGCGAGCTGTTGATGGCGACATAGGAGAAGCCAGCCACGATCAATATGGTGATAAGTCCCTGAATAAGTGAGGAGGTGACCATGCGGCGTACCGACTGGTAAGCGGTTTCGTCATCCACCATCATGCCGTAATACCAATTGGTGTTGGGGATCGCGTTAAAGTCAAAGACCTCTTTCTTACCGCTGATCACCAGCTCGTTGATCGTACCGTCATGAGCGATCTGATTGATGTAAGACGCGGTCAACTCGGGGGCTAGCGTTGTGGCGGGTTTCAGACTCAGGGAGGCATCGGGGTGGGCGATGATGGTGCCGTTGCTGTCGACCAGAATGGCGTAAGTCCCCTCGGTAGTGACCGTCAGAATGTCCGAGATAAGGGCGCTGATAGAGACATCTCCGGCGATAACCCCCTGGGTGTTGCCACGCTGGAATGGCTCGGCGATGGTGACGATCAAACTGCCGTTAGAGACATCGGCGTAGGGCGCAGTGATGACCAGTTTACCGGCGGCAACTGCATCCTTGTACCAGGTGCGTTGACGGGGGTCATAATCGGCTGGCAGGCCGGAGGGGGTACTCTCGAGCATCTTGCCGTCAGCAGTACCGGCATAGACCCCCTCAAAGCCACCGGCATTCATGGCTTGGGCCAGATGGCTGATGGGTTCATCTTCTTTGGTGAATGCTTCCTTGGTGGTACTGACCATGCTGATGCGGGCATCGACCCAGTTGGAGATACCCTTGACGTTGGCCATGGAGCTTTCGTCAATGATGCTCCAGACCAGTCTCTGGGTTTCAGTGCGCAGTTGTGAGGTGTTGTACCAGACTTGCAGGCCGGTGATCACCAGGATGATGATCCCGATAGCCAAGACCAGCTTGTTTTTAATGGATAAGTTCATAGTGACATCCCTGTGAGCGTTAGTCTGAGTGTAGGAAAAAATTTAATTATTGTGGAATTTTAGTGGGTTATTGACTAAATCCGAAATTTTCAGCGAATCCGGGGAGCTGATCCTCTGACTCAACCAACCTAGAGAGTCAGATGGGCAAGTCCCAACAGGAGATCCCCTGTCAGGCGACAAGTGAACTGAGCGGAGCTGTACAGATCTAGTTATCACCTGACACCGGCCTCAAACCGGTGTCTTGTTTACGCTACTTTAGTGCGCACTTCCTTCGGTATCAATTTCAGACCCTTTTTGAACATGCTGTAGGGAGTCTGTCCTTCCATCATCCTGCCCTGATGTGGCCGCTGGATGTTGTAGTGCTCCAGGTAGCTATCCAGGTCTGTCTGCATCTGCTCTACCGACTCATACCAGGTTGTCCTCCCCTTGATACGGAAGTGTTCATCCAGCAGGGTACGATGTAGCCGCTCGATAAAGCCGTTGCTCTGCGGTCTGCGTACCTTGGTGGTCCGGTGCTCAATCCCCTCCAGTTGCAGGAACAGCTCGTAGGGATGATGGTCAGGGCGCCCACAGAACTCGCGCCCGTTGTCCGACAAGATGGTATAGACCCGAGCCTCATGGGCTTCGAAGAACGGCAGGACCGTTTCGTTGAGCACATGAACCGAGGTCACCGGCAGCTTGCTGGTGTAGAGCCGTCCCCAGGCGTGGCGGCTGTAGCAGTCCAGCACGGTTTGCAGATACACCTTGCCAACCCCTTTGAGCGCGCCGACGAAGAAGGTGTCGACCGCCACCAGTTCCCCGGTGTAGTGAACCTCAATTTGGCGTTCGCGAAACTCGGGGCTGAAGCGCTCGAGCAGGCGGATCTGCTCGTCATTGAGCTCAATCGTCTGTTCCCTATGGGTTTTCTCGAGGCGCAACAAGCGGTCATGCTTGGAGAGCAAGTCGTGACGTTGCCACACGCCACGCACACCGCCCGCACTGACGTTGATGCCTTGCAGAGCCAGTTCTTGCGCGACCCGCAGCGGGCCATGGGTTGGTCTGGTGAGAGAGTAATCGAGGATGGCTTGCTCAATCTCGGGAGCGACCCGGTTGGGATGAGCGCCTTTACAGCCGGGGAGTTTGTCGAGCAAGCCCTCGGCGCCATAGGTCTGGTAGTTACGGCGAATCTCGTAGAACTGCTGGCGGCTGTAGCCGATGAGCTTGCAGGCTTTTCTGACGTTATTGAGCTCTTTGGCGAGCTCTAGCAGGCTGAGTTTACGACGTGCTACTTTCTCGTTGGTGGTCATACGGTGACTCCGGATAACACGGTAGGGGTACCGTTTTGTTATCCGGTTTGAAGCCGTATGACCACTCCCTTTTGTGGGCAACTGTCAGGTGAATACCATCTCCATACATGCGATACCATCCTTGAACATTACTCCGCTGCTTTGAGTTGGATGAAAGTTTGCCCTGTATGTAAGCCGATATCCGCCGTCTGAAAGCCGAACGGCACCAAGTCACCGAGGAGCGCAAGCCGGGTACTTTGCCTGCGAGTCAAGGAAAGGTACGCGTTCATAACCTCCCGACTTGACCGGTACAGTGTTGTTACCATTGGGGGTTCACCGAAGTGGCTTCTATGCGTGGCTGAAACAGCCTACATCGCCACGACAGCAGGACGACGAACGACGGATCGGATTGGTCAAGCAATCCTGGCTGGAAAGTGGTGCTGTCTAAGGTTATCGAAAGATCCATCGCGACCTTCGTGACGGGGGGAAGCCTACGGCAAGCACCGAGTGGCCAAATTAATGAAGGGAGGGCTGCGTTCGCAAACGGGCTATCAACGCCTTAAGGGGCATTATGGGTGCAAAATGCCAACAAAGTGGCGGGGAGGAGCATCTCTTGTCTTACTAAAGTGCAAGGATGAAATGGCTTGGCCTCCATCAACTGGCGAATAGCTTTAAAGCTTCTTACGGCAGCCCTCATTGCTACAGGATTAACCAGCCAGCCAGGCAGGTTACTACCCGGGTCCGTATAGCTTTCAAGACGTACCAGTGTTGAGCCATTAGGCTGGGGTATCGCTTCCCATATTCCCTCACTGATGCGGATGCGCTTTAACCCCACATGCGGCACTAGCACATCCGGTACTGCCCATACCTTTAACCTCAGTGTGCAATCCGCTGTTCGGGTCAGCTGCGAGTGGGTGATCAACTCTCGGTCTTCCAGTGGCCAAGGTGCGGACAACCGGGTGTAGACAATATCTTCATTGGGGGATGGCCGTGCTAACAGCCGCATTTCACGGCTTTCCGGCAACCACCTTTTATGATGTTCGGTATCCCGTAACACATCGAGCAAGGTCAACGACGTGGCGGCTACTCGCATCTCTAAGCGTAACTCAACAAATGGGCCTCGCGGGTGGGGGCGGCTCCACAGCATGACCCCCTCATCTTGTTGTTGGAGCAGCCATGCCTGTGCCCAGCACGGCTGAGTAAGAAGTGACAGGGCAAGTAACCAACATTTATGCATAGAATGTTCCAGCCCTAATCGAGGTCTCTTATATCTTATATACGCTAAATAGCTGTTCCGAATAGTAGATCACTGGAGGAAGGGAACTCAGTCCAGTTTGTGCGATCTCATGAGTCGCCAAACCAAACAAGCCGCACTCAAAGGACTGAGTTGATGCCTATCCTACCACCCCTGCTACGACCACAACGGCACCGCATTCACAAAATCATCCATACTATGCGTGATAAAGGGCATGCTCGTCGCTTGATGGCCATCTTGCTGTTACATGAAGAACGCACGATCACTGATGTTCATCACCTTACCGGCGCGGCTCGCTCGACCATCGG
>NZ_CDBR01000013.1 GCF_000819685.1 Aeromonas allosaccharophila | reverse complement strand
ATAGCTGCGTGCTTGCCGGTCTCGGCCATTACAGCGCGCAGGTTGCTGATGCGGCTGCCGTGTTCGGCGTAGTCACCGTGGGAGAAGTTCAGGCGCATGACGTTCATGCCGGCGTCCAGCATTTTGGCCAGCATTTCTTTGGATTCGGTCTTCGGACCGATGGTGCAGACAATTTTGGTCTTTTTCATATTTACTGACATGTACAGTCCAATGTTTGAGATGAGAAAGTGACAATGCATTGGGTTGATGCGCCTTGGAAAGCCCATAACAAACCCATTCGTCATGGGTGATCGCCCGGGTACCGTAGAAAAAGCGAGTTAATCAGGCGCATTCATACTCACTGACCGGCGCTATCGCGCCGGATCACATTATTCAAACCAGGTCGCGAGATCCCGGCGCAGGTTGTCAGAGCGCTTGCCGAAGATGGCCTGAACCTCCTGCCCTATGATGATGACGCCGATGGCGCCCAACAGCTGCAACGCTTCGCTGTTTACCGGCGAGAGTGTCTTGACCTTGACCCTGAGCCGGGTCAGACAAGCATCAAACGATTCTATGTTCTCTTTGCCACCAAATGCCGCCACCAGTTGCTGGATCCCCTCTTCATCCAGTCCGGACACAGCCTCTGGCTCCTGCCCTTTTTGCGACTTGTGGCCCAGAGCAAGACCAAACAGACGCTTGAAATCGTGCATGGATACCATGCTTGCCTCCCTTTTTTACCCGCAGCTCACGCACCGGGAAATAATAAAAAGAGCCCGTCGATAAAACGGGCTCGGGGTTTACTGAACCGGACGGCTCAAGACACGGCAACCATAAGCCACCAGGGCAAGTTCCCCCGTCAGAAGCTGGCCGGAACTCATATCTGTGTAAGCAGATGGCAGCAACACAGCTCTGGCCTCACCGGTGTAGTTCTGCAGGAAGATAAACTCCTGCTCACCATCGGTGCGACGCTGGGCCGTGACCCCCAACGGCAGTTCGGTGGTCAGGGCTCGTGGCAAGACCAGCTCTTCTATCAGCTTGCCGAAAAAGTCACGCTGGAACGCCAGATCGTTGCGAGAAGCGATGTAATAGGCTTGTCCTTTGCCATGATCGTTGACCGTCACCGCCGGGCGGCCGGCATAGAAGTCACTGTCGTAACTGGCGAGAGCTCGCGCCCCTTCCAACTGGATCAGATCGCACAATTGAGTCACCTCATAGGGTCCCTTCAGCCCCAGCTCATTGTTTGGCAGGCCACTGATGGCGTTGCGCTCATGATCATAGAGACTATCGATCTCCTCTGCCCATATCCCGAGCACTGGCCGCAATGGCCCCGGGAAACCGCCGAGATGACAGAGATCCGTCTCGTTGACGATGCCGGACCAGTAGGTGGTCACGAAGCGCCCCCCCGCCTGGACAAAACCGTCCACCCGCTCGGCAAAGCCGTCGCGCACCATGTAGAGCATGGGGGCGATGACCAGTGAGTAAGGGCTCAGATCACAATCTGCATTGATCACATCGACCGCCACCCCCTGCTCCCAGAAGGCGCGATAGTGCTCGGCCACCGTCTTCTCATAGAAGAGACCGGCATTGCGGGGCCCCTGGGCATTGTCCATGGCCCAGCGACTCTCCCAGTCAAAAATAATGGCGACGCGGGCTTCCACCTTGCTGCCGGCCACGGCAGAGATCTTGCTCAGGGTTTCTCCCAGCGCCTGTACTTCACGGCCAACCCGGGTATCGATATGGCCGACATGATCGACCACGGCACCATGGAATTTTTCCACCGAGCCGCGGCTCTTGCGCCACTGGAAGTACTGCACCGAGTCAGATCCATGCGCCACCGCCTGCAGGGAAGAGAGGATATGCATGCCCGGTTTTTTCAGTTTGCTGATGGGTTGCCAGTTGGTCAGGCTGGGAGTGGACTCCATCAGATAGAAAGGTTTCCCCCCTTTCAGGGTACGCATGAGATCGTGGTACATGGCGGTATAGGCCGCCAGGGTGCAGTCATCCTCGGCATTGTGCCAGAGGGGGTAACTGTCCCAGGAGATGAAGTCGATGACCTTGGCCAGTTGCCAGTAGTCATAGTCGTAGAAGTACTCCATGAAGTTGGTCGTCGCGGGCAGTGCCGGGTTTTCCGCCTTCAGGGGGGCTATTTCGGCGGAGCAGAAGTCACTGACCTGGGCCGTATTAAAGCGCTTCCAGTCCAGATTCAGACCATGGATGGTGCTTTCGCCAATGGGCGATGGGGATTCTATTTGCTGCCAATCGGTGAAGGTGTGACTCCAGAAGGTACTCCACCACGCCTTGTTCAGGGCATCCAGCGTGCCGTAGCGGGCTTTGAGCCAATCGCGGAACTGATGCTGGCACAACTCGCAATGACACTCGCCACCGTATTCGTTGGAGATGTGCCAGGCGATGACACCGGGATGGTTGGCGTAGCGTTTGGCCAAGGCACCGTTGATCTGGCGCACCTTGTCACGATAGACAGGTGAGCTCATGCAGTGATTGTGGCGACCACCATGCAGTGCCTTGACCCGGTTTTTGTCGGTGCGCAACACCTCGGGATAGGCCGTTGACAACCAGGCGGGACGCGCCCCGCTCGGCGTGGCCAGGAAGGTATAGATGCCGTTGGCATGGAGCGTATCAAGTACCCGATCCAGCCAGCCAAATTCATAACGCCCCTCTTCGGGCTCCAGACCCGACCAGCTGAAAATGCCGACCGACATCACGTTGCTGTTGGTCTGCTTCATCATCTCTATGTCTTTGGCCAGCACGGCAGGATCATCGAGCCATTGATCAGGGTTGTAATCGGCACCGTGCAACAGGACAGGCACCTTGCTGCTCAGGGGAGGAAACTTGAACATGCACTATCTCCATATGATGGACATCATCGCCGGCGGGCACACAGGCCCGCCGGTCATGGGTGGTTAGTTGAATGCCTTGATGGACGGCAACACCTTGCCCTGGCAATCGAACAGCGACTGATTCTCGCGGGCATTACCCTCTTTCCAGTCATCGCTGTTGTATTTCATGCCGGCCTTGGTGGCCCAGGTGGCGCCAGGTGTCGGCAACCAGGCCGGCTCCCAGTAGAAGACCCCCTTGCCGCGCCCTTCCGGCACCTTGGTGACAACCTGCAGCAGATCGTGGAGATAGTTGGCTTGTCCCTGCACCGTGGCGGGATACCCGGCGTCATCCGCCTCTTTTGAGGTGAAGTTGTTTTCGGCGTTATCGCAGTTGGCTGTGGTATAGCCGTAGGCCGCCTCGACCACGATGAGATCCTTGTTATAGCGCTTGCTGATGTCATCCATGTTGTACTGGAGGGCATTCATGGGGCCGTTCCAGTAGATGTAGTAGGAGAGACCTATGATATCGAACGGCACCTTGCGCTTGGTTATCTCGTCAAACCACCAGATGAAGGTGTCATTCTTGGTCCCCTCCGCCAGGTGAAGCATGATTTTTATCTGATCCCCATGCTCTTTAACCGCCTTGATCCCCGCATTCAGCAGCCCCGCTAGGCGGTCGAATTCCCCGCCGTTCTGGCCCCAGCTCTTGCCTTCCGGCCACAACATGCCACCGTTGATCTCGTTGCCCACCTGCACCATGTCCGGCAAGACTCCGGCTTTGGCAAAGGCATCCATGGTAGTTTTAGTGTGTTGATAGACAGCCTCGGTCAGTTGGTCGATATTCATGTTGGCCCATGCCTTGGGCTTGTTCTGCCGGGCTGGATCCGTCCAGAAATCGCTGTAGTGATAATCCAGCAGGAACTTCATACCATTGGCCTTGGCCCGCTGGGCCAGCGCTATGGTGGTCGCCAAATCATTGTTGCCGCCACCATAAGGTTTGCCATCAGCATCCTTGGGATCGACCCACAACCGCAGTCGGATATAGTTGAAGCCATTTTCTTTCAAAATGGCCATGGCATCCTGCGGGTTGCCATGCTCATCAAAGAACTTGCCACCGTGCTTCTCTACCTCGGCCAGCATGGAAACATCGGCACCCTTGATAAAGTCAGCCGCCACCTTGACCGGCTGGATCTGCACCGTTTCAGCCGCCAGAACCGAGGGGGCCATCATGGTTAATCCAGTGGCCAGCATGGCTGCCACCAACAAACTGTTTTTTAATTTCATCGTTGAGGTCCTGTGTTATTAGCCCTTGGTTCCGCCTGCGGTCAGGCCGGAAACAAAGTACTTCTGCAGTGAGAGATAAAGGATGGCGACGGGCACGGCGATGAGCACGGCACCGGCTGCATAGGTGGTGTAACTGGCCCCCATCTTCTGGGCGACCAGGTTATAGAGCCCGATGGGCAGGGTGAATTGATCCGGTGTACGCAAGATGGTACTGGCCAGAATGAAATCACCGAGCGGGCCGGTAAAGGAGAAGAGGGCCACCACCGCTATGATGGGTTTGGAGAGGGGCATGATGATCTCGATGAAGATCCGGAAGTTGCCAGCCCCATCCATCCGTGCCGATTCATCCAGATCTTTGGGAATGGCATCCAGATAGCCTTTCATCAGATAGGTGTTCATGGGGATCATGCCCCCCACATAGACCAGTACCAGCGCCAGATGGCTGTTGATCAGACCCAGCATCTGCGCCAGCACGAAGATGGCGATCAGGGCCGAGAACTGGGGCACCATCTGCAGCAACAGAAACAGCATCAGCCCATTTTGACGACCGCGAAAGCGGAAGCGGGAGAATGCATAGGCGGTAAAGCTGACGCTGATCAGGGTGAGCACCATGGTCAGGAAGCTGATCTTCATGGAGTTCCAATACCAGGCGGCATAATCAATCCGGCCATCAAACAGCTCCCGGTAATGCAGGAATGACAGATTGTCGGGCATGATCGAGGTATTGAGCAGGCTGCTGCCCGGGTTCAGGGAAGCCCCCACAGTCCAGATAAGCGGATAGATGATGATCACCGCGACCATCAACAACAGCGCATAACTGATGCCCAACCGAATGAAGTTACTCTTTTTAACACTGTGTTTGACGCTCATATTCCAGCTTTCCTTAGGCCATATCATCTTGCTTGAAGGAGTTGGTTGCGCGGAATTGCCACAGCGCGATACCAACCACGAAGATAGACAGCAAAATAGTAATGCTGGCCGCGATGGAATATTGAGAGGAGGACATGGTCAATTTGTAAATCCAGGAGACCAGAATATCCGTACCACCCGCATTGGATCCGATCACCGCCGGGCCGCCGTTATTGAACAGATAAATAATGTTGAAGTTATTAAAATTGAAGGTGTATTGGGTAATCAGGATCGGTGCAATCGAATAGAGGACCAACGGCAAGGTAATCGTGGTCAATTTATGCCAGGTGCTGGCTCCATCTATGGTAGCGGCTTCATACAGATCGTCAGGAATAGCCTGTAATACGCCAGTGGTCATGGCGAAGACAAATGGGAAACCCAGCCAGGTTTGCATCAGGATCAACGCCGTTTTAGTCCAGAAAGGATCCGTCATCCACTGCTTGGGCTCAATACCCAATGACGCCAGAATGCCATTATTGATCACCCCAAAGGTTTCATTGAACATGCCGGCAAAGACCAGAATGGTGACAAAACCAGGCACTGCCCATGGCAATATCAAGATGGTGCGAATGAGTGCTTTAAACTTGAGATCTTTCTGATTGACCAGGATCGCCAACAGGACACCAACCGAACATTGCAATGTGGTCGCAATCAGGGTCCAAATCACTGTCCACTGCAATACATCCAGTAAGGTGGAACGCCACAGATCCAGACGGAATATATTAAAGAAGTTTTTCAGCCCGACCCAGTCAACCAGCTTGGCCGGTGGCGTGTGATACAAATCGTAGTTGGTAAAGGCAATAGAAAAACCGAAAATAATAGGAAAGACCACCACGAACACCAGCAGAATAAAACCTGGGGTGATCATCAGATACGGAAACCCCTCACTCAACAAGAGCTGATATTGTTTTCTGATGCCAGATAATGCATAACCCTGATCCCGTTTTTCACCACACAGGTAAGCATCGCGGATCCCCCAATAATAGATACCAATACCAAAAGTCGCGATCAAGACACTGATCACCCCTTTGGCCAACAGAAACACTGAGTTATCTCTCGGCAACTCGGTCCCCAGCGTAAATAGCCCCCAAAATCCTTCTTGTAAAAAGTCATTGAATACGCCAAGGAAACAAGACATGACGATAAAGAACAGCGCACCCTTGATAAACTGCTTGTTATAAAACTGACCAAAGCCCGGGATCAGCGATAATAATGCCGCAATCTTGGCGTGCTGGGTTTTTAAACCAACCTGTGCGATTTCGCTGGAATCGACAACCACAATATACCTCCTATCCTTAAAGAAACATGGGTAGCATCAAGCAGCTCAATGCTACCCATGCAGGCAAGGCGTAACGCCTGCTTATCGTTAATCCCGATTTGCGTGGTTTGCCTCAATCTGCATATTGATGGTTTTAACGGCACCATCCAGGGCAGCCTTGACATCTTGCTTGCCGGTCACGCTCAATTGCAGGGCGCTATTGGAAGGTGTCCACACTTCTTGCATTTCCGGTACACTTGGCATGGGAACGGCATAACCAGCCTGAATGGCAACGGCCCTTGCTTTCTCATCACCCTTGATAACCGGATCATCTATCAATGACTTGACGGGAGGAATTTCACCGGTCTTCTCAAATCGAATTTTGGCGTATTCGGGCTGGTTGATAAATTCGATAAATTGCTGTGCCAACTCTTTTTGCGTGGAATAAGTAGAGACGCTGTATCCCTTTACCCCAAGGAAAGAGCGCATATGCTCACCATTTGGCAGAGTCGGCAGTGGTGCTACACCATAATTCACGCCGGCGTCCTGATAAGGTTTGAACGCCCAAGGGCCAGTGATAACGGCAGCCGCTTTTTTCTCGGTGAACAGTGAGTCGATGGCATTAGCACCAGTTTCACCAACGATCCCGGCCGGGAACAAACCATCCGCGTAGAATGATTTAAGGAAGGTGACCGCATCAATTGTCCCCTGATTGGCCAGACCGATGTCATTCACATTCAGGGAACCATTGGCATTTTGACCGAAAATATATCCCCCCATACCGGCAACGACACCATATGAGTAATAAATTTCGTCAAATTTAGCTAACAGACCATATTTGTTGGCGGCACGCTGCTCTTTGGAAACCTTGATCAAGTCATCGAAGGTCTCCGGTGCTTTTGGCAGTATGTCCTTGTTATACACCAGCACTATGGTCTCGACCGCTTTAGGAATACCGTACAACTTGCCTTCATAGGTTTGTGCATCCACGGCAGGCTTGGTAAAGCTGTCCATGTACTTGGCATCCACCTTGAGTTCGGACAGCAGCCCCTGCACCACGGCACCACCGACCTGATCATGGGGAATGACCAGCACATCGGGACCTATGCCTGCAGGGCCATCCAGCCGCAGCTTCTCGATTTGCTGAGCATACGGCATCTCCTGAATCTTCACTTTCACCTTGTACTGGGCTTCGAACGCCTTGATCGCATCTTCAATACCATTGGACTTCTTGATGTCTTCCCACACAAGCAGTTCACCGTCAGCCGCCATCACCACATGGCTCAACAGGCTGCTCGCCCCCAATGACAACATGATCACTGCTGTTAACTTATTGATTTTCATCTTTTATCCTTGTCCCTGTTCAAGCAAAAATGGTTGTTCAGTCGCATTATCTGCCGTGCAGCAAACCAATGTGTGTAATCATTTCACTTTTTCCATTCACATTGGTGCGGCGCTCTGTCTGCCAAGCCAGTACACCATCTCAGCAAGGCTTGCAGGCTGCGTTGCCAAAAAACGCGACAACTTACATAACAAATTGATTAATATACTACTTTCACTTCTGAACCATGAGATTCGGCATACTTTCTCGGTACACCTTATCTAGCCTCTCCTCTATAAACTCACCCGAGAAGGTCACCATAAGGGTAACGGTTACACCGAATGTGATTACGGTAAGCGGAGCACGCCATATCTGCCAGCAGCATATGCAAAGGTTGTGATCTCATACACAAAAGAAACAGCATTTTGTGCAAGCGGTTACACTCCGCTGTTATATTCCTGTCATAAGTGATGTGTGCAGTCGTCGTGAAGCGGGTTTCCGGCTGTTTATATCAGGTTCCTGATGTGTACCCCGTGTCGTAAACGACATAGAGAATCATGACAGATTGGATTTATAATCAAGGAGTTAGCAGTATGGCGAGTATCAGTCTGAACAGTGTTGTCAAGCGTTTCGGCACCAACGTGACACTGCACAATGTGGACCTAGAGGTGGAAGACGGTGAATTCACCGTGTTTGTTGGCCCCTCAGGTTGTGGCAAATCAACCTTGCTGAGAATGATCGCCGGTCTGGAAGAGATCTCCGACGGCCATATCTCCATCGGGGGCACAGTGGTCAACGATGTTGCCCCAGCTCACCGTGGTGTGGCCATGGTATTCCAGTCCTATGCCCTCTATCCCCACATGACAGTGGCTGAAAACATGGGCTATGGATTGAAGGTGAACGGGGTGCCCAAGGATGAGATCCAGCATCAGGTCGGCATGGTTGCCAAGACGCTGCAACTCTCCCACCTTCTTGACCGCAAACCGAAACAGCTCTCCGGCGGACAACGGCAGCGGGTTGCCATTGGTCGTGCCATAGTGCGCAACCCCCAGGTGTTCCTGTTTGATGAGCCCCTCTCCAACCTGGATGCCGAGCTGAGGGTCGAAATGCGCCTGCATATCGCCAAACTGCACCAGGAGCTGAAAACCACCATGATTTATGTCACTCATGACCAGATCGAGGCCATGACACTGGCAGACAAAATCGTCGTGATGAACTACGGCAAGGTGGAGCAAGTCGGCTCTCCAATGGACCTCTATTACAAACCGGTCAATCAGTTTGTAGCCGGCTTTATCGGTTCACCCAAGATGAATTTCCTGCCAGCCCAGGTCATTAGCTGGTCTCCCAGCCAGTTGGAGATCGCACTGTCAGAGCAAAGAACCATCACTCTGCCCATCATCACCAGCGAGCTGGCTGCCGGCAGTTCAATCACGTTGGGCCTGAGGCCAGAGCACCTAATCCCCGGCGGGGATGGCGTGCATCTCTCCTTTACCTGTGAAGTGGTTGAGCGCCTTGGCAACAGCACTTATCTGTTCGGCCAATGCTGTGGTATCGACGGCTTCAAGCTGCTGCTGCCCGGTGACAATGCCTTTAAGCCGTACCAGCAGCTCGATGTATTTTTCTCCCCCGAGCACTGCCTCGTCTTTGCCGCCGATGGCACCCGGATCAGCCGCTAACTTATTCACCTTGTCTACACCCGTTTTTATCCATGCCAGATTTGCCCCCGCCAATGCCGGGGGCTTTTTTCTCCCCCTGATCCCATGCCCTGCCGCTCACCATTTACCTCAGACCCAGAGCGCCCCCTTCCTACAGCACAAAATACCAACGAAATGAGAGCCGGCTCTCAACCCTGTTTAAATCCTGTTTGGTTGAGCATCATGGCAGTGTAAAAATAATCACCAACAGTGAAACGTTACATAAAAAACGGTGAGTTGGAGTATAGGTTCGTGATCTATAAAAAGTCGTTCAACATGGCCAACATTCATCAACAACCTAATATTAATGGATTTTAATACTTATCGGCGATCCTCACAGATGGCCGGATATGCCAACCTCAACATGTAAGCGATACCAATGAAGATACCCATGCCACAGATATCCATCATCCAGCGCCTGATACTTGGCTTTGGTCTGATCATCACTCTGCTGGTTCTCGCCGTAATGGTCTCGTTACGCGCAGGCAACCAGTTGGCCATGCAGGTCGACATCCTGACTGGCGAGGTGGCTCCCACTCTGGTTCAAAGTCGCTCGGTCACCAAAGATCTGTTTATGCAAGACAAGGCTCTGCGTGGCCTACTCACCCTGCAGGCGAGCGATGATGTCAGCAAGGGACGAGCCGAGCTTGCACGCTGGCAGCAGGCGTTTGAACAGGATTTGGCACTGCTTGCCAACAAGGCGTCGCACCATCCGGCCATGATCAGCCGCATCCAGGCCCTCACCGAGCAGCAAACGACCTATTGGCAGCTTGCGACCCAGATTGTTGACAGCTATGCCGCCAATCTGAAGAGTCAGCAAGCACTGGCAGAAGAGACCTCCCTGAGCCGTGACAACAAACGCCTGCAGGGAGACCTCGCCATGCTGGTTGAAACTCTGGGCGCCCACTACACAGCCGGACTCAAGAGTGCGCTGGTCAACCAGCTGGAGCAGCTATTCACCAATACACAGGCGGCGGTGAAGCTGCAGGATACGGCCCGCATTGCGGGGCAACTGGCAAGCAACCAGACCCTCACCAAGGCTATCCAGCGCCAACGCCAGACACTGGCGGCAGAACTGCTCAAGCAGGAGAGTGCTTTTGGCAGCAAGATCGATCTGGAACAGTCGGTGGGCCCCCTGTTTGATCGGGTGGTGCAACAGAGCGCAGGCAACGCAGGTTTACTGGCAACCCACCTTCGCCTGGCACAAGAGAGCGATCAACTTCGCAACCAGAGCACTCAGGCCACCCGGATCATCGACTCGGTGCTGGGTGAGCTGGCAGAGATCGACAACGGTGTCGATACCCAGCTTGCCCAGCGAGTGCAGAGCAGCAAACAGATCCTGAGCCAGCTGCAATCCCTGCTGTTTGTCGGTCTGCTGCTGTCGCTGGCCGTCAGCGCACTGGTGCTCTGGCGCATCATTCACTCCATCCGAACCCCCATCAAGCAGACCCTGACGGTGCTCGAAGCCCTGAGTCGGGGTGACATGACAAGGCGCATCAGCCATCGGCAGCAGGATGAATTCGGTCAACTGGCCAAGGGGATCAATGCCCTCGCCCAGGAGATGAGCAACATGCTGGGGCAAATTGTGATGGCCGCCAGCTCGCTGGGGGAGATGGCCAACCAGAACCAGTCTGCCCAGCTCAATGCGCAGCGACAACTGGAGCAGCAGCGCAGCGAAACGGCCAGCGTTGCCAGCGCCATGCTCGAGATGGAGCACACGGTACGCGATGTGGCAGAGAGCGCCGGACATGCCCAGCAAACGGTCAGGGAGGTAGCGACACAAGCCCTTACCGCCAGCACCATGAGTGAAAATACCCTGACGCGCATGACCCAGCTCTCCCATCGACTAGCGGATTCGCGGCGTATCGTCGAGGAGGTTCACGGGCTGGGCAACAACATAGGCAGCATTCTGGAATTCATCAGCCGGATTGCGGAGCAGACCAACCTGCTGGCACTCAACGCCGCCATTGAGGCAGCAAGAGCCGGCGAACAGGGCAGAGGCTTTGCCGTGGTGGCAGACGAGGTCCGCCAGCTGGCCAAACACACCACAGAATCCACCACCACTATTCAGGCGATGATCACGGCACTACAGCAGAGCGTGCACAGGGCCGTTACGACCATAAGTGGCTGCACCGATGTGATGGCACTTTGCGCCGATGACAGCGAGCAGTCTCGTCATACCCTCACTCACCTCTCCAGCTCGCTGCAGCAGGTGGCCGATCTCAGTATCCAGATCGCCACCGCCGCCCAGCAACAGCAGAACACCAGCCAGGAAATTGCCAGCAACATGAACAATATCAACAGCATCTCCGACGATAACCAGGAGATGCTGACCCGCGTTGCCCACACCAGCGGTCAGTTGCAACAGCTCTCACAACAGCAGCTCGCGCTGGTACAACGATTCAGCCTGTAACCGATTGCCGGCCGACACAGGCCGGCGCCACTGAAACACAATACAAGGAAACGACAATGCTCAAACACACACTCCTGGCTGCTACCCTGCTTGGTTGCCTTCATCCGGTCTGGGCCGCCGAGGCCGATACGGCGCAAACTCGCTCTCTCTTCCTGCGCGGGGAGATGAACAACTGGGAGGCCCCGGCCGCCCAGCAACTGGTCCAGAGTCAGCCTGATCTGCTCACCGTCACCACCCGCCTGCAAGCCAGCCACGGCGCCTACAAATTCAAGATTGCCGATGAGAAGTGGAAAAGCGATACCACCTACGGCCAGTTCGACCCCGCCAGCAAGGTGGAAGCGGGCAAGCCCGTCATCGTCAAGGCCGGTTACCAGTGGAGTGACATGAAGTTCACCCCCCTCGAGGATGGGGCCTACCTCTTTACCCTGGATCGCCGCGATCCCGCCAGCATCCAGCTGACGGTAAGCAAGGCGCAGTAACACCCCCATGGGCCGTCTCCCGGCCCATATCACATTTGCCCAGCACCTGACTGGATGTGCCATGGCCATGGCGCATCCAGGCAGGCGATTGCCCTACAACCTTCCCCCCTGCCCCGGGTTCAGCCATGAGCCCGACCCCTTTTCAATTACGGAGAAACAAGGATGAAACTGAGCTTGATCAGTGCTCTGGTGCTTGGCGCCAGCATGCTCAACCCGTCAGAAAGTACTGCCATGGTCAAGGGAGCCGACGTCAGCTGGCTCACCCAGATGGAGCAGTCCGGCTACAGGTTTTACAACGACAGTGGCAAGCAGCAGGACCTGTTGCTCACCCTGAAACAGCACGGCATCAACGCCATACGGCTGCGGGTCTGGGTCAATCCAGCCGGAGGCTGGAATGGCCTCAACGATGTCATCGCCAAAGCCAAACGGGCCAAGGCCGCGGGCTTCGATATCATGATCGACTTTCACTACAGCGACAGCTGGGCCGACCCGGGTAAACAGACCAAACCGGCCGCCTGGCAGGGCTATACCTTCGAGCAGTTGATGTCCAACGTCTACTGGCATACCTACAACTCGCTCGTCGCCCTGAAGCAGGCCGGCATCACGCCAAAATGGGTACAAGTTGGCAACGAGACCAACAATGGCATGCTGTGGGATGACGGCAAGGCATCGGCCAACATGCGCAATTTTGCCTGGCTGATCAACAGTGGTTATGACGCCGTCAAGGCCGTCAACAAGTCGACCAAGGTGATAGTCCATCTCGCCAACTGCGAGAACAATGCCCTTTACCGCTGGATGTTTGACGGCCTCAAGGCCAATGGCGCCAAGTGGGATGTGATCGGCGCATCCATCTACCCCACCCAGACCGGCAATGGCGACTGGTTCTCCATGAACAACCGTTGCTATGACAACCTTGCCGATATGGTCAGCCGCCATGGCAAGGAGGTGATGATAGTGGAGGTGGGCATGCCCTGGGATGATCCGAAAAACAGCTACGATACCCTGGTCGATCTGCTCAACAAGATGAAGTGGATCCCGGACAACAAGGGATTGGGTGTCTTCTACTGGGAACCCCAAAGCCATAACGGTTGGCAAAATTACTCGCTCGGCCTGATGGACCAAGGTGGCAAACCCACCCATGCCATGGATGCGTTCCTGCAAAACTGATCGCAACATCACCATTGATAGCAGGGGGATCTGTTGGTATCCCCCTGCCCGTCAAACAAGCCTTACTCTTTTTTCGTCACCGATCTCACCGCCAAAGCCAAGGATCTGAGCGCCGGCAAGGCTCGGCCATCGGCATCAAACAGGGTCACGTTATCCCACTCATTCCCGGCCCCCTGCTTCCAACCAGCCCCTTCTACCGCAATAAACTCGGGCTCCCAGTAGAAGAAACCCAGCCCTCGCCCCTGCGGTACACCATGGATCTCGCGCAGCAACTGCCACAGAAAATCACGCTGCCCTACCGGGGTCATCGGATAGCTCTCTGGCCCGGTATGGGTGTAGATGTTTGGCTGCGGATCCCCGTTGCCCCGTGTCCAGGGATACGCCGTTTCAACCACGATCACAGGACGGGAAAACCGGTTAGTCAAGTCAGCCATGTTGAGGGCCAGATCCCCCATGGCGCCATGCCACACCGGGTAGTAAGAGAGTCCAATCACATCGAAGGGAACCTTGCGGGCAATGATCTCTTCGAACCAGTGACGACAACGTGCGTTATCCCCACCGGCATCCAGATGCAGCATGACTTGGGTCGAGGGTGATACTGCCTTGACGGCGCGAGCCCCTGCACCAAGAAACAGAGCCAGATTATCCCAGTGAGGCACACGCCCCAGCGGCCACAGCATGCCATTTGAGATCTCATTGCCCACCTGAACCCAGGCCGGGGTGATCCCCTCCCCCTGCAAACGGCTCATCAGCTGGTGAGTAAATTGATAGAGCCGCTCGCTGACCACGGCCACCGGCTTGTCACGCCAGGCAACCGGCATATGCTGCTTGCCTGGATCGGCCCACCAGTCGCTGTAGTGGAAGTCCAGCATGATCCTGAATCCCATCCGATGGGCTCGTCTGGCCAGAGCAAGCACATGATCCGGGTTGTTATACCCATCAGCCCCACTCTGATCCGCCGGGAAGCGATCATGCTCCCCAGGCTCATTCCAGACCTTGATACGAATGGCATTTATCCCATGACGCTTGAGGATCACCAGCAAGTCTTCTGGCAACGCACCATCATAAAAACGGGCTCCGGCCGCTTCCAGCTGCGGTAGATGGGAGACATCCGCCCCGATAATCATGGGCTCACCCTCCTTGCTCATGCACGATGCACTCATCAGCAACATGGCCCCCAACAGCGGTTGCCATCCCGGCCACACCATCGGCGATCTCCTGGCCCGAGACAAAAAAGGGAGCCAACGGCTCCCTGATTGTTCAACCTGTGTGGTGCTTACCACCAGGCTTCGGCCTGTACACCGAAGTTCCAGGTGTTGTCATCCTCCCCCCCATTGAATGACTCGCCTTCACCATCTTTCAGGTAGCTGGCAAACACACGGATCTCTGGGCGGGCAAACATGCTGGGGCCGGCAGACCAGGCCTGCGCTAGGGTGTATTTTTGACCACTGGACTTGTCTTCGGAACCACTGGTCCAGGTCTTGGTGCTTTCATATGTACCGGCTTCAACCAACGTCTTCATGATATCGGTCCAAGCATAACCGCCACGGGCCACCGCACTGAACAACTCGGTGTTGTCGTGCCATTCCTGCAGTTTTTCACCCTTACCATAGGTAAAGACATGGTTGACCGAAAACTTGTCACCCAGGGGGATATCACCGGTCAGGATCACCCGGTAACCCTTGGCGTCATCAGTGAGTTGCCAAACGTCATACCAGCCGCCCCCTTGAGAGATCATGTTCTGGGCCAACCCCTTGTCTGCATATTGCAGTACCAGCTTCTCGTTGATGCCGCTGCCAGCAAAATATTGGCTCATTTCTGCCGTCAGCATGACACCATTCTTGGGATCGTACTTGCCACCTTCATCTTTCTGCTCATCGGTCGGATTAGGCATGGCATAGCTGATGCCTGTCTCAGTCCAGGCCCCTTCCCAGGGTGCCCAGCCGGCATAACGCAGATCCAGGAAGTTGACGTTCAAGTCATTGTTAACGATATCGTTGTTGATGTCGTTGCCATCAGAGCGGATCCAGGCCAGTGAGAATGCCCCAGGACCTGCTTTGAGGTTTTCAATACCGGCACCAGCACCAGAGATATTCCAGTATTTGGTATCGATGATATGAAGATCATGACGTTGATAGAAACGCTTACCAGCCCAGACCACAGCATCGGGGGCTGCAGAGATCAGCCCCTTGGCCTTCACATTAAATTGGCGCAGCGCAAAGGTTGCATCATCCTTGCACTCCTTCTGCTCGAAGTTACACACAGTGGTGGTGCTTTCATAGTCATTAGAACCATCGCTCTGCATGCTGAACATGCTGTCGACATAGAAAGTCTTGCCATCCTTGTTGTAAACCTCCTGACCAATACCAACTTCGGTATAGGTATCACTTTCGTTACCCAGGCGTCCGACAAGGCTCTGATTGCCGGTTTGCATATCCCCATCTTGGGACACACCTACGCCGGATCGAAAATAACCAGAGAAATCAACAGCATTAGAGCTAAATGCTGTCATTGACAGAGCCAGGGCAACGGATGTAGTCAGTAGTTTCACTTTCATAGTCATTCCTTTATTCCACTGTTGCATTGTTATCTTGATGAACGCTCACCAATCCAGAGGGAAAGCGCTTTCACTAATCGAGATGGATTATAGAAAGATTCAAGCAAAAACTGACATGACGCAACTCACATAATTGTAATAATTACATCAATTGAGTTTTCTATTATTAGCACCAAATAACAAATAGCACGTAAGAAATTGAATTTCTTGCAATTAAATAAATAGCACACCAGTGTTACCGATTACACCATTTGTGAATTCAGGAGCTCAACAACAATGAGGACATACAAAAATTGCAGCGGGTCTATCAAAAATGTGAGCAGCATCACCTGGTGTAAGACATGGTTTCATCTATTCCAGAATGAATGATGACGCTGTGGGCTCTGGACTCTGGACAGCCATACGCAGCAGCAACAAGAGGAGGATACAGACAAGGAAGAGACAAAAAGGCAAGGTACCTTGACGGCCTTGCCTGATAATTTATTGATAGCGTGGGATCAGGGGAATATCAGTCAATACTCCGGACCGAATGACGGCGAACCAAAGTAGGGCTGAACATATGAGTCGTCTGGGGCAGGGGCCCCCCTTTTGCCAAGGCGATCGCCAGCTCGGCAGCCTGGGTGGCCATAGCGATGATGGGATAACGCACCGTCGTCAAGCGAGGGCGCAAGTAACGAGAGATCAGGACATCATCAAACCCAACCAGTGATAGCTCCTGTGGCACCTCGATACCATTATCGCTCAACACGGACAAAGCCCCTGCTGCCATTGAGTCGTTATAGCAGACCACTGCCGTCATATGCTGGCCTCGGCTCAGCAGCTCAGTCATCGCCGCCTCACCGCCCAGTTCATCCGGACTGCCACGGGAGATCAGGCGCTCATCGACGGCTATCTCGTGCTCTTGCAACGCATCAAGGTAACCCTGCAAGCGATCTTGTGAATCAGAGATCTGATGATTGGAGCAGAGAAACCCTATCTTCTTGTGCCCTTCCTGGATCAGATGACGGGTTGCCAACCAGGAGCCATAACGATCGTCCAGCGCCACACAGCGGGACTCGTACCCGGGAACGATGCGATTGATCAGCACCATGCCTGGGACATAACTCATCATCTGGATCAACTCTTCATCCGGCAGCATTTTGGCGTGCACAACCAGCCCCGAACAGCGATGGCCCATTAACTGCTCTATCACATGCTTTTCTTTGACGGCATCGTGATAGCCATTCCCGATGAGCAGGAAGTTGCCCGTCGACTGTGCCACTTGTTCTACGGCTTTCACCATGGTGCCGAAGAAGGGGTCAGACACATCTGCAACAACCAGCCCTAGTGTCTCGTTGCTTTGATGGGCCAACGCCCGCGCATTGGCGTTAGGATGGTAGTTGAGTTCATTCATCGCCTTGAAGACGGCATCACGAGAAGCCTGACTCGCCTTGGGAGAATTATTGATGACACGTGAGACTGTGGCGACAGATACGCCTGACAGGAGTGCTACATCTTTGATTGTTGCCATGGATTAGCGTTTCCGGTGAACGGTACAAATAAAAACCATTATTTCATGGGTTCAAGATACTACCGGCATTTCCCATGCCTGACACGGCTTTCATCTAAAAAGCGAGAGCATCCTATCAATATATGTCAGCGGCAGTGTAACGCACTTACATTCACAAAATCCGGATAAGCCAGCATCCCGAAGTCCATCTGTGACAAAAATCACATTAAATGCACAGTCATCTTCCTTCCCCCCCCCAGCAAGAGCACAATAAGGGAAAGCGGTTACACAACAAGATCGCCAACATAAATAAGCATCAAGGAGCACCACATGTTGAAAATCCTTGTCACCGGTGGAACTGGTTACATAGGAAGTCATACCTGTCTGCAGCTTATCGCTGCCGGTATAACCCCCATACTGTTAGATAACCTCGCCAACAGCAAAGAAAGTGTTCTCGAACGTATCCAAACCCTCAGCGGGCAGCGCCCAGTCCTTTATCGGGGGGATGTGCGTGATGCCAGCTTGCTGGATCGGGTATTCGCGGAACAGCAGATAGATGCCGTGATCCACTTCGCCGGGCTCAAGGCGGTTGGGGAGTCAGTGCAAAAACCACTTGAATACTATGACAATAATGTCAGCGGCACCCTGGTTTTGTTACAGGCGATGCAGCGTGCCGACGTCAAAACCTTGTTGTTCAGCTCATCGGCCACCGTCTACGGCGAGCCGGAGACCATGCCTATCCGTGAAGAGAGCCCAACCCTGCAAGCCACCAATCCTTATGGCCAGAGCAAGCTGATGGTTGAGCGCCTCATCAAGGACTTTGCCAATGCGGCGCCCGACTGGTCATTGACCCTGCTGCGCTATTTCAATCCGGTGGGTGCTCACCCCAGTGGCTTGATGGGTGAGGATCCGCAAGGGATCCCCAACAATCTGATGCCCTATATTGCCCAGGTGGCGGTAGGACGCCGTGACAAACTCGCCATTTTTGGGGATGACTATCCCACCCCGGATGGCACTGGCGTGCGCGATTACATTCATGTGATGGATCTGGCCGATGGTCACGTGGCAGCCTTGCAGACCCAGTTTGGACAGGCGGGTGTTCATGTCTACAACCTGGGGACAGGACATGGCTACAGCGTGCTCGACATACATGCCGCTTTTTCCCGGGCCTGTGGCCGTGACCTGCCTTATGAAATCGTGCCACGGCGCGCGGGGGATATCGCCCAATGCTGGGCAGATCCCAGCCGGGCCCTCACCGAACTGGGCTGGCAAGCTCATCGCACCCTTGATGACATGACCGCCGATACCTGGCGCTGGCAATCACAAAACCCGAACGGCTATCCGACCCTATGAGTAGCCAGCACGAGGAGCATTTATCCATGCAATTTGAACCAACCGATCACCCGCATCGTCGTTATAACCCGCTGATCCAGCAGTGGGTTCTCGTCTCGCCCCACAGGGCGAAACGCCCCTGGCAGGGTCAGCAGGATGAGCCGGACCGCACTCAGCGGGCCCCCCACGATCCCGACTGTTTCCTCTGCGCAGGCAATACCCGAGTCACCGGTGACAAGAATCCGGATTATCAGGAGACCTTCGTCTTTACCAACGACTTTGCCGCCCTGATGACAGACACGCCGGCAGCACCGGCCAGTGACGATCCCCTGTTCCTGCTGGAGAGTGCTCGCGGTACCAGCCGAGTTATCTGCTTCTCACCGGATCACAGCAAGACACTGCCCGAGCTGTCGCTCCCGGCCCTCACCGCCGTGGTCAATACCTGGTGCGAGCAGACCGCAGAGCTGGGACGTGATTATCCCTGGATCCAGGTCTTCGAAAACAAGGGCAGCATGATGGGTTGCTCCAATCCACATCCCCACGGACAGATCTGGGCCAACGGCTTCTTACCCAACGAAGCCGTGAAAGAAGACAACGCCCAGCGGGAATACCTTGCCAAACATGGCCGCGCCATGTTGCTCGATTATGTCGAGCGCGAGCGAGCCGATGGCCGTCGCACCGTGGTTGAAACGGAGCACTGGTTGGCGGTCGTGCCCTATTGGGCCGCCTGGCCGTTCGAGACCTTGCTGCTGCCCAAGTTTTCGGTGGCGCACCTGCCCGCATTAAACCCGCAACAGCGGGCAGATCTGGCGCTCGCAATCAAGAAGCTGACCAGCCGTTATGACAACTTGTTCCAGTGCTCTTTCCCCTATTGCATGGGTTGGCATGGCGCCCCCTTCAATGGCGAAGAGAACGACCACTGGCAGTTGCACGCCCACTTCTACCCGCCCCTGCTGCGCTCTGCGAGCGTGCGCAAGTTTATGGTCGGTTATGAAATGCTGGCAGAAACACAGCGCGATCTGACGGCAGAGCAAGCGGCCGAACGGCTGCGTGCTGTCAGTGATGTCCATTTTCGTGAACAGGTTTGAGGTTGAGTTATGAGTATTCAATCACCACGCAGCGTGACTGACACCACGTTTTACACCCAATACGGTTACCATCCGACCCTCGCCATCCAGGCGCCAGGTCGCGTCAATCTGATCGGTGAACACACGGATTACAACGACGGTTTCGTTCTCCCCTGTGCCATTAACTACCAGACAGTGATCAGTGCAGCTCCCCGCCAGGACAGCTTGGTGCGAGTCATCGCCGCTGACTACAACAATCAGCAGGATGAGTTTGATTTGAGCCATCCCATAGTGTCGCGCCCTGAATATTTGTGGGCCAACTATGTGCGGGGAGTCATCAAGTATCTGCTGCTGCGGGGCTGCGAGCTGACCGGTGCCGATCTGGTGCTCAGTGGCAATGTCCCGCAGGGCGCTGGCCTGAGTTCCTCCGCCTCTCTGGAAGTGGCCGTCGGGCAGGTATTCAAGGAGATGAATCACCTCGATATCAGTCAAACCGATATTGCTCTCAATGGGCAAATGGCAGAGAACATGTTCGTCGGCTGCAACTGCGGCATCATGGATCAGTTCATCTCGGCTCTGGGTCAGCAGGATCACGCCCTGCTGATCGACTGCCGCAGCCTGGAGACTCGCCCTGTGCGTATTCCGGCTGGCATCGATGTTGTCATCATCAACTCCAATGTTCGGCGCGGACTGGTCGACAGCGAATACAATACCCGCCGGGCACAATGTGAAGAGGCGGCCCGCCATTTTGGCGTCAAGGCGCTGCGCGATCTGACCATAACGCAGTTTGCCTCTCGAGCCGATGAGCTGGATCCCGTCGTCGCCCGCCGCGCACGGCATGTCATCTCCGAGAATGAACGGACCCTGGCCGCCGCCGATGCCCTAGCCAATCAAGACATGATCATGATGGCGGAGCTGATGGCGCACTCCCATGCATCGATGCGGGATGATTTTGCCATTACCGTACCAGCCATTGATGCATTGGTCGAGATCATCAAGGAGATCATCGGCAGTCGCGGCGGGGTCAGAATGACGGGTGGGGGCTTCGGTGGTTGCGTTGTGGCACTGGTGCCACATTCACTGACCTCGATAGTTTGCGAACAAGTCTATGCCCGCTATCCACAGGTCAGCGGGTTGCAACCCAGCATTTATATCAGCAAACCGTCGGCAGGAGCTGGCCCTATCTGATTATTCACTGCTGCATCAAGGTCATAATCAGCGTAAGTAAAGAGCTCGTTTATAGCCTATCTTGTCCGATTTAAAATAACCTCAGTCTGATATTATCAAGGGACAGAAGACACATATCGCCCTGAACCAGCTTGGGAGCGCCATAGTGGCCTCCCAAGTTATCAGCCCTGAATAGCATTAGTCTGTCATCGGTGTGCCCCGCGAGCCATTAGACGCCAGTCGCGCCACCAGCTTATCAACCACCTCCCGCACCAATTCGCTATCTACATGTATCGAGTTTGGTCAACTGTTGGTTGAGCACAATGCCTTGTTCGGTGGAACGGTGACTGGTCTCACGCAAGCAGTTCTGACCTCCAACCACCAAACTCGCGCGTTGCAGCCAAGACTGTCATTGAGCAGATACGCCAGGGTTCACGAACAGCACAGGGATGAAGGCTTGATTACAATCGGCAGAAGTCACAGCTGTCCAAAGGAGTGCTATCGAGGAGTAAGACAACCAACACCTAATGGCTTACTGAATGGCATACCAGAAAAAGCAAGAAATTAAAAAACCCAACCTGATCAACAGGTTGGGCTTGATGTGTGGCGGAGAGACAGGGATTCGAACCCTGGGTGGCATTGCTGCCACAATTGATTTCGAGTCAATCCCGTTCGGCCACTCCGGCATCTCTCCGTGGTGAGAGAGTTTTACCCAAGCAGGGCCGAGGATGCAATAAAAATTTGTTATATATCAAATGGCTGAATCAGATATCTGGGAGCAGGCTCACAATGCGGCATCGGCTGCTCACTGTGACAGGAGGCTTGGAATAGACAAATTCGCACTTCCCATACGCCGGTCGTGCGTTCTCATTAAATGGTGATCATCGCTGACCGCGTTCAGGGTGTCTTGCCTCACATAGATGCCTTGCATCGACCCCATCTCTTCAAGTCGCAAGTCGTCAAGCATCCACCCGACGCATGGCCCGGTCACATACCGGGCCATGCTCCCTGTCGTGATACTCGCACACCACCATGTTGCACCGTTCTCCCGCTTGGCGGTAAAACATAGGGGAGAGGCCGATTTTGGCCAGTTTCCTATGTATCCCCACACCGTTGCGGGTGCGCGACAAGCTGGTAATCATGGGCTGATTGAGGAACAATCGCGCCATCCTGGCGGCACTGTTTGATAATGCGCCGCCCCGATTGAACTGATGGATCTCCTTATGCGATTGCCGAAACTCATGCCCCTCCCCTTAACGCCCGCCCTCTCCCTGCTGCTGGCTGCAGCCCTGCTCTGTACCGCGCCCGTGCAGGCCAAGCGCTACCCGCTGCCGCCTGCCGAAAGCCGCCTCATTGGCGAGCTGGAGGATTACATCATCCAGCAGGATGAGCATCTTGAGCTGGTTGGCAAACATACCCAGATTGGTTTTTTGGCGCTGCTTGAGGCAAATCCCGGTGTAGATCCCTATTTACCCAAGCCGGGCACCCGCTTGACGCTGCCCACCCAGATGCTGCTGCCTGATGTGCCGCGCGAGGGGATCGTCATCAATCTGCCGGAGCTGCGCCTCTACTACTTCCCCAAAGGCAAGAGCGAGGTGATTGTGCTGCCGATCGGGATTGGTGACATCGGCCGCGAAACGCCGGAGATGACCACCACCGTCATCGAGAAGAATCCGGACCCGACCTGGGTGCCCGGCCCCATGGTGCGCAAATCCTGGCTGGAGCAAAAAGGGATCACCCTGCCCGCCGTGGTGCCTCCCGGCCCGGACAACCCCCTCGGCAAGTTCGCCATGCGCCTTGGTTATGGCAAGCGCGACTATCTGATCCACGGCACCAACAAGGATTTTGGCGTTGGCCTGCGGGTAAGCGCTGGCTGCATCCGGCTGCGACCGGACGATATCGAGGCCCTGTTCAAGATTGTGCCGATCGGCACGCCGGTGCGGGTCATCAATCAACCGGTCAAGGTGGCCATCGAGCCGGATGGTCGCCGCTGGCTGGAGGTGCACTCCCCGCTCTCCCGCACCGAAGAAGAACTTGAAAATGGCGCCCCGCTGGTGCTGTCACCGGCCATAGAGAGCTTTATCAGGGCACCTGACGTGATGCGGGATGAGGTGACTGCGGCGCTGGAGAGCAAAAATGGCCTGCCACGCCCCATCAGCAGTTAACTCATCAGCACCTGCACCATACCGGAGTTGCCTTACGTCATGAAATACCTGCCTCTCATGCTCATGGTGGTCTGCCACCCCCTGTGGGCAAAAGACATTCTCTGGATGAACAACGGCGATCGCCTGACCGGCACCATTGAAGAGGTCGGCGATGAGTCGGTGCGCATCGCCCTGCCCTATACCGGCGCCGTGACCGTCCAGCGGGATGCCATCAAACGCTGGCGTCTGGAGAAGCAGGATAAACCCAAGGCAACCGCCAAAGGGGGGATCACCCTGTTCAAGGATGAGCAGAATGAGCGCAACGCCTGGCTCTGGAGCGGCAGCGGCGATCTCAACGTCAAGCTCAAGCACAAGGATAAACGTACCAACAACGTCAACTTCAAGGGAGTGACCGAACTGGCCAATCTGGATTGGCGTTACAGCCTATCCGGGGAATATACCTACGAAACATCCGACAGCGTCACCGATAGCCACGACTACAAGCTGAACCCGACCCTTGACTACTTCTTTGACCAGCACTGGTTTTTACGCAACTCGCTCGATGCGGAGTATGACATGCTGGCTGACAACTATCTCAAGCTGAACTTTGGCTCGGGGCCAGGTTATCGCTTCTGGAATGACAAGCACAAACGGCTGGAACTGATTTCACAGGGCGGCATTCAGCGCGCCTACTTTCGCAGTGACAGCTGGCCAGGACTGGTCTTTTTCGATTCCAGAATCATCAGCTACCCCATCGGTAGCCTGAGCTGGGATTACCGCCAACCACTGTCATTCTGGCAACAGCGATTTGAGTTGTTCAGTAAAGGCACCTATCTGAAGTACCTGTCGCAACCGTCCCCTTACCTCACACTGGATCAGGACATCACCGGCAGCATCGGCCTGCGCTACTACTTTAACGATCATCTGCGTCTCTCCTGGTCGAGCGAGATGGAGTGGCAAAATGGCGCCCTGCACTATCCCGGGGTGGATACCGAAATATCTGATCGCGAGTGGCGCCACTTGCTTAGTCTGGGGGCAAGCTTTTGAGTCACGAGCAGATCAACAAGAGGAGCCAATTTGGCTCCTCTTTCTATTGCAGTAATAGTGATGCGAGTGATGCAAACTCACGACTCGTCGACATCACACTCAGATCAATCCCCAGGCGGCAATCTGGTAGATCCACACCATCGCCAGCAGGGTACCGACCAACCCCATGATGACGCCGATCCGCACCATCTGGTGGCTCTCCACCAAACCGGTGGCGTGGGCCAGCGCATTGGGCGGGGTACTGATGGGCAGCGACATCCCGAGCGAAACCGAGATGGTGACCGCCAGGATCAGGGTGTGGCTGCCGCCCCACTCGGCCAGCTCCGGCATGCTGACCGCCAGCGCTGCCACCAATGGCAGCAGCAGGTTAGCAGTCGCGGTGTTGGACATAAAGTTGGCCATCACCACCGCCAGCAGACAGGCGCCGACTAACACCGCCAGCGTAGAGTATTCGTGGAACGGAATATGGGTGATGAGCCGCTCGGCCAACCCGGAGTCCTCCAGCGCCAGCCCCAGCGCGATACCGCCCGATACCAGCCAGAGCACGTCGAGGGAGATCTTGTGCAGATCGTCCTTGGTGATGATGCCGGTGGTCAGGAACACCGCCACCGGGATCATGGCGACCACGTAGGAGCTCATGCCGTGCAGATCCCCCAGCAGCCAGAGCACTATGGTGGTGATAAAGGTGAGGTAGACCACCCAGGCGCGGGGGGTCTGCATAAAGCGCCCCTCAATCTTGAGATCCATCCGCTTGAGGGTGCTCGGGAAGAAGCGCCCCAGCAGGAACCAGCCGAGCAGCAACAGCAGCACCACGAAGGGCACCGCAAATCCCATCCACTGGCCGAACGAGATGGCATGCTCGCCGGTCAGATATTTGAGCGCCACCGCGTTGGGCGGGGTCCCGATGGGGGTACCGATCCCGCCGAGGTTGGCCGCCAGCGGAATCGCCAGCACAAAACCTATTTTGGCCGGGTCCTTGTCGGGAAACGCCGCCAGCACCGGGGTGAGGATGGCCAGCATCATCGCGGTGGTGGCGGTATTGCTCATGAACATCGAGAAGGTGGCGGTGATCAGCATCAGCCCCAGCATGACGATCCGGGGATCCTGACCGAACGGGCGCAGCAGCACCCGCGCCAGATTGACGTCCAGATGGTACTTGGTCGCCGCAATGGCGAGGAAAAAACCACCGAGAAACAGCATGATAACCGGCGAAGCAAAGGTCGCCATCACCTCGGTCGACTTGAGCAACTCACCAAAGCCCGGCTCTGCCTTGTCGGCGGTCATGAACCAGATCCCCTTGTCGGAGAGCAGCAGCAGCTCCAGCACGATGATCAGCACCGAGGTGGCGAAGATGGGGATGGGCTCCAGGATCCAGCAGAGGGCGGCCAGCACGAAAATGGCCACGACTCGCTGCTCGACCACAGTGATCCCCTCCAGCGGGATCCAGTGGGTCGGGATCAGCAGGATGGCGAGGCTCAGCAGTAGCGGCAGAATAATCTTGTGATTGATGGGCACTATTGTCTCCAGGATCGGGAGTAAGAAGCCAATAGTGGCATAACATGCTATCGCCTCACGCAGCTATCTCGCCAAAATGAGAGCTGGCTAACTGCAGCCACTCCGGTTTTGTGAGTCATATCAAGCTGGAGTCAGCGCGCCATGGCTGACGCCTCACAGTTGGCAACAAACAGGCAAAAAAACGGGCCCGCTGTTCGTTGAACACGACAGCGGGCCCGTTTCACCATTTATGCCGATGAGGCGGCTCAGAAGTAGATGCGGGTCACCGACTCGATGACGCAACCCGGGCGACGGATCCCTTCGATCTCCACCTTGATCTCTTTGAGCAACTCCAGCCCGCCCTTGATGGGGGTGACCCGGGCCAGCTTGGTGCGGGCGCGGATGTTGCTGTCCACCTTGATGGGGTACGGGAAACGCACCTGATCCAGCCCGAAGTTCACCACCATGCGGGCGGTCGGGAACTCGGGGGTGGCCTCATCGACCGAGCCGGTCAACTGCGGCAGCAGCGCCAGGGTCAGGAAGCCGTGAGCGATGGTGGTCTTGAAGGGCGACTCGGCGGCCGCACGCTCCGGATTGGTGTGGATCCACTGATGATCCCCGGTCACCGCCGCAAATTGATCGATCATCTGCTGACTGACATGGAGCCATTCGCCCACGTGGGTCTCTTCACCGATGCGGGCCTGCAGGGTGGCATAGAGCTCGGCAGCCTCGGCCCCCAGCTCCACAGCGGGTTCCTGAGCCACGACGGGGCGACCGTTGGCCACCTGTGCCACGGTTGCTGCATCCTGTTGCTGTTCGTCCTGAGACTCGGCTTGCAAGTCCAGCACACGACCCAGCAAAGGATGAAGATGTGCCTTTTGCTGAAACTCACGCCAGTAGTCGCGGATCGCCGGAGAGAGCCAATCCTTGAGCTCAAAGGGGTGCTGCGCCAGAATTTCGCGCTTGCGCTTCAGAAAATCGACAACTTTCATCTACCGATCCCTATTTGATTCAATGCCTGTAAAGAGGTCTAACCAGTCCTATTTTATTAAAGTTTCAGCTGTAAGTGCAAAAAAATCTCGGCGTACACCTGTACCAAGGCGGAAATCACTACTTACACCATACAAACCAGCACGATCTGCCAATGAGAAAAACGATTGCCGGATATGCGACCAGCAGGGGGAAATTCACCGTGTTCATCATGACAACAGGCCCTCGTCGGGCCTTGTGATGGGGGTTCAGCGCGCGCTCGACCAGCAGCTACGCAATCCCTCTTCATCCAGAAATGACCAGGCGAGGATCCGGCTCACCTTATTACCCTGCGCCATGTCGATCACCCGCACCTGACGGGCTCCCACCCGGCTCAGCGCCTTTTTCGCCCCCGGCAGGTTCTCTTTTTTCGACACCAGCGAGCTGAACCAGAGGCACTGGCTGGCAAACTCCTTGCTCTGGGCGATCATGTTGGCCAGAAACGCTGCCTCGCCTCCTTCGCACCAGAGTTCAGCCTTCTGACCGCCGAAGTTGAGCACGGGCGCCCCTGTCACCTCCTTGCCCAGATTGCGCAGCTTGCGCTCCGTCCCCTTGCTCGCCTCCTCCAGCGATGCATGGAACGGCGGATTGCACAGCGTCAGGGCAAAGCGCTCCTTCGGCCCTATGATGCCGCGAAACACATGGTTGGGGTTGCCCTGCAGGCGGCACTCAATCTGATTGCCGAGCCCGTTGCTCCTGGCCAGCAGGGTGGCCGCCTTGACCGAGACCGGATCGATATCCGATCCGACAAAACGCCAGCCATATTCGCGAGCACCCAGCAGCGGATAGATGCAGTTTGCCCCCACTCCGATATCCAGCACCCTCACCCCCTTGCCGGTAGGGAGCTGGCCTGCGCTCTCGGCCAACAGGTCGGCCGCCCAGTGCAGGTAATCCACCCGTCCCGGGATGGGCGGACAGAGGTAACCGGCGGGCAAGTCCCAGTGGGCAATCCCGTAGTGATGGGCCAGCAGGGCGCGGTTGAGGGTCTTCACTGCATCGGGATTGGCAAAATCGATGGTGCGGGTGCCGTAGTCATTGATAAAGACGTGGGCAGCCAACTCGGGAGTTCGCAGGCAGAGCGCCGCAAAGTCGTAACCCGCCTGATGGCGATTACGGGAGTGAAGTCCGGATTTGCGGTCGCCCGACTTGGGGCCACCGGCTAATGGGGTGCGGGGTTTCATGCTGAGCCTGCCGAAGAAAACGGGCCCACACTATAGTGATTTGACTCGGGAAAGTCTAAACGACGGCAATAAAAAACCGGGCTATCGAGCCCGGTTCAAGTGAGGTTGGAAAAACAGTCCGTACTGCGAGCCGTTTGTCCAGCCTGACTCAGATATCGATCCGGCGAGCTTGCCAGAACTTGCTGCGCCAGTATTGGCTGTCCAGCTTGGAGCGCGTCACACCGGCGCGAGTCGAGGCGTGGATGAATTCGCCATTGCCGACATAGATACCAACGTGGTTGAGACGACGATTGATTTTGAAGAAGACCAGATCGCCTTCGACCAGATCCTGCTTGGAAACGCGCGTCCCTTCGTGGACTTGGGAGCGGGTATCACGGGGTAATTCGACACCGACGGCATTGCGGAACACTTCACGGGCAAAGGCGGAACAATCGATACCGCGCTGGCTACTGCCACCCATCCGGTACGGAACACCACGCCACTCTTTATATACTGTCAGGATTTCATTCACATCGGGTGTCAGGGAAGCTTCCGGTTCGATTACAGGTTCAACCATGGAAACTTCGATCTTGCTCGCGACCTCGGGTTGGGGTGCCGAGGCACAACCCACCATTCCGAGCGCGACCAGCAGTAGCATCAGGTGGCGCAATCCTTTATCCCCGCTAAATAGTAAATCTTGTTAAAATACGGCCCCAAAGGGCAATTTATAAGGCAACAGCACCCGACTATATCCAAGAATTCTATCGAGGCAAGTGAAAATCCCTATCGAGCTCACATTTCTGCAAGTAAATGCACGATTTTTCATAATTAATGTGATCATGCCCAAACAATATACAATCGCAAAAAGGGCCTTGGGTCTCATAGATAACTGGCTTTTATCCCTGCTTCAGCACCTTTTTAAAGTGAAAAATCATGATCGAAACCGATCTTTTTTTGTTAAAACCGGCCAGGGTATGCCAGGAACTGCTCGCTCAATTGCCTGAAGGGCTGTCAACCGATGAGCAGCATATCTGGCAAACCATGACCCATCCTGAACGGCGTCAGGAATATCTGGTGAGCCGCGCCCTACTGCGCCAGCTGTTGGCCGAGCGGCTGCAGCAACCCGCCGCCAGCCTGCAATTTTGCAACGGCCCCCACGGCAAGCCCCGGCTGCATGATGATGCCTGGCATTTCAATCTGAGCCACAGTGGCAGCTGGCTGGTGTTGGCGCTCTGCCCGCAGGGGCCGCTTGGGGTGGATATCGAACTGGGCAAACGGCGGCATCATCCCCTCCCCTTGGCCCGCCGATTTTATGCACAGAGTGAATATGAGTGGATCTGCACACTGCCCGCTCAAGAGCAGGAGAGCGCCTTCTACCGGCTCTGGTCGCGCAAGGAGGCTGTACTGAAGGCCCACGGCGGCGGCATAGCCGCCGGGCTCGAGAAGGTGTGCTTCGTTCCGGAGCAAGGGTGGCGACTCGACAACCGGCTCGATGACATCTCTTATCAGGTACAGGATTGGCCCTTTGCCAGCGGCTGGCTCAGTCTCGCGGCAGCGGCAACCCCCGTGACGTTTTACCGGCTGGATGAGCGCTTGAATTGCCAGTCGCTCAACCCCATGTTACTCAACACCCTTTCTGAAGAGTCCAACTCATGATCGTCGACATTACTCCCCAGAATTTTCACGCTGAACTTATCGATGCGTCCATGAAGAAGCCGGTCGTCATCTATTTCCATGCTCCGCAGATGCCGGAGTGTCAGGGGATGACACCGCTGATCGAATCACTGGTTGGGCCCGCCAATGAGCAGGTCACCCTGGCCATGGTGGATATGAACGATCCCCAGTTGCAGCCGCTGGCCAGCCAGCTCGGTCTGCGCGCCCTGCCCGCGCTGGTGCTGTTCCATCAGGGTCGCCCTGACGAACAGGCGATCATCGAAGGGCCGCAGGATGAAGCCACCCTGCGCCAGTATTTCGCCGCCTTCGCCCCCAAAGAGGAGGAAGAACTGCTGGCCAAGGGGCAACAGGCACTGGCTGACGAGCAGCCCAGCATCGCCTATGCCCATCTGACCAAGGCACACCAACTGGCCCCTGAACGTCACGACATCAGCCTGTGGCTGATCCAGGCCGCGCTCGACCTCAATCTGCTGGAGGAAGCGCAGGAGCGCCTCGGCACCATCCCGATGGTGGCGCAGGATAGTCACTTCCATACCCTCAGCTCACGGCTGGCGCTGGCCCTGCAAGCGGCAGACAGCCCGGAGCTGCGCGCGCTGGAAGCCCGCCATGCAGAACAACCCGATGATTTTGCCCTGACTCAGGAGCTGGCGGTGCAATACAACCAGGCTGGCCGTCAGGAAGAGGCGTTGGGACTGCTGCTGGAGATCCTCAAGCGGGATTTGGCATTCGGCGATGCCAGAAAAACCTATCTCGATATTCTGGCGACCATGGGCAGCACGCCGGCGGCGCAGAGCTACCGTCGTAAACTCTATAGTCTGCTCTACTGATCAGCGTCGAATTGGCTGCTAATGATGGGGGAGTGCCGGGAGACCGGCATGACCTCATGGGTCAAGTGCGAAGAGCGTGCAGTGGGGATATAGAAGCGGTGAATTTCAGGCAAAAAAAAATGGCGCATAACTGCGCCATTTTTTTCGCATGGATTACTTCTTGTAAGAAGTAGCCATGTTGTCGATGCGCTGGTTAGCACGCATAGCTTCTTGCTTGGCTTCGGCAACATCAGCAGCGATTTTGGACTGATCAGCACGAACTGCGCTAACATCTTGAGCCAGTTGGTCAACTTTGTTAGACAGATTCTGAACGGAAGTTTCCAGTTCGCTGGTGTTTGCACAACCGCCCAGCAGAGCGGACAGACCAACAACACCTACCAACAACAATTTTTTCATTTTTAAAGCTCCCTTGAACTCGCCAGACGTTTAGCAAGCGGCGTGATTATGGCACAAAAAAATCATACTTTGCATAGTCCCCACCACAGATAAATGCATTAAAACCCTCATTTTTTTTGAATGAACAGTTTTTGTCCAGATTCGTCTAAAAAATGAGTGCCGCGTGGTGAGGGCGCGGACAAAGGTTAACCAAATTTTTGCCTTATTACAATTTCGTATGAGGCTCAGGCACTCTGTTCTGACAACAATTGACGATATTGCACCAGATCCTCGATGGTCAGCACCGGCATCCGGTGCTGCCGACCAAACGCAACCAGGTCAGGCAGACGTGCCATAGAGCCATCTTCTTTGGTCAATTCACACAACACACCAAACGGTTTGAGGCCAGCGAGCTGCATCAGATCGACGGTCGCTTCGGTATGACCACGACGGGTAAGCACCCCACCGGTTCGCGCCCGCAGCGGGAACACATGACCCGGGCGATGCAGATCGCCCGGTTTGGCGCCGTCGGCGATGGCCGCTCGGATGGTGGTGATGCGATCAGCCGCCGAGATACCAGTCGTAACACCCTGCGCCGCTTCGATGGTCACGGTGAAGGCGGTCTGGTAGTGGCTGGAGTTGGCTTCCACCATCATTGGCAGTTCGAGCTGGCGAACCCGCTCGTCGGGCAGGCAGAGGCAGACGATGCCGGAACACTCGCGGATCATCAGCGCCATCTGTTCATTGGTCATGGATTCGGCAGCGAAAATGAGGTCGCCCTCGTTCTCCCGATCTTCATCGTCGGCCACCAGCACGCCGCCTCCGGCACGCAAGGCAGACAGGGCCGCTTCGACACGGGCAACGGGATCACCGAATTCACTGAGTAGAGACTGATTCATGGTAAAACTCCTAAACAAGACAAGGACCAGAATCAGGGCATGGAAAGGCAGACAGAGAGGAGCATGCAGCGGCCAGCCCATAAGGGCCTACGCGGCAATGTCTGTCTTATCCTCTTTCATCCGGACTATGACCGTCGGCTCCGGCATCTCACCGGATCTGCTGACCCCGACCCGGCAATCAGCCGGGTCGGGCGCTCGCGGGCTCCCCGAGTCAATCGGGATACCGCCGGTGGGGAATTGCACCCCGCCCTGAGAATAAGCGCAGACAGCCTAAAGAAAAACGGTTGCAGATACCAGCCAAAATCCCCCGCTGGCTGAAAAGCGTTTCAACATTGCGCCCGGGATCGCGCTCTGCGGCCCGCTCGCCAGCGCGAGAGGCCGTGACTGGCGAATTTCTTTATGGCGCGGATCGGTTTATGGCATAGTGCCTGAAACCAAAAACAGTGCCCGAAACAAAAAACAGAGCCCGAAAAAGAGCCTGAACAACGCTGCCTGCGCAGACAGCAGCGCCAACACCACAAACGGAAAATGACAGAGATGGAAAAGAAAATACTGCTCACGGATTGCCCGGATGCCAAAGGGCTCATCGCCAAGATCACCAACATCTGCTACAAGCATCAGCTCAACATCATCAAGAACGATGAGTTTGTGGATCATGAGAATGGCCGCTTCTTTATGCGGACCGAGCTGGAGGGCCGCTTCAATGACGAGACCCTGCTGGCGGATCTGGACGATGCCCTGCCCACCGGGGCCCAGCGTCGTCTGGTCAAGGCGGGCAAGAAGCGTATCGTCATTCTGGTCACCAAGGAGACCCACTGCCTCGGCGACATTCTGATGAAGAACTACGCGGGCGCGCTGGATATGGATATCGTCGCGGTGATCGGCAACTACGACACCCTGGCCGAGCTCACCGGCAAGTTCAATATTCCGTTCCACACCGTCAGCCACGATGAACTGAGCCGGACCGAACATGAAGAGCAGGTACGCGCCATCATCGACAGCTATGAGCCTGACTATGTGATCCTGGCCAAGTACATGCGGGTGCTGACCCCGAGCTTCGTCGAGGCCTATCCGCGCAAGATCCTCAACATCCACCACTCCTTCCTGCCCGCCTTCATCGGTGCCCGCCCCTACCGGCAGGCGTTCGATCGCGGGGTCAAGCTGATCGGCGCCACCGCCCACTTCGTGACCGACGATCTGGATGAGGGCCCCATCGTCGAACAGGACGTGATCCACGTCGGTCACGCCTTCAGTGCGGACGACATGGCCAAAGCAGGCCGGGATGTGGAGAAATCGGTGCTGAGCCGCGCGCTGGAGCTGGTGCTGAACGAGCGGGTGTTCGTCTATGGCAACAAGACGGTGGTCTTCAAGTAATTCGCCCACACGGCACGCATGAGAAGGCCAGAAACAACAACGGCTCCCGCGGGAGCCGTTGTTGTTTCTACGCCAAATATCAGAGCGGCAGATCGTTCACCGTCACGGCGCCCTTCTCCAGCTTCAACTCGGAAGTCAGAGCTTGCTTGTCGGCCTTCAGATAACCCATCAGGGTCAGCTGATCGAGCATGGGGGCCAGTTGCGGCACCGCCTTGCCCAGCTTGTCGCTGAGGTTGGCATGCAGCACGCCGCTGAGGGCCTGCATCCCCGCTTCGCTGTTGAACAGTTGCTCCAGCGAGGTGGAGGCCAGCTTCACATCCCCCTTCATGGTCACCGCCTCCCCGTTGAGCTTGGCGCTTAAATCGGCCAGCTCCAGGGTCGCGCCACGTTTAAGCATTTTATCCAGCGCCTGCTGGATGGCGGCATCTTCAACCCCCTTGCCACCGGCGGCCTGCAACCCCTGGTACCCTTCCAGATCCAGACCGTTGAGGTTGAGCGCCAGCTTGCTGTCGGTGACCGCCAGGGTATCGGTCTCGTTCTCCAGATCCAGCTTGGCAATCTTCATCTGATAGCTGCTGGAGAGGGTCTGGGCATCATCGCCGGTCAGCTGGGTCTCGGTAGTCATCCCCTGCAGGGCAACCTTGACGCGGTCAGGCAGTTGCACCGTGAGGGCCGAGAGGGTCATCTCGCTCTGGGGCGAAAGGAGCACACCGCTGATCTCGGCAATGTCGGCGCTCCCTTTCATATCGGCCAGCACCAAGTCCATCTTGCTCTGCTCTTCATGGACCGTCATCCCCTGCCAGGCCATGGTGAGGTGGCCATTCCCCTCCAGGTTGCCGTGAAACTCGCCGGAAAGCGGCAGGAAATGGAACTCGTCCAGCCCCTGTTTGACCTTGAATTCATTGGCCCAGAAGCGGCTGCTGTTACCCTGGGTCCAGAGGCTGGTGACCGACTCCAGACCGAGTTCCCACTGCTCCATGCCCAGTGCGGTAAAGACCGGCGCCATAGTGCCATTATGGGTATCGAGCAGGAGGTGGCTCTTGATATAGAGCGGCAGGATCCGGCTCTTGACCACCAGTTGCAGCTCGATGGGCTGACTGCCCTCCAGTTCACTGTCGATGGTAGCCAGCTCCTCCGGCGTCACCACGATCTTCAGGATCCCGTCCCGGGTGAAGAGGTTGCTGCTGCCCGGCTGCCACTGCATATCGATGCCGGTCTCTTGCTCTACCTTGGCAATCTGCTCCGCCATGATGTTGTCAAAGCTGTTGCCCGTGTACCAGCACGCCGCCAGACCACCACCTACCAGTGCCGCACCCACGGCGAGGGCCACTATCTTTTTCATATATCCATGTGTCTCCAGGGAGTTGTCATTGCACTCTAGGGGCGTACTCGGGGCGAGGCAAGTGCAATCAGATGGCGCCCCAACATTCTTGCGATTCGCCACAACATCACAGCAAGGGACTGAAGAGATAGAAGATGTTCTCCATCGCCTTCTTGTACCAGGGGCGTGCCTGCCATTTGGCTAGCGTCATCGGGGTGGCTTCCGCCATATAGCCCTGTACCAACCGGGTCATCTGGGCCACGAACGAGGGGTTGTCCACCAGCAGGGTCACCTCGAAGTTGAGCCAGAGGCTGCGCCGGTCCAGATTGACCGTCCCCACCAGGGCAAAGTCGTCATCCACCAGCACGCTCTTGGTATGGAGCAGACCGGCATCGTAGCGGTAGATCTCCACCCCGGCCGCCAGCAGCTCCTCCATGAACGCATTGCAGGCGTAATTGGCCATGATGGAGTCATTGCGCGCCGGCAACACCAGTTGCACCTGCACGCCGCGAGCTGCCGCCGAGCTGAGTGCGGCCGCCAGCGGATCGTCTGGCACAAAGTAGGGGGTCGTCAGCACCAGATGGCTGCGCGCCTGATAGATGGCGAGCAGCAGGCTCTGCTGGATGCAGTCGCCACCGACGAAGGGGCCGGACGGAATAAGCTGGGCGCGGTAGTTGGTCTGGGGCCAGGCTTCGGGATCATGTTGCAGGCTGTCGAGCAGCCGCTCGCCGGTCTCCATCTCCCAATCCCAGACGAAGATCGACCACATCAGCGGCACCATGGGCCCCTGCACCCTGATCATGATATCGACCCACTGGCCGACCCCGGCATCTTGCTTGAAGAAACGGGGATCCACCATGTTCATGGAGCCGGTGTAACCCACCCTGTCATCGATCACCACCAGCTTGCGGTGCATCCGCAGATCCTGACGCTGGAACACAATGCGCCAGGCGCCAACCGGCAGCACCTCCACCAGTTTGACACCCGCCTTGCGCAGCTTTTTCGGCCAGTGAGAGCGGAAGAACTGTTTGCTGCCCACCGAATCGAGCAGCAAGCGACAGTCCACGCCGCGTTGCGCCACTTCGATCAGCGCCTCGCACACCTCGTCAGCATCGCCGCCCGGGTGCCAGATGTAGAACTCCAGATAGCAGGAGAGGGTCGAGCGGCGGATATCCTGCGCAATCTCGCGCAAGATCCAGTCCGGCTTGTTGAGCAGAGTCATGCGGTTGCCGGAGAGCATCGGCATGGCGAGCCGCCCCTGGATCAGATCGTGCAGCGGTTGCGCCTTGGCGCCCACTTCGCAGCAGTGCTGCGGGAACAGACGCGCAAGCTGACGGATCCAGATGGCGTAAGGACGGTACATGGCTTGGGCGCGCTCGGCGCGGCGGCGCCCCAGCTTTATCTCACCAAACAGCACATAGAAGCCCACCCCGGCAAACGGAATGGCGTAGATCAGCGCCAGCCAAGCCAGCGATACACCGATGGGACGGCGTTTCATCACCACCCGAAATGACACCCCAGTGACGATAACTGTGTGAAAAAGCAGTAGCAGCCAACCCAGAAAACGGGAAAACAGCAGTTGAAGATCATGTTCCAGACCGTTGAGCAACGGGGGCTCCTTCTCATCGACAAACAGTGCGGTGGGCAGACCCCAACCGGCCGCAATGATATGCTGTAAGGCAAATCCATTCTATCAGGTCGCACGCATGATCCTGCAATCTATGCTGCTCAGCCTGGCCATGCTAGGCCAAGGCTCATATGACATCAATGAGCAACAGATAAACCAGTACCTGCAATCGCAGGTGCAAGTCAATAAACAGCTGGAACTGCCCGGCATCATCAAGGCTCATGTGAAGCTTGAGCAGAGCGATGTCCAGATTGGTCGCCAGCGCCCCGACACGGCACGGGTCTATGGCAAGGGCAAGCTCAAAATCGCCCTGCCCGACAATACCGAATATGATGCCCGCCTGCAGATGACCTATGAGGCGAGGCCCCGCTATGACAAGGCCCAGAGCGCGCTGTTTCTCGATAACATGAAACTGGTGGAGTACAAGCTGGAGCCGGAAGCGGCCGAGAAAAAGTTCGGGCTGATGCTCAACATGCTGCTGCAGAGCATGGAGAAACGGCTCGAGACCAAGCCGGTCTACAAACTCAATGACAAGGATCCGGATCAGGCCTGGCTGAAGGAGAATCTGCTGGGGCTGGAGCTGTCACCGGGCAAGATCCACCTGTTGACCAACCCCCGCTAAACCACTCAATTCAGGAGGGGCTGGGTGGAATCCCGTACCAGCAGCTCCACCTGATAACCCTGCTGCTGCTGCCGCTCGTAGAGGGAGAAGAGCGACCCGCTCAATTGGTTGAGGGGCATATCGGCAAAACCGGCCTTGAGATAGAAGGGCTTCTCGAACGGGAGCGCCTGACAGACCACCGGTTTGTCCGCCAGACCGTGGCAAGCGTGCTGCAACAGCCGTGACCCCAGTCCCAGCGACTGGTAGTGGGGCAACAGGCGAAAGCCGCACAGATGGTAAAACTCCTCCTCGTCCCGCAACCGTACCGCCCCCACCAACCAGTGAGCATCACGCACGACAAAGATCCGCTCGGCCAGGTCCGGCACATAGTGGGAAAATGTCGTTTCGTAATAGTCCCTGATAAGGGAGAGATCGGCGTCGCAGTACTCTTCGAAGGTGAGTTCCATCGCCAGCTTGCTTGTCACAGACAAATCCTTTGGTAATCAATTATTAGTGCCAGATACGGTGAGCTAATCCGACCAGCTGACGCCAGCACGATAGCATGCCTTTCGTCAACAAAAAAGCAGACGTCATGGCGACGTTGCTGACCCGGTGGAAGAGGCCATGACCCACGGCCTGACTGCCAACGCACGGCTTCACGATGACAACCCTTTATTGCGGTGGATACTTTGATCCCGGTCACCGAATCGGGTCATTTGCCCCCTGCTCGCCGCTTGTTCTGCCCTCGTCATGATGCTTTACTCAACATGGTCATCACAGGAAGGAGTATTACGGTTGAAAGCATGGATGCTGGCAGGCCCTATGTTGTTGATCCCCCTGAGTGGATGGAGCCAGACTCCCCCGCCCGCGGAGGTGGTCTTCCTGACTGCAGCCCCCTCCCCCCTGCGTCCGGTCAATGAGGCCACGCCCGCCCCGCAACCCGAAACCGCTCAAACGGCGGCAACCGCCACTGGCGGCAACAAGCAGATCCAGGTCTATAAATCGGTGCAACAAAACGGGGTGGTACGCTACTCCGACATGGCGCCAGAACAGGGCCATTACGAGCTGCTGCTGTTCAACGACTGCTTCGCCTGCGATCCCAAATCCAATGTCAACTGGCAGACCACCGGGCTGTTTCTGTATGACTATGCCAGCACCATCAAGGCGGCCGCCAAAACCTATCAGGTTGAGCCTGCGCTGATCCGGGCGCTGATCCATGCGGAATCTGCCTTCAACCCGCTGGCGGTCTCCCGCAAAGGTGCGATGGGCCTGACCCAGCTGATGCCCGCCACGGCGCGGGAACTGGGAGTCGGCAATGCCCTGCTGGCGGAGCAGAATATCTTCGGCGGGGTGAAATATCTGGCGGGACTGCTCAAGCAGTATGACGGCAACGTGGCACTGGCGACTGCGGCCTACAACGCCGGGGCTGGCGCCGTACAAAAACATGGAGGCATCCCGCCCTATGCGGAAACTCGCGCCTATGTGGAGCGCGTCCAGCTACTCCACCTGCGCTACAAAGAGATGCTGCAGGCCAAAGGGCTGTGACGTTCGGCTCAGTTAATTCTCTGTTTTCCCCCTCCAGAAACAAAAAACACGCCCGCAGGCGTGTCGATACCACACGTTGTTTCGCCAATGATTACTTCTGCTCAGTCGCCACCAGGCGATAAGCCAGCGCACCCAGAATGGCACCGACAATCGGGGCAACCCAGAACAGCCAAAGCTGACTGACCGCCCAGTCACCGACAAACAGCGCAACGCCGGTACTGCGGGCCGGGTTGACCGAGGTATTGGTCACCGGAATGCTGACGAGGTGGATCAGGGTCAGGCACAAGCCGATGGCGATCGGGGCAAAACCGGCAGGCGCGCGGCTATCGGTGGCGCCCATGATGACGAACAGGAAGAAACCGGTCATCACCATTTCGCACACCAGTGCGGCAGTCAGGCTGTAACCACCCGGAGAGTGCTCACCGTAGCCGTTGGAGGCAAAACCGGCAGAGAGATCAAAGCCGGCCTGACCACTGGCAATCACATAAAGCACGGCAGCTGCAGCAATGCCACCCAGCACTTGCGCCACGATATAAGGCAGTACACCGGATGCCGGAAAACGACCACCCGCCCACAGACCAACGGTGACGGCCGGATTGAGGTGGCAACCGGAGATATGGCCGATAGCAAACGCCATGGTCAGCACGGTCAGACCGAAAGCCAGCGAGACCCCCAGCAGACCAATCCCGACGTGAGGAAAGGCTGCAGCCAGCACGGCACTGCCGCACCCGCCCAATACCAGCCAGAAAGTGCCCATAAACTCGGCAGCAACAGGTTTCACATTATTTCTCCCATTTGAGATAACACCGAACAGACCCGGGAAGGGCCCATGCTTGAACAAGCGCAGCATTATGGGAGTGGGTGTCCAGATTGCGAACCCGGCAGGCAAGGCTCATCGAATGTGACATTTATCACAATTCGTTGATTAGATGAGAAATCTATCATTAATGCCACTGACCGCACGTCTTATGCACAAGGGCTTCATGCGACAACTTGTGACACCGTTTCGCTCGACTGCTCATCTGTTGAACGATCAAAACGGAGAGGTGGTCAGTTCCCTACCGGTGCAAAGCGGCTGACAACCTGCCCCTGATGCTCAATCCACTCCATGAACATGGCGACAGGGCGGGCATAGACCTGACCATCCTGTTCGGATTGATAGATCACCAGCTGCTCCTGGGTTTCAGTGTGCAGGGCCAGGGCGAGCACTTGATAGTAACCCCCCTTGAAGTGGCGATAGCGGCCGGGAACGGGTGCATGCATGGGAAAACCTCGCAGGAATAGACACCGATGAGCGGATCACATAACGATGACACCGTTGGTGCCATTCAACTCATCGCAAAGGGGGACGAAGACGATTTTTTACACAAGCCAATCGTGCCACAGGATCCGGATATTGCAACACAGTCAGGCAGCTTTGTTAATTCGTTCCCCATGTTTCACTGGTGAACCTCGGTTAGCACAAACGATCATGCTAAATTTAACGTTCTAGCAACCCTGTTTTAGGGCTAAAAATCAGGGAATTCTTCTAAAAAGAGGATTGTTCTAGCATTCAATTCTGTGAAGAATAGGGGAAAAGAAATTTGATACTAAAAATCGCCTTTTTCGCCAACGCGTCCCCATGGGGAAGGAATCACAGTCACCATGTTCACTATCGACAAGTCGCACAAGCTCGACGATGTCTGCTATGACATCCGCGGCCCGGTGCATAAAGAAGCCCGCCGTCTCGAAGACGAAGGTCACCGCATTCTCAAGCTCAACATCGGCAACCCCGCCCCGTTCGGTTTCGATGCGCCGGAAGAGATCATCAAGGATGTGATCCTCAACATGCCGCTGAGCCAGGGCTACTGCGACTCCAAGGGGCTGTTTTCTGCCCGTAAAGCGGTGATGCAGTACTACCAGCAAAAAGGGATGCGCAAGGTCGATATCGACGACATCTACATCGGCAATGGCGCCAGCGAACTGATCGTGATGGCGATGCAGGCGCTGCTCAACAACGGCGACGAGATGCTGGTGCCCTCCCCCGACTACCCGCTCTGGACCGCCGCCGTCACCCTCTCCGGTGGCCATGCGGTGCACTACCGCTGCGACGAAGGGGCTGACTGGTATCCGGATCTCGATGACATCCGTGCCCGCATCACCCCGCGCACTCGCGGCCTGGTGCTGATCAACCCCAACAACCCGACCGGCGCCGTCTACGGCAGCGAGTTCCTGCTGGAGGTGATCGAGATTGCCCGCCAGCACAACCTCATCATTTTCGCCGACGAGATCTACGACAAGATCCTCTACGACGACATCTCCCACACCAGTGTCTGCACCCTGTGTGACGATGTGATGGTGGTGACCTTCAACGGCCTCTCCAAGGCCTACCGCGCCTGCGGCTTCCGTCAGGGCTGGATGGTCATCACCGGTCCCAAAGGCCGTGCCCGTGGTTACATTGAAGGGCTGGAGATGCTGGCCTCCATGCGGCTGTGTGCCAACGTGCCGATGCAGCACGCCATCCAGACCGCCCTTGGCGGCTATCAGAGCATCAACGAGCTGATCCTGCCGGGCGGTCGCCTGCGCAAGCAGCGGGACAAGGCGTGGGAGCTGCTCAACGAGATCCCCGGGGTCTCCTGCGTCAAACCCAGGGGGGCGCTCTACATGTTCCCGCGCCTCGACCCCAAGGTGTATGACATCCGCGACGACCAGAAGATGGTGTTCGACCTGCTGCAGCAGGAGAAACTGCTGCTGGTGCAGGGCACCGGCTTCAACTGGCCGGCGCCGGATCACTTCCGGCTGGTGTTCCTGCCCCGCGAAGAGGAGCTGGAGGATGCCATCGGCCGCCTCGCCCGCTTCCTCAAAGGCTACAAGCAGTAAACAAAGCCCATGAAAAAGGCTCCTTACGGAGCCTTTTTGTTATCTGTCGTTTTTCGTCCGTACCATCAGCCGTGCAGCATGGCACCGGCCACCAAAACCGCCATGGTGATGAGGGCCACCCCGATGATAAAGGGCAGCACCCAGCGCACAAAGCGATCATAGGGGATCTTGGCGAGCGCCAGACCGGCCACCAGATGGGCGGCGGTGGGGGCAAACAGGTTGATCCAGCCGGAGGCGGACTGATAGGCGGTGATCACCAGATCCCGGGAGATGCCGGAGAAGTCCGCCAACGGCCCCATCAGCGGCATGGAGACAGTCGCCAGCCCCGAGGTGGAGGGGATAAAGAAGCTCAGGATGATGTGCACCAGATAGGCCATCAGGATGAAGACCGACGAGGAGAGTCCGGTCACCAGCCCTTCGGCCCAGTGCAAAATGGTGTCGATGATGACGCCCTGCTCCATCACCACATAGATACCGCGCGCCACCGCAACCACCAGTGCCACCCCGATCAGATCCCGCGCTCCGTTGAGGAAGGTCGCCACATAGTTGGACTCGGGCATCCGGTTGATCAGCGCAATCAGGATGGAGGCACTGAAGAACAGGGTGGATAGCTCGTCAAACCACCAGCCAAAGGTGGGCAGCAGATCGATCCCCAAATCCGACCAGGGCACCACCGCATAGATCATCAGCAGGAAGGTGCCGAAGAAGACCAGCATGGTGAGCTTTTGCTTGCCGGTGAAGGCGAGGTTGCCGCTCTTCATCTGGGAGAACTCGTCGTCATAGGCGATGTCGGCCAGCACGGAGCGGGACTTGTCCTGCTGTACCTGCTTGGCATAACGCATCACGAACCAGGAGGCAAAGATCACCAGCAGCAGCCACTGGATGACCCGCAGGCCAATCCCCTCACCGATGGGGATACCGGCAAAACCGGAGGCGATGCCGGTGGCAAACGGGTTGACGGTGGAGGCAAGTACCCCGACCCCGGACCCGAGCAGGATGATCCCCGCCGCCACCATGCGATCGAAGCCCGCCGCCATCATCACCGGCACGATCAGTGCCCAGAAGGCCACCGTCTCCTCCGCCATGCCGAACGTAGAGCCGCCGAGGGCAAAGAGCGCGATCAGCACCGGGATCAGCAGCCGTTCACGGCCTGCGAAGGCACGCACTATGGCCCCCACCCCGGCATCGAGCGCACCGCTTTGCATGGTCACCGCCAGAAAACCGCCGATGATGAGCACGAACAGCGCCACGTCGGCCGCCTTGTGAAAGCCCTGAATGGGGGCCTTGAGCACTTCGAACACCCCTTGCGGGTGGGCGGGTAGCTCGGTGTAGCTGCCGGGCACCGGCAACAGCCGCTCGTCGCCGCTGTAATCGGCCACGGCCGCTGCCGCCACCGGCTGCTGGGTCTTGGCGGTGACGTAGTCATATTTGCCCGCTGGCAGCACCCAGGTGAGGGCCGCCATCAGGGCGATGATGATAAAAAGCAGGGTATAGACAGTGGGAAGTTGGCGATTCTTGGGCGCCTCGTTTGGAGTGGTCATAGCTTCCGTTCCTCGGCAATGCCGTCTGTGATCCGATCAGCGCAAGACTAGCGGGTTTGATATGGGAAAAGGTGATCGCTGATAATAAAATTCCGCAAATTAGCGGAATGTTTGCCAAAAAAACAGGGCCCCGCGGGGCCCTGTTTTCACTTGAGTCAGACTCAGAGTTCGACCACGTCGAATTTCACGTCCGGATTCACATCCGCATCGTAATCGACCTCGTCCAGACCGAAACCGAACAGGCGCAGGAACTCCTGCTTGTAACCGGTGTAGTCAGTCAACTCGGAAAGGTTCTCGCTGGTGATGGACGGCCACAGGTCGCGGCAGGTCTGCTGCACATCTTCGCGCAGTTCCCAGTCATCCATGCGGATGCGGGCCTGCTCGTCCAGCGCCATGTCGGACGCGTAGAGACGGGTGCGCATCATGCGATCCACCTGCTCCATGCAGCCCTCGTGAATGCCCTTCTCCTTCATGATCTTGAAGGCCATGGAGATATAGAGCGGCATCACCGGAATGGCGGAAGAGGCCTGGGTCACCACGGATTTGAGCACGGCCACGTGAGCGGTGCCGCCCTTGGCAGCCAGGTCGCCACGGATGGCGGCAGCGGCGCGGTCCAGATCTTCCTTGGCGCGGCCCAGAGTACCGTGCCAATAGATGGGCCAGGTCAGATCGGTACCGATGTAGGAGTAAGCCACGGACTTGGCGCCGTCGGCCAGCACGCCTGCATCACGCAGGGCCGCCATCCACAGCTCCCAGTCCTGACCGCCCATCACTGTGATGGTGTTCTGGATCTCTTCCTCATTCGCCGGCTCGACGGTGGCGGTGATGATCTGATCCTTGTTGGTGTCGATCGCGGTGGTGGTGTAGACCTCACCGATGGGTTTGAGGGCAGAGCGCACCACTTCGCCGGTGTCCGGCATCTTGCGCACCGGCGAGGCCAGGGAGTAGACCACCAGATCGATTTGACCCAGATCCTGCTTGATAAGCTCGATCACCTTGGCACGGCACTCGTTGGAGAAGGCATCGCCGTTGACGCTCTTGGCGTAGAGGCCCGCCTCTTTGGCGGCCTTGTCGAAGGCGGCAGAGTTGTACCAGCCGGCGGTACCGGTCTTGGACTCGGTGCCCGCTTTTTCAAAGAAGACGCCGAGGGTGGCGGCGCCGCTACCGAAGGCAGCCGCAATCCGGGAGGCCAGGCCATAACCGGTGGAAGCGCCGATCACCAGCACCTTCTTGGGACCATTCTCGATGGTGCCCTTGGCTTTGGTATAAGCAATCTGGCGACGAACATTGGCTTCACAACCGACCGGATGAGTGGTGGTGCAGATAAAGCCGCGAACCTTGGGTTTGATGATCATATGGAGTCTCGGATCCGTTTAATGGATGAAATCGGGGCATAAGATACCTCATCTTGCCGCGATAAGGTGCTCTGATGTGTTGAACGGCGGCAAAAATGGGCATCGAAGGTGGCCATCATAGTCCATGCCATGGTGCCCACCTCACGGCAACTAGCAGCTGATGCTGTAGCCCGCCGCCGAAAATGAAAAAGGCTTACGGGGAAAATGAAAAGCTACCGACACAGTAGTTTATCAAAATTGATGGCGCCGGATTCACAGGATTGCTTGACCAATCCGGTCAGTCGTTCGTCCTTCTCTGTCGTGGCGATTTAGGCTGTTTCAGCCACGCATAGAAGCCACTTCGGTGCCGCACTAGGGTCTGACTGCCATCTGCCCAGCATTGTCCCTCTTGCGCTCTTCGTTTCCTCTTAGTCTTGTTGTGATCTTATTTTTTTCTTCTTTTAGCATTCGTCTGCGATGACACCATGGCGTCTGGCCATCGTCTGCATATCCGTTGTTTGAATGTGACAGGGTAAAACCCCGACGTCTTGGTCTGTTGTTCTGAATCAAGTGGCGTGAGGTCGGCGCAATACGCCTTGCTGGCATGCCACCGGGCCCGCGTATGGCGGGCCCGGTGGGGGTGTCACTCAAGGGGGATGGCGGCAACCTGGCGCTTGAAGGGAGTAGGCTTGTTGGCCTTGCGGTGCTCCGAGACCAGGATCAGCAGGCGCTGCAGGCCGATGAAGCAAAACAGCAGCAGACCTATTATGATCTTGGTCCACCAGGAGCTGAGGGTGCCGTCGAAGTTGATGTAGGTCTGGATCAACCCCTGTATCAGCACCCCGAACAGGGAGCCGAAGACGGTGCCCACCCCGCCGCTCAACAGGGTGCCGCCAATCACCACGGCGGCGATGGCATCGAGTTCCACCCCGACGGCAGCAAGCGGGTAGCCCGCCGAGGTGTAGAGCGCGAATACGATGCCGGCCAGGGTCGCCAACGTGGTGGAGAGCAGGTAGATGCGGATGGTGGTGTAGCGCACCGAGATCCCCATCAGGGCTGCCGAGGTGGCGTTGCCGCCAATGGCATAGACGTTGTTGCCAAAGCGGGTGCGGTTGGCGAGTAGGATGCCAAACACCACCACAGCCAGCATGATGAGGGCCAGCAGGCTGAGGCGCCCGCCCCCCGGCACCTTCCACGACAGGCTCGACAGGTAGGTGAAGGTGGGGTGATCGATGGGCAGGGATTGCTCCGAGATGAGGAAGCTGGCCCCCCGCAGGAAGAACATACCCGCCAGGGTGATGATGAAGGCGGGGATCTTCAGGGTGTCGATGAGCCAGCCCATGAGGGCGCCAAAGCTTGCTCCCAGCACCAGCACCAGGGGGATGGCCAGCATGGGGCTGACCCCCAGCTCCCCGATGAGCTTGGCCAGCAGCACGCCGGTGAAGGCGATGACGGCCCCCACCGACAGATCTATGCCGCCCGAGAGGATGACGAAGGTCATGCCCACCGCGACTATGCCAAGGAAGGCGTTGTCCGTCAGTATGTTGCAGATGATGCGGGTGGACATGAAGGCCGGGAAGGAGGCCAGGCAGAGCAGATAGCCCAGCACGAAGACCATGATGGTCACCGTCAGGGGCAGGTTGCGTTTAAACATGGCGACTCCCTCGCTGGAACAGGTGGTTGAGGGCTGGCGACTGCATGACCAGCACCGCCAGCACCACCATGGCCTTGACGATCTGGTTCCATTGGGGCTGGTAGCCGGAGAGCAGGATCCCTGTGTTCACCCCCTGGATGATCAAGATGCCGACCAGGGAGAGGGCGAGGTTGAAGCGCCCGCCCATCAGGGAGGTGCCCCCTATCACCACCGCCAGGATGGCGTCCATCTCCAGCCAGAGTCCAGCGTTGTTGGCATCGGCCCCGCGGATGTCGGCGGCGACTATCATACCGGCGACGGCGGCCATCATACCGCTCAGCAGGTAGGTGGCGATCACCACCATGGGGGTGTTGAGCCCGGCGTTCTTGGCGGCCCTGATGTTGATCCCCACCGCCTCGATGAATAGGCCGAGGGCGGTGCGCTTGGTCAGCAGCCAGAGCAGCAACGCCATCCCCAGGGTGATGATGACCGGGGTGGGCAGATAGAAGAGGGAGCCGCTGCCAATCCAGGCCAGAGCCTCGTTATTGAAGGTGATGATCTGTCCCTCGGTGATGAGCTGGGCGATGCCCCGGCCCGCCACCATGAGGATCAGGGTCGCGACGATGGGCTGGATCTTGAACACCGCCACCAGCAAGCCGTTCCAGAGGCCGCACAGCAAGCCCACTCCGATGACGGAGGCGAGAATGACCGGCAGGCTGTGACCGCCAGTGGCCAGACTGGCCATGGTGGCCCCGCTGATGGCCATCACGGCGCCGACCGACAAGTCGATACCGCCGGTGGCGATCACCAGGGTCATGCCGAGAGCGAGCAGGGCCACAGGGGCGCAGCGGTTGAGGATGTCGATCAGGCTGCCAAACAGCCGGCCATCCTGAATATGGATGGCGAAGAAGTTATCGGCAACCAGGGCGTTGATGAGCAGCACGCAGAGCAGGGCCCCGCATTGGGCCATGCCCGTGGGCAGCGCTCTGCGGGGGCATGCTGGCCCGCCAGGAAGGGGAATAGTGGATGACGTCATATCAGGCCTCACATGCAATGGCGTTCATGATGGCAGGCACGCTGAGGGCGTCCGTCGCAAGTTCTGCCACCTGTTTTCTGTCGCGCAGGACGATCACCCGATCGGCATAACCCACCAGCTCTTCGAGCTCCGAGGAGATGACCAGCAGGGCCAGCCCGTTGGCGCAGAGTGATTCGATGAGCCGGATGATCTCGGCGTGTGCTCCCACATCAATGCCCCGGGTTGGCTCGTCCAGGATCAGGAACTGCGGCTTGGTCAGCAGCCAGCGGGCCAGCAACACCTTCTGCTGGTTCCCCCCTGACAGGAACTGGATGGGCTGCTCCGGCCCCGGGGTCTTGATGGCCAGCTGCTCGATAAGGCGAGCGGCGATCTCGTCCTGCTCCTTGCGGGGCAGAGGGCGCAGCCAGCCCCGCTGGGCTTGCAGGGCAAGTACCATGTTCTCGCGCACCGAGGCCGAGGCGATGATGCCGGCGTTCTTGCGGTCCTCCGGGCAAAAGCCAAAGCCATGGGCGGCGGCCTGACGCGCACTGCGGATGGTCACCGTTTTGCCCCGCACCCGACACTCGCCGCCATCCCTTGCCACTATACCGAACATCAGCTCGGCGGTTTCGGTGCGACCCGACCCGAGCAGGCCGGCGAGACCCACTATCTCCCCTGGCATGACGTCGAGATTGAACGGGGCTATGACCCCGCGCTTGCCATAGTCCCTGAACGACACCATGGGCTGATTGCTGCGCAGCGTCTTGCCCGCCCGCTTGAGGGCGTTGTCGTCCAGCTCGCGCCCCAGCATCATCTTGACCAGATCCAGTTGCGGTAGCGCGGCGGTATCGCGAGTTCCGACCAGCTCGCCGTTGCGCAGCACTGTGATGCGATCACTGATGGCGTAGACCTGATCGAGAAAATGGGTGATAAAGATCAGGCTCACCCCCTGGTCCCTCAGGTTCCCCATCAGGGAGAAGAGCATCTGCACCTCGCTGGCATCCAGACTCGCGGTCGGTTCATCAAGGATCAGGATCCTGGCGGACAGGGAGATGGCCCGGGCAATGGCCACTATCTGCTGCATGGCGACCGAATGGTGACCCAGGGGCAGGGTGACATCCATCTCGAAGCCGTATCCTGCCATGATGGCCTGGGCCTGCCGGGTCATGGCGGCTCGATCGATGAGGCCGAAGCGGCGGGGTTCGTGGCCGATGAAGAGGTTGTCGGCCACCGACATGTTCGGCAGCAGGTTGACCTCCTGATAGACGGTGCCTATCCCCAGGCGCTGGGCATGGGCGGTATCTGTCGGGGAGATGGGGATGCCATCGAGTTCGATACGGCCCCCGTCGGGCTGATAGACGCCGGTGAGGGTCTTGACCAGAGTGGATTTGCCGGCACCGTTCTCGCCGAGCAGCGCCATGATCTCTCCCCGACGCAGGGAAAAGTCCACCTGATGCAAGGCACGCACCCCGGGAAAGGTCTTGCAGATCCCGCGGGCGTTCAACAGGACATCCTGATTGTTCTGTGACATGAAAATAGGCTCTCCGATATAACGCGCCATATCGCAACGTTGCCGATATGGCGTGTTATTTAACAGGCTGGCTCAGAGGGCGGGCGGCATTAGTAACCCATGTCTTTTTTCAGCTCTAGCTGGGCCTGGGCACTCTCTGGCTCGAACAGAATAGACTCCGTCTTGATAAGTTTGGGGGGCTGGGTGCCGTCCTTTTTATAAGCCAGCAGGGCATCGAAGGCGGGGCCTGCCATATTCGGCGTCAATTCCACCGAGGCATTGGCTTCACCTGCCATCATCGCCTTGAAAATATCCGGCACGCCATCGATGGAGATGATCTTAATATCCGTGCCCGGTTTCAGCCCAGCTTCTTTAATAGCCTGAATGGCACCGATGGCCATGTCGTCGTTGTGGGCGTAGACGGCGCAAATATTCTTGCCGTTATTCTCCGCCTTGATGAAGCTCTCCATCACCTCCTTGCCCTTGCTGCGGGTAAAGTCCCCTGACTGGGTGCGGATGATCTTGATGGTGGGCACGGCCGCGACCGTATCGAGGAAGCCTTTCTTGCGATCCAGCGCCACGCTGGCCCCCACTGTGCCCTGCAATTCCACCACATTGCAGGCCTTGCCATCCTGCTGCTTGATGAGCCACTGGGCCGCCACGGCCCCTTCGTGGACGCTGTCTGCGGCGACCCCCGTCATGAAGAGGGCGTCATCTTTCACCGTGATATTGCGATCCAGCAGGAACACCGGGATCTCTGCCTCTTTTGCCTCCTGCAATACCGGATCCCAGCCGGTCTGTACCACGGGGGCAATAAAGATGGCATCGACGCCCTGGGCAATGAAGGAGCGAATGGCCTTGATCTGGTTCTCCTGTTTCTGCTGGGCATCGGCAATCTTCAGGGTGATGCCGCGTTTTTGTGCTTCGCTCTTGGCGACCGAGGTTTCCGCCGCCCGCCAGCCGGATTCAGAACCTATCTGGGAGAAGCCTACCGTCATCTCGGCAGAATATGCAGAGGCAGAGAGAATAAGGGTGCTGATAATGCCCGCCAGTTTCACTTTTTTATACATGTGACACTCCTTTGTGATGCATGGTGAAATAAACCAAAGCGACTCTGGTTTAATGGTACGGGTCAAGCGTATAGGCTCTTGGGTTTAACGACGGGAGATGGCTCACAGAAAATTTTCAGCAGCATGATGCTTCATACAAACAGCAGACAAGTTCATATATCAGGCAAGGGCTGCGTTGATTTATCTGCATATTTATTTCAGCAAATATTGTGTTCAGAGCCGGTATCCAGATGTATGCCCAATAGGGGGCGATTCACCCTTCATTCAGGTCAGCAAAGAGGGGCTGAGCGGCCCCTATGTCGATGCCTTTGCCCGTCTGGCGCAGCAGCAGGAGATCAAGATCCACTTTCAGGCCAAGCCGATGCGCCGCCTGCTCAAGATAGTGACGACCGAGCCAAACAGCTGCGGGCTTGCCGTGCACTTTTCCGCCGAAAATGCCGAAACCCTCCGCTATGTAGCACGTATTGCCCCGATCACCCTGGCAGTTTATGCCCGGCAGGGCACAGTGAAACCGCTGAGCAATATCGAGGCGCTGCGCAACTATCGTATTGGTGCCATCGATGTGGCCGAGCTGAGAGAGATCCTCGACAATGCGGCGATCCGCTACGAACTGCTGCCCAAGGCTGGCCAGGGTATTGCCATGCTGCAGGCGGGTCGCTTCGATCTGCTGATCAGTGACGTACTCCCCGAGCTGGTGAGCGCCCCCGCCAAAGGGAAACCGGTCCAGCGGGTGATGGTGCTGGCCCGGGTCGAACGCTGGCTGGCCTGTCACCCGCAACTGCCACCCAACACTGTGAAACGCCTGCGCGCCGCCCTCACGCTGGGGGTATTCGACGATGCCATGGCCGACATCTGGAAACAATATGGCCTGAGCTCGGTATACAACGGGGTCAGACGAGAGTGGATCCTGATCCCCTGATCGCAACCCCATTCAACCCAACGCCTACCACGCTCACCGCCGCCAGCGACTGTCAGCAGGCAATGCGGGTGATATGACCATCCTGCAGCTTATAGAAGGCATCTTGCGGCAACGCCTGTGCCCAGGTCGCCTCATAGTCGAGATCGGCATAGACGCCGCGCAGCATGGCGCCGAGCAGGCCGTGGGAGATGACGATGGCCCGCTCGGCGATCGCGGGGTCCTGCAACCACTGGTGTGCCCGGCGCTGAATGCTCTCGAAACTCTCCGCCCCCGGAGCCTGCAGATACCAATCCCCCTTGCCGGTATCGAGTTCGGGGTGGGCAAGCCGCAGCGCCGGGATCTGGCAGCTCTCCCACTCCCCCATGCCGAGCTCCATTAACCGATCGTCCCAGACGATGCGATCCGCCGCCAACCCCAGCTGCTCGCACACCAGCAGCGCGGTTTGGCGGGCACGGCCGAGCGGGCTGGCGTAGACGGTCCAGCGGGCGGGATCTGCCAGTTCATCGGCAAGGCGCTGCCCCATGGCGATGGCTTGCGCCTCGCCTTTGTCGGTCAGATCGGAGTTGCAACGCCCCTGCAGACGCTGCTCGGCATTGAATCGGGTCTGGCCGTGGCGCAGCAGATAGATGAGTCGGGACATGGTTTCTCCAGCACGTTCAGATAGATAGAAAAATAAGGGGGACGATGATAGCAGATGAGCTCGGGGGATGGCCCAAACAGACGTGTAAACGCAGGCGTAAAAAACGGGTCAGTGCCGACCCGTTTGCTGTCAATTTGGCCAGAGTGAACCGGCTCAGCCCTTCTTGATCTCCCGCAGATAGCGGTAGATGGAGTGGACCGAGATGCCGAGCTGGCGCGCGGCGATCTGGGCACTGTCTTTGAGCTCGAAGATCCCCATGTCGTGCAGCTGGTTGACGATGACCCGGGTCTTCTGGGACGGCGGCACCGCCTCGTTGCCGCGCACCTCGGCACTGACGGTGTCGATGGTGCTGTTGAGCGCCTCGTCGATGTTGCGGGCGAACACCTCCGGGGTGGCATGACTCTCGTGAGGATTCATGCACTCCGGCATCATGGTGCGCAGCACGGATTGCAACGGGGCATCCATGTCGCTGTTGATGCAGAGCAGTCCGATGGCCCTGTGCTCCCCGTTGCGGATCACGGTGGTGATGGAGCGCAGGGTCTTGCCGGTGGCGCACTTGGTCATGTAGGGGCTGGAGATATCCTGCCCGCTCTTGAGCTTCATCATCGCCAGGTTGGTGATGGGAGCGCCGACACTGCGGCCGGTGATATGGCCGTTGGCAATCTTGACGATCGAGGGATTGCGCACATCCAGACTGTGGAGCAGCACCTCGGTGTGCTGGCCATACATGGCGGCGATGCCGTCCACTATGTTCTCCATCGACTTGAGGATCTCAAAATCGCTCGGACTCAACTCTTGCAGCTTCACAATGGGACCTTCTTGCAAGGGTTGCTGCACGCGGGGGGATGGCAGTACAGCAACCGACAGGGACATCAGGCGGACATGATATCAATAATGGTGGTGTCTGTGGCAGACATGCCCTCCTTCACCATCTGACCCACGTTGCGGATGGTCTGATCCACGTTGCCTGCCACAATTCCCTGACCCGACACCGAGTGGCTGTTGAGGGCCATCAGGAAGCCGCGTACCGCCGCGCCGGAGGAGGTACTCACCTTCATGGCGCAGGAGGCTTTCGCCCCGTCGCACACCATGCCGGCACTGTCGCTCAGCACGTTCTGGATGGCGAAGCAGGATTGCTCGAAGCTGCCGCCCGCCAGATAGACCATGGCCATGGAGGCGGCCGCGCTGGTCACGGTATTGCCACAGAAGGCCGACAGCGGTGGATAGTGGGACTTGATATAAATGGCACCCAGATGGCTCATGATGAGGGCACGAGCCAACTGCTCTTCGCTGGCCGCAAAGCGCTCGGCAATCACCATCACCGGAATGGTGGCGGCGATGCCCTGGTTGCCGCTGCCGAAGTTGCTCATGGCAGGCAGGGTGGCCCCCCCCATGCGGGCATCGGAAGCCGCCGCCGTCATCATCACGATGCGGTTCATCACATCCTCGCCGATGAGGCCGGCATCGATGTTCTGCTGCATGGTGCGGCCGATCTCGAGGCCATAGGGGTTGTTCATCCCCTCGGCAGAGAGCTTGCCGTTAAGTTCGGAGGCTTTGAGGATGAACTTGATCTGCTCGAACTCCACCTGGGTGGCGAACTCGTAGATAGTGGCGATGCTGATATCGACGCCATCGCAGATGGAACCGGTGGCACCGCTCTGGCTCTGATCGGCGGTGAAGGTCACCTCGCCATCGCGGCGCTGCTCGACGATGCGGGTATGGCCGCCACACAGGGTCACTTCGGCGCTGTGCTCTTCACCATGTTCATCCGTGCCATAAACGGTCACGCGGCAGAAGATAAACTCGGGGGCAGCGGTGCGGCGCACCTGCACGTTGCCGGCATCGATCAGCCCCTGGGCAGTGATTACTTGCTCGGGCTGAATGGCGGCCAGCACCTCCAGTCCGGCATCGGCGTTACCGCCGATGGCACCGGCGGCAGCCGCAATGGCCAGACCGATCTTGCCGGTGCCCGGTACATAGACACCCATCGAGTTTTTGTAGAGATTATCCGACACCGCGACCTCGAGGCGGCGGGGCTCACAGCCCAACTGCCGGGCGGCGACCGCCGCGGCATAGGCGGCGGCGATGGGCTCGGTACAACCCAGCGCTGGTTTGACAACCTGTTGAATAATCTGCAGATACTGCTGCCACGCTTGTTTCATCACTTGAACCTTTTTATCAGCATTAACGAGCGATATGGGCGATCGCTTCCACTTCAACCTTGACGCCCATCGGCAGATCTTTCACTGCAAAGCAGCTGCGCGCCGGACAATCTTTCTGGAAATAGTCTTTATAGACCTCGTTGAACGCGGCAAAATCGCTGATCTCGGCGAGGTAGCAAGTGGTCTTGAGCACGGTATCCAGCGAGCCACCTGTGGCTTCCAGCACGGATTTCAGGTTCTCCAGTGACTGGCGGGTCTGGGCCGCAATGCCCCCTTCGACCACGCCGCCCAACTGTTTGCAGACCGGCAGCTGACCTGAAGTGAAGATGAGATCGCCGTAGGCAGTGCCATGGCTGTAGGGACCGATAGCGTCAGGTGCCGCTGCTGCTGTGATGATGCTTTTCATATAGCCACTCCTATTTATGCAATTTTTTTTGCAATCATGAATCTCTTTTCGCTCAACATTATTTGCTTTTTATTTTATCCATTCAACAAAAAGATACAAAAAAGGCGTAAAAAGCATCTTTTGCCTCAATATAAACCGTGATCACGGTCCTGATTTGAACAAAAGTATCATCTTGGGCATTGTTTGCAACGCATTCATTCAACTATATTTGCGCCGATTTCCCACATCCCTACAAAAAAGAAGGTTTTAATGGACGCGCACAGCACTACTCTCACCAGCCCCGCGATAGGCACCCTGGAATGGAAAGAAGCGGTTCGCTTCGACAGCACCGACTGGGGCTGGATCATCATGAGCATCGGCATGGCCATCGGCGCAGGGATCGTCTTCCTGCCGGTACAGGTGGGTCTGATGGGCTTGTGGGTCTTTCTGCTCTCTGCAGTGATCGGCTACCCGGCCATGTACATGTTCCAGCGCCTCTTTATCAACACCCTGGCCACCTCGCCGGAGTGCAAGGATTACCCCAGCGTCATCACCGGTTACCTCGGCAAGAACTGGGGCATGCTGCTAGGCGCGCTCTACTTCGTGATGCTGGTGATCTGGGTCTTCGTCTACTCCACCGCCATCACCAATGACAGCGCCTCCTTCCTGCAGAGCTTCGGCGTCACCGATGGCCTGCTCTCCGAAAACCCGCTCTACGGTCTGGTGCTGATCTGCGGTCTGGTGGCACTGGCATCGCGCGGCGAGAACATGCTGTTCAAGATCTCCACCTTTATGGTGCTGACCAAGATCACCGTGGTGGCCGTGCTCGGCCTGATGATGGTGGACAAGTGGGATGCGGCCAACATCACCGCCATGCCCGCTGCCGGTGACTGGATGAAGGACGCCATCATCATGCTTCCCTTCACCCTCACCTCTATCCTCTTTATCCAGAGCCTGAGCCCCATGGTGATCTCCTACCGCTCCCGGGAGAAGTCGCTGGAAGTGGCTCGCTTCAAGGCGATGCGCGCCATGAATATCGCCTTCGGCATCCTGTTCGTGGTGGTGTTCTTCTACGCGGTCTCCTTCACCCTGGCCATGGGCCACGATCAGGCGGTCAAAGCCTCCGAGGAGAACATCTCCGCACTGGCCCTGGTGGCGCAGGGCATGCCTGGCCAGACCCTCAAGCTCTTGAGCCTGACCCTCAACATCTTCGCGGTGATGACCGCCTACTTCGGCGTTTACCTCGGTTTCCGTGAAGCCTGTCAGGGTCTGGCGATGAACCTGCTGCGCCGCGTGATGCCGGAAAACCGCATCAACAAGGGTCTGGTAGGCAAAGGGATCATGGTGTTTACCGTCATGCTCTCCTGGGGTGCCATCGTGCTCAACGCACCGGTGCTGAGCTTCACCTCCATCTGCAGCCCCATCTTCGGCATGGTGGGTTGTCTCATCCCGGCCTATCTGGTCTATCAGGTACCGGCACTGCACAAGTACAAGGGCACTTCCCTTTACATCATCATCGTCACCGGCCTGCTGCTCTGCGTCTCGCCCTTCCTGGCGTTCAACTGATCGGTTGCAACCGGACATGCCTTCATCAACAACGGGTCACCTTCGGGTGGCCCGTTTTCTATTGCGTCAGAGGAGTCGTCGGGGCAAAAAGCCAAAGAGATCACAACTTGCAATGCGGCCTCCCCCAAGGGGGCCTGCGCAGAGTACTATTCAGGCATCACCGCATAGACCCGCCACATCGGGTATCGAGGCCTCATATGAAATGGATTTTCAACCCAGCCATCCGGCTGGGCAATCAGCTCTCCTTCAAATACAAATTTTTGCTCTGGTCCTGCCTGATGCTGCTGCCACTGGCCTACAGCATGACCAATCTGCTGGGACGGCTGCAGGATGACAACGCGCAGGCCAACCGGGAGCTGGCTGGCGTGGTCAATCTCGCCCCGGTTCCCGCCATCGAACAGGCCCTGCTCACCCATCGCAATCTGATGACCCGCCACGCCTATGAGGTGGATCCGGTCGGTGACGACCAACTTAAGGCAGCGGCACAAGCGGTGGAGCTGAGCCTGCAGGCCTTTGCCGACACCCGCCAGAACAACCCCTCCTTTGAGGTGATCCAGCAGGGCTGGGCCGCCCTGCAGAGTGAAGCGGGCAAGCTGGAGGTGGAGCAGAGCAACCTGCGCCACGATAAGCTGCTGACCGAGGTGCGCCACCTCTACAAGCACATCACAGCCGCCAGCAGCCTGATCCAGGATCCGGCGCTCGGTACCTACTACATGGTGCTCCTCGCCAGCGAGCGGTTGCCGCAGCTGCGTGACCTGCTGGCCCAGGTGCGGGATCGCGCCGCCACCATCGCCGACTTCGGCCTGTTTCAGGCAGAGGGCTACAGCGGCCTGCGTTTTCGTCTTGACCTGATCAGCGCCACCCTGCAGGAGCTGGAGGCCGATCTGACCCTGCTATACCAGATTGAACCGGCCTACCGCGCCGAGCTGGGTCAGCAGACCGATGCCCTGATGCAGCTGGTGCGTCAGGGGGTCGAGACCATGGAAAACAAGATGATGAAGGATCAGCTGGTGCAGCTCTCCACCAAGGAGGTGCAAGCACTGGGGGATAAGATGGACGAGGCCATCACCTCGCTGGCAGGCCATGTACGCCAGCGGCTGGAGGCCGATCTGCGTCAGCGGCTGGCCGCCAACCAGCGCCACTTCTGGTGGGTCACCGCGCCGCTGACCGCCAGCTTGCTGCTCTACCTCTACCTGATGATCGGCGCCTACCTCTCCCTGCGCGAAACCGTGGCGCGAGTGCGTGATATCGCCGCCCGGGTCAACGCCCAGGATCTCAGCCAGCATATCGAGATCGTCGGTCAGGACGAGCTGGCGGCCATCAGCCGGGATTACAACGTGACGCTGGAGACCCTGCGCACCCTGATGCTGCGAGTGCGGGAAAATGGCGTCACCGTGGTGGAGAGCGCCACCGAGATCGAGGCGCGCACCTGCCGCTCGCAGGAGATGATTGCCGATCAGCAAGGAGAGACCCATCAGGTTGCCACCGCCATCAAGGAGCTGGCCGCCACCTCACAGGACATGGCGGGCAACGCCCTGCAAGCTGCCCGCATGACGCAGGAGGCACAGAACGTGGTCGGTCAGGGCGAGGATGTGGTGGAGCGCACCATCAAGGCCATCGACCATATCAACCGCGAGGTGCTGCGCACCGCCGAGACCATCGGCCAGCTGGAGCAGCAGTGCAGCCAGATTGGCGGCGTCATCAGCGTGATCCGTGGCATCGCCGAACAGACCAATCTGCTGGCCCTCAACGCCGCCATCGAAGCGGCCCGGGCCGGTGAACAGGGTCGCGGCTTTGCGGTGGTCGCCGACGAGGTGCGGTCTCTTGCCAACCGCACCCAGGGCGCCACCGTCGAGATCCAGCAGATGATCGAACAGCTGCAATCCGGCGCCCGCGCCTCGGTCACCGCCATGTCGGCGGCCAGCCATGAAGCGCAGGAGGGGGTCGGGCTGGCGCAGGAGGCGCAACAGGCCTTCGGTGCCATCACCGAGAAGGTGGATCGGATGGTCGATACCAACGCCATCATCGCCAGCGCCATCGAACAGCAGGGCGCGGTGGTCAACGAGATCGAACGCAACGTGGTGCGCATCTCCGATGGCAGCGACGAGGCGTTGCAAGTGGCCAACGCCGCCCGCGATGCCGCCCGCCAGATCCACCAGCTCACCGAACAGCTGCGCGCCATGGTACAGAGCTTCGTGCTGTGACAGAGCGCTGACAAGCCGGGCTCAATATAAGCTCGGCATTACCCCAGCCTCAAGCCTGCCCACAACGCCTCAGTTGAGCGGATCATCCAGAAAATCCCTGTGCCTCACTTGCCGGGCAGACGCCAACAAAGTAGTCTCGAACGAAAACAAAATGCGGCATTCCCGATACGCACTGTCTGCGACATCGAGGGAAACCAAGCCGCCTGCGAGCCACAGATTAAAACCAGCGTCACCTTATCTATCACCCGCTTCAAGCGAGGATTTACCCATGGCCAGATACCAGTTTTTTACCGTTCCGGCGTCCAATCGGCAGCAATACACCTTTATCGACATGGCATCTCCGACTTTTCTGAGTGAAAAGGCGGCACTGCTGACCCAAGGATTCGAGGTGGAGGAGGACTTTATTGACGCAACCAGCCCGCGAGAGGCCGTCGAGAAGTACCAATCCAATTTTCTCTATGTGGCGGACGAAATAGGCAAGTCTGATAGCAGCTATGCCGCGGCCGTCGCCATGCTGGAGATTGGCAAGGGGCTATTGGGCAATAAAACCCGCCGAGATTAGGTGCAGCGGTAAAGAGTGGTGGCCATCGTGGCAACGTGCCCGATGGCCATATGGCGAGGCGTTAATCTTGTGACTCAGAAGCGGGCCAGCTGCTGGAGCATCTCGATCAGCTCCTCTTCGCTGCTCGGCTCATAGGCCAGCTGAAGGCTCGGCGCGGCGCCCCCCATCAGCATGTAGACGTTGGTGCTGCAGTGGTCGTAGTGATACCACTTACCGTCGATACAGACGTCGGTATAGCATCTCGGGTCCCTTTTCAGTTCCATATGCACATCCTTTTGTTACATCCCATCAACATCACTCCTGACCGTAAAATAACCACCGAGGTTCAAGCTTGATGCAGATCAAGGGAAGCGGCTGCAAGGGACAGATATCTGCCAGATCTGTGGCCTGCGGATGCCCCAAACCACCATAGGTTATCCGAATGAAGATGGGCCGAGTGCCCCGTCATATCGCCGGATGCCCCCCGGCAACAAAAACGGCGCCCGCAGGCGCCGTTTTTTCATTCCCGTCATGTTGTTTCCACCGACGGGGCAAACAAGCCAGAGGCTTATTCGTCTTCCAGATAGGCGTAGCCTTGCAGGCCCAGCTCCAGCTCGTCGAGCAGGGCTTTGCGGGTTGCGTCGTCCAGCGCCGGGTGGGAGGCGATCCGCTGGTAATTCTCGCGGATAACGGAGGGGTCGATGTTGACGTAACGCAGCAACTGGTCGACGGTGTCGCCGCGCACCACGTTGCGAATGTCCATCTTGCCTTCCTCATCCAGCCACACTTCCGCGCAGTGGGTGTCACCGAACAGGTTGTGCAGATCGCCCAGGATCTCCTGATAGGCACCGACCAGGAAGAAGCCGACGTGGCACTCTTCGTTCTCGCCATAAACCGGCATCGGCAGGGTGCTCTCGACCCCCAGACCGTCGACGTAGTGCTCGACCTGACCGTCGGAGTCACAGGTGATATCCATCAGGATGCCGCGACGGGTGAGCGGACGCTCGAGGCCAGCCAGCGGCATCACCGGGAACACCTGACCGATACCCCAGGCATCCGGCAGGGACTGGAACAGGGAGAAGTTGGCAAAGCACTTGTCAGCCAGCTTTTCACTCAGTTCGTCAGCCAGCGCACGGTGGTTGCGGTTGACCGGGTTGAGCAGCTCTTTGAGCGCCAGACAGGTGTTCTGGTGCAGCATCTCGGCCCAGGCACGTTGCTCAAGGTTCAAGAGACCCATGGTGTACTGGGTATTCACATCACCGAGGTCTGCCACCGAGTCGTGGAAGATCTCCAGCAGGGAGGGATCTTCGCTGCGCAGATCCAGCCAGCCTTGCCACATGTTCTGCAGAATGGTCGGTGCATCTTCGCCCGGCGCGCTGATGTCGTTCATCTCCACCCCTTCGGCACCAATGATATTGGTAACCAGCACGGCATGGTGAGCGGTCAGGGCACGGCCAGACTCGCTGATGATGGTCGGGTGCGGCAGGTCGAACTCGCGGCAGACATCGCCGATGCCCCACACCACGTTGTTGGCGTACTCGGAGAGGCTGTAGTTGGCGGAGCAGTGGCTCTGGGAACGGGTTCCCTCGTAGTCCACCCCCAGGCCACCACCGACGTCAACAACTTCGATGTTGGCACCGAGGCGACGCAGTTCAGCGTAGAAACGACCGCACTCGCGGATCCCGCCCTGGATGTCGCGGATGTTGGCGATCTGGGAACCCAGGTGGAAGTGCAGCAGTTGCAGGCAGTCCAGCTTGCCCAGCCCGCGCAGACGCTCGATCAGCGCCAGGATCTGGGAGGCGGAGAGACCGAATTTGGACATGGAGCCGCCGCTCGATTCCCACATGCCGGAGCCGGTGGAAGCGAGCTTGGCACGCACCCCGATGTTGGGCTTGATGTTGAGACGAGCTGACTCGTCCAGCACCATTTCCAGCTCGGAGGGCTTCTCCACCACGATGTAGACCTTGTGGCCCATCAGGTTGCCCAAGAGGGCGTGGCGGATATATTCGCGGTCTTTGTAACCGTTGCAGACGATCACCGAGCCTTGCTCATGGTGATGGGAAAGCACGGCCAGCAGTTCCGGTTTGGAACCAGCTTCCAGGCCAAGCCGGGGCTTGTCGCTGTAGGACTGGCTGATGGTCTCGATGACACGACGCTGCTGGTTTACCTTGATCGGGTAAACGCAGAGGTAGTCCCCTTCATAGCCTGACTTCTCGATGGCCTGACCAAAGGCGTTGAACAGCGCATCGACCCGACTCTTGAGAATGTCGGGGAAGCGCAGCAACACGGGGGTGGTCAGCCCAGACTGACGCAGCTGTTCGATGGCATCAGAGATGACAATATGCGCGTCAGGGCGTGATTTGTCGGGGGCGACGGTCACATGACCGGCGTCATTGATATTGAAAAAACCCGCACCCCAGTAGGGAACGTTGTAGACCTTCAAGGAGTCCTTGCTGGACCAGTTAGTCATGGGCTATGCCTCGCAAATGAGCGACCCAAAGTCGCCTTCGTTACCCTCAATCACATCCAGACCATCTAGTGCAGAGTGCGGCGGGTGCTGCCATCACGAGACGCAGCCACACTAACCAACGCTTTGCACATCGCGGCAAGCCAGAGGCTGCCTGGTGGATCTTGGGGAAGTAACGAGTCTTGATGTGGGGCTGGTGGCTTTACATCAAGCTCAACGGTATGCGGTGCCACCTTAAACGGGGCGCCGCGGTACTTTGATGACAGACGACATCAGCCACGCCGTCAGTTCATCATTCGGCAGCGATCCCGACAGAAGGAGAGGGTTCCAAGGAAGAGAAGCGAAGGCGCCAGCACGCATGCGTGTTGATAGACGACAACAACCACAGCCCACCTCACCGTCAGTGACCGCCCATGACAAGGGAAGATGATGAGCCGATGGCCCACTCGGTCAAATGAAGGATGAGAGTCTGTTGTTCTCCCTGATACCGGAGCCTAACCGGTATTAAAGAAACCATTCCCCAGCAGTGTCTGTCGTTTCTGCGTGCCTCGCCCTATAGGCGTATGATCGGTCGGGTTTCTGGCGGCTCTGCCTGCTTCAGGGTTGCCCTTGGATCGGCGCGGAGTGTACACACTTACCGCAGGCGGTGACAATAAAAAATAGTGTTCAAAATCCCCTTTTAATAAGTCGATCAAATCTTGCTGGCGGGCAGGCGGGCTCTGGGATGGCGCAGGTTATGCGACAGCCCGCTTTCCCCTTGAAAAGTGTGTGAAAACGCCATGATGGGGCTGACGCCTTGCTGTGCGGTGGCCGAGGGGAATTTGGCCGTGACCGCCAGCGCCTAAATATCGAGATAAACGCCACATTTATGCGAACTCCCTCCCCGACGTTGCGCCGTGCACCGCACATTCCCCGCCCTCCCCTTGCGTCAAAAAATGGGAAAAACCTGCGCTGACGCAATGAGTGCCCCGCACGGATTGGCCACAATGACCGCTCACAATCGGTTAGAGGCTGACTAATGGATACCCTGCTTGAGCGTTTTCTGCGTTACGTGACTTTTCATACCCGCTCCGATGAGACCAATCCTGCCTGCCCCAGCAGCGAAGGCCAGCTGATCTTCGCCCGTGCCCTGCAAGAAGAGATGAAGGCGCTGGGGCTGACCCAGGTCACCCTGGATGAGCACGGCTACCTCACCGGCTGCCTGCCAGGCAACCAGCCGGACGCCCCCGCCATCGGCCTGATTGCCCACATGGACACCGCCGACTACGAGGCGGAGCAGGTCAAACCCCAGATCATCGAAAACTATCAGGGTGGCGACATCTGCCTTGGCAAGGGTGACGAAGTGCTCGCCATCCGTGACTACCGTTTCCTGAAAAACTATCTGGGTCAGGATCTCATCACCACCGACGGCACCACCCTGCTGGGCGCCGACGACAAGGCCGGCATCGCCGAGATCCTCACCGCCATCGCTCACCTGCAGGCCCACCCCGAGATCCCGCGCGGCGATATCTGGGTCGGTTTCACCCCGGACGAAGAGATTGGCCGCGGCGCCAACCTGTTCCCGCTGGAGAGATTCCCGGCCAAGTGGGCCTATACCGTGGATGGCGGCGAACTGGGCGAGCTGGAGTATGAAAACTTCAACGCCGCCAGCGCCAACCTGCGCTTTGTGGGCAACAACGTCCACCCCGGCACCGCCAAGGGCAGCATGATCAACAGCCAGACCCTGGCTGCCCGCTTCCACGCCGCCATGCCTGCCGAGCAGACCCCGGAGTGCACCGACGGGTATGAGGGCTTCTTCCATCTGGCCCAGATGAGCGGCACGGTGGAGGAGAGCACCCTGCACTACATCATCCGTGACTTCGACGACGAGCACTTTGCCGCTCGCAAGGCCGAGATGCAGAGTCGGGTCGCCGCCATGCAAGCCGAGTATCCGAAGGCCCGCATCGAGCTGACCCTGACCGACAGCTATCGCAACATGCGCAGCCAGATCGAGCCGCACATGCACATCGTCGAGCTGGCCAAGGCCGCGATGGAGGCCGCAGACGTGGTACCGAAGATCAAGCCCATTCGCGGCGGTACCGATGGCGCCCGCCTCTCCTTTATGGGCCTGCCCTGCCCCAACCTCTTCACCGGTGGCCACAACTTCCACGGCAAGCACGAGTTCATCCCGCTGCAATCCATGGAGAAATCGGTCGCCACCCTGGTGGAGCTGGTGCGCCTCACCGCCGCCTGGCGCGGTTAATCGGGTCGCTATCATTACCACGACCACCAAGGGGGGAGCCGGTTAACCGGCTCTCCCCTTTGCTATCTGGCCACCAGCCATCAACCATCCGGAAAGGGAAACCGCAGAGCGCAGTACGAGGGCAACTAGTCGCTACTGCCATCAAACTGTCATCCCGCTGACATGTCGCGGGAACAGTGTCACATCATGCTGGGAGCAACGGATCGCCGGAGCCCTCCAGATGTTCACTATCGATACCCTGCTGACCCAGCACTTCCCTCGCCTGCTTGGCTATCCCCTGCTCACCCCGCTGTTTAAACGGCTGCTGGGCTGGCTGCTCAACGAACGGGCCTTTGCCGACTTTGCCACCCGCTACCCGCACCTGCGCGGCCTCGATTTTGTCGAGCAGGCGCTGACCCGGCTCGATTTCGACTATCGGGTCAGCGAGGCGCAACTGGAGCACATTCCCGCCAGCGGCCGGGTCATGCTTATCGCTAACCACCCCATCGGCTCGCTGGATGGACTGGTGCTGCTGCAACTGCTCGGCCGCATTCGTCCCGATGTGAAGATTGTCGCCAACCAGCTGCTGGCCCAGCTCGCGCCGCTGCGCCCCCTGCTATTGCCGGTGGACAATATGGCGGGCAAGACCGACCGGCAGGCCATCCTCGCCATGAACGAGCACCTCGCCCATGAAGGGGCGCTGGTGATCTTCCCCGCTGGCGAAGTCTCGCGGCTCGGCCTCAAGGGGGTGAAAGATGGCCCCTGGCAAGCAGGCTTTATCAAGCTGGCCCAGCGCACCCGCACCCCGCTGGTGCCGATCCATCTGGGGGGGCGCAACAGTCTCTGGTTCTATCTCGCCTCCTGGCTCAACAAGCCCGCCTCTGCCCTGTTGCTGGTGCGCCAGCTGTTTCGCCAGCAGGGGCAGACCCTGCCGGTGACCATAGGGGCGCGCATTCCGCTCGACAGTTTTCAGGATCTGCCCGCCAAGACGGCGGCGCGGCTGGTGCGCAACCACCTCTACCGGATTGGCCGTGGCAAGGCGGGGCGGCTGCAGACCGAGGCCCCCATCGCCCTGCCGGAGGATCGCCGCCAGCTCAAACAGGCCATTGAAAGCTGCGAGCAGCTCGGCACCACCCCGGATGGTCAGGGGATCTACCTCTACCGCCGCCACGAACTGAGCCACTCGGTGATCCTGCGCGAGCTGGGGCGACTGCGGGAGATCGCCTTTCGCGCGGTGGGGGAAGGGTCTGGCAAGCGGCGGGATCTCGATGGTTTTGACAACGACTATCACCACCTGATCCTCTGGGATCCGGCCCGGCTCGACATCATCGGCGCCTACCGGTTCGCCCCGGTGGCGGAGCTGCTGGCCAGCAAGGGGAAGGATGGTCTCTACAGCCACACCCTGTTCGGTTTCGAGGAGAAGCTGCTGCCCCGGCTGGAGCAGGCCATCGAGCTTGGCCGCAGCTTTATCCAGCCCGCCTACTGGGGCAAGCGGGGGCTCGATTATCTCTGGTTCGGCATCGGTGCCTATCTGGCCCGCTATCCCCGCTACCGCTACCTGTTTGGCCCGGTGTCGCTCTCCGGCAGCCTGCCACCGGCGGCCAAGGATCTGCTGGTGAGCTTCTACCGCCAGCACTTTGCCCCCGAGCTGGCGCTGGCCCCCTCCCGCCGTCCCTACCCCGAGACGCAACCTCTGTTCGAGGGGTTGGATTACGGCGCCGATCTCAAAGCACTCAAGGCCCGTCTCGACAATCTGGGCTGCTCCATCCCCACCCTCTACAAGCAGTATTCCGAGCTGTGCGAGCCGGGCGGGGTGCAGTTTATGGATTTTGGCATCGACCCCGACTTCAACCACTGCATCGACGGGCTGGTGTGGGTGGATGTGAGCCGCATCAAGCCCCACAAGCGCGCCCGCTATATCGGCAGCCATCTGGCCGAGCCGCGCCCATAACCCCCAGGTACCACGCAAAAGCCAAATGCAAAAAAGGAGAGGAAGGCCATGGCCTCCCTCTCCTTTCGTTCTAATGCTCAGCACCTTTTCGAGCCGCTCGGCCCATCAGGAGTTACTCGGCCGCTTTGCGATCCGAGTGGCCGAGATCCCGCTCCGGGGCGATGACATCGCGCACCCGCTGCTTGATCTCCTTGGCCTCGGGGAAGCCGTCATCGACCACCCGATCCCACACCTGCACCCCGCCCACCAGAATGCGGAACTCCCCCTTGCTGGCCGGCACCAGCGCCACCTCACCCAGATCGCTGTCGAAGGTGGAGAGCAGCTCCTGCGCCAGCCAGGCAGCGCGCAACATCCAGCGACAGAGGGTGCAGTAGCGGATTTCGATGCGGGGTTTGCTGATCAGGGTTTCGGATTCGGTCATGAGTGACTCCATAAAAAAAGCGGCCAGTGGCAGGAAGTGGCGTACCGCCGCCCAATGGCCGATCCCGGTTTGGTCAAATCAGTGCTGGTCAACACCATGAAAATCGGCCAACCAATGGCGGGCAATGGTACGCATCGCCGATTCTGGCAGCTCGAACAGGCCGGGAGCAAGCGGGCCTGCCGCCAGCATCCGAATCCCTTCCATGATCTCCGCCAGCACCAGATAGACGTATTCACCAATCACGGCACCATGCACGAAGTTGACCGCCTCACCCCGGTTGAGCAGGTAGATCTGGCTGCCATCCGGCCGGTTGAGGGCCAGCACATGAGGGCACACCTCTTCGCTCGGCCACGGCAGCTGGGCCAGCGAGAAGGCGAACTCGTCGTCAGCCGAGGTGACCGAGGCCACCATGGTGCCGGGGCGCAGCGCCTGCAGATCCGCCAAGTCCAGCGAGCCATTGCCGGTGGAGCAGATCACCAGCTCGGCACGGCTCAACGCCTCGGCCTTGGTGATCAAGCGAAAACCGTGGGAGAGCGCTTCCACCTGTCGCAGCACATCGGTTTCGACCAGCCCGAGATGGAGGTTACGACAGCGCAGGTCGCGGGCGATGCTGCGCCCCACCTTGCCATAACCAAACAGCACGGCTTCGCAGACGTTGAAGGTGCGGTTGAGGGTGCGCGCCAGCGACTCGGCGGAGTAGACCACGCTCAGACCAATCTGGATATCCTCGGCCTGCTTGAGGGGACTGCGTGCCACCGATACCACCGGGGTCGCCAGCACCTCCTGCTCATAGCGCTGATGGCCGTTCTCGGTCATCTCCACCACCCCGAGGAAACGGGGGCCGAAGTATTCGCTCAAGATCAACTGGGTTCTGGCGAAGTAACCGCCGATATCGAGGATCAGCAGCCGCTCGTGGGGGGCCACCAGCGGTGCAATCTGCTGGATGAGGCTGTCGGGATCATTGGTCCAGTGCCGGTTGAGGGGCAGCACCGGATAGTGTTGGGATACCCACTCCAGGGTCGGGCCGTGTACCGATTTCGGTTTGGGCAAAATGGCGCCGATCCGCCCAATCCGGGAAAGCGCTTCGATAAAACGGGGGCGATCGGGAAGCAGGTGAGTGACCAGCAGAATGCAGAGACCGTCGATACGTCCCTGTCCGGTGAAATGGCGAAAAAACAGATGCTCAGATCCTTGACTGCGCAACTGTGGCCTCCTTATGTGCCGCAAAGCAGGCAAACAGAACCCGGCTCGGCCGGGTTCTGTGTGTGTCCAAATAAAATGAAAATCCTTTTTATCTGAAACACATAGGGGGCTCAATCATTATCTGCCAAGAGTATGAGCGGGTATGCAAAAATGACTGTAATTGCCTGTTTTTCATGCAAAAATCAGTACAAAGAAGCAGCGGGCCACACCCACCACAGGCTAAGTCCGGTCCCCGCCGCGGCGAGCAGGATCAGTGCCCCCCAACGCAGCGGCCACGGCTTGTCACGCAGCGCCCACTCCAGCAGCGGCAGCAGCCAGACCGGCAGCAACACCACCAGCGGCACCTCCACATATTGCCAGGCGAGCATCTGGACAAAAGCGAGTGCCAGCGCCAGACCGGCGGGTGCCACCTTGATGCCAACAAAGGTGGCGAGCAGGGCGCGAAAACCGGCGAAAGCGGCCAGCGCACCGGCCAGTTGGGCAATCAGCAGGCTGCCATCGATGCCGATCACCAGCGCCAGCCAGATAAAGCCGAGGGCAAACCCGAGCCCCTCGCGGCTGTCACCGCGCAGGCCGCGCCAGCCAAACCAGAGGATGGCGGGCAGCAGCGCCAGCCAAATCATCGGCTCGCTGGCCAGCACCGAGGCCAATCCCTGCCACCACACCAGCGCACTGAACACCGCAAAAAGCAGCAGCGAACCGCGCAGGTCGCTCACCTGAGCCGCGATGGCGGGCACCAGCAAGGTCAGTGGCAGCCACTGCCACGCCTTTTCCGGGATGCCATAGAGGCCGCCGAGCAAGGATCCCACCAGCCAGAGCGCCAGCGCCCCCCACAGATACCCCTGTCGCGGCCAACGCCACGATAGCAAAGCGGCTCCCAGAGGAGCCGCCAGGGTTTGCAGCAGCAGTTCCGCGCCCATTACTTGCGCACGCCTTCGACAAACAGGTTGATGTTCATCTCGTCCGGGATGCCGGGCAGCATGTAGCTCACGCCAAAGTCACTGCGCTTGATGGTGGTGGACGCATTGAAGCCGCTGCGGTAGCCGCCCCAGGGATCCTTGCCCTCACCGATCTTGACCAGATCGAAGGCCACTTCCCTGGAGACGCCATGCAGGGTCAGAGTCCCTTTCAGCACGCCTTTATCCTTGGAGCCCTCGTAAGCGGAGCTGACGAAGGTCATCTTGGGATACTGCTTCACGTCGAGGAAATCCGGGCTGCGCAGGTGCTTGTCGCGCGCCTCGTGGTTGGAGTCGACGCTGGCGGCATCCACTTCAAAGCTCGCCTTGGCGGCCGCCGGGTTGGCGTCATCCATGCTGAAGGTGCCGCTGAAAGTGTTGAAGCGACCCACCAGCTCGGAGAAGCCCAGGTGACCCACCTTGAACTGCACCGTGGTGTGCGCCGCATCCACATCGTAATCCGCCGCCATCAGAGGGGGTGCCATAAACAGGCAGGAGGCCAGCAGAGCCTTGGTCATTTTCATCCGTTCGTTCCTTCATCTTGGGGTTCACATCAGTGGCTAAAATGCTAACCTCGTTCTGAAGATGGATAATCAGTGATTTATTAAATTCATTATTTACTGAGGATGGAAAATGGACCAGATCGCCGCCATGCGCACCTTTATCAAGGTGGTGGAGTGCCAGAGCTTTACCAGGGCCGCCAACCAGCTCGGCATCTCGGTCGCCATGGCCTCCAAACTGATGCAGCAGCTGGAAGAGTCTCTCGCCACCCGGCTGCTGTCGCGCACCACCCGTCAGGTCAACCCCACCGAGGCGGGCCAGTTCTACTACCAGCGCTCCCTCGCCCTGCTGGCGGAGCTGGAAGAGACTCACAGCCAGCTGACCCACCACAACCAGCAGCCCAACGGCACCCTCAAGCTCTCGGTGCCGATGGATTTTGGCTATCTGCACCTCTCCCCCGCCCTGCCGCTGTTTCGCCAGCGCTTTCCCGATCTCAAGCTCGATATCGAGTACAGCGACCGGCGGGTGGCACTGGTGGAAGAGGGATTCGATCTGGCGCTGCGCATCGGCCACCTCAGCGACTCCTCGCTGGTGGCACGCCAGCTTGCCACCATCAAGCTGGAGCTCTGCGCCAGCCCCGCCTATCTGGCTCGCAAGGGAGCGCCGCAGAGCCCGGAGGATCTCAAGCAGCACGACTGTCTGGTCTATACCCTGACCCAGCCGGAGTGGCACTTCAAACAGGGGGGCGAGGCGCAGAGCATCCGGCCGCAGGGGCCGCTGCGGGCCAACAACGGGGTGGCACTGACCCGCGCCGCTTGTGATGATCAGGGCATCATATTGCAGCCCACCTTTATCGTGGGGGAGGCGCTGCGGGAAGGGCAACTGGTGAGCCTGCTGCCGGAGTGGGATAAGGGGGAGGTGGGGCTCTATGCGGTCTATCCGCACCGCCGCTTCGTCTCGGCCAAGGTGCGCTGCTTTATCGAGTTCGTGCAGGAGCGCTATCTCGTCCCGCAACAGTGGGATACGCCGACCTGATTACCAGAGCAGAGAGTACGGCCTGAATGTCCGGCCTGCTGGCCCGGCTTGCAACCTAGCGCTGGCCATGGGCCTCGGCCGGAACCAGCTTCGCCAGCAGACGCTCCTGCTCGAGGTGCAGCTGCCAGCGTGGCAGCCGGGTGCGGATCACCGACAACTGCGGTTCACTGAGGGCATAGGGGAGCGCCACTTCCAGCTCGCTGCAGTCAAACATGGCGGCCAGCTGCAGGATCAGGATGAGGTTTGCCTCGTCGGTCTTGTGCTTGTTGACCCTTTTGCGGATCTCGTGGCGCAACTGGGTTTCCGGGTCCTGAGTCATCGCCTGCCAGCCGAAACCGAACAGTGGCACCAGCGCACTGACAATCCCCAGCGCCGTCATCGGCTGCTTCGGGGGATGATAGAGTTCGTTGAGATCCAGCAGAACAGGATTCTGACGAACCTCACCCCCACCAAATAAAATCGTTTTCGTCATTGGATTACCCGTTATATTCCACTAGACTGCGCCGCATATTTTACCCCGATATGCCAACGAGGTGCTGATGCTAAGCGATATCGAGATCTCCCGCCAGTCCCCCCGTCTCTCCATTCACGCGCTGGCCGAACGCCTCGCCATCCCCCAGCACCTGCTCAGCCCCCATGGCCACTACAAAGGCAAGCTCAGCCTCGACCTGCTCAAGTCTCAGCCCAAACAGCGCGGCAAGCTGGTGCTGGTGAGCGCCATCACCCCGACCCCGCTCGGTGAAGGGAAGACGGTGACCACCCTTGGCCTCTCCATGGGGCTCAACCATATCGGCCAGCCCAGCATCGCCACTATCCGCCAGCCGAGTCTCGGCCCGGTATTCGGGGTCAAGGGGGGGGCAGCCGGTGGCGGCCACGCTCAGGTGGTGCCGATGGAGGAGATGAACCTTCACCTCACCGGCGATTTTCACGCCCTGACGGCGGCCCACAATCTGGCGGCGGCGGCCCTCGATGCCCGCCTGTTCCACGAACAGAAACTGGGTGCCGAGTTCACCGCCAAAACCGGCCTGCAGCGGCTCGATATCGATGCCGATAACATCCTCTGGCCGCGTACCCTCGACATGAATGACCGCGCCCTGCGCCACCTCACCATAGGTCAGGGGGGCGCTGCCGATGGTGTGGAACGCAGCGATCGCTTCGTCATCACCGCCGCCTCCGAGCTGATGGCCATTCTGGCGCTGGCAAGCGATCTTAAAGACCTGCGCCAGCGCATCGGCCGCATCCAGCTGGCTCGCGACATTCACGGCAAGCCCATCACTGCCGAACAACTGGAAGTAGCAGGCGCCATGACGGTGCTGCTGAAAGACGCGCTGCAACCGACCCTGATGCAGACCACCGAGCAGACGCCGGTGCTGGTACACGCCGGCCCCTTTGCCAATATCGCCCACGGCAACTCCTCGGTGATCGCCGATCGCATCGCCCTTGGCCTGACCGACTATGTGGTGACCGAAGCGGGTTTTGGCTCCGACATGGGGCTGGAGAAGTTCTTCAACATCAAGAGCCGCCAATCCGGCATTACCCCCGCCTGCGTGGTGCTGGTGGCCACGGTGCGCGGCCTCAAGGCCAACAGCGGCCTGCTGGATATCCGCCCGGGCCAACCGCTGCCGGCGAGCCTGCAGGGGGAAGATCTGCCAACCCTCAGGCAGGGCTGCGCCAACCTCGCCTGGCATATCCGGAACGCCCGTCGCTACGGGGTGCCGGTGGTGGTCGCCATCAACCGCTTTCCCACCGACAGCGAAGCCGAACTGGCGCTGCTGGCCCATGAAGCGCAGCAGGCCGGTGCCTGTGGCGCGGCCATCTCCAACGCCTTCACCCAGGGGGGCGCAGGTGCCAGCGAGCTGGCCCGCGCCGTGGTCGCCGCCTGCGAGCAACCTCGCAAGGTGAAACTGCTCTACCCCGACGAGATGAGCCTCGACGCCAAGCTGTCGACCCTGGTGGAGTGCGGCTACGGTGGCCGCGGGGTGCAACTCTCCGACAGAGCCCGCCAGCAGCTGGCGCAACTCTCCGCCGAGGGGTGGGACCACTTGCCCATCTGCGTGGCCAAGACGCCGCTCTCCATCAGCCATGACCCCGCCCTCAAGGGGGTACCGACCGATTTCGAGGTGCCCATCGACGAGGTGAAACTCTGCGCCGGTGCCGGGTTCGTCTATGCGCTGGCGGGCCCCATCATGACCATGCCGGGGCTGGGCAGTCTGCCCGCCTATCGCCATATCGATATCGATGAGAACGGCGAGATAGTCGGCCTGAGCTGAGCCCTTCCACAACGCCAGAAACAACAAGGCCCCGCCAATTTGGCGGGGCCTTCTGTTATCCAGGCGTCACGGTTTAGAGGGTGAAGCGCTGGGTCATATGGTGCAGGGTGTTGGCCAGCTTGCTCAGTTCGCCACAGGCCTGGGCGATCTGATGGGCGCCCTGGGCATTCTCGTCAGCGGCATTGTGAATGTTGACGATGCTGCGGTTGAGCTCTTCGGTCACCGCGTTCTGCTCTTCGGTGGCAGTGGCGATCAGGGTGTTCATGTCGGTAATGCGCACCACGGCACCGTTGATGGTGTCGATACTGGTGCCGGCATCCCGTGCCAGACCAACGCTCTCCTGCATTTGATGACGGCTCAGCTGCATGGCGTTGCCCGCCTCGGCGGCACGGCTCTGCAACAGTTCGATCATCTTGCTGATCTCGGCGGTAGAGTCCTGGGTACGTTGGGCCAGGGATCGCACTTCATCGGCAACGACTGCAAAGCCACGGCCCTGCTCACCGGCACGGGCTGCTTCGATGGCGGCGTTGAGGGCCAGCAGGTTGGTCTGACCGGCGATATCGCGGATCACATCCAGCACCACGCTGATGTTGGCGCTGTCGGCCTCCAGCTGCTGCACCACGGTGCCCGCCTGTTCAATCTTGACCGACACCTCTTCGATGCTGGCGATGGAGCTGCGCACCACTTCGCTGCCGGCAGCGGAGGTGCGGGAGGCATCCTTGGCGGCGCTCATGGCATCCGTGGTGTTACGGGCCACTTCGTTAACGGTGGACTGCATCTCGTTCATGGCGGTCGCCACCTGGGAGACTTCGTTCTGCTGGATGGCCATGCCGCTGGCAGACTGGCTGGAGATGGCGCTCACCTCCTCCACCGCGCTGCTGAGCTGGCTCACGGAACCGGCGATCTCGCTCACCAGATCGGAGAGGGAACCCTGCATCCGGTTGATGGCGGAACCCAGCTGACCCAGTTCGTCGCGGTTGAAGCGGCTGTCGCGGATCCACTGCTGCAGTTCGCCCTGACCCAGCTCGCCATTGGCAATACGCTGGGCCTGACGGGCCAGCATGATCAGCGGATCGCGGATCTGGCGGGTCAGTACCATGGAGAGCACCACCACCAGTACCAGACCGAGCACCAGCGCGATGGTGACGCTCAGCTTGGCGGAATCATAGGAGGCAACCACGACCTTGCGCGACTCGGTCGCATAACCGTGGTTGATGCGGATCAGCTCCGCCACCGACTTGTGCAGATTGTTGTAGAGGGGGATCCCCTGATCCATGAAGACGGTCTGGGCCTCGCTCATCAGGCCGCTATCTTGCAACTGCTTAACCTGCTGGTGCAGGGCCAGGTAGCTTGCCCAGTCACCCTTGACGATATCGAAGGTGCGACGCTCTTCCACGTCCTGCGCCCAGATGGTCTTGTCATGGTCAATCATCTGCTGTTTGAGGCGTTCCACCAGTTGGGCGGCCATGGTGCGGTACTCGGCACGCTTCTGGGGATCAGAGGCCACCAGGAACAGGGCCAGCTCATAACGACGCAGTTCACTGATGCTGTCACCGATGTCATTGGTGCGGTTGACTGCGGGCAGGATGCTGTCGGTAAAACCGATAGCCGCCCGGTTCATGTTGCTGAACTCCAGCAACGAGAAGCCGCCGATAAAGGCGACCATCAAACCGAGCACGGCAAAGCCGGCGGTGAGTTTTTTGCCTATGGTCATGGAACTGGTATTCATGGCGTATCCTGGTGGTCGTTAAATTCGTTGCACTCGTCCGGTTCACGCCCTCCTGGCATGAACTATCTGGCCACTTGTTCAGTGGCGCACCATCCAACCTTGATGAATATCTCTGAATTCCATGAGCGGCAGCGAGAGCCGTGAGGGGGCGCTAGAGTAACCGGATTGTGGCGGTTCGGAAAGAGTCTGCCTGGTTACTTTTTGTAAGGTGAAAGCGAGGGATTTTTCGTGCCCGATTAAATATACCGTTCAGATGAATAAATCGAAAAAATGCATAACGTTTACATAGTGCAAGCCGCGCGGACCCAGCCGTTGCGGGCCGCCGCTCTCATCCACGGCCAATGAAAAACGCCAGCAATGGCTGCTGGCGTCTCGTTTATTCATGAGCACGGTTACAAAATAACCGCCTTTTTATCCGCGCAGGCCACCGAGAAACTCGGCGCGGGTATCGGGCTGGGTCTTGAACACCCCACCGAGGGAGGTGGTGGTGGTGTAAGAAGTCGAATCCATCACCCCGCGCGCCTTGACGCAGTAGTGGGTCGCCCGGATATTGATGGCCACGTCCTGGGTGCCGAGCAGGGTCTGCAACGCCAGCAGGATCTGCTGGGTCAGCCGCTCCTGCACCTGGGGACGGCGAGCAAAGAACTGCACGATGCGGTTGATCTTCGACAGGCCAATCACCTTGCCGCGAGGGATATAGGCCACATGGGCCAGCCCGTCGATGGTGACGAAGTGGTGTTCGCAGGTGCTGGTGAGGCTGATGTCCCGCACCATGATCATCTCGTCCACCTGCATCTTGTTCTCGATCACCGTCACCTTGGGGAAGGTGGAGTAATCGAGGCCGGAGAATATCTCGTTGACGTACATCTTGGCGATACGGTGCGGCGTCTCGGCCAGGCTGTCATCGGTCAGATCGAGCCCCAGCGTCTCCATGATGGAGCGCATATGGCCTTCGATCTTCTCCCGCTTCTGCTGGCTATTCAGGTCGTTGGCGACCAGGGGGGTTTCCAGTCCCTGGGCTTCGAGGGCAGCCCTGACCAGCAAGGCTTCCGGACTTAAGGTTGTCATTATCTTCTCTCCCACGCTCAGGGACTGTGAGGGCCGCTCAAGGAGCAATCCCTTATGTTATGGCGGCATAGTAAACGGCCATTGCCGCCAAGATTCAAGTCAACTTGTGCGTTACCTCATACTTTATGACCATCTCACCCCGTTTCAGCGCCGATTACCTCGAGATTCCCTTGAGATAACCTGCCCATCCCCGGGGAATTTTGTGATAATCCCGCCTTCAATCATAAAAGAGGTCATGACGATGGGATTTGATACCAGCGGACTACTCCCCTTAAGCGATGCCCTGCAAGGGATGCTGGAACAACTCGCCTGCTGCTGCGACTGCGAGCAGCTGCCCCTGCCAGAGGCCCTTGGCCGGGTTCTTGCCAGCGATATCGCCTCCCCCCTCGCCGTGCCCCCCTTCGACAACTCCGCCATGGATGGTTACGCCGTGCGCCTTGCGGATCTCGCCAGCGGCACCCCGCTCATCATGGCAGGCAAGGCATTTGCCGGTCAGCCCTATCAGGGCGAGTGGCCCGCTGGCCACTGCGTGCGGATCATGACCGGCGCCCCGATCCCCGCAGGCACAGATGCGGTGGTGATGCAGGAAGAAACGCATGCCGATGGCGATCGGATCACTTTTCTGGCACAACCCGAACCGGGCCAGAACATCCGCCGCGCCGGCAGCGATATCGGCAAGGGCGCCTGCGTGCTGCCAGCCGGTACTCGCCTCACCCCACGCGAAATGCCGCTGTTGGCCTCCCTTGGCGTGGCCACCGTCGCGGTGCGCCGCCCACTGAAGGTGGCCATCTTCAGCACTGGCGACGAGCTCAAACCGGTCGGCACCCCGCTTGCTCACGGCGATATCTATGACTCCAACCGCTACGGCGTGCGGGCCATGCTGGCACGCATGGGCTGCGACTGCCTCGACCTTGGCATCATCCCGGACGATCCGGCCCAACTGCGCGCTGCCTTTATTCGCGCCGATGAAGAAGCCGATGTGCTCATCACCACCGGCGGCGTCTCGGTAGGGGAAGCGGACTTCACCAAACAGCTGCTGGACGAGCTCGGCGAGATTGGCTTCTGGAAGCTGGCCATCAAGCCGGGCAAGCCATTTGCCTTCGGCCGCCTGCCCCGCGCCTGGTTCTTCGGCCTGCCGGGCAACCCCGTCTCCGCCATGGTCACCTTCGATCAACTGGTGCAACCGGCGCTGGCCAAGCTCGCAGGCCAGCACTTCGAGCGCCCGCTCCAGCTGCAAGCCATTGCGGCTGAGCCACTCAAAAAGAGCCCCGGCCGACTCGACTTCCAGCGCGGCATTCTGAGTCAGGGACCGAACGGCCTCGAGGTACGCAGCACCGGCTCGCAGGACTCCGCCGTGTTCAGCTCCCTGTCGCGGGCCAACTGCTACATCGTTCTTGAGCGTGAGCGGGGCCGCGTCGCCGCGGGCGAGACGGTGACCGTCGAGCCATTCGGGGGATTGCTGCTGTGAGCGAGATCCTGAGCGACGCCGAGCTACTGCGCTACAACCGCCAGATCATCCTCAAATCCTTCGATTTCGAGGGGCAGGAGGCGCTCAAGCAGGCCAGGGTGCTGGTGATCGGCGCCGGTGGCCTTGGCTGCGCCGCCAGCCAGTATCTGGCGGTGGCCGGAGTCGGCCAGCTCACCCTAGTCGATTTCGACAAGGTGGAGCTCTCCAACCTGCAGCGTCAGGTGCTACACAACGATGAGCGAATTGGCCACGACAAGGTGGACTCAGCAGCGCAGTCGCTGCACGCGCTCAATCCCTGGCTCAACGTCGAGATCCACGCCGCCGTGGCCGATGAGGCGCTGCTCGATACCCTTTTACCGGAACATCAGCTGGTACTCGATTGCACCGACAATCTGGCCATTCGCAACCTGCTGAATCAAAAGGCACGCCAGCACAGGGTGCCGCTGGTCAGTGGCGCCGCCATCCGGCTGGAGGGGCAGCTCTGCAGCTTCACCTGGCAGGAAGATGAGCCCTGCTACGCCTGCCTCAGCGCCCTGTTTGGCGAGCAGGCCCTCACCTGCGTCGAGGCGGGGGTACTCGCCCCCGTGGTGGGTCTGGTGGGCAGCCTGCAGGCACTGGAAGCCATCAAGCTCCTGGCAGGTATGGGCAAAAGCTACAGTGGCCGCCTGCTGATGATCGACGGCCTAAGCGGCACCTTCCGCGAGATGAAGCTGCCCAAGCGCCCCGGCTGCCCGGTCTGCTCCCATCCTTAAACCCGCGCGATACCCACAAAAAAGCCGAACCCTGTGGTTCGGCTTTTTTGTATCCCGGACCCACGTTCAGTGGGTGGAGAGGATCCGCTGCAGCAGGTGGTTGAACCCCGAGGGATCTTCCGCTGGCCAGGCGTGGTGACCATTGGGGGTGTGGATGGTGGCGTTGGGCAGGGCGGCAAACTGCTCCACCCGTTTGGCCAGCGGCAGGTAGTCGTGACTGGTGGAGATGATGGCCACCGGCTGCCAGATGGAGCCGAGCCGGGCGCGTACCGACCAGCCGGGGAGCGCCTCCAGCAGTGCCTTGTAGATTTTCTTTTTATTGCGTATGAAACGCAGCCGGAAGGTGTGGCGCACCTGCGCCAGATCCGGGCCTGGGAAGAGCTCGCGTCCCAGCCACCAGGCGAGGGGGCGCATGCCAAACCAGCGCAGCCACTTGAGACGCTGGGCGTAACGCTCCTGCTCTTTGGGGCTCTCCAGCAGAAACTCGCTAACACCGTTGACCAGCACCAGCCCCTGCACCTTGTGGGGCAGTTGCAGCGCCAGCTCCAGCGCTACCATGGCCCCCAGCGACAACCCTACGACCCAGGCAGGCTCGGGCTGTGCATCGAGCCAGCTCACCACATCGGCCGCCAGGGTCGCTACATCGAACGGCCCCTCCTGCATACTCTGGCCGTGGCCGCGCAGATCCAGCGCCACCACCCGGTAGTGTTCGGAAAACCGTTCGATCTGCGCCTGCCAGTCGAGGCTGGAGGAGCCCAGCCCGTGCAGCAGCAACAGCAAGGGGCCCTCCCCCGCACTGCGCAGGGCAAGACCATTGAATTTCATCACCTGATTGCGGCGCATCAGTGTATTGCCTCTCGACTCATCACCTGAACCATCTCTTGTTGCTATGTTGCCCGTGGCCATCCTGCCACGTTATCAGCACGGCGCCCAATCAGCCTTCGCTGACCAGACTAACCGCCTTGATATAAGCGTAGATCTGCTGCTGCGGCGCCAGCGCCAGCCGCCTGGCTGAGCGGCTGGTGATCCGGGCCAGCAGTATCTGCTCACCCAGAGCCAACTGCAACAGGGTCTGGCCGGGGCGCACCTCGCGCACCGCCAGCAGACGGGTGACGAGACAGTTGGAGAGACTGGAGTGCTCGATGGGGGCGGTGGCGATCACCACATCGCGCCCCGCCACCTTGATCTGCAAGGGGCCACTCTCGTCCGGCACATGGGTCATGGTGACCCGCAGTCGCTGCTCGCCGAGCTGCAGGGTCGCCATCTGTTCGTCGTCATCGTAGTGAGCCAAGGTCGCATCCAGCATCACCCCGGCATCGTCACGGCTGGCGAGCGAGAGATCGGTACGGGCGAAGATCTCGCTCGGCTGGCCTTGCGCCTCTACCCTGCCACTTTCCAGCAACACCAGCTGATCGCAGAGCAGGCTCACCTCCTCCATGGCGTGGCTGACGAAGATCATGGGAATGCCGCTCTCCTGCTGCAAGCCTTTGAGCACATGGGCCTGATGGATGCGGCTGCGCCGATCCAGCGCCGAAAAAGGCTCATCGAGCAGCAGCAGATCAGGCTCGGCCAGCAGCGCCCGCCCCAGCGCCACTCGCTGGCGTTGACCGCCAGATAGGGCATGGGCAGGCTGCCCCAGCAGATCGGCAAAGCCAAGCCGCGCCGCCAGCGCCTCGGGTTGCCAGCGCCCTCGCCCCTTGCGGGCCGCCAGTTGCAGATTGCCGAGCACCGTCAGATGGGGAAAGAGGCGCGCGTCCTGAAACACCAGCCCGATCCGGCGCGCTTCGGGCAGCAGAGCGATGCACTCCCTATCGCGCCACAGCAAGCGATCCCCGCTTTGGCGATCGAGCCCGGCGATGATGCGCAGCAGAGTGCTCTTGCCGCAGCCGGAGGGACCAAACAGGCCGAGGATCCCCCCCAGCTCGAGGGTCAGTGCGCAATCGAGGGTAAAGGGGCCAAACTCGCGCCGAGCATTGATGCTCAGGGCGTTGTCTTGCGGAATAGTGGCTGCTTGGTTCATCCAAACACTCTCCGCTGTCTGCGCTGCAGCACACCATAGACCAGCACCAGCATCACCAGCGAGAAGGCCATCAGGCCGCCCGCCAGAATATGTGCGTTCTGGTAATCCATCGCCTCCACATGATCAAACAAGGCGATGGAGAGCACCTGGGTTTCGCCGGGGATATTGCCGCCAATCATCAGCACCACGCCAAACTCTCCCAATGTATGGGCAAAGCCGAGGGCCGCCGCCATCACGAAGCTGGGCAGGGTCATCGGCAAGATGATGTGGAAGAAGCGCTCCAGCGGGCCGAGCCCCAGGGTAGCAGCTGCCTCCAGCTCCTTGTTGCCCATATTGACGAAAGCGGAGGTGAGCGGCTGCACCACGAACGGCAGCGAATAGAGGATGGAGGCAAACAGCAGGCCGAGAAAGCTGAAGGCAAGGGGGGCGCCAAAGGTGTCGCGCCACCAGGCACCGAAACCATATTCGGGCGAGAAGGCGAGTAGCAGGTAAAACCCCAGCACAGTGGGGGGCAGCACCAGCGGCAGCGCCACCAGCGCCTCCACCAGCGGCCGCAGTCGGTTCTGACTGCGCGACAGCCACCAGGCCAGCGGCGGCGCCAGCAACAGCAAAATCGCGGTGGTACAGGCCGCGAGCTTCAGGGTGAGCCAGACCGCCAGCAGATCCCCTTCACTCATTGCCGACCTCCCGGTTGATAAATGCCCCCAACGGCATGGTATCCATCCTCATTGCAAAGAGTGGCCGACCCGAAGGCCGACCACTCAGGGTATCGCATCCGGCCCATCCCCTTATTGGGGCAGGGCATAACCCGCAGCCTTGATCTGTGCCTGACCCGGCCCCTTGAGCCAGGCGACCAGCGCCTCGACCGCAGCACCTTTCTTCAATACCAGCCCCTGCTGCTCGATGGGGGGATAGAAGTCAGCCGGTACCGCCCAGGCTTCGCCGGTCTTGCCCGCTTCCACCAGATTGGCCCAGGCGACGAAGCCCAGTTCGGCATTGCCGGTGTCGACAAATTGCCAGGTCTGGCCGATGTTGGCGCCAGTCAGCAACCGGTACTGCTTGGGATCGATCTTGAGATGGGTGAGGGTCGCCATGGCGGCAGCACCATAGGGTGCAGTGCGGGCATTGGCGATGGCGAGGTTGCCTTTCCAGCTGCGCAGAGTCGCCTCGTCAGGGGTTGGGCCCCCTTTCTTCCACAGCCCCAGCTGGCCGATGGCGTAGGTGAAGCGATCGCTCCCCTTGCCCTCTTTTTCCAGCTTCTCGGGGGTCGCCACATCGGCGGAGAGGAAGAGATCAAACGGTGCGCCGTGACTGATCTGGGTGTAGAGCACTCCGGTGGCGGCAGACGAGATGGCCAGGGTATGGCCGGTCTTGGCGGTAAACTCCTTGCCGATACGCTCGATAGTGCCCTTGAAGTTGGCGGCCACGGCCACCTTCACTTCATCGGCCTGCACGGCACCGGTATGCAAGGTGGCGGCGCAAATGCCGGCGATCACAACAGATAACAGCGGTTTCATTCCCTTTCTCCTGATGGGGCCCGCACATCCGCGCCCCGAAACGGGGCCGTGGTTCCCGTTGAACCTGCGCCCCTCGTGATGAACAGGTCAGGCTTGCCAGCGGGCGGCGGCGGCGTTGTCGCTCTCCTTGGCCTCGACCCAGCGTTGCACACCCTCGGCGGTCAGCTCTTTTTTCCAGAACGGCGCCCGGGTTTTCAAGAAATCCATGATGAAGTGACAGGCATCAAAGGCCGCGTCGCGGTGGGCACTGCTCACCGCCACCAGCACGATCTGATCGCCAAGCCACAGCTCGCCGATGCGGTGGATCAGGGTGCACTCCTGCAGCGGCCAGCGGCGACGGGCCTCTTGCACAATATCGGCCAGCGCCTTCTCGGTCATGCCGGGGTAGTGTTCGAGGGCCAACCCCTTCACCTCCTCCCCCTGATTGAAGTCGCGCACCTTGCCAACGAAAGTGACAATGGCGCCACTGTCAGCGCGGGTGGCGAGGCGGGCATATTCGTCCGCCAGCGAGAAATCGGCCCGCTGCACCAGAATGCGATCTGTGATGGTTGCGTCGCTCATCGTCAGCCTCCGGTCACCGGCGGGAAAAAGGCCACTTCATCGCCATCATTGAGGGGCGTGTCGAGGGGTACCAGGGTCTGGTTGACCGCCACCAGCAGTTTGCCAGCCTCCAGCGCCAGCGCCCACTTGTCGCCGCGCTCACAGAGCGCCGCACGCAGTTGTTCGGCGGTGGCATAGTCACACGGCAGGCTCAGCTCGTCGCAAGCCACCAGCTCTCTTACTTGCGCAAAAAACAGTACCTTGATCATGCTTGCTCCCCGCTATTTGACCCCAACTGAAAATGGCCGGACTTGCCGCCCCTCTTCTCGACCAGTCGCACCTGCTCGATCACCATGTCCTTTTGCACCGCCTTGCACATGTCGTAGATGGTCAGCGCTGCTACCGATGCCGCCGTCAGCGCCTCCATCTCCACCCCTGTCTTGCCGGAGAGTTTGCAGAGAGTGCGGATATGAACCTTGTGCTGCTCGGCCAGCGGCACTATCTCCACCTCGACTTTGGTCAAGGCCAGCGGATGGCAGAGGGGGATAAGATCGGAGGTCTTCTTGGCTGCCATGATGCCGGCGATGCGGGCGGTGGCAAACACGTCACCCTTGTGGTGCTGGCCGCTCAGGATCAGCGCCAGCGTCTCGGGGGCCATGGTGACAAACGCCTCGGCACGGGCTTCGCGCTCGGTCACCTGCTTGTCGGTCACATCCACCATATGGGCTTCGCCGCTTTGGTTCAGATGCGTCAGGTTAGGCTGGGTCTGCTTGGGATCGGTCTGGTTCATCGTTTGCTCTCAGAGGTGGGAGACAAAGTTGCACGGCTTGGTGCGGGCATCGAGCTGATCGCGGATCAGCTGCTCCCAGCCCAGCTGGCAGGCACCGGTGGAGCCGGGCAGGCAGCAGATCAGGGTGCGATTGGCGAGTCCCGCCAGCGCGCGGCTCTGCATGGCGGAGCCTTTAATTTCGGCAAAAGAGAGCTGACGGAACATCTCGCCAAAACCCTGTACGGTGCGCTCGAACAGCACACCGACCGCTTCCGGCACCCGGTTTTGTTCGTTGAAGCCGGTGCCGCCATTGATCAGCACCACCTGCACTCCTTCATCGGCGATCCACTCGCTCACCCGCGCACGGATGCGAAACAGGTTGTCCGGGCAGAGCGCCCGATCGGCCAGTTGATGGCCCGCGTCGGTGAGGGCCGAGACCAGATAGTCACCCGAGCTGTCATCGGCAGTGGTGCGGCTGTCGGAGACCGTCAGCACGGCGATCTTGAGGGGAATAAATGCGTTGTGTTTCTGTCCCATCGGGCAGCTCCTTGTGGCTATGGGCCGTCAACGAGGCAGGAAGAGAAGGGGTATGAGAGGCCAGCTGTCAGGGCGCAAAAACTGACGCAGACAGGAATGACCAACTTGCTCAAGCGTGTGACGGCGGGCTGATTCTATCAAAGGTTTCACGAGATATGGGATTTAAAAGACACACAAATCTGATGCTTGTCCCAGATATGAACAAAACGCAGGCCGGGGAAACCCGGCCTGTCGTCGCAGGATCAGAACCCTTTCACCCCGGTCATGTCGGGCAGCTGGTGAGCAATCCCCTTGTGACAGTCGATGCAGGTGCCCTGCCCCTCCTTGCCGAGGTTGGCCGAGTGCATCTTGGCGGCACGCTGCCCCTGCAGGGAGAAGTCCATGTACTCGAAGTTGTGGCAGTTGCGGCACTCGCGCGAATCGGTCTCTTTCATCCGCTGCCACTCCCGCTCCGCCATCTCGCGCCGGTGCGATTCGAACTTCTCGCGGGTGTCCACCTTGCCGGTGATCATGCCCCACAGCTCCTTGGAAGCCTGCACCTTGCGGATGATCTTGTAGGTCCATTCATGCGGCACGTGGCAATCCGGGCAGCTGGCCCGCACGCCGGAGCGGTTGGCGTAGTGAATGGTGTCGCGGTACTCCTCGAATACGTTGTCCTTCATCTCGTGGCAGCTGGTACAGAAGGCCTCGGTGTTGGACGCTTCCATGGCGGTGTTGAAGCCACCCCAGAAAATCACGCCACCGAAGAAGCCCATCAGCAGCAGCACCCAGAGGGCCGCCTTCGACGGAGACTTGAAGGTGGTCCACAGACGCTGGATAAAGCCGGGTAATTTCATCGATAGGCTCCTCAGTTCAGCGCTTCAACCGGTTTAAAGGTATTTTCCACCAGCGGCTTGGCATCCGCTTGCGGCACATGGCACTGCAGACAGAAGTAGCGACGCGGCGACACTTCACCCAGGGTCATGCCGTCGCGGGTCTCGAAGTGAGTCGGGCTGATCTTGGGTGCCTTCATGGCGCTGGCATTCTTGAAGCTGTGGCAGGCCAGGCACTTGTTGACCTTGGTATCCACCTCGTAGTTGCGAATGTCGTGGGGGATCAGCGGCGGCTGATGCATGTACTGGCGATCGTAGGGCGCGCCATCCTTGCGGTAGTTTTTCAGCGGCGCAGCGGTGTCTTCGGTCACCAGATCGGTGGCGCCACGCTCGGACTTGAGGCCACCGGTACTGTTGGTGATCTCGGGGACCGCGGCCATCAAGGATCCCGCCATCAGGCAGGCCAGCATTGCTCCAATCAGCTTTTTCATTATTTGTTCTCCGACGTTTTTTCTGCCTTGACGGCAAAACCTACAGTGATTTCAAAAACTTGTTCCGCGCAGACATCGATGCAGCGGCCACAGTTGGTACACTCCTGAGCCGCAATCAAGGGCCCGTGACCGCGCTTGGCACCGTGAACAGGCCCGCGCAGGATGGGACGCTCCGGGCAGACCGCATAACAATCCATGCAGTTGTTGCACCGCTCGCGCCCCTTGGCAGAAATCTTGATAAACCCGACCCGGTTGACCAGGGCATAGAAGGCCCCCACCGGACAGAGATGACCGCACCAGCCCCGCTCAACCACGAAGAGATCGAACAGGAACAGCGCCACCAGCAGGGCCCAGCCCGCCCCCATGCCAAACAGCAGACCGCGCATGGCGAGCGACACCGGATTGACCAGCTCCCACGCCATCCCCCCGACCACCGCTGGCACCACCAGCACCATGGCCAGCAGCCAGTAGCGGGTCGCACGGCTGAACTGGCCATTGCCCTTGAGGCCAAGTCGCCCCCTGAGCCAGGCCGCCGCATCCGTGATGAGGTTGACCGGACAGACCCAGGAGCAGAAGACCCGCCCTCCGACCAGCCAGTAACCGACCAGCACCACTGCCGCCCCCAGCCAGAGGGTGGTGATGGGCCAGTGGCCCGCCGCCAGCGACTGCAACAGCGTGAGGGGATCGGTCAGCGGCACTGTATCCAGCAACAGCGAACTGGAGAGGTTGCCCTTGAGGATCCAGATGCCCGCCAGCGGCCCCAGCAGAAACAGCGCGAGTACGCTGAATTGGCTGAGGCGACGCAGCAGCAGGAAGCGGTGGGAACGCCACCACCCCAGCTTGATGCGAGCCTCTTCCCCCGGATAACGACTCATAACCCCTCCGGTTTGCGGGTGGGCAGGGTGAGCCTGTCGCCGATGAGCGACTTGTTCCCCGCCTTGGCCTTCTCTTCCCAACCAAGCCGGTAGTGATAACCCAGCTCACCTTTGGCGAGCTGGCGTGGCACCACCTTGATGGCCGCTTCTTCCAACACGCAGGCATGCTCGCACTTGCCGCAACCGGTACAGACATCGCTGTGCACCGTGGGCAGGAACATGGCGTGCTTGCCGGTGCGCTGGTTATGTTGCAACTCCAGGGTGATCGCCTTGTCAATCAGCGGGCAGACCCGATAACAGACATCGCAGCGCAAACCCAGATAGTTGAGGCAGGTCTCGTGATCGATGAGCACTGCCACTCCCATCCGTGCCTGATCGATGTCGGTCATCTGCTGATCCAGCGCCCCGCTCGGGCAGGCCACCACGCAAGGGATGTCATCACACATCTCGCACGGCACGGCACGCGCCTTGAAATAGGGGGTGCCGGTAGTCACAGGGTCAAACAGCCGGGCGAGCTTGAGGGTGTCGTAGGGGCATGCCTCGACGCAGAGCCCGCAGCGCACGCAGGCGCTGAGGAACTCCGCTTCGTCGAGAGCGGCGGGCGGGCGCAGTGCCTGGGCAGGCACAGCGTGTGCCTGCTGGCGGGCCACGCCACCGAGCCCCACGCCAAGCAGGCCCACACCGCAAGCCCCCTTGGCCATGTCGGCCAGAAACTGGCGACGACTACGACTCATCTCGTGCTCCCCCGCCTTAAGCCTTCATCACCTTGACGGCGCACTTCTTGTAATCGGTCTCTTTCGAGAGCGGATCGGTGGCGTCCAGGGTCAGCTTGTTGACCAACTGGCTCGCATCGAAGAAGGGCATAAAGACCAGACCTTTGGGCGGTTTATTGCGACCACGGGTCTCGACACGGGTCTTCACCTCACCACGGCGGGAGGAGACGATCACCTCTTCACCACGACGCACGCCGCGGGCCTTGGCATCGTCCGGGTGCATAAACAGCACCGCATCCGGGAAGGCGCGATAGAGCTCGGGCACCCGACGGGTCATGGTACCGGTGTGCCAGTGTTCCAGCACGCGACCGGTGGAGAGCCACAGATCGTACTCCTGGTCCGGCGATTCGGCGGCGGGCTCGAACGGCAGCGCGAAGATGACCGCCTTGCCATCGGGCTTGCCATAAAAACGCACCCCCTCGCCCGCTTTCACGTAAGGGTCGAACCCTTCGCGATAGCGCCACAGGGTCTCTTTGCCATCCACCACAGGCCAGCGCAGACCGCGCGCTTCGTGGTACTGATCGAACGGCGCCAGATCGTGACCGTGACCGCGACCGAAGGTGGCGTACTCCTCGAACAGCCCCTTCTGGACGTAGAACCCGAAGTGTTCGGCTTCGTCGTTCAGCAGCCCCTTGCTCTGCTCTTTCGGGAACTGGTTGACCTGACCGTTGGCATAGAGCACGTCGAACAGGGTTTTGCCCTTCACTTCCGGCATCTTGGCAATCAGCTCAGCCGGCCACACTTCTTCAACCTTGAAGCGCTTGGAGAACTCCATCAGCTGCCACAGGTCGGACTTGGCCCCTTCCGGCGCTTTCACCTGCTGGTGCCAGAACTGGGTGCGGCGCTCGGCGTTGCCGTAGGCCCCCTCTTTCTCCACCCACATGGCGGTCGGCAGGATGAGGTCAGCGGCCTGGGCAGTGACGGTCGGGTACGGGTCGGAGACCACGATGAAGTTGCGCGGATCGCGATAGCCAGGCAGGCGATCGGTATTCATGTTGGGACCAGCCTGCATGTTGTTGTTACACATCACCCAGTAGGCGTTGAGCTTGCCATCCTTGAGCATGCGGTCTTGCAGCACGGCGTGGAAACCCACCTTGTCGGGAATGGTCCCTTCCGGCAGTTTCCAGATCTTCTCGGCAATGGCGCGGTGCTTGGGCTCGGTCACCACCATGTCGGCAGGCAGACGGTGGGCAAAGGTACCCACTTCACGCGCGGTGCCACAGGCAGAGGGCTGGCCGGTCAGTGAGAAAGGACCATTACCCGGCTCGGAGATCTTGCCGGTCAGCAAGTGGATGTTGTAGCAGAGGTTGTTGGCCCAGACACCGCGAGTATGCTGGTTGAAGCCCATGGTCCAGTAAGAGACCACCTTCTTGCCCGGATCGGCATAGAGCTTGGCCAGCTTTTCCAGCTTCTCTTTGGAGACACCGGAGAGCTTGGAGACCGACTCCACATCGTAATCCGCCACGAACTTGGCAAACTCCTCGAAGGTCATCGGAGTGGCATCGCCGCTGTCCGGGTTCTTCGCTTTCTGCTGCAGCGGATCGGTCGGGCGCAGGCCGTAACCGATGTCGGTGACCCCCTTCTTGAACACGGTGTGCTTGTTGACGAAGTCCCAGTTCACCTTGTCATTCTGGATGATGTAGTTGGCGACATAGTTGAGGATCGCCAGATCGGTCTGTGGGGTGAACACCATACCGTTGTCCGCCAGCTCGAAGCTGCGGTGCTCGAAGGTGGAGAGCACGTGCACCTGCACATCCGGGTTGGAGAGACGGCGATCGGACATCCGCGACCAGAGGATGGGGTGCATCTCGGCCATGTTGGAGCCCCACAGCACGAATGCATCGGCCTGCTCGATATCGTCGTAGCAGCCCATCGGCTCGTCCATGCCGAAGGTACGCATGAAGCCGACGACCGCAGAGGCCATGCAGTGGCGGGCATTGGGGTCGATGTTGTTGGTGCGGAAGCCGGCCTTCATCAGCTTGGCGGCGGCATAGCCTTCCCAGACGGTCCACTGGCCGGAGCCGAACATGCCAACCGCAGTTGGTCCCTTCTCTTTCAGGGTCGCCTTGAACTTCTCGGCCATGATGTCGAATGCCTGATCCCAGCTGATGGGGGCGAAGTCGCCATCCTTGTCGAACTGGCCATTCTTCATCCGCAGCATCGGCTGGGTCAGGCGATCCTGGCCATACATGATTTTGGAGAGGAAGTAGCCCTTGATGCAGTTGAGGCCACGGTTGACCGGCGCATCGGGGTCGCCCTGAGTCGCCACGACCCGACCATCCTGAGACCCCACCAGCACGGAGCAGCCGGTACCGCAGAAGCGGCAGGGAGCCTTATCCCAATGGATGGCCGTCTTGTCGGTACTGGTGATGAGATTGGCTGCCAGCGTGGGGGCACTGACACCGGCCACGGCTGCGGCAGCTGCCACCGCGTTGGCCTTCATAAAGTCGCGTCGACTCAGCTTCATGGCATATCCTCACATTGCTTATCGCGTAATAGTTGTCGAATCTGTCGAACGGGAGCCAGCCATCAGCGGTAGAGGGCACGCCCGGCATCCCATCACTCTTTTTCAGTGACCGCCCAGTTCATCGAACTGGTGGTAAATCAGGGCGGCAGAGAGCACGCCCGGCATCGCCTGAATTGCATCAATGGCCGCCATGATCGGCCGCTGGCTCGGACCTTCAAGGGTCACGACCAGCTTGCCCTCGTCACTGACGGCGTGGATCTCGGCCCCGTCAAGGGCACCAATCTGCTCGGCGAGCTGATGGCGCAAGGGGGGCTGGGTCAGCACCACCAGACTCGATACATGGAACTCCTGATCCATTGTGGCTTTTGTGTCACACGGCTTCTGACTCATTCTGACTCCTGCTTGAGGGTGGGCTGGCTCGCACCACCGGATGGGGCGGCTCGCCCGTCGACCTTGATGCTGCCAACCGGACAATCCTGCACGCAGGCGCCGCAGCCGTTACAGCGATCCGGCTCCACCGTCGGGGTGGGCACGCGCCCCAGCACCGGAATAAAACGAATGGCATTGGGCTCGCAGCTGTCCTGACAGCGCTGGCAGAACACCTGACCATTGGCCAGACAGTTGGCCTCGATATGGGCCTTGTAGTGCCAGGGGGACTCGCTGGTCGGGCGAAACAGCGGCGCCTTGCAGACCGTGACGCACTCGGTGCAGAAGGTGCACTCGCCACGCTGGAAATCGACCACCGGAAAACCGCCCTCGCCATTCACCAGGATCTGCTCCGGACAGGCAGCCAGACAGTCCCCGCAGCGAGTACAGTCGGCGACAAATGCCGACCAGTTGACTGACCAGGGCAACTGCACCGGCGGTTCGGCAGTTCTCAGCCGCCCCCGGAACAGGCCGCGGCGGGCAAGATCGATCTCATCCGGCATGTTGACTCCTGTTCTGGTGAAGAAGGGGACAGTGCGAGTCCATGATTGGCATTCTTGATACCAATTATAAGAGTGGGTGTATATTGCGGCCCTGACAAGGTCAGGGATATACCACCAGGGAGATAAACAGGGGGGATTCTTGCGCCAGATCAAAGCCTTGCAGCGCAATAAAAATGGAGGTATCGGTTAAAATACCTCCATGTGAGGATTGCTATTTAATCGTTGGCGATTTTTTGCGGCTATCCGCCAATCGATGCGAGATGAGGGGTGATGCCGGCATTGCCCTCATGGAGACGATGGGTAGCACTCTTGCCCGCCAGCGCGGCACGAATGCGCTGTTGCAGCTCATCGGACTGCGCATCTGCGCCGAGCAGATCCCGCAGCTCGATGCCGTTGTCGCCAAACAGGCACAGATGCAGCTTCCCCAGCGAGGAGACCCGCAGCCGGTTGCAACCGGCACAGAAATCCTTGCTGTAGGGCATGATGAGACCCACGCCACCCTGCGAATCAGGGTGCATAAAGACCTGCGCCGGGCCGTCATCCTTGCCCCGCAACTGCTGCACCCAGCCGCTCTCCAGCAAACGCTGTTTGATCTGTTCGCCGCTGACATGGTGGTCACGAAACAGGGTATCCATCTCACCGGTCTGCATCAGCTCGATAAAGCGCAGCTCGATGGGCTTGTGCCTGATCCAGCCCAGAAAGGCATCGAGCTGGTAGTCGTTGAGCCCCTTGAGCAGCACCGCATTGATCTTCACCGATTTGAAACCGGCGGCCAGTGCCGCTTCGATCCCCTCCATCACCTCGGCCAGCTTGTTCTCACCGGTGATCTGATGAAACTGACGCGGGTCGAGACTGTCGACACTGACATTCAGCGCATTGAGTCCGGCATCAAACCACTCCCGGGCCCGCTCCTTGAGGCGATAGCCGTTGGTGGTCATGGCGACCTTCTCGATACCCGGGGTGGTGGCAATCACCTTGACGATCTCGGTGAAATCGCGGCGCAGGGAGGGCTCGCCCCCCGTGATGCGCACCTTGCGGGTGCCCATGGCGGCAAAACCGCTGACCACGCGGCGGATCTCGTCAATCGAGAGAAAGGGTTGACGCCCCGCTTTGTGACCTTCGGGGGGGCGATAACCGTCTGGCAGGCAATAGGTGCAACGGAAATTGCACACATCGGTCACTGACAGACGCAAATAGTAAAAACGACGGGAAAAACCATCTTCAAGTGGCAACATAAACACCTTTCCAAATACGGGAGGCCAGGGCATTTCTTTCCTGACCCTTACAGCTCGACGATTGTGTTCAACTGTCGGCTGACGGCTGGTTTCCCCCTATCGCTAGGACGTAGGCAAAACCGCTCGGAGTTCATCTAGTTTTTCGATGCTAACACAAGTTGGAGTACACTCCCACGCATCTTGCGGGGTCCTTATCACTATCCAGAGGTGCGCATCAGTATGGGAAAACGGCTCAGGGTCCATTCGGTCAGCAGTGCGATTGGCCGCGCCATGGTGTTGATCCTCTTCATGGCCAGCCTGATCGCGCTGGTCGCCATGGTCACCCTCTTCTACTCGGTACCCGATGCCAAGGCGATCAACCTCTCCGGTTCGCTGCGGATGCAGGCCTACCGGATGGCCTACGAAATCGAGCGAGGCGACAGCGTGCTGGGACGCCTCTCCCAGTTTGAAGAGACCCTGCACGCCGAAGAGCTGCAGGAGACCCAGCGCTGGATCACGCCCGCCTCCCTGCGTCGCACCTATGGCGAGGTGCTCGGCCAGTGGCAGGTGATGCGCCAACACATCGAGGATCGCACTCCCAGACGGTACACCGATAACACCGAGCAGTTTGTGGCAGCCATCGACAATTTCGTCAATCAGATGCAGTACCACGTGGAATTCAAGGTGCGGATGCTGGCCCTGGCGGAGGGGCTCGGGCTGCTGGCCATCATCACCATCGCCTGGTTCACGGTGCGCTTCACTCGCCAGCAGGTGGTCGCCCCCCTCAACCAGCTGGTCTACTGCGCCCGCCAGATCCAGCGGCAAGACTTCGACCTCCAGTTGCCCGCCCACGGCGAAAATGAACTGGGGGAGCTGTCGCGCGCCTTCGTCACCATGGCGGACGAGTTGGGCAAGCTCTATCGGGAGCTGGAGAATAAGGTGGAGGAGAAAACCGCCAAACTGCAGCAGGCCAACGACACCCTCTCGTTTCTCTACTCGACCGCCCAGAAGCTGCACGCCGCCCCACTCAGCACCCGCACGCTGATCAAGCTGCTGGATCGGGCGGCCGCCCATCAGCATATCGACCACATCCGGCTGACCCGCTTCGAGCACAATGCCATGCCGGTCTACATCTCCGGGCGCACCGGCTGGCCCGGCGATCTCGATGCAGTCGCCAGCTTCTATCTGCAGATGGATGAGCAGGAGTTCGGCCGCCTCGACATCATCAGCCAGCACCCCATCGACGAGCGGTTGATCAAAAACTTCACCATGCTGCTGGCCCAGGTGCTGCACAAAGACCAGACCCTGCTGCAACAGCAGCGACTGCTGCTGATGGAGGAGCGGGCGGTGATCGCCCGGGAACTGCACGACTCGCTGGCGCAGGCCCTCTCCTACCTCAAGATCCAGTCCACCCTGCTCAAGCGCTCCTACGCCAAGGGGCAACAGGAGAAAGCGCAGGAGGCGATGCAGCAGATCGACGAAGGGCTCAGCAATGCCTATACCCAGCTGCGCGAGCTGCTCGGCACCTTCCGTCTCACCATTGGCGATGCCAATCTGGGGGAAGCGATCCGGGTGATGCTCGATCAGCTGCAACCTCAGACCAAGGCCGAAATCCGGTTCCATTACGGACTGGCCGACAACGACCTGGAGGCGGGCCAGCATATCCACATTCTGCAACTGATCCGTGAGGCGGTGCTCAATGCCATCAAACATGCCAACGCGCAAGTGATTGATGTTAGCTGTGAGACCCTCGCCAGTGGTAACATCGAGGTTCAGATTTCAGATGACGGGGTCGGGATCGGACTCGCCAGCTCGGCGATCAACCATTACGGTTTGAGCATCATGAACGAGCGCGCCAGCAAACTGCATGGTCTGCTGACCATCAACGAGCAGCAACCACAAGGCACCCGCGTGCATCTGACCTTTCCCACCAGCCTAACGAGAGACGCCTGATGGACGAGATGAAATACACTGTTCTGGTCGTAGATGACCATCCCCTCATGCGCAAAGGGATTGTGCAGTTGCTGGCTCTGGAAGAGAACATGGAGGTAACCGGTGAAGCCTCCAACGGCACCGATGCCGTGGCACTGGCCAAAGAGGCCGAGCCGGATCTGATCCTGCTCGACCTCAATATGAAAGGGCTCTCCGGCCTCGATACCCTCAAGGCGCTGCGGGCCGAAGAGATCACCTCCCGGGTGGTGATCCTCACCGTCTCCGATGCCCGTCAGGATGTGGTGGCCCTGCTCAAGGCCGGTGCCGACGGCTACCTGCTCAAAGATACCGAGCCTGACCTGCTGCTGGCCCAGCTGGCCGACGTGATGACCGGCAAGCAGATCCTGAGCGAACCGCTGCGCCCCTATCTCGAAAACATCTACGAGCTGGATCACCTGCAGCAGAAGCTGGAAAGCTTAACGCGTCGCGAAATGCAAATCCTGCGCGAAATTGCAAAAGGCCTCTCCAACAAACAGGTCGCCTCGGTACTCCATATCTCCGAGGGAACGGTCAAGGTTCACGTGAAGAGCCTGCTGAAGAAACTCGAGGCGCAAAGCCGCGTGGAAGCGGCTGTCATGTATCTGGAGCAGCGCACCTAAGCGCCCTCAACCGCCCGAAAAGCCACCCTCCGGTGGCTTTTTTCATTCTCTGGCACAGTCGCTGCATTGTCATATTCAGCAACTACTCAATGGAGGATGGAACATGAAACTACAACCTTTGGCACTGTTCCCCTTGCCTTCCCACATACTGCCGGGCGGCAAGCTTCCTCTGCGTCTGTTCGAGCCACGCCACCTGCAGATGCTCAAGGAGTCATTCATCAACGATCAGGGCTTTGGCATCGTGATGGAAGAGTCGACCACCTCGGGACAATCCGGCCGCATTCTGCCGGTGGGCACCCGGGTCAAGGTGACCGACTTCTACACCCTCAATGATGGCCTGCTAGGTGTGACGGTGCTGGGACTGGAGCGCTTCTGTATCCACGAGATGGAAACAGACGAGATGGGCCTGCGCCGGGCCAAGGTGGAGATGCTGCCCAACTGGCCGAGCACCCACTCAGATTTCAACGACAAGCTGCTGGTCAATCGCCTGCGGGAAGTGTTCGAGCAGTATCCGGAGCTTGATGAGCTCTATCCGGACAAGCGTTTTGAAGATGCCGCCTGGCTCTGCCAGCGCTGGCTCGAGATATTACCGATGCCGATTTATGAAAAGCAGATGCTGATTGCCAAACAAAACAGCGAAGCAGCCCGTAAATTCCTGCATCGCCTGATTTCACAATGACAAAAACAGCGTTGCAAAATGCAATTATTCCAATAATGAAAACATGAAATTCGCATTTTGCGAGTAAGTAGGAACGCAAAACGCCATAACAAGAGAGAGCCGCTGCGCTAAACGGCCAAAATTGAACGCAAAAGAGTCTAAAAAAGTTGGCACAGATTTTTCATATAGATTGATACAACCCGATTTATCCCGTGCTCTCTTCAGTATTTGCTGAAGAACTGGTCAACCCACAAAGTTGACCATTTTTTTTATCCGCGCGTCGGCAACCGCTGACCAAAGTGACGCTGCAAACACTCTCTCAGCCGTGACAAGGTGATAGGCTTGGCGAGAAAGTCATCCATCCCCTGCGCCAGACAGCACGCCTTGTCCTCCGCCATCGCATTGGCCGTCAGGGCAACGATTGGCATGGTGCATCCCAACTCCCGTAACCGGCGAGTAGCTTCCAGTCCGTCCATCAGGGGCATCCGCATATCCATCAGGATCAAATCCGGGAGCTGCTCATCCACCTGTGCCAGCGCCTCCAGACCATTGGCAGCCAGCCGTACCTTGCCCACCAGTTTTTGCAGCATCAGCGATACCACCAGCTGGTTGACCGGACTATCCTCCACCACCAGCACATCCAGCGGCAGCAACGTAGCAACGCTCTCTTCCCGCAGTGGTTGACAATGGCAAGGCAGCGCCATATCCGACAGCTCGAACCAGAAGCAGCTTCCCTTGCCCGGCTCGCTCTTCAGGTGGATCTCCCCCCCCATCAGGGCGACCAGACGCTTGCTGATGGCAAGACCAAGGCCGGTTCCGGAAAAACGTCGGGTGGCCGAGTTATCAACCTGGGAGAAGGGTTCAAACAGCCGCGCCTGATCCGCGTCGGCGATCCCGATCCCGGTGTCGGAGACCGAGACCCGCAACTTCTCATCCTGCCAGCCAAGGTGCAGTGTGACCTGCCCCTGCTCGGTGAATTTGAGGGCGTTGTCCAGCAGATTACCCATCACCTGCGACAGACGCATCGGATCCCCCTGCAACTCCAGAGGGACGGACTCATCAACCCGATAAACCAGCGCAATCCCCTTGGCGGTGGCACGGGCCTGCAGCGGTTCGACCAGGGATTGGCAAAGCTGGATCGGCTGCAGAGTCTCGCAGTGAAACACCAGGGTTTGCGACTCGATTTTCGAAAAATCGAGTACGTCATCGATGATGGTTTGCAGCAATCTGGCCGAGTGGGTGGCGTGGCGCAGCAGGCTCTGTTGCTCCGGCGCCAGCTCGGCATGCTGCACCAGATCGAGCATCCCCAACACAGCATTCATGGGCGAGCGGATCTCGTGGGTCATCATGGCCAGAAACTGGGACTTGGCACGGTTGGCCGCTTCGGCCTCATCCCGCGCCCGCGCCAGCTCCTCTTCACGGCGGATCTGGGAGCTGATATCCCGGGCAGTGCCGCGATAGCCGGTAAAGAGACCTTCATGGTCGAAACAGGGCTCGGCGCTCACCTCCATCCAGCAGGGGCCATCAAGCAGCGCCACCTGCATCCGCACCCCTCGCACCGGCTGGCGCTGTTCCAACAACCGCAGGTATTGCTGCGCCTCGCTGCTCTGCTTGTTGCAGACATAGTCATAGAGGGTCGGCCGGATCGCCTGCGGAGTCAGCTCATCCAGATAACCCGGTTCGGAGGCATAACTGAGGCGATGCTCGGCATCGGTCTCCCAGAACCAGTCGGAGGCCATGGCGGCGAAGCTGCGAAAACGGCGTTCGCTGGCCTGCAGCGCCTCGGTCTTCACCGCCACCTGCTCCTGCAAGCGGGCGCGATAGGTGATGTTGACCAGCGCCTGGGCGATGAGCGGGCGGCAGCGCTCCATGGCCGCCTTGCTGGTGAGATCGAAGGTTCCCGCCCGGGCGTGGCGGCAGATGAGGGTAGCGGTAAAACCGGGAGCCTGCAGCCCGGTCAGCATCACGCTGGCCCAGCCCGGCTCGCTCGCCAGCGGCGCCAGCTCGGGCAACTGGGAAGGGTCGTAGATCACCAGGGTTTCACCGGCGATGGCGCGGGCAAAGGCCGGGGTCATGTGCCAGCTGCGGGCAGCGCGCATCGGCTCGGTACTGAGGTGGGTACTCCCCCGCTCCCCTTCCCAGGCCACCACATCCGCGTGCTCAAAGCCGATAAAGGGTTTGAGCACCTGGATAAGGCTCTCCAGTACCTGCTCCAGCGTCTTGGCATCGGCGAGGGTGGCCACCCCGCCCAGCAGGGTCTGGGACTCGTGACGATACCTGGCCTCGCGCTCGCGGCAACGCATAAGATCGACCAGGGTGGTCTGCAATTTGTCGCCGAGGGCTTCCAGTTCACTGCTGCCAATCATCTTGTTGCCTGCTCTGTTATGTTCTGCCGACTCAGCGGGTCAGAAAAATCACGCTCGATACCATCAGGTTACCGTGAGCCAGTTCGCCATTGGGCAGCCGCCCCTGCTCGCCGAAGGTAAAGGGGGTGATAAACGGGATCTTGCCGAGACGAGCCTGGCTCTGCTCGACAAATTGGCACAACATATCACCTAGCGCCAAACGGCAACCAGCACAAAAGATGATGAGGGCGCCGATCGGCTGCCATTCCACATCGACTCCATAGCCTGGCTCAATGCGCATGGCATTGAGGCTGCGCTGCAGCAACCCCTCCTGACTGCTGTACATCAGCAGCAGGCGCTCCCCCTGCACCACATCGGTAAAGAGCCGCAGCCCGCCCTGTTCGGTCACCGCCTCGGGATGGGAGAGCTTGTAGTAGGGAATGCCATCCAGCGATCCCACTTGACGGGCCAGCGGGGTGAGGGTGGTCTCCCGCAAAATCGCCCCCACCGGCCAGGGCTGCTCGCGTCCGCACCAGCGGGCATAAACCTCGGCGGCGGGCAGGTGATCGATGGTGAGCACCTCCCGCCCGTCGCAAGCGGTGATCTCGCCACTGAATTCGGCAGGGATATAACCGGAGTGAAACTGAAAGGCCAGCTGGCAATCAGGATAGAGCACCGCCAGCGCGATGCCATCCTGACTCACCGCCTCATCCCAGCAGAGTTGCCACTCGCCGCTGACGCTGTTGTCTGCCGCGGATCCACCGACCACCGGCACCGAGGCTCCGAGTTCGGCCTCGATACCGGCCAGCAGCCCCTCCTCCTTGCCGGGACTGGCGTGAAACAGGATCAGCTGGGGCAACTCGCCCGGTCGACCACAATCGCTCATGGCTCGGCGCAGCAACTGCCGCACATCCACCCCGTCACCGCTGGCACCGGCCACCCCGAAGGCCCCTTTCTCGTCATAAAAAGCTGCCACCGCCACTCCGAACCCCTCTATGGCGTGGTGCCCCATCTCGGTCATGACGCCACCGCAGGAGCTGCACCCCAGCAGACGGGTGGTCGGGAACTGGCGTTTGAGCGCGTCGCGCAGTATCGCCCCGTCATGGGCTTGGGTAAAATAGAGCAGCAGCAGGGAGGGTGCCTGATCGGCATGGTGGCGCAACTGCGTGCAGATCTCTTGGGCCGCCAGCGATGAATTCCGGGCGAGGGAGTGAACGGTCAGAAATTTCAACACCATCTCCTTGTTTTATCGGATAGCAGTCGCAAGCAAAAATCATACCCTTATCAAACAATTATCTCGCTTCACTTGCTAACATAGCGGTCAACTGAGACCAATGACAGGATGCCCACATGTGGCAAAAAAACATCAATGACTTCGATCGGGTCGTTGCCATCGGTGGTGGCCACGGCATGGGTCGCGTGCTCTCGTCCCTCTCGTTTCTCGGTCAACGGCTCACCGGCATTGTCACCACCACCGATGATGGTGGCTCGACCGGACGGCTGCGCAAGAGTCAGGAGTGCATCGCCTGGGGCGATCTGCGCAACTGCCTGAACCAGCTGGTGACCGATCCCAGTATCGGCAGCCTGTTGTTCGAGTACCGCTTCGCCGGCAAAGGCGAGCTGGCGGGCCACAACCTTGGCAACCTGATGCTGCTGGCGCTCGATAATCTCTGTGTCCGTCCTCTTGATGCTATCAAGCTGATCAGTGACATGCTCAAAATCGAGTCACAATTGCTACCCATGTCTGAATTTCCCACCGACCTCTGCGCCCATATGGAGTGTGGCACCCAGATCCTGGGAGAGGTATCCATCGATCAACTGGCCACGCCGCCCCTCTCCCTCGGCCTGATACCGGAGGTGCAAGCGACCCGGGAAGCGGTGCTGGCACTGCAGCAGGCGGACATGATCATTCTGGGGCCGGGCAGTTTTCTCACCTCCATCATGCCGCCACTGCTGCTGGCCGAGATTGCCCAGGCCATCAACGAGAGCAGCGCCATGCTGGTCTTTGTCTGCAATCTGGTGGCGGAAAACGGCCCTGCCAGCCAGCTGGATCTGATGAGTCAGTGTCGCTGGCTGGAGTCCCGGGTCGGTCAGGGTCGGCTGGATGCCATCCTGGCCCCCCGGGGCGCGGGTGATGCGGGCGCCTGGCAGGGTCGGTTGATCGACGCCGATCTGGGTGAGCTCGAATTGCCCCATCGACACGATCGGTTGAAGCTGAAACTGGCGCTGGACCGGATCATCCAGCAACTGCTCAACCAACGTTAGGCAACGGCCACGGCGCCCCGGCATCCCTGCATAACGCCGCCGTTACTGATAATCGGCAAGAAACGCCAGCACCCGGGGCAAGGAGGCCTCCAGCAGTTGCAACTGGCGCTCTGCCTCGGCCACATCCGCCTGCTTGCAAGCCATCTCCAGCGCAATCACCTGCTGATAGCTCGGCATGGCGCCGTAGCTGCCACAGGATGATTTCATGCTGTGTGCCACCCGGGCCAGCGCCTCCCACTCTCCCTGCTCATAAAGGGGTCTGAGCTGACTCAGCTGCTCGCCCACCTCTTCGATAAATACTGCGATGACCACCGGCAGCATATCCTGACCAATATCCTCTGCCAGCTGCTGCAACACCTTGCGATCCACCCACTCCATGCGAGGCTCCTCCAGAACGGTATTCAAACAGACCATACTATAGATAGTTTTCGATGTCGTGGCTCACGGCCAGACAGTGATGCCCCATCCGACTGGATAGCTCGGGGAATGAAGTGGCAAAAAATGTGATCGGTATCGAAATAGCGATGCTGAAACGCCCGTAAAGACAACAACCTCATTGCCACAAATTAACAATTGATCAACACTCAATTTCGTCAGAGTGATGATGCTCAGCAACACCTCTCATCCCTTTTGCCTTTTATGGCTGCTGCGAAGAACCAGGGTAGGAATCTACCCTGGTATTTTTTTATCTCACTCAGGCACGACCTGATTGGTCGCCACCCGCTCCCCCATGCGAAACAGATTGAACTCGCCGGGCGCCATTTTGACCCAGTTCTCATTGCCGGTCAGCGGACGGGTGGTGATCAGGGTCACCACATCGTTGGGGGTGGTCTCGCTTTGAAAGTCGATCACCACCTCCTCATCCAGCAGGCTCGCCTCGCCAAACGGCGCACAGCGGGTCAACCAGTGTAGGTTGTTGGTGCAGTAGCTCATCACATACTCCCCGTCCGAGAGCAGCATGTTGAACACCCCGAACGCTCTGAGCTCATCACACAAGGTAGCGAGATAGCGAAACATGGCGGGAAAGTTGGCCGGACGCTTGGGATATTTCTGCTCCAGCCGATCGAGCAGCCAGCAGAAGGCATGCTCGCTGTCGGTATCCCCCACCGGGCGGTGACGGCCGGTTGGCAGCTTCTTGTAGCCGGTCAGCTGACCGTTGTGGGCGAAGGTCCAGTAACGGCCCCACAGCTCACGGGTAAAGGGGTGGGTATTTTCCAGTGACACGCAGCCACGGTTGGCCTGCCGAATGTGGCTGACCACAGCGCAGCTCTTGATGGGCAGCGCCTGTACCAGTCTGGCGATGGGAGATTGGGCGCTGGGCTCGGGATCCTTGAAGGTGCGAAAGCCCTTCCCCTCGTAGAAGGTGATCCCCCAGCCATCCTTGTGGGGCCCGGTCTTGCCGCCGCGCAGCATCAACCCGGTAAAGCTGAAGCAGATATCGGTCGGCACATTGGCACTCATGCCGAGCAGTTCGCACATATCCGGCAGACTCCTTTCATGATTTGGCTTGTGTCATGTTCGACCAGCACGCTGGTTCGACAGACAGCAGGGGAAGGCGCAATCCCTTCCCCTGTGACTGGCAACAACCGGCCGATGGCGAACCATGCTACCGGCGTTGCCCTTGTCTGGTGACGATGGCCTGATTACTTGGCCATCTCTTTTTCGACCAGCTGGATCAGGATGTGGATCACCTTGATGTGCACTTCCTGAATACGGTCGGCATAGCCAAAGTGCGGCACCCGGATCTCGACATCCGCCAGACCCGCCATCTTGCCGCCATCCTTGCCGGTCAGGGCGATCACTTTCATCCCTTTGGCGCGGGCCGCCTCGATGGCTTTCAGGATATTGCCGGAGTTACCGCTGGTGGAGATACCAAGCAGCACGTCGCCACGGCGGCCGACCGCTTCTACGTAGCGGGAGAAGACATAGTCATAGCCAAAGTCGTTGGAGACGCAGGAAAGGTGGCTCGGATCGGAGATGGCGATACCGGCATAACCCGGGCGGTTCTCGCGGTAACGACCGGTCAGCTCTTCCGCGAAGTGCATGGCGTCACAGTGGGAGCCACCGTTGCCACAAGAGAGCACCTTGCCCTCTTCCTTGAAAGAGTCAGCCAGCAGTTTGGCGGCCGCTTCGATGTTTTTCAGGTTCTGCTCATCAGCCAGGAAGGCCTGCAGCACGCTGGCAGCTTCGGTCAGTTCATTGCGGATCAATTCTTGGTACATGATGTCTCTTCCACTGTTTTAGTGTGCGTGTAAATCGCGGCTATTCTCGCACAAGCGAATCGCACAGTCGCCCCCTGCGAGCCACAGCGCTGGCGGCGCGTGAGCGTTATGGGGATCACAGAGAGAAGGTAATGAAGATGTAAACAGCTTGATAACTTTGTGCGTATGAATTACAACAGGGGCCACATCCAACAGGTCTGACCTCTGGATCAGTTACGCCACGTTGGCAACCTAACCACGCAAGGAGCAAGCAATGACGACGACCCTCACTCTGCTCGGGGTGATCCTGGTTATCGGAGCCCTGGCCTATCGCCGGGCATCCCTGTTCATCTCCACCCTGGTCACCGGCGCCGCCCTGGTGCTTGGCGCCATCTATGGTCATGTGCCCTTGCTGGTATGGGCCCTGTTCACGGTGATCGCCATCCCGCTCAATCTGGTGGAATTTCGCCGCAATCAAATAACCAAGCCGCTGTTCAAGATCTACAAATCGATCATGCCGGAGATGTCCCGCACCGAGAAAGAGGCGATTGAAGCGGGCACCACCTGGTGGGAAGCCGATCTGTTCGCGGGCAACCCGGACTGGAAAAAGCTGCACGCCATCCCGGTCAGCACCCTCTCTGCCGAAGAGCAAGCCTTTATGGATGGTCCGGTCGAGGAAGTGTGCCGCATGGTGAGCGACTGGGAAGTGACCCACGAGCGCGCGGATCTCTCCCCCGAGGTGTGGCAATACCTGAAGGACAACAAGTTCTTCGCCATGATCATCAAGAAGAAATATGGCGGTCTGGAGTTCTCGGCCTACGCCCAGTCCTGCGTCCTGCAAAAGCTGTGCGGCGCCAGCGCCGTGCTCGCCTCCACCGTTGGCGTACCCAACTCGCTGGGCCCGGGCGAACTGCTGCAACACTATGGCACCGACGAGCAGAAGGATTACTACCTGCCCCGCCTGGCGGTAGGTAAAGAGATCCCCTGCTTCGCCCTGACCAGCCCGGAAGCGGGTTCTGATGCCGGTTCCATCCCCGACTTCGGTATCGTCTGCAAGGGCGAGTGGGAAGGCAAAGAGGTGCTCGGTATGCGCCTCACCTGGAACAAGCGCTACATCACGCTCGCCCCCATTGCTACCGTGCTGGGTCTCGCCTTCAAACTGCGTGATCCGGAACACCTGCTGGGTGAAGAGGAAGAGCTCGGTATCACCTGCGCCCTCATTCCCACTCACATCAAGGGTGTCGGCATTGGCCGTCGCCACTTCCCGCTCAACGTGCCGTTCCAGAACGGCCCGACCCAGGGCAAGGATGTGTTCGTCCCGCTCGATTTCATCATCGGTGGCCCGGCCATGGCTGGTCAGGGCTGGCGCATGCTGGTCGAGTGTCTGTCAGTCGGTCGCGGCATCACCTTGCCCTCCAACAGCACCGGTGGCGTCAAGATGCTGGCCCTGGCGAGCGGCGCCTACAGCCGCATCCGTCGCCAGTTCAAGCTGCCCATCGGTAAGATGGAAGGGATTGAAGAGCCGCTGGCCCGCATCGGCGGCAACGCCTACATCATGGGCGCCGCAGCCAACCTGACCGTGACCGGTATCGACCTTGGCGAGAAGCCCTCGGTCATCTCCGCCATCGTCAAATACCACCTCACCGACCGTGCCCAGAAGTGCATCATCGATGCCATGGACATCCACGGCGGCAAGGCGATCTGCATGGGCCCCAACAACTATCTGGCCCGTGGCTATCAGGGTGCCCCCATCGCCGTTACGGTGGAAGGGGCCAACATCCTGACCCGCAGCATGATCATCTATGGTCAGGGCGCTATCCGCTGCCACCCGTATGTACTGCCGGAGATGCTGGCTGCCAGCCATCCCGACAAGGAGCAGGCGCTGAAGGATTTCGACAAGGCGGTATTCAGCCACGTCGGCTTTGCCATCAGCAACCTGGTGCGCAGCTTCTGGCTCGGTATCACCGGCGCCCGCTTTGCCGCGGCCCCTTACAAGGATCAGACCAAGGGCTACTACCAGCAACTCTCCCGCCTCTCGGCCAACCTGGCGTTCCTGTCAGACATGGCGATGGGTACTCTGGGTGGCGAGCTCAAACGCAAGGAGCGGGTCTCCGCCCGTCTTGGCGACGTGCTGAGCCAGCTCTATCTGGCCTCCAGCGCCCTCAAGCGCTATCAGGACGAGGGACGCCAGCAGGCCGACCTGCCGCTGCTGCACTGGGCACTGCAAGATGCAATGTTCAAGGCACAAGAGGCGATCGACGAACTGCTGCGCAACTTCCCGAACCGCTGGATTGGCCTTGCCCTGCGCGCCGTGGTGCTGCCGCTGGGTCGTGACCTGAACCGTCCGTGCGACAAGCTGGACCAGCAAGTGGCCCGTCTGCTGCAAACCCCGAGCGAGACCCGCAGCCGCCTGGCCAAGGGGCAATACCTGACTCGCGAAGAGGGCAACCCCTTCGGTCTGCTGGAGCAGGCGCTCGATGACGTGCTGGCCGCCGAGCCGCTGTTCGAGAAAGTCTGCAAGAGCGATGGTATCAAGCGTCCCTTCATGGCGCTGGACAAGGTGGCCGACATCGGCCTGGCCGCTGGTGTACTGACCCAGAGCGAAGCCGAGCTGCTGCGCCGCGCCGAGGTAAGTCGCCTGCGCACCATCAACGTCGATGATTTTGACCCCATCGATCTGGTGGCCAACAAGAAGCTGTTTGAAGCCTCCGCTTACCATCACGCGGCCTGATAACCACATCTCGACAACGCCTCCCTTGTGGAGGCGTTTTTTATGCGAGCTCACCCCCATTCACGACCCCCACTGCCACTACTTGCACTCAAAGCTCCCCCGACCAGATGCGGGCCCCGTGTGGTCAGCCGGGAAAAAAGGCACAATAGCCGACAAATCGAATCACCAAGGAAGCCAAGATGACCCTTGAGCACCTGATCCTGTGGCGCCGCGACCTGCACCGCCTGCCGGAAGCCGCCTGGAAAGAGTTTCGCACCACCAGCCTGATTGCCCACCACCTGAGCGAGCTCGGTTATCGCATCGTGCTCGGCGACAAGCTGCTGGCCAGCAATCTGATGATGGGGCGCGATGTGGATGTGGCGGCCGAGAAGGCTCGCGCCCGCCGTCAGGGAGCCCATCCCGACTGGCTGGAGCGGATCGGCGATGTCACCGGGCTGATGGGAGAGCTGGATACCGGCCGTCCCGGCCCGACCCTGGCCTTTCGCTTCGACATCGACGCGGTGGAGGTAGAAGAGTCCGATGCCGAACAGCACCAGCCGCAGCAAGAGGGCTTTGCCTCCCACAACAAGGGGTGGATGCACGCCTGTGCCCACGATGGCCACACCGCCATCGGCATGGGGCTGGCCAGCCAGCTGATGGCGATGAAGGAGCAGCTGTGCGGTCGCATCAAGCTGTTCTTCCAACCCGCCGAAGAGGGATGTCGCGGTGGCAAGGCGCTGGCCGCCGGTGGCGCACTCGATGACGTGGATGCCCTGCTCTCGCTCCATATCGGCATTCACGCCGGCAGCGGCGAGCTGGTGATCAACCCCACCGAATTTCTCTGCTCCACCAAGTTCGATGTCCACTTTATGGGCACCGCGGCCCACGCCGGGCTCGAGCCCAACGCTGGCAGCAATGCGCTGGCCGCCGCCTGCATGGCCACCACCGCCATGCTCGGCATTCCCCGCCACCGCGACGGCATGACCCGCATCAATGTCGGCCAGCTTCACGGCGGTAGCGGGCGCAATGTCATTCCCGACCATGCCGAGCTGCACGGAGAAACCCGTGGCGCCGACAGCACCCTCAACGACTACATGTTCAGTCAGGTGCAGCGCATCGTCGAAGGCACCGCTCTCGCCCACGGCGTCACCTACCGCATCATCAAACAGGGTGAGGCGATTGCCCTCGACAACAGCCCGGCGCTGCAAGCCGAGCTGGCGGCGCTGGCCCGTAAGCAGGGGCTTGCTACCATCCAGACCCGCCGCTTTGGCGCCAGCGAAGATGCCGGTTTTCTGATGGAGCGGGTGCAAAAGCAGGGGGGCGAAGCGGCTTACCTCATCCTGGGAGCCGATCTGGCGGCGCCGCACCACCATAACAAATTCGATTTCGATGAGCGGGTGATGCAAAGCGGGGTCGATCTGCTGGCCGCTTGGGCGCTCACACGGCTGGGCGTGACAGAACCAGCCCTGAGCTAACGCGGCCCCCCCCCTTGTTATCTCGCGCAGTCCAATTACTGACTGACGGGATCAAAAAAGGCGCCTCGGCGCCTTTTTCTGCAACAAAACCTGAGCGCTATTCGCGGAGCTTGCGATGCACATCGGGGCGGCCGCCGGTCACGCTGTCGGCTCGCCCCTCCTCTTTGGCCTTCTCGGCGCGCTTCTTGCGCATCTCGCGCGGATCGGCGATGAGCGGGCGGTAGATCTCGATGCGATCGCCGTCGTGCAGCGGCTCGCTCCCTTTCACCGGACGGCTGTAGATGCCGAACTTGTTGACCGCCAGATCGATCTCGGGGTGCTTTTGCACGATGCCGGACTGCTCGATGGCTGCCTGCACACAGGTCTCGGGCGCCACCCGCAGCGCAATCACCGTCTGCTGCTGCGGCAAGGCATAAACGACTTCGATATTGAGCTGGTCAGACACCGTATACCACCTTGGCGCGGTTTGAGAAGGCAGAGACCATGGAGCTCACCAGATCGCGGAACACCTGACCGAACGCCACCTCGATCAGCTTGGAGGTGAATTCGAAATCGAGATCAAACTCCACCTTGCAGGCGTCCACATCGAGCGGGGTAAAGGTCCACCAACCCGCCAGCTTGCGGAACGGGCCATCCACCAGCTCCATCCTGATCTGACGGTTCACATCCAGCTGATTGCGGGTGGTAAACGTCTTGGCGATGCCCGCCTTGGCCACATCGACCGACGCCATCATGTAGTCATCGCCAGCTTCGTGGACACGGCTGCCGACACAGCCGGGCAAAAACTGCGGATAGGCATCCACATCGTTAACCAACTTGAACATCTGTTCTGCACTGAACATCACCAGGGCACTGCGCGTAATTCGGGGCATGGCTTTTCCTCATCCAATCGGCGCGATTTTATCACCATGTTTCGGGTTGTGGAGGTAAAACCTCAACCAAACCGCTCACAAAGCCACCACTTGACCTGCTGCGCGTTTTACAGCCGCTCACGCCTACGTATAATACGAGCCTCCTAGTCATTGCCGGAAATCGCCCGTCATGAGCAAAAAAAACAGTAAAAACAAAGCCGGGTCCAGCACCATTGCACTCAACAGAACCGCCCGCCACGAATACTTCATCGAAGAAAGAGTGGAAGCCGGTCTGTCCCTGCAAGGGTGGGAAGTCAAATCCCTACGGGCGGGCAAGGCCAACATCAGCGAAGCCTATGTCATCTTCTTGCAAGGAGAAGCCTTCCTGTTTGGCTCCACCTTCCTGCCACTAAACGCGGCATCCAGCCATGTGGTCTGTGACCCGACCCGGACCCGCAAACTGCTGCTGAGCCGTCGCGAACTCGACAAACTCGAAAGCCTGACCGCCCGTCAGGGTTACACCATAGTGCCACTGGCTCTCTACTGGAAAGAGTGCTGGGTCAAGGTCGAGATCGGTCTGGTGAAGGGCAAGAAAGAACACGACAAGCGCGAAGATACCAAGGCCCGCGAATGGGATCGGGAAAAAGCCCGCATCATGAAGAACAAGAATCGCGGCTAATCGGCCGCCCACCGGTTCCAGACGCCCATTCACCTTCCCCCTGCGCAGCGGACCCCTGGTTCAGCTGCGCACAATAAATCGGCAAACAGCGTGGTTGCCAGAGGGAATGGGCATCAACGCCTTGCTATCACAACATTTTTGCGTACAATCACTTTTGACAACTTGGGGCTGATTCTGGATTCGACAAGATTCACGAAACCCAAGGTGCATGCCGAGGTGCGGTAGGCCTCGTTAACAAACCGCAAAAAAATAGTCGCAAACGACGAAAACTACGCACTCGCAGCTTAATAACCTGCGCTGAGCCCTTCTACCCTAGCTTGCCTGTGTCCTAGGGAATCGGAAGGTCATCCTTCACAGGATCGTGTGGAAGTCCTGCTCGGGGCGGAAGCATTAAAACCAATCGAGCTAGTCAATTCGTGGCGTGTCTCTCCGCAGCGGGTTGGCGAATGTAAAGAGTGACTAAGCATGTAGTACCAAGGATGTAGTAATTTTGGACGGGGGTTCAAATCCCCCCAGCTCCACCAAATATTGTTCCGAGAAGGAACGAAGAAGTACAGAAACCCGCACAGCGTAAGGCTTTGCGGGTTTTTTGTTGTCCGATGAAGTCTGAAGTGGTCGCCTAAAACCAGCTTCACTAGTACTATAATTAGTACCACAAGGTTGGTGGTACTAAATTCGATGGTACTAAGGAGCATTAAGGTGACGGTGGAGAAAAAAAGGCGCGAAACAGGTAACTGCAGATTAACCGACCCAAAAATTAAGAACGCCAAGCCATCCGAAGACGCTAAGGCGAAAGGCCAGATGACCACCTTGCGCGATGGTGATGGGTTAGAACTGAGGATCAGTGCAGCGGGTTCAAAGCTCTGGGCCTTCAAATATTCAAAGCCTTCTGACAATAAGCGCACAAACATGAGTTTTGGCACTTACCCAGAGGTGTCCCTTGGCCAAGCCCGTGAACTACTGCGAGAGGCTCGCGCCCTGCTGGCCCAAGGCATTGATCCCAAGCTCCGCAAAGAAGAACAGGCCGCCATGGTCAAAGCCATGGAAGAAGCCAGTAGCAACACCTTTGAACACATGGCATCTAAGTGGCTGGCTCTCAAACGCCATGAGGTAACCAAAGCCTATGCCGACGACTCGTGGCGTTCCCTTGAGATGTATGTTCTACCTTTTATCGGCTCAATGCCTATCAGCCAGATCCGCGCCCCCAAGGTGATTGAGCTGCTGCGTCCACTCGAGGCTGACGGCAAGCTTGAGACGGTGCGCCGCCTGTGCCAACGGATAAACGAAATTCTAGACTACAGCGTGAACCACGGCCTGCTCGCTGCTCCGCGATTCGCAAGGTGTTCAAGAAGCCCGCCAAGAAGCACATGCCCACCCTCAAGCCGGGAGAGTTGCCGCAACTGATGGCCGACATCGCCAATGGCCGCTTGGAGCACAGCACCCGCTGCCAGATTGAATGGAGCCTTCATACCCTTGTTCGCCCCGGTGAATCAGCAGGCACTCGCTGGGACGAGATCGACTTTGAGGCCAAAGTCTGGAACATCCCTGAAGATCGCATGAAGATGGATCGCCCCCACCGGGTTCCGCTCACCCCGCAAGCACTCTCTCTGCTGGAGCACATGAAGCCGATCAGCGGCCACCGTCCTTTTGTGTTCCCTGGCCGCCGCGATCCGCTTGGTCACATCAACGACCAAAGTGCCAATGCGGCCTTAAAACGGCTTGGTTATGGCGGGCGACTAGTGGCTCATGGTTTGCGCTCGCTTGGCAGCACCACGCTCAACGAGCAGGGCTGAATCGCCCCAGGTTTTCTAGACACTCTGTTGCTGAAAAATAAACTGCCTTTCAAACTCTACCGGCGATAGCCCATCATTGGAACCATGGCGCCTGATTGGGTTGTAAAACATCTCGATATAATCAAACACATCGCTGCGGGCTTCGTCTCTTGTCGCGTAAATCCTGCGCTTGATCCGCTCCCGTTTGAGCAACTGGAAGAAGCTCTCTGCGACAGCGTTGTCGTGACAGTTGCCCCGTCGGCTCATACTGCAACTCAGGTTGTGGGCCTTCAGAAAGTCCTGCCATTCACCACCGGTAAACTGGCTGCCCTGACCCGAATGTACCAGTACCGGCTGCTTGGGCTTGCGCCGCCAGACGGCCATCAATAACGCATCAACCGCCAAGTCTGCCGTCATGCGTGGCTTCATCGCCCAGCCAACTATCTGGCGAGAGAACAGGTCGAGCACCACCGCCAGATACAGCCACCCTTCTTGAGTGCGGATGTAGGTAATGTCAGTCACCCAGGAGATGTTGGGGGCTGACACTTTAAACTGACGTGCCAGCGTGTTTGGGGCAGCCTGCGTGCTCTTGCCTCCATAATGCCCCTTGCGGCGTTGATAGCCTGTTTGCGAACGCAGCCCTTCCCGCTTCATTAATTTGGCCACACGGTGCTTGCCGCAGGCTTCCCCTGCGTCACGAAGGTCGCGATGGATCTTGCGATAGCCGTAGACAGCACCACTTTCCAGCCAGGATTGCTTGACCAATCTGATCAGTCGTTCGTCCTCCTGCTGTCGTGGCGATGCGGGCTGTTTCAGCCACGCGTAGAAGCCACTTCGGTGAACCCCCAGGGTCTGGCACAGGGTAACGACACTGTAGCGGTCGAGTCGGGAGGTTATGAACGCGTACCTTTCCTTGACTCGCTGGTAAAGTACGCGGCGGCCTCCTTTAGGATATTGCGCTTCTCGGTGACCTGGCGCAGTTCGGTTTTCAGGCGGCGGATCTCGGCTTGCAAGGCAGACTCTTCGAGCTGCTGGTCAGCAGGCTTACCGTACTGCCTGAGCCAGGCATACAGACTGTGGCTGGATACCCCAAGGGCTCGTGCAACGTCAGCCACCGGCCGTCCGCGTTCGGAGATTTGTTTAACGGCTTCGATTTTGAATGTTTCTGGATAACGCTGACGGGTCATAACACCTCCAATAGTTACCTCATTTTAAGGCTGTGAGGTGTCTAGGGAACTGGGGGCGATTCAGGGCTGCAGGGCAGCATAGGCGTCATGTTCATAGAAAAACGCCCCAGGCCATCGAGGCCCAGGGCGGTGAATATATCAAAGACCCGTTTTCCGGTAGATCACAATGCGGCTCCTCTTAAGTGAACAGAATTGCCCCGTTACCGGGGGATTTTTATTTCTATCAGTTATCTCAGTTCAACGGCTTAACCCACCAAAAACGCTCTTAACCGGGCAAACTCCGCAGGCAAATTAACAGAGAGCAGCGGCAGCTCGGCGTGTTTGGCGAGCGGGGCGGGCAGCGGTACATCGAGATTGAGGATCTCGTCCACCGACTCCTTGAACTTGGCGGGATGGGCGGTGCAGAGGAAGACCCCTACCTCGTCCTCGGCCAGCTGTTCCCCCAGCAGATCCCAGGCAATCGCCCCGTGGGGTTCACAGAGGTAATCCAGCTGGTGCAGGCGTTTAAGGGCATCGCGAGTCTGCGCATCGTCACGCATGCCGGAACCCAGAGTTTCCAGACCCCAGCCCTTGCGGCGGCAGAGCTCTTCCACCCGCGGCCAGTTGTTGGGGCGGCTGACATCCATGGCGTTCGACAGAGTTGCCACTGTCTGGTGCGGCTCCCACTGACCGGTTTTCAGGTAGCGCGGCACGGTGTCGTTGGCGTTGGTGGCAGCGATAAAGCGCTTCACCGGCAGCCCCAGCGCCTTGGCAATCAAGCCTGCAGTGAGGTTGCCAAAGTTGCCGGACGGCACGCTGATCACCGCCTTGGCGCGGTCGGCTTTCGGCAACTGGGCAACGGCCTCGAAGTAGTAGCAAACCTGCGCCAGCAGACGGCTGATATTGATGGAGTTGGCGGAGTTGAGGCCAATGGCCTTTTTCAACGCTTCGTCGTCAAAAGCCTGTTTTACCAGCGCCTGACAGGCATCGAAGTCGCCGTCGATGGCGATGGTGCGGATATTGCCGCCGAGGGTGCAGAAGAGCTTCTCCTGCAAGGGGCTTATCTTGCCCTTGGGATAGAGGATCACCACTTCAATCCCCTCCAGCCCATAGAAGGCGTGGGCAACGGCTGCGCCGGTGTCGCCGGAGGTGGCGGTGAGTATGGTGATCTTGTCGTTGGTGCGGAAGGTGGCCAGACACTGAGCCATAAAGCGGCCGCCAAAATCCTTGAATGCCAGGGTCGGGCCATGGAACAGCTCAAGGGCATAAGTGCCATCTTTCAATTTGACCAGCGGCGCCGGGAAGGTGAAGGCGGCGTCGATCAGCTCGCTGACCTTGGCGGCGGGCACTTCGTCCCCCAGCAGGTGGCTGATGATGCGGGCAGAGCGTTCGGCCAGCGGCAGAGCGAGCAGGGCATCCACATCGGCGAGCGGTTCGAGTTGTTCGGGGAAAAAGAGCCCCTGTTCGCGACCCAAGCCCTGACGCACCGCCTGCGCAAAGCTCACCTGTTCGCTGTTGTCCTTGATATTGTAAAGATTCATAGCTCGCTTCCTGTTACCCGTGCCCCGGCCATGTCCAGTTTGCAGACCCGGGCAAATCCATCTTCGTTCTGCACGAAATGTGCTTCCATCCAATCCTTCATTCGCTCGGCCTGCGCCAGCTCCTTCATCACCACAAACACGGTGGGACCGGAGCCGGAGATGCCGGTGGCCAGCGCCCCGTTCTGGGCCGCCTGTGCCCGCACCTCGGCAAAGCCTTCAATCAGCGCCGCGCGGTAGGGCTCGGCAATCACGTCTTTCAGTACGCTGGCCGCCAGCCCCTCCTGCCCGGTGTAGCTGGCGTGGACAAAGGCAGCCAGGCGACGGCCGTAGGTGAGGCAATCCTGACGGCGATATTGGGCCGGCAGGATGGCGCGGGCTGCGGCGGTGGAGACCACTGTGCCCGGGTAGCAGACCACCCAGTACCACTGCTCGAACACCGGAATGCCCTGGCTGATAACGCCGTGCTCTTCCAGCACCAGCTGCATGCCGCCGAGATAACAGGGAGCCACGTTGTCGTAGTGAACGGAGCCGGAGATCTTGCCTTCCATCTCCCCCATCAGCAGCAGCATGTCGTGCTCATTGAGCGGCTCGCCGTGAAAGACGTTGAGCCCTTCCAGCGCCGCCACCACGCTGCAGGCGCTCGACCCCAGACCCGAGCCGACCGGCAGGTTCTTCTCCAGCACCATTTCAAGCGGCTTGAGACCAAGACCGCGCTTCTCCAGGGCCTCGCCATAGGCGACCCAGCAGTCGAACAGGATATTTTTTTTCGGATCATCCGGCAGCTTGTGGGCGTAACGGCCCACGGATGAGAGGGCAAACGGCACGTCAGCCCCTTTCACCTGCACCCGATCGCCCAAGAGGGAGCCATCCACGGGGGCGAGCGCCGCCCCCAGTACATCGAATCCCACGCTCAGGTTGGCGCTGGAGGCGGGCGCGTAGGCGACCACGCTACCGTTCTGGTACATGTCTGAACTCATGCTTATAGCTCCTGCTTCCAGTTCTGGGTGCGCAGCACGTCAGCAAAGACGCCCGCCGCGGTCACTTCGGTACCGGCGCCGTAGCCGCGCAGCACCAGCGGGATCGGCTGGTAGTAGGTAGAGAAGAAGGCGAGCGCGTTCTCCCCGTCTTTGACCTTGAACAGCGGCTCATCGCCACCGACCGCCTTGATGGCGACCTTGCACTTGCCACCCTCGATGGAACCCACATAGCGCAGCACCTTGCCTTCACGCTGCGCTGCGGCGAACTGGTCGCGGAACCAGCCGTCGGCTTCAGGAAGACGGGCCATAAAGGCTTCCACGTCGCCACTCACATCGAAGCCGGGCGGCAGCGCCTGCTCCACGTCCACATCGGAGAGCTCCAGCGCCATGCCCGCCTCGCGAGCCAGAATGAGCAGCTTGCGCGCCACATCCATGCCGTTGAGGTCATCGCGGGGATCCGGCTCGGTGAAGCCGTTGCTGCGAGCGATTCGGGTCGCCTCGGAGAAGGCCATCCCCTCATCCAGCTTGCCGAAGATAAAGGAGAGGGAACCGGAGAGGATGCCGTCGAAGGCACGCAGCTTGTCACCGGCCTTGATCAGGTTCTGCAGGTTCTCGATAACCGGCAGACCCGCGCCTACGTTGGTTTCATAGAGGAACTTGCGGCGAGTCTGGCGAGCAGTGCGGCGCAGCGCCTTATAGTAATCGAGCGAACCGGTGTTGGCCTTCTTGTTCGGAGTGACCACATGGAAACCGGCGGCGAGGAAGTCGGCATACTGGACGGCCACCGCCTCGGAGGAGGTGCAGTCAACGATCACCGGGTTGATGATGTGGCTATCTTCCACCAGCTTTTTCACCCCTTCCAGCGAGAAGCTGTCGCGGGCCTCGACCAGCTGTTCACGCCAGTTGGCGAGGTTCAGGCCATCCTTGTTGACCGCCATCTGGCGGCTGTTTGCGATGGCAACGACCCGCAGGCCAGTGCCCTGCTCGGCCAGTACCGGTTGCTGGCGGGCAATCTGATCCACCAGCGCGGCACCGACCCCGCCGACCCCGACCACAAACAGGTCGATAAAGTGCTGGCTGCCAAAGAAGTTCTGGTGACACGCCTTGATCGCTTCCGCCACCTTGCGATCCCGCACCACCGCAGAGATGGAGCGCTCGCTCGACCCTTGCGCGATGGCGACGATATTGATGGAGGCTTGCGCCAGCGAGGTGAAGAAGCGGGCCGCCATCCCTTTGCTGGTGCGCATGCCGTCACCGATGAGGGAGATGATCGCCAGATCGCTGATGATATCCAGCGGCTCCAGCAGCTGGTTTTTGAATTCGAGCTCGAACTCGCGTTCCAGCACCTTGCGGGTCTTCTCACTGTCGTAGCTGTGGATACAGAAGCTGACGCTGTACTCGGAGGATGACTGGGTGATCAGCACGATGCTGACCCCGGCGCGGGAGACGGCGGAGAAGATGCGACCGGCCATGCCGACCATCCCCTTCATGCCGGGGCCGGAGACGTTGAACATGCACATGCCGGACAAGTCGGAGATGGCCTTCACTTTCAGGTCGTCGTCGCCGCTCTCGGGGCCGATCAGGGTGCCCGGCCCTTGCGGGTTGAAGCTGTTCTTGATGAGGCAGGGAATGTGGAACTGGGCCACAGGCGCGATGGTTTTCGGGTGCAGCACCTTGGCGCCGAAGTAGGAGAGCTCCATCGCCTCCTTGTAGGAGAGGGTTTTCAGCAGGTAGGCATCCGGCACCAGACGGGGGTCACAGCTGTAGCAACCCTCGACGTCAGTCCAGATCTCGCAGCACTCGGCATCGACACAGGCAGCCAGCACGGCTGCTGAATAGTCAGAGCCGTTGCGACCCAGCAGCACGGTCTCGCCCTTGTCGCTACCGCCGGTAAAGCCCGGCATCAAGTAAAGGCAGTCGCTGCGTAATCCCTTGGCGGCAAAGCGCAGGCGGGAGGCTTCGATATCGACATGGGCTTCCAGATAGCCGCCGTCGGTGGCCAGCAGCTCTTCCGGTACGATCAGCTCTGGATCCAGACCGCGCACCCGCAGCAGTTCGTGCATAAAGGCGATGGAGAGGTTCTCACCACGGCTCAGAATGCGCGCCTGCACGTTGTCCGGGCAGAGGCCAAGCAGGCTGATGCCCTGCATCAGCCGCTCCACCTGATCCAGCTCGGCAGTGAGACGGGCCAGCAGCGCCTTGTCATCGAGCGCCGGATAGGCCGCCTTCAACCCGGCCAGCAGGCGGGAGAAGATACCGTTCACTTCAAACAGGGTGGAACTGGCATCCATGCCGCGGCTGGTCTGCTCGACCAGCGCCACCAGATGATTGGTCACCTTGGCAGGTGCAGAGAGCACCAGGGCTACCTGAGATTGGCCGTGGGTATTGACCGCGATATCGGCCACCCGTAAAAAACGCTCTGCATCGGCCAGTGAAGACCCGCCAAATTTCAACACTCTCATCGCTTTCTCTCCCTGTAAATCTATGAAATTCAATCTAAAAACCAATCCAACAAAAAGGCCCGTACTGGGTGGGTACGGGCCTTTTTTGATTTCTGTGCTTGTTCGTCAGCGCATCAACCGGCCCCAGTGCCACCTGTGGTGGTACCGGTAATAATGGTGGTGGTGATGACGTTGGTGAATAACTGCATGACGAACACTCGTTGACGAAGCTGGCTTTTAGCAATACCGCGGCGGGCGGCGGGCTGTCAACTTAAACCTCTTTGCTACTTGCGCCCAAAGCGGCGCGCGAGGTCTTTGCAGAGCAGGTGGAGCATGTTCAAATCCCGCTGCGGCAGCATGGGCACCCGGTCCATCACCCATTGATGTAGTTTTTCATCCTGCGAAACCCCAAGCTCACCCAGCAATTCTGCTGTTTTGCTTTTCAGCACCCGAACCTGCCCGGCGTTATCAAAATTTTCTGCTACCGCTGCGGCGCCGTCAGCATTGAGCTCATCCATCAGCTGACTCATCTCGTAGGCGTAGAGCATGATCGCCTGCCCCAGATTGAGGGACGGGTAGCTCACCTTGAGGGGCAGATAGCTGATGAGATCGACCTCGGCCAGCTGCTCGTTGGAGAGCCCCGACTCCTCGCACCCAAAGACGATGGCGACCTTGCCAAGGGATGGCTTGGCGCGGATCTGCTCGCGGATCTCCCCCGGCGTGAGGTAGTGCTGGTAGCGACCGCGCTCACGGGCGGTAGTGGCGATCACCAGATCCATGTCCGCCAGCGCCTCGGGCAGGGTATCGAACGCCTCTGCCTGGGTCAGGATCTCCTGGGCGCCGTGGGCCACCCAGCTCGCCTCCTCCTCTTCGTGTACCCGGCTCGCCACCAGTCGCATGGCATCGAATCCCATGGTTTTCATGGCGCGGGCAGCCGCCCCCACATTCGCAGGACGGGCAGGTGCCACCAGGACAAAATAGAGCTTCATCGGGTTTCCTCACAGGCCGGACGGCCTCTCAAACAGACAGCAAACAGTCGCTAAACCATCAGCAAAACAGGGGCGCAATCTACCGTTTATCCCCGAAAATTGCCACTTGAACAGATGTTTCAATGTTGCGATAGTGGCCTGACGTGTGAACAAATTACACCCAATCCTTCGCGCTATCGGCCCGACAGATCACAAGGAAGAGAGAGATGCAGCAGCCATTGGAACAGGCCGTCGCCGAGACGATTCTGCAACGCTTCGAGTCGTTTTACAGCCGATTTCTCGAAATCACCCAGGGCAGCAAGAGCCGCTTCGAGAACAGTGACTGGCTGGGGGTGCAGCTCGCGGGGCGCGAGCGTATTCGCCTCTATGACCACCATGTGGGGGCTACCGCCAGCTCCATCCGCCAGATGATGGGGGAGCACCACGCCACCCAGGCGCTGCTCAAACAGGTCAAGAGTGCCTTCAGCGATCTGCTGCCCAAGTGCGAGAACTTCGAGGTGGCGGAGTCCTTCTTCAACTCCGTCTATCGCCGGATCTTTCGCCATCGCAACATCCGCGACGAAAACCTCTATATCCACCCCTTTGTCAGCCGTGGCGACAAGCCCGATCTCAGCGCATTGCTGCGCATCTATCGCACCGATCTGGCCCACCTGCCGCAGACCCTGAGCCAGCTGCTGGGGGATTACAGCTTCACCCTCCCCTACGAGGACAAGCAGCGGGATATTGTCGACATCCACCGCCATCTTGCGGAGAACGGCCCGCAAATTCTCCATGACGAGCCGTTTGCCATCGAGCTGCTCAAAGAGGTGTTCTACCGCAACAAGGGGGCCTATCTGGTGGGGCTGATCCGGGCCCGGGATCAGGTGTTCCCCTTTATCCTGCCCCTGCTCAGCACCGGCCACAGCATCTATGTGGACACGGTGATCTTCGAGCCGGATCTCGCCTCCATCGTCTTTGGTTTTGCCCGCGCCTATTTCATGGTCTATGCCCGCGAACCGGCGCTGTTTGTCGCCTTCCTGCGCCAGATCATGCCCCACAAGCCCGATTACGAGATCTACAACGCCATCGGCTGCCAGAAACATGGCAAGACCGAGCTCTATCGCCACTATCGTCACCATCTGGCACAGAGTCGGGATCAGTTCATCATCGCCCCCGGCATCAAGGGGATGGTGATGAGCGTGTTCACCCTCCCCTCCTACGATGTGGTGTTCAAGGTGATAAAAGACGAGTTCACTCCCCCGAAGGATGTGAGCCACGAGCAGGTGAAGGCGAAATACCGGCTGGTAAAACAGCACGATAGGGTTGGCCGGATGGCCGATACCCAGGAGTTCACCAACTTCGAGTTTCCGCTGGATCGCATCTCGCCCGAACTCCTTGCCGAACTCAAGACGGTGGCGCCCTCGGCACTCACCATCAGCGACGACAAGCTGGTGATCAAGCACCTCTATACCGAGCGCAAGATGATCCCCCTCAACCTCTATCTGGACAAGGCGGACGAGCAGCAGACCCGGCTCGCGCTGGAGGAGTACGGCAACGCCATCAAGCAGCTGGCGGCGGCCAACATCTTCCCGGGGGACATGCTGTTCAAGAATTTTGGCGTCACCCGCCACGGCCGGGTGGTCTTCTACGACTACGACGAGATCTGCTACATGACGGAGTGCAACTTCCGCCAGATCCCGCCGCCCCGCTACCCCGAGGATGAGTGGAGCGCCGAGCCCTGGTACTCGGTCGCCCCCAACGACATCTTCCCCGAGGAGTTCGCCACCTTCCTGCTGCAAAAGCCGCAGGTACGGGAGATCATGTTGCAACTGCACAAGGAGATGTTCGACGCCAACTACTGGAAGATGCTGCAGAGCAACATCAAGGTGGGCGTGTTCGAGGATGTCTATCCCTACCGGCGCAAGAAGCGCTTCAAATACCAGCGCGGCGGCTGAGTGCATAGGCGTCCGCGCACATCGCAGTAACGAAAACGGGGTGGCCCAAGCCACCCCGTTTTGCTGACCGCTGCCCGACTTAACTGCCGCGACGGCGGATCACTCCTTCCTGCATGGTGCTCGCCACCAGCATGCCGTCGCGGGTAAAGAACTGGCCGCGTACCAGACCGCGACCACTGCTGGCGCTCGGGCTGTCTACCACGTAGAGCAGCCAGTCGTCGAAGCGGAAATCCCGGTGGAACCACATGGAGTGGTCGATGGTGGCCACCTGCATATCCGGCTCCCAGTACGACACCCCGTGGGGCTGCAGCGAGGTGAGCAGGAAGTTGAAGTCGGAGGCGTAAGCCAGCAGGTATTTGTGGATCCGCAGATCATCCGGCATCTGGCCATTGGCCTTGAACCAGACGTGACGCACCGGATCCTGCACCGTCGGGCGGATCGGATCGACCAACGTGACCGGGTGCATCTCGATGGGCTGCTCGCAGAGGATCTTGTCCCGCAGCGAGGCCGGGATCAGGTTCTCGTAGGGGCGCACCAGCTCCAGCTCGCTCTTGAGCTCTTCCGGTGGGGTGATGCCGGTGGGCATCTGCGCCTGATGCTCGAAGCCGTCGGCGGGCACCTGAAACGAGGCGTTGAGATAGAAGATCGGCTTGCCGCCCTGAATAGCCTTGACCCGACGGGTGGAGACGGTCTGGCCGTCGCGAATATTCTCCACGTCATAGACGATGGGGCGGGTCACATCCCCCGGACGCAGGAAGTAGGAGTGAAAACTGTGAACCTGACGGCCAGTCTCGACCGTCTGCTTGGCGGCTGACAAGGCCTGCCCCATTACCTGTCCGCCAAACACGGCCCGCAGACCGAGATCCTGGCTCTGGCCCCGAAACAGGCCCTCCTCGATTTTTTCCAGCGCCAGCAACGCCAGCAGCTCATCAAGTACCTTGCTCATCGTTCACTCCTCTATCAGAGCCGCACAGGCTAACAAGCTCACCGGAGCAGAGCAACCACGGCGACGAGTCTGCGGGCGATCAGACGACAGAAACGCCACTCAACCTCTTTTCAGCCTCCCCTTTTGCAAGCGATGGGGGGTCATTTGATACAAAAAAAGCCCGCACCAGATGGTGCGGGCCTTTTGCTTGGCCGACTGCGCGCTATTTGACGGCACGCAGTTCGCAACGGGCTGTCGGCTTACTTGCTGCCGGTACCTGAGTTGCGGGTAGAGGCTTGCGGCTTGCGACGGGCGGTGGTGGCGCGAGCGCGGGGCTCTTTGCCCTGCATCTCTTTGTGTCGCTGCACGGCGCGACGGATCTGGGCGGCCTGCTTGTGACGGCTGGTTTTGCCATCCTGCTGCAGATCGACCTTGGATTCGGTCTCGTTGGGCAGATGGACCAGGCTACGCAGGTAGTTCACCTCGGGGAGTTTGAGCTCCTGCCAGCCACCACGCGGGATACCGCGGTCAAGGGTCACGTCGCCGTAGCGAATACGCATCAGGCGGCTGACCTGCACTTCCTGGGATTCCCACAGGCGGCGCACTTCACGGTTGCGACCTTCGGTCAGGGTGACGTTGAACCACTGGTTCAGCCCCTCACCGCCAGCCGGTTTGATCTTGGTGAATCTGGCGGTGCCATCTTCCAGCTGTACGCCCTTGCGCAGACGCTGCAACATGGCTTCGGTGATCTCGCCAAAGACGCGCACCGCGTATTCCCGCTCTACCTGATGGCTCGGGTGCATCAGACGGTTAGCCAGCTCACCATCGGTGGTGAACAAGAGCAGACCGGAGGTGTTGACGTCGAGACGGCCGACCGCGATCCAGCGGGCACCGTCCATCTTGGGCAGACGATCAAACACGGTGGGACGACCTTCCGGATCGTGACGGGTACACATCTCCCCTTCCGGCTTGTGGTAAGCCAGTACGCGGCAGATCACTTCCTCTGCCCCGCGGGTCTTGACCTGGTGACCATCCACCCGGATCACGGCGTTCACTTCGACGCGATCCCCCAGTGTGGCGACCTTGCCATCCACACTGACCCGACCTGCGGTGATCAGGGCCTCCATCTCACGACGGGAGCCGTGACCCGCGCGGGCCAACACTTTTTGCAGTTTTTCACTCATCGGGGTTACCTGATTGTTGATCGCTGCCCACAGGTAAAAGGGGCAACGGGGTTAACTGTAACAAACGCCGGTTGGAGCACTCGCCACAGTTGAAAAATGTATATCTCGGTGACATCGGCACACTTGGGTGCCATTCACCGAGCATCGTTCTCCCCGTCCACCGCAGAGGGCAACAGGGGTTGCAGCTCCGGATCCAGCTCGGGGAGCTGCTCCAGACTCTGCAGATTAAAGTAATCCAGAAACTCTCTGGTGGTGGCGAGCAGCTCGGGGCGACCGGCCACCTCTTTGTGGCCGATGCTGCGCACCCAGCCACGCTCTTTCAGGGTATTCACTATCTGGCTCGACACCGCCACCCCGCGGATCGCTTCGATCTCGGCCCGGGTGATGGGTTGGCGATAGGCGATCAGGGTCAACGTCTCCATCACGGCGCGCGAATAGCGCGGCGCCCGCTCGCTCCAGAGCCGTGAGAGCTCCTCGGCATACTCCTGACGCGCCTGAAAGCGCCAGCCGGAGGCGACCTCTTTGAGCTCGACGCCCCGCGAGCTGTAATCTTGCCTGATCTCGGCCAACAGCAGCTGAACATAGCGACTGGTCACCGGATAATCGGCCAGCACGCTGCTTTTCAGCTCGCTGACATTGAGCGGACGACCGGCCACAAACAGCGCCGCTTCGATCAAGGTCTTGAGTCGTTCAGTGGGCAGCGCCACGGTTGCCCTCCTCGCTCTGCTCGGCCAATGCGAAATGCACTGTGACCCAGGGGGTCTGGCTGCAACACAACAGACGGGATGCACGCTCAATGGGTCTGTTCACGTTTCTCATTCTCTTCTGCAGCCAACGCGAAATGGATTGGGCCGAGTGGTTCTGCCTGCAGGATCCAGATCAGTTGCTCCTTGCACAGCTCCAGCAGGGCCAGAAACGTCACCAGTACCCCCATGCGCCCCTCTTCGGCGCGCAGCACCTGCTCAAGGCGCAGGGTCTGCCCCAGCGTGAGCATGGCGAGGATCTCCGCCATGCGTACCCGGGTCGGGATCTGTTCGCGGCGGATCTGGTGATGTTCGAAATGAGTCGCGCGTTTTACCACACTTTGCATGTAAAGGGCGAGCTCAACCAGCGAAACATCGGGCGCCAGTGGCTTGAGAGCACCAAAATCGGGGGGCAAGGCGGCGGCGATAAAGATCTCCCGCTCCACCCGTGGCAACTCGTTGAGGCGCTCGCCTCCCACCTTGTAGCGTTCGTACTCCTGCAGGCGGCGGATCAGGGTCACCCGCGGGTCTTCCCCCTCCTCTTCATCCTCCAGCTCCGGCGCCTTGGGTAGCAACAGGCGGGATTTGATCTCCGCGAGCCAGGCCGCCATCAGCAGATACTCAGCCGCCAGCTCAAGGTTGAGCCCCTGCATCAGCTCCACGTACTCCATGTACTGGGCGGTGATCTGCAGGATAGGCAAATTGAGGATATCGAGCTGCTGGCGCCGGATCAGGTAGAGCAGCAGATCCAGCGGCCCCTCGAAGGTATCGAGGAACACCTCCAGCGCATCAGGCGGGATGAACAGGTCCTGGGGCAGCTCGTGATAGGGCTGTCCCAGGACTTTCGCGATGGGTAGGATGGAGCCAGCCCCCGTCTCGGCGGAGGGGACTGTCACCGGTTCAGCGACATCACTCAAACGGGGTCGGATCCCCGGCGCCGCGACGACGCAATACCGGCTCGTCGTCAGAGAAATCGACTACTGTGGTGGGCTGCTCGCCCAGATAGCCGCCGTTGACCACCAGATCGATCTGCTTGCCCAGCTTGTCGAAGATCTCTTCCGGGTCGAACTCGGCCATCTCGGAGTCCGGCAGGATCAGGGTGGTGGAGAGCAGCGGCTCACCGAGGGCTTCCAAGAGCGCCTGGGCGATCTTGTTGTCCGGAATACGGATACCGATGGTCTTCTTCTTCTCGTTCATCAGGCGGCGCGGCACCTCTTTGGTCGCCTTGAAGATGAAGGTGTAGGCGCCCGGGGTGTTGTTCTTGATTAGGCGAAACGCGCTGTTGTCGACCTTGGCGTAGGTCGCGATCTCGGAGAGATCGCGGCACACCAGAGTAAAGTCGTGGGTCGCATCGAGACGACGGATGCGGCAGATGCGCTCCAGCGCGCCTTTTTCACCCATCTGGCAACCCAGCGCATAACCGGAGTCGGTCGGATAGACGATGACGCCGCCGTTCTGGATGATCTGTACCGCCTGACCGATCAATCGGGCCTGGGGGTTTTCCGGATGTACGTAAAAATGCTGACTCATAGCTTGTTCTCGCAATGGGGGCAGCAATACCTGCCCGCTCGTATGGTCACGGGTCAATAACCCATGACACTACCTTAACCTGTTTGTGGCCGCTTCGCTGGTGCCGTTACCGACTTGCCAGCAGCTCGGCGTGTTGCTCGGTGGTGAGCCCAAAGTGACAGGGATAGGCCAGCCACACTATGGCCATTCCCTCTTGCCCGGTTTACACCCTATTGCGCTGACGCCGTTAGCGACTCGCCAGCAGCTCTGCATGTTGCTCGGTGGTGAGCCCAAAGTGACCGGGATAGGCCAACCAGACGGGCATTCCCTCTTTGGGCAGCCAGAGGTGGCGGCCCAGTTCGGTCCAGTTGGAGGGGAAGTGAAAATCCGATCCCACCGAGATATAGAGGTCGTGATCCTTGGCCCACTGGCCCAGATTGGCCCGCTCCTGCGGGCTCTGCTGGGGCAATGAGACCTCCATGGCATCGCCACCGGCCGCCTTGAAGGCCACCAGCAGCCGCTTGATCCACTTGGAGGTGAGATCGTAACGGCTGGGGTGGGCCAGCACCGCCAGCCCACCGGCAGCGTGAATAGCAGCGATGGCTTCGCTCATCTCGGGCCACTCGGCCGGGGCATACCCTTTATTGCCACGGCTCAGGTACTTTTTGAATACCTTCTGCATGTTGTCGGCCACCCCGCGTGCCACCAGCACCCGGGCAAAGTGGGCGCGGGTCACGGCAGCATCACCGGCCAGCGCCTTGGCCTCTTCATAGGTGCCGGGGATGAGACACTTCTCCAGACGACGCCCGATTTCCAGCGCGCGCGCCTCGCGACGGGCCAGCTGACCGGCCAGAAAGTCGGTCAGCTGCGGATTTTTTTCATCCACCCCCAGCGCCACGATATGAATTTCGTGATGCTCCCAGCCGGTGGAGATCTCGACCCCGCTCACCAGTCGCAGCGGCAGTTGCTCGGCGTCGATGGTGCGGCGCACCTCATCAAGCCCGGCGAGGGTGTCGTGGTCAGTAACTGCTAACACCTCGACCTGTTTCTCGGCGGCGCGGCGCACCAGTTCGGCTGGGCTCAGCACCCCGTCGGAGGCAGTGGTATGGCAGTGAAGATCGAATCTCATCAGGTTATTCCGCTCTCGTGGTCAGGTCACCATTCATGGCAAATCGGTGAAAGAAGGCTAAAAAGCGACTTGACTTGGCCGCGGCTTTATCGTTTTCTGTAGGCACTTCATTGCAAACATCTTTTTACAGGACTTTATCATGCAAACGACTTCCATCCTGACCATCTGGTGGTGGCACACTCCCTGACATGCGGGCGTGTGGTCGTTGCTGTACCTGTAATCTGACAGCAAATTAAGAACCCAAAGAAAAAGCCCGCTGACCCCAGCGGGCTTTTTTATTATCCGGCAAATGGACCTGTGATGAAACCGAGAATTCAGACAAGCAAGCTGACCTGGCGATGGCGCCCCTGAGCCAGCCACCCCGGACCAATTAAATTTCTAAGGAATTCAACGTCATGAACATCGGTAAAACGCATCACACGCAAGGGAACGCACTATGACAGCCACACATCGCCTTCCTCTGGGTGAATTCGATACCCTCAAGCTCAACGCCCCCTATGTGGCCGATCCGCTGGCGCTCTATACCCGCCTCTGTCAGGGCCGCCCCAACAACCTGCTGCTGGAATCGGTGGAGATCGACTCCAAGGCGGGCAAACAGAGCCTGCTGCTGGTGGATGCTTGCCTGCGCATCGAGTGCCGTGGTCGCACCGTGCGGGTACGCAGCCTGAACGACAACGGCGCCCAGTTGCAGAGCCTGCTGGCCGAGCGGCTGCCTGCGGTGGTGGCCCGCTCGCTGGTAGATGGCGAGCTGCAGCTCGACTTCCCGGCCTCCGATCGGGAGCAAGACGAAGATTCCCGCCTCAAGGGGAGCAGCGTGCTGGACGTGCTGCGCACCCTGCAGCGGGAGCTTGATTGCCAGTTGGGTAAAGAAGCGCTGTTTATGGCGGGCAGCTTTGCCTACGACCTGATCGCCTCATTTGAAGATCTGCCCGACGTGCCGGAAGGGAGCAACGACTGCCCCGACTACTGCTTCTACGTGGCCGAGACCCTGATCACCATCGACCATATCGAACGCACCACTCAACTGCTGGCCTGCATCTTTGGCGGCGACAGCGACGAGAGCCAGGTGGAAGACAGATACACCCGCCTGACCGAACGGCTCACCGACTTCAAACAGATTTGCCAGCAACCCCTCTGCGCCGAGCTGACCACCCAGCCCCTGACCGGTGGCATGAGCGTGGACAAGAGCGACAAGCAGTTCTGCGCCGAGGTGGAGAAGCTCAAGGGCTTTATCCGCCGTGGCGACATCTTCCAGGTGGTGCCGTCCCACTGCTTCTCCCTGCCCTGCCCAAGCCCCCTGGCCGCCTATCGCCGCCTCAAGCAGACCAACCCCAGCCCCTACATGTTCTACGTGCAGGATGAGGGCTTCACCCTGTTTGGCGCCTCGCCGGAGAGCGCGGTGAAATTCTGCGCCGCCAGCCGCGATGTGGAGATGTACCCCATCGCCGGTACCCGCCGCCGCGGCTTCAACCCCGATGGCAGCATCAACCGGGATCTCGACGGCCGCATCGAGCTGGAGCTGCGTCAGGACGAAAAAGAGGTGGCCGAGCACCTGATGCTGGTGGATCTGGGCCGCAACGACATCGCCCGCATCTCGGAGCCCGGCACCCGCTACGTCAAGGAGCTGCTGAAAGTGGATCGCTACAGCCACGTGATGCACCTGGTCTCCAAGGTGGTCGGCACCTTGCGTTCCGACCTTGACGCCCTGCACGCCTATCAGGCCTGCATGAACATGGGCACCCTCACCGGCGCCCCCAAGATCCGCGCCAGCGAGCTTATTCGCATGGTGGAAGGCAAGCGCCGCGGCAGCTACGGCGGCGCGGTTGGCTACATCAACGGCGCAGGCGAGATGGATACCTGCATCGTCATCCGCTCGGCTTTCGTGAAAGATGGCGTGGCCCACGTACAGGCCGGTGCAGGGGTGGTCTATGACTCCAAGCCGCAAGCCGAAGCGGACGAAACCCGCGCCAAGGCGGCCGCCGTACTGGCCGCCATCGCAGCCAGCCATGGCACCTCCCTGCAAGCCCTGAGCGCCCAGCAGGAGCAACATAAGGACGTGAGCCATGACTAATATCTTCCTGCTCGACAACTTCGATTCATTTACCTACAACCTCGTCGATCAGTTCCGCTCCCTCGGTTATCCGGTGCGGATCTACCGCAACAGCCTGCCGGCCAGCCGCATCATGAGCGAGATCGCCGCCTGCGAAGGGGATGCGGTGCTGGTGCTCTCCCCGGGGCCGGGCGCACCCCATGAAGCGGGTTGCCTGATTGATCTGATCAAGCTGGCCCGCGGTCAGGTGCCTATCCTCGGCATCTGCCTCGGCCATCAGGCCCTGTGCGAAGCCTACGGTGGCACCGTCGGCGCGGCAGGCGAAATTGTCCACGGCAAGCGTTCGCTGATTGAGCACAACTGCCACGGCGCCTTCGCCGGTCTGCCGAGCCCGCTGCCGGTGGCCCGCTACCACTCGCTGGTCGCTACCTATGTACCGGAAGAGCTGACGGTGATTGCCCACTATCAGGGCATGCCCATGGCCATCGAGCAGCAGGATGAGCGGGTGCTGGGCTTCCAGTTCCACCCGGAATCCATCATGACCTCGGAAGGGGCCCGTCTGCTGACTCAGGCGCTCGCCCATATCACCCGTCCAGAAAGCAGCGTGCGGTAAGGAGACCAACATGCATCAACATCTCAACATCCTCTATCAGGGTCAGTCTCTGAGCCGTGAAAGTACCTGTGACGCCTTCGGCCAGGTGGTTCGTGGCGAAGTGGATCCCATAGTGCTCGCCAGTCTCCTGACCGCACTCAAGATCAAGGGGGAGACCCCGGAGGAGATCGCCGGCGCCGCCGAGGCGCTCTTGGCGGAAGCGCGCGACTTCCCGCGTCCGGATTATGAGTTCTGCGACATCGTCGGCACCGGTGGCGATGGCCTCAACACCATCAACGTCTCCACCACCTCGGCGCTGGTCGCCGCCGCCTGCGGCCTGAAAGTGGCCAAGCACGGCAACCGCTCGGTCTCGAGCAAGTCGGGTTCGAGCGATCTGCTCGATAAAATGGGCATCAAGCTCGACATGAGCCCGGCGCAGGCGCGCCGCTGTCTGGACGAGCTCGGCATCTGCTTTTTGTTCGCCCCCCAGTACCACGCCGGGGTGCGCCACGCCATGCCGGTGCGTCAGGCCCTCAAGACCCGCACCCTGTTCAACGTGCTGGGGCCGCTTATCAACCCCGCTCGTCCCACCTATCAGCTGATGGGGGTCTATGCCCCCGAGCTGGTGCGTCCTATCGCAGAAACCCTGCTGGCACTGGGGCTGAAAACCGGTATGGTGGTTCACGGCGCCGGGCTCGACGAGATTGCCATCCACGGCCCGACCCAGGTGGCCCAGATCCGTGACGGCGAAATCCGTGAATATATGATCACCCCGGCTGACTTTGGCCTCGAGACCTACCCGGTCAGCGCCATTCAGGGTGGGGAACCTGAAGAGAACCGCGCCATTACCGCCGCCATTCTGGAAGGGCGCGGCACCCCGGCCCACAACGCCGCCATCGCCGCCAACGTGGCGCCACTGCTGCTGATGGCGGGCAAGGCGACCGATCTCAAGAGCGCGGCGGCCGAGGTGCTGGCGGTGCTGGCGAGCGGCAAGGCAGCGGATCTGGCTGCTCGGCTCGCCACTTTGAGCCATCAGGAAGCGGGCAATCAGGAGGCATGATGTCAGCCACCATGTCGCACAGCAGTCATTCAGAACGCCCACAGGGCAAGAGCCAGTTTCGCAAGGATAACGAGATGTCAGACCTTATTGCCCCCCATGCATTTCTGAACATGGCCTCCATCAGCCAGACCATTCTCGGCAAGATCGTGGCGGCCAAGCAGGAGTGGGTTGCCGCCCGCAAGCTGGCCCAACCGCTGGAGAGCTTCCAGAGCGCGCTGACCCCCAGCGATCGGGATTTCGTCGGGGCGCTCAAGGCCGGCTCCACACGCTTTATTCTGGAATGCAAGAAGGCCTCCCCCTCCAAGGGCTTGATCCGCGACGATTTCAGCCCGGAGGCCATCGCCGACATCTATGGCAAATACGCCACCGCCATCTCGGTGCTGACCGACGAGAAGTTCTTTCAGGGGGATTTCGCCTTTTTGCCGCGGGTACGCAGCCGCGTCAGCCAGCCGGTGCTCTGCAAGGATTTCATGATTGACCCCTATCAGGTCTATCTGGCCCGCCACTATCAGGCGGACGCCATCCTCTTGATGCTCTCGGTGCTCACCGACGAGGGCTATCGCGCCCTGTTCGCGGTGGCCAAGGAGCTGGGTCTGGGCGTGCTGACCGAGGTGAGCAACGAGGAGGAGCTGACCCGCGCCATCGCGCTGGGGGCGCCGGTGATTGGCATCAACAACCGGGATCTGCGCGACTTGAGCGTTGATCTGAACCGCACCAAACAGCTGGCCAAAGACATTCCGAGCGATCGGGTGGTGATCAGCGAATCCGGCATCAATCACCGCGCTCAGGTGGCGGAGCTGCGCCACCACGCCAAGGGCTTTCTGGTGGGCTCATCCCTGATGGCCGAGCCGGATCTGGAGGCGGCAGTGCGCAAGCTGGTACTGGGCCAGAACAAGGTGTGCGGCCTGACCCGTGCCGAGGATGCCGCCGCTGCCCATCAGGCGGGTGCGGTGTTTGGCGGCCTGATTTTTGTTGCCAAAAGCCCGCGCTATGTGGACATTCCCGCCGCCCGCGCCGTGATGGCGGGCGCACCGCTTAGCTTTGTCGGAGTATTTCGCAACGCCCAGCCCGCCACCATCGTCAAGACAGTGGAGGCGCTGGGGCTCGCCGCGGTGCAGCTGCACGGGGATGAAGATGCCGCCTATCTCGAGGGATTGCGTCCGCTGCTGCCGGCTGGCTGCCAGATCTGGAAGGCAATTGGAGTCACAAGTGGCGAACCGCTGCCTGCCCTCGACTATCCGGCCGATCGGCTGCTGCTGGATACCAAAGTAGGCAGCCAGAGCGGCGGCACCGGTCAGGCGTTCGACTGGGCCATGCTGGCCACGCTCGACAAGAGCAAGTTGATGCTGGCGGGCGGCCTCAATCCCGACAACGCCCTGCAGGCAGCGCAAGTGGGCTGCCTCGGCCTTGATTTCAACTCCGGGGTGGAGAGTGCCCCGGGCCAGAAGGATGCGCACAAGATTGCAGCCGCCTTCGGCGCTCTGCGCCAACTGTGAAAAAGCGCTGCGAACCCGCTAAACACATGCACCAAATGAATGAATCGCTTAAGCCTATAAATACAAGGAATAGTCTATGACCCTGCTCAACCCGTTTTTCGGTGAATTTGGCGGTATGTATGTACCCCAAATCCTTATCCCGGCCCTGCTCCAGCTGGAGAAAGCCTTCGTCGATGCCAAGGATGATCCCGCCTTTATCGCCGAGTTTCAGTCCCTGCTGACCGAGTATGCCGGTCGCCCGACGCCGCTCACCCTGACCCGCAATCTGACCAAGGGCACCAAGACCCGCCTCTATCTCAAGCGTGAAGATCTGCTGCACGGCGGCGCCCACAAGACCAACCAGGTGCTCGGTCAGGCGCTGCTGGCCAAGCGGATGGGCAAGAGCGAGATCATCGCCGAGACCGGTGCCGGTCAGCATGGCGTCGCCACTGCCCTGGCCTGCGCCCTGCTCGGCCTCAAGTGCCGGGTCTATATGGGCGCCAAGGATTGCGAGCGCCAGAAACCCAACGTATTTCGCATGAAGCTGATGGGCGCCACCGTCATTCCGGTGCACTCCGGCTCCAGCACCCTGAAAGATGCCTGCAACGAGGCGCTGCGCGACTGGGCTGCCAACTACGAGTCGGCCCACTACCTGCTCGGCACCGCCGCCGGCCCGCACCCCTTCCCCACTATCGTGCGGGAGTTCCAGAAGATGATCGGCGAAGAGGCCAAGGCCCAGTGCTTCGAGAAGGAAGAGCGACTGCCCGATGCGGTGATCGCCTGCGTCGGCGGTGGGTCGAACGCCATCGGCATGTTTGCCGACTTTATCGATGAGCCGTCGGTGCGCCTGATCGGCGTCGAGCCGGGTGGTCACGGTATCGAGAGCGGCGAGCACGGTGCGCCACTCGGCCACGGCAGCAAGGGGGTCTTCTTTGGCATGCACTCCTACCTGATGCAGGACAATCAGGGCCAGATTCAGGAGTCCTACTCCGTCTCGGCAGGGCTCGACTTCCCCTCCGTCGGCCCGCAGCACGCCCATCTGGCCGCCATCGGCCGCGCCGAGTACCCCTCGGTGACCGACAAGGAGGCGCTGGACGCCTTCCAGGAGCTGGCCAAATCCGAAGGCATCATACCCGCGTTGGAGTCCTCCCACGCGCTGGCCCACGCCCTCAAGATGGCCCGCAGTGAACCGGAAAAAGAGCAGGTGCTCATCGTCAACCTCTCCGGCCGTGGCGACAAAGATATCTTCACCGTTGCCGACATCTTTGAAAAAGAAGGAACCTTGTCATGAATCGCTACGCACAACTCTTCTCCCGTCTGGACGAGGCCAATCAGGGCGCTTTTGTGCCGTTCGTGATGCTGGGTGACCCCACCCCCGAATTGTCACTGGCCATCGTCGATGCGCTGGTCGCAGGGGGCGCCGATGCCCTCGAGCTCGGCATTCCCTTCTCCGATCCGGTAGCGGATGGCCCCACCATTCAGGGCGCCGCCCTGCGTGCCTTTGCCAGCCACACCACCCCGGACGGCTGCTTCGAGCTGCTTGGCCGCATCCGCGCCAAGTACCCGCAACTGCCCATTGGCCTGCTGGTCTACGCCAACCTGGTCTATGTGCGCAAAATTGACGGCTTCTACGAGAAGTGCCAGCAGGCGGGCGTGGACTCCGTGCTGGTCGCCGACGTGCCGGTGCAGATGTGCGCTCCCTACAAGGCGGCCGCCGACAAGTTCGGCATCGACAGCATCTTTATCGCCCCGCCCAATGGCGACGCCGAGACCCTGAAACAGGTGGCGGAGCTCGGCAATGGTTACACCTATCTGGTGAGCCGCGCTGGCGTCACCGGCGCCGAGACCAAGGCCGGTATGCCGGTGGATGGGCTGATCAATACCCTGCGCGAGTTCAATGCCCCCCCCGCCCTGCTCGGCTTTGGCATCAGCGAGCCGGCTCAGGTGCGTGAAGCCATTGCCGCTGGCGCCGCCGGTGCCATCTCCGGCTCCGCCGTGGTCAAGATCATCGAGACCCACCACCAGAACCCGGAACATATGCTCACTCGTCTGAAAGAGTTTGTGGAAGGGATGAAGGCCGCGACCAATCGATAAGGGGCGGCATTGGTCAAATGCCATTGGCCATGTTTGCAAAAAGGGAGCCTGACAGGCTAATGCCGATCAGTTAAGGATCCATTGACCGAGCCTCCTTATTTGTAAAAATCCGAAACCTATTGATTTGGTTTCGGATTTTTTATGCGTATCGACCAAGTTCTCGACCGCCTTCATGCCCGCGGCACGCTATCCCGCAACCTGATATCCAGCCCCTTTGCTCTGCACTCGCCGTTGCCTTCATCCGTACAACCATTTATGCAAAATAAATTGCATCATCAATGGTGCTACTGACGGATTGAACCCACAGTGGGCGCGATCAGTCTCTCTTGAGCAACATGCATGAAATAGCAATAACACAATGAATAACCTGCTTTAACAGGAATAATTCTCAACGGTGCGCCGTGCCGATGAGGTAGACAAGACAATCTGAAATCGTTTTCTTTTTTGGGCAATAAGCTGTCTAAAATCAAATAAAGTTGTAAATAATCTTTGTTATTGTGAGCATATAGCAAGCGGCCTCCCTGTCGCTTCCCCTGCTGGCTCCGCCAGATGCAGCATTTTCTGCGCCTTGAAAGCGAGTTTATGACGCCATGATCACCATCACCCTCGATGGGGCTCAGTTGACGGTTGACCCGACCAGAACCCTGCTCCAGATAGCCAAACAGCACCAGATCGACATCCCCTCCCTGTGCGGTGACAACACCAGCGCCCCCAAAACGCCGTGCGATCTCTGCGTGGTCGAGATTGCCGGTCTCGGCATCCGGCGCGCCTGCGAGACGCGCCCCGAGGCAGGGATGATGATCACGACGCACAGCGATGCCCTGCGCGCGCACCGCCAGCAGGCGCTCGGCCGCATCCTTTCGGATCACTACGCCGATTGCGAGGCCCCCTGCCAACGAGCCTGTCCAGCCGGGGTGGACATTCAATCCTATCTGCATCACATCGCCATGGGGGAGCACGAGGCGGCAATGGCCGTCATCAAGCAGACCCTGCCGATGCCGCTCTCCATTGGCCGGGTCTGCCCTGCTTTTTGTGAGGCGGAGTGCCGCCGCGCGCTGGTGGATGAGCCGCTGGCCATCCGCCAGCTCAAGCGCCACGCCGCCGATCTCGATCTGGCCGAGGTGGCCCCCTATCAACCGGCAAAGAAGCCCGCCAAGGGCAAGCGGGTTGCCATTATCGGCAGCGGCCCGGGCGGCCTCACCTGCGGTTACTATCTGGGTTACGAGGGGTTCGAGGTCGACCTGTTCGAGGCGATGCCCGAGGCGGGTGGCTGGCTGCGCTACGGCATCCCCGAATACCGGCTGCCCAAGGCGATCCTCGATCAGGAGATCGCGCTGATGTGCCAAAGCGGCATGCGGATCCACACCCAGCAGCGACTGGGCAACCAGATCACGCTGTCGGCACTGTGCCGCGACTACGATGCGGTCTGTCTGGCGGTTGGCGCCTCCAAGGCAGTGCCGATGGATTACCCGGGCAGCACTCTGGCCGGTTGCTATCTCGGGGTCGATTACCTCAAGGATCGGATGCTGGCCAAGCGGCTCACCACTGGCAAGAGGGTTGCGGTGATCGGCGGCGGCAACACCGCCATCGACTGCGCCCGCACGGCTGTCAGGCTGGGGGCTGAAACCACCCTTATCTATCGTCGCACCCGCGCCGAGATGCCCGCCGAAGCGTACGAGATCGACGAGGCGGAGCAGGAAGGAGTGCGCTTCATGATGCTCACCAATCCGGTGGAGAATCTGCCGGACAGCCGTGGTCGCGTCTGTCAGGTGCGCCTCGAGAAGATGGCCCTCGGCGAGCCGGACGCCTCCGGTCGCCGCCGCCCGGAGCCCACCGGCGAGTACCTCATTGAAGAGTTTGATACCGTGATTGCGGCGGTATCGCAGCAGCCGGATCTCAGCTTTATGGAAGGAGAGCCCCTCACCCTCCCCTTCACCCGCTGGCAGACTTTAGAGTCCGATCCCGAGACCATGCACAGCGGCCACGGCAACCTGTTCGCCATCGGCGATCTGCGCCGTGGGCCCGCCACCGCTATCGAGGCGGTCGCCGATGGCCGCAAGGCCGCGCTGGCCATCGATCAGTTCCTCCACGGTGACATGATCGATCCGGTTCGCCCCTTCAACGCCTGCAAGGCACCCACACTTAAGCAGGTCGATCCCGCCCAGTTTGCTCACCTGAAAAAAGTCGCCCGCACCATCATGCCCCATCTGGCAGATAAGGAGCGCGAAGGAAGCTTTGCCGAAGTGGAGCGTGGCTTGAGTGATGCCGATGCCCGCAGCGAGGCCAGCCGCTGCCTCGAGTGCGGCTGTCAGGCCAACACCGATTGTGCACTGCGCGACTACGCCACCGAATACAAGGTCGAGCAGAGCGCTCTCGATACCAGCCAGTGCCAGAAATTTGCCGTGGACAACAGCAGCGAATTTATCGTCTTTGATGCCAACCGCTGCATCGGCTGCGGCCAGTGCGTGCAGACCTGTGGTGAGCAAGCGGTGCAGGGGGTGCTGCGCTTTGCCAAGCACAGCGATGGCACCCTCTCGAACCGGCCGCAGTTCGACAGCGGGCTGGCGATGGGCGACTCCCATTGCGTGCAGTGCGGCGCCTGCGTACAGGTCTGCCCCACCGGTGCCTTGGTGGATGCCCGCGACAAGTCGCAGGGGCGCACCGAGCTGCTCACGCCGGTCAATACCATCTGCACCTACTGCGGGGTCGGCTGCGGTGTCACCCTCTATGTCGATGAGGCGAACAACCGCATCCGCTATGTGGAGGGGAATCGCAACTCACCGGTCAATCAGGGGCTGCTCTGCGTCAAGGGACGCTTCGGCTTTGACTTTATCCAGAGCGAGGAGCGCCTCACCACCCCGCTCATCCGCAAGGATGGCGAGCTGGTGCCCGCCAGCTGGCAGGAGGCCATCGCCCTGGTGGCCGAGCGCTTCACCGCCCTGCGCCAGCACTATGGCAGCGATGCACTGGCGGGTTTCTCGTCGGCCAAAACCACCAACGAAGAGAACTACCTGTTCCAGAAGTTCATGCGTCGGGAGCTGGGCACCAACAACGTGGATCACTGCGCGCGGCTCTGCCACGCCTCCACCGTTACCGGGCTGGAGGCGTCGCTCGGCAGCGGCGCCATGACCAACGACATCCCGAGCATCGACCACTCGGATCTCATCTTCATCATCGGCTCCGACACCTCGGCGGCCCACCCCATCATCGGCTCCCATATCAAACGGGCCGTCACCACGGGCAAGGCGCGGCTGGTAGTGGCCGATCCCAAGCGGATCGAGATGGCCGACCATGCCAGCCTCTATCTGGCCCACCGCCCCGGCACCGACGTGATGCTGCTCAACGGCCTGATGCAGCAGATCATCCAGCACGACTGGCACGACAAGGCCTACATCGCCGCACGAGTGGAAGGGTTCGAGGCGCTGCAAGCAGAGGTGCTCTCCCCGGCCTATGCACCGGACAAGGTGGCTTTGGTCACCGGCGTACCGGCCGAGCAGGTGATCGCGCTCGCCCGCCTCATCGGCACCGCCGAGCGCACTGCCATCTACTACTCCATGGGGATCACCCAGCACACGACCGGCCACGACAACGTGCGGGCCATCGCCAACCTGCAACTGCTGTGCGGCAACATCGGCATCGAAGGAGGCGGCATCAACCCGCTGCGGGGCCAATCCAACGTGCAGGGTGCCTGTGACATGGGGGCACTGCCCAACTGCCTGCCAGGCTATCAGAAGGTGGCCAACCCCGAGGTACATGCCCGCTTCGCCACCGCCTGGCAGCAGCCGGACTTGCCGCGCACACCCGGCCTTACCCTCACCGAGACCATAGATGCCGCTTGCGCGGGTAACATCAAGGGGCTCTATGTGATGGGTGAAAACCCGGTGCTGAGCGATCCGGACCAGCATCACGTCATCGAGGGGCTCAAACAGCTGGAGTTTCTGGTGGTGCAGGATATCTTCCTCTCCGAAACTGCCCAACTGGCCGATGTGGTACTCCCCTCCTGCTCCTTTGCCGAGAAAAGCGGCCACTTCACCAACACCGAGCGGCGGGTGCAGCGCATCTCCCCCGCCCTCAAGGCGCCGGGTGACGCGCGGGAGGATTGGTGGATCATCCAGCAGATCGCCAACGCCATGGGTGGCGACTGGCGCTATCAAAACGCACAGGAGATCACCGCCGAGATCTGCCGGGTTACCCCGCAATACGCTGGCATCCAGTGGGACAAGGTGGGAGTGCAAGGGCTGCAGTGGCCCTGCAACGACGCGGCCCCCGACGGCACTCGCCTGCTCCACGGCAAGCAGTTCACCCGTGGCAAGGGGGAGATGGTCGCTACCCCGTTCCGCTATGCCGCCGAACTGCCCGACGAGACCTATCCCATCGTGCTCACCACCGGCCGCCTGCTGGAGCAGTTCCACACCGGCACCATGACCCGCAAGACCAAGGGGCTCGACAAGCTGGCTGGCCCGCGGGTGATGATGAGCGTGGTGGATGCGCAGCGGTTGGGGATCAGCAACAGCGAGCGGGTGAAGGTCACCAGCCGCCGCGGCCATATCGAACTGCCCGCCTTCGTCACCAAACGGATGCAGCCGGGCGTGGTCTTTATCCCGTTCCACTTCGCCGAAGCCCCGGCCAACCGGCTCACCATCAATGCCACCGACCCCCACGCCAAGATCCCCGAGTTCAAGGTGGCGGCGGTACGCATCGACAAGCTGACCAGCCCGCTCCCCTCTGCACCACAGCAAGTGATGGAGAAGGTCAGAGCGGAATAGACAGCATCATCAGGCTGAGCCAGCCCAATAGTAATGAGCCATCCCTCGGGTGGCTCATTACGTTCACCAACACCGTCGAACGGCAGATGGTCCCCCGCTCAAACAGCTATTGTTCCAGAGGCATTTGTATTGGCCTCACCACCCGAACCACCTCACATTTATCCAGAACGCCCTCATAAATCAGCGGGTATTGTCCAGACGCATCTGCAATCAGATCTATCCTGAAATTGTCACCATGTGATGCACACAGGGTCGTTCTGTTATGTCGCTGCAAGTTGTTCGCCGTTCCTTGGACGAAGGGCTTGCGATGTCGGGGGAGCATTCAAGTGAGTAAGCGCAAAATCGAAAACAAGGGCAAAAAAACACCTGCCTCAAGCAATAAAATCACGGTGTTGTCTCCAGATCAGCGCAGGGCTCAAGGTAAAGCGCTGCGCGACAAGGTACCTCGCAGTACCCATGCGGGCTGGACATCGCCAGCCGATCGGCGCGACCCCATTGACATACTGATTGAATCCAATCGCGGCCGAGTGCCTGAACTGATCCCGATCCGTTTTGGCCGGATGCTCGAATCTCCATTTGCTTTTTTCCGCGGATCGGCGGCCATCATGGCGGCCGATCTTGTTCATACCCCGGTGTCGGGCGTATTCGCGCAGGCCTGCGGTGATGCTCACCTGATGAACTTCGGTGGCGTTGCAACCCCGGAGCGTCAGATCAATTTTGATATCAACGACTTCGATGAAACCCTGCCGGCGCCATGGGAGTGGGATTTGAAGCGATTGGCAGCGAGCATCGTCATTGCTGCACGTCATCTTGAACTGTCGGAAAGCGCGGCAGCCAAGGCGACCAGGGCATCTGCCAGAGCCTATCGAGAGCGGATGATGGATTACTCGTCCATGCGTGCATTGGATATCTGGTATGACCGGGTAACCCTCGACGATGTATTGGCAGAAGCCCCCAATGAAGAGGTGCGCACGCGCATCATGAAACGTATTCAGAAAGCGCAGGAAAGCAGTTCATCCGAGGTTATTTTCCTGAAACTGGCCGAATTCGATGGTGAACAACCACGGATCAAAGACAATCCCCCGCTCATATTCCATGTCGTTCAGGAATCTGGCGAAGGGTTCGACCATCAAGCAGCGCTGGCAACCTATCGCGACTCATTACCCGAACACATCAGACGACTCTTTGATCGTTTCCAGCTATGCGATGTAGCAGCCAAAGTTGTCGGCGTGGGAAGCGTTGGCACCCGCTGCCTCGTCTCTTTGTTTATGGCCGCTGACAACGACCCCTTATTTTTGCAGGTCAAGGAGGCTCGTCCATCCGTCCTCGAACCCTATGCAGGGAAAAGCCAGCATGCCAACCATGGCGAGCGCATTGTCGCAGGGCAACGGCTCATGCAAGCGGCAACCGACATCTTTCTCGGTTGGACCCTTGCCCAAAATGGCCAGCACTTTTATTTCAGGCAGCTCAGGGATGTCAAAATCAGCGCGATTATTGAGGGGTGGGATGCCGAACTACTGTCGATTTACGGCACCTTGTGCGCCAGGGTATTGGCTCGCGCCCATGCACGTTCGGGAGATGCCGGATTGATAGCCGGCTACATGGGGAGCAGTCAGTCGTTTGATGAGTCAATTTGTGAATTTGCCGTTGAATATGCAGATCAGGTTCGCCGGGATTACCGCGAGTTCGTCAAGGCCGTCCACCATGAGCGACTGGAGGCTCTGCGCGATCCGGTGTAGCCAATGGCGCATCGGCAAGCTGGTAACGCACCAAGGTGCAGGTTCAGTGAAACGGAGCGCAACGGGCGTCACCTTGCAGACAATCGCAATGTGGGCATCCAAAAGACACATGGGCGGGGCTTAAAAAGCAAAGACGGGGCATGGAATATAATTTAGCAAAACAATGGGTTAGCTTCACTACGAAGCTAACCCATTGTTTTGTTTGGTGCCGATAAGGGGAATCGAACTCCTGACCTTCGCATTACGAATTATAACACCCATCGTCTAAACACATCCAAGAAAGTCTTAACAATAAACCATATCACACTGATTTATAACACAATTTAAATAATGATCGTCCGTGTTTGTCCAAAGAGATACTCACATATACAATGACAATAAAGTACGCCGACAAGTACGCGAGACGCCATGATAAAAACTGATCGAGAATGTAGAGCCTTAGTACCTGAAGAAGGAAAACAACGGATTGTCAAGGCAGTCTATAGTGGAGGAAACAAGGGCTTATGTCTTGAAGCTAGAGCTGGAGCACAAACCAAAAGCTGGCTCTATAGATATTACATAGCTCAAAAGCAAACGAAGATGACTCTTGGGAACTATCCTGCAATGAGTCTGGCACTGGCCCGAGAAACCCATGCTCGAATGGTTGTATTCGTTAAACAAGGCATTGATCCCCGAGAGGCAGTGTTAAGTTCCAAGCAAAAAAATGAACAAATGCCTACATTGAACGAATTTTTCGAGCAATGGATTCAACATAAAGCCAATGCCAAACGTAGTAATCGGAAGTATATGGAAATCGGTGCAAGAACTGTCTCTGACTATCGAAGCATCTACAAAACGCATCTAGCGAATGCTCTAGGTAAACTCCGAGTATGTGACATATCAATGGCTGTATTGCATCAACATTATCAAAAGCTCCAAAAAGGGAGCTTGGAGGGCTTACGTAAATCAATGGGGTTGATGAATCAAATGATGGATGAATCAGTCAGAAAACAACTTATTGATTCAAATCCGACATTAGCTCTAAAACCAAAAATTTATAATGCTACCCCTAACGACCCAAGGCAACGATCTTTATCTACTATTGAATTGGCTAGATTGTGGAAAACAATAGATGAAAACTCGGTAAAATGGAGAGAACACAGTACCAATGGTAAAAATAAAACCACTTCAATGACCATGTCTACGAGTGTAGCCAATGCTATTAAAATAATTATTCTCACTGCTGTTCGCAGAGGAGAGGTTGCTTCTATGGAGTGGTCACACCTAAATGATGAGGAATGGCTCATTCCGGATACTAAAAATAAAATTCCACACGTAGTAACTCTATGTCCGCTAGCAAAACAAATCATTTCTGAGCAAAGAAAAATCACATCAAAGACATGTAAATTTGTTTTCGAATCATGTGTCAGACCTGAATTCCCGATAACTGGTGATGCAATAACTCGCGCACTTAGCAGACTACAAGAAGCAAAGATGATAGATATTGAACACTTCACATTACATGACCTCAGACGTAGCGTTTCAAATGGTTGTGGGCGTGAACTTAATGCAACGCCTTTTGAAGTAGAACACCTACTTAATCACACAATCAGTGATAGATTATCTAGAATTTATCAAGGTGAGTCTATGCGTGACAAAGACAAGCTTAAAAAGTTATTCTTGGGTTGGGGGAATTTCGTTAGCCAGTACATTGCAAATAATCCTGAACATATGGACCAAGATATCAGACATGATAACGTCATTAAAATTAACTTCCGTAAATGATGAGGTTCAGACACTACACTAACATGTAGACCTACCATCAGTTATCATCAAACAAATCGGAGAGCACCATGAGAGTCGATTTAGCTCATGACTTGAAGCCTAGATTAGCTATAACTGACTCACTAATTGAGAACCTTAATATTCCACATCATCCATTGATGGTTCATTTATGGATAGTTTCTGGCGTAAAACCAGAAACTATCCCTCAGCTCGCTAAAATGGTTATGACAGATGTTGGCACGATATGCCACCTCACCGGCATTAGCAAGAATACTATTTCACGTAAACTCAGAACAAATACACCTCTGACTATTCAACAAGGTTCTAGGGTTTATGGTGTTATATTGGCTCTGGATGCGGCTCGCTCCCTAAATGAAAATGATAATACCAAATCCATAGCATGGCTACATCAACCAGCTAAGGGACTTGGCGGGAAAATGCCAGCTGAACTGTTGAGTACATCAGTAGGAGTTCAAGCAGTGGTAGACTTAGTAGGACGAATTGAACATGGTGTCTACTAATATAAGACAACACATCTGGCTGCCATAATTTTAGTTTTTCCTCGCGTAGCGAGAAAAGATCCAGATTTATTATAATTAAAGGGGGGGGCCCCCCTTGCATTCCGTAAAAACATCTATAAAAATCATTGTTACTCATTATGAGTATACTCTTCAAAAAAAATGTCATCTTCTAAATATTGAGCATACAACTTATATGCTAACTGTTGAGCCATATTGGATATACTTGTATCCACGTCGGGGGGAGTCAATGCAGGAAGAATTTTACCTGGTAATGAGAAAGTATAACTTTCATCGCCACTGTGCATATCATAACTTGTAGTTGTATCTGTCGACGTCATTAAATCAAACCCTAACTCTTTAGCAAGAAATATCCATACCCAACACCGGAATGAGTCTTCCTTATCATAATCACTAACCAGCTTACATATTGCGTCAACAGAACCATTGATTGCACTAACAATCCACCAATAATAAGCATTCACCACCATGCCACGAGTTTCACATTCTATTGCAATAGATTCACTACGTTTACTGCCGCCCATATAGCCAATGTATAAAGAGGAATCAAGTCCATGTGATGCCAACTCGAACACAGCATCCATATCAAATGACATTGCAGCTTTTTTCAAGTGATGATACCAATAAATGTATCGTTCTTTATCTGTGTCAACTAATGCATTAATATCAGCACTATTAAAGCCACTGGCTATTCTGTACAATTTTTGATGAAGTTCAAAATCGGTAAATGACGAGGCATTTCGGTCTGCAAATGCACTTAGCTGGACCAACCCCTGGTGTACTAATGGCGAATTAAATTCATTCTGTTTAAACATATTCATTAATTCCCCAGCATAATGGTCTGAGGAGCTAAAGCGGCTAGCAGTAGTCGAATTAGGAGGAAGTTGACTACTCTTAATATAAAGCTGAGTAATGTAATCGTCGTTTAGGTGATTCCTCAAAATCTCTTTTACGCGTAGGCTTATAATACCCGCCTGCACTAACGATGTGGCCAACTTCTGAGTGATAAGCTCAGGAATACTAATACCCAGAATATTAGCTCTAGCCTCAATTGCACTTACATCCAACGCAACCTGCCATTTCGTATTACTGAGCAGAATCGCATCAGCTTGCAATGACGCGTAAGTACTGTAGCCATAGGCCGCAGCAATCATCTCGTAGATATGACTACGTTTGAGGGAGATGCCTAGTCAGGGTAAGAGCATGAATG